>CAYQPN010000001.1:0-44784 GCA_964419675.1 uncultured Candidatus Saccharibacteria bacterium
CAGTTTTGTAACAGCAGGATTTAGTATTGTGGGTTGCTCATCAACCTAAGCAAAATTATTGTTAATTTAGTAAAATTATGTTATTATATATTTACTATGCCGAAGCGTGTAATCCTTCAGATAACCGGACAACCTGGGGCTGGTAAAACCGAGGTCTGTAATCATTTAGTTTCAGCACACGGTTTTACATCCATACTGGTAAGTGACCTCATACGAGAATATGCCAAGCCCCGAGGAATAGAGTTAAAAGAACGTCTGGACTTCAATCTCGCTCACGCCCGACTGCTATCAGAACTTGGACAGTACGCTATCCCTGACAAGATTGTGGGAACGCCCTCAGATTTAGTGTGTGTCGATGGGATGCGTGTACCCGCGCACGCTGAAAAATTGCGTTCGTACGGCTCAACAATAATCGCATTGCACTGTCCTTCGGATGTGCGTTTTGAGCGTGCTAGACAGAGAAGGGCTGAACTAGATAAGTCGGTGTATGAAGATTTTTTACGAGATGAAGAATTGGAGTATCGTAACCCTGACCCATTTGTTCAATCCACGCTTACGGTTATGGAAATGGCAGACTATCACATTGACAGCTCACAATCTGTGCCTCAAGTCTTGCTGGCCATAGACAGGATTGTATTGCCTCTAATTCAGTAATCAAAGACAAGCTGAGCTCTACTTAAAGACTCCTAAAAAGCTGTATAAGATACTAGGTTTCCCGAAATACTATTTTTTGCTTTTAGCTTAAGCTGTAATGTAAAAGCTTAGTACCTCTTTTGTTCAATACTTTTACAATTGGCTTTGGCAGATCTGGGATTTCTTGTAAAACTTTGCGGCTGGCCAGCAAGGGCACCCCAGATTTATGGACTACTGGTTCAATCGTGAGATATATCTCGCTTATCAGGCCGGTTTTTAAGAATTCTTCATATACGTAGCTCCCGCCCAAGACCAAACACGAATCGTATGAATTTTCGTAATTTGTTACAAATTGTTTAGCTGATAAATTATGGAATTCTAACTGTCCTGGAACTGCGTAATCATCAAAATCAGCGGGCCTTTTTGTTAGAACAACCTTCAGAGTTCCAGGGGTGGGTTTTACGATGTTTGCCAAATAAGTATTTTTTCCCATGACAAAAAGGGAGTGCTTAGCGCGAATACTGCTGAAGAAATCTTTATCTTCTTGCGATGTCCAAGATGCAGGATTTGGGTCTGAGCTTGTAGTCAAAAACCCGTCTTTACTTACCACAGCAACCATTATCATCTTCATGCTCATACACATATTATACGCTATAGCGTATAATATGTGTAGTTATAAAATATGCATTTTTCAAGATGAGCGTTGCTTAGACAGGCATAAGCTTGTTAGAATATGCTAAAGATGAAAACAACAGATAAGGCACCCAATGTGCCAATTAAAGATTTTAAGCGCACAAAAATCCTAGCAACGCTTGGACCAGCGACTAATAACTATGAATCAGTACTTGAGCTGATAAAAGCTGGCGCTAATGGAATTAGGCTAAATTTTAGTCATGGAACTCAAGAAGAGCGGGTTGATCAAATTAAATGGGTGCGTAAAGCCTCAGCAGAATACGGTAAGCCGATAGCCATTGTCCAAGATTTGCAAGGTCCAAAAATACGTTTGGGAGATTTTGAAGGAGTAATTCCAGTTGTTGAAGGTCAACATTTGCAACTTGGTTACAACTCGGATTATTCAAGAAGCGGAATTATACCTACGCAGTACGACCTAAGCAAAAAAGTAAAGCGTGGCGAGAGAATTTTTATATACGACGGCAAAGTACGCACCACCGTCACCAGTGTTATTGACGGTATTGTGCATGTTCGGTTAGATAACGACGGGGTACTCTTGAAGCGTAAAGGTATGAACTTACCTGATACCGATTTTGGTGGCGATATAATAACCGACAAAGATAAAAAAGATATAGCATTTGGTTCAACACAAGATATCGATTATGTGGCGCTCAGTTTTGTTCAGTCAGCAGGCGACGTTGTTCGTCTGCGCAAGCTTCTAAATAGTCTAGGAAGTAAAGTAAAAATTATTTCTAAGATAGAAACCGCTGCAGCACTCTTAGACATTGAGAATATCGTGAAAGAGTCTGATGCAGTTATGGTTGCGCGAGGAGATTTAGCGGTTGAGACATTGCCAGAAGCAGTACCAGTTGCTCAACGAGAAATTGTTGGATTGTGCCGACGATATGCAAAACCAGTAATAATCGCTACCCAAATGCTTGCAAGTATGACCGAATCAACAGAACCGACTCGTGCAGAAGTATCTGATGTTGCGACGGCAGTTATTATTGGTGCAGATTGCGTTATGCTTAGCGAAGAAACTGCCAGCGGAAGATATCCAATTGAGGCTGTAAAAATCATGAAGCGTGTTGTTCAGTATACCGAAAAAAATTCTCCTGTTATGCCATTATATAAAAACTTAGATGTTGGTTTAACAAAACAGTCTTCAATATGCAGTGCCATAACTTCCCTTGCTAGTGAGCTAGATGCAACAGCGATAGTTGCTGAGACAAAATCTGGAGCAACTGCACTTCAGCTAGCTTCTAGGCGTACAGACGAGCCGCTGATAGCCGTCACTAGTGTTGTGCGGGTCGCAAACCAGCTTGCGATTGTATACAGTGTAAAAAGCTATGTGCGGCCAGACAGTAGATTAGCAGCCACAAAACTTTCAAACTGGTTGCTCAAAAACAGGGTTTTGAAAAAAGGTGACGTGATTGTTACGGCCTCCGGCCAATATCCAGGCGTTGTCGGCACAACCGACACAATAAAAGTCCGTGTCTTGTAACTAAAAACTCACTACTGTAAACTAAGAATTGACGAAGAGGTGGGATGTTTCTTAAGAAAACTATCAATGACATTGATTTAAAAGGTAAATTAGTTCTTTTAAGAGCTGATTATAATGTGCCTATAAATTCTAACGGCGAAGTGGCAAGTGATTACCGCATTACGCAGAGCCTGCCGACTATTACAGCCTTGCAAGAAATGGGTTGCAGAATTGTTATTTGCTCACATTTAGGGCGCCCAAAGGGCCCAGAGGACAAGCAATTTTCCTTAAAACCAGTTGCCAAAAGGTTAAGCAAGCTAATTGGTCAGCCAGTACTTTTTGCTAAGGATTGCATAGGTGCCGAAGTACGTCAAACTGCCGATAGCTTAAAACACGGCGAAATATTACTTCTAGAGAACTTACGTTTTTACAAAGAAGAGGAAGCTAACGATGCCGGTTTTGCTCAGAAACTTGTTGACGCGTCTGGAGCCGAAGTGTTTGTACAAGATGGTTTTGGCGTTGTTCATAGAGCACACGCAAGTACTGACGTGATTGCCAAGATAATCCCAGCGGTAGCTGGTTTACTGCTTGAGAAAGAAGTAGACACAATTACCGACGTGATGCAAAACCCAGTTCGCCCAATAATGGCAATAATTGGCGGAGCCAAAATCTCTGACAAAATTGAAGTAATTGAAAAATTTATAGAACTTGCCGACATAGTAGTTATTGGTGGAGCTATGGCGAATACATTTTTGCTGGCACAAGGTGTGGAGGTTGGCGAAAGTTTAGTTGACCGTGGAGACCTGGACATTGCACAAGATGTTATGGATAAAGCCAGAGCTGAAGCTAAAAGGCGAGATTTTGTGCTATATCTGCCGCAAGACGGAGTTGTAGCAACCGACATTGCTAAAAACACGACTACTAGAATCGTTGACTGGGATGCCCAAGTTATAGCCGATATCGAAGCGTATCCGTCTCGTCCAAAAAGGTCGGCACACACAGTAGCCAAAAATGAAAAGATATTAGATGTAGGCCCTTTTTCTGGAGCCTTTATTGCCGGTGCAATGCAACTTTGCGCCACAGTAGTTTGGAACGGAACAATGGGTGTCACTGAAGTAGATGCGCTACACGGTGACGTCGGGCCATTCGCCCATGGAACTGAATTAGTAATTGATGGACTGGTAGGAAAGTATGGTCATAAACCGTTTAGTCTATTGGGTGGCGGTGATACAACAGCGTATGTTGAGAATCATGATTTGGTTGAAATGTTTAATCATGTCTCAACAGGAGGTGGTGCAAGCTTAGAACTTATGATTGGGAAAGATTTACCGGGGGTAAGTGTCTTATTGAATAAAGAGGGAGATAAACAGTAATGAATAGAAGCAATAATCAACCCTTTTCTACTGGTTTACCAGCCTTAAAGAAGCTATTATAAGCATATGCGTATTAATAGAAAGATAATGATTGCTGGAAACTGGAAAGAGCACTTAAACGTGTCTCAAGCCAGCAATTACTTGCACCGACTTGAAGAAAGTATACCTATACGCCAGGGTGTTGAGGTTGTATTAATTCCTAACATTTTAGTTTTGCAACCACTAAGCGTACAGCTAGATAGACGTAAATTTAGGCTCGGCGCTCAAGACGGTTATTACGAAGATGCTGGTGCATACACAGGTGAAGTATCCATGGCCATGCTTAGGGAATTAATCCATTATGTACTGGTTGGGCATTCAGAAAGACGGCATATCTTTAACGAACCTGATGCCGTCACCGCAAAAAAAGTAAGTGCAGCCGTGCGCAATGGCATAATGCCTATTTTGTGCGTAGGAGAGAATTTGCAGGAACGTTTAGCGGGTGAAACAAATCAGATAATTCATAATCAGCTAACAGCGGGCTTAATGAATTTAACCGCTTCGGAAGCTAGTGCTTCAGTAATAGCCTACGAACCTGTCTGGGCAATCGGTACAGGAGAGTTTGCCAAACCAGACCAAGTTGAAAAAGCAGTGAAGTATATCCGAAAACAGGTTGAACAATTATTTGGTGAAAGAGCAGCTCGACATATTCGAATACTTTACGGCGGCAGTATTGACGACCATAACATTCGTTCATATTTGGATTTACCAGATTGTGATGGAGCGTTGGTTGGCGGAGCAAGCTTGAACTATCAAAAGTTTGCAAAGATTGTCGACACGGCGTATAAAGTGCAACAGACTAGATAGTTAAATAAAGAAACGGTAAACAATGGCAACAGAAGAAACTAAAAAAGTAATGGACGTAGCAAAACCCGGTACGTCAACACCAGACATTGGCTCAAAGCCGATGGTTATTGGTCATAAAAGTATGGCAAGTGATCCTATGGTAGCTCAAACAAAGAGTGTTGAGCTCCCGAAGGAAGAAGCACCTCAGCTAACTGAAGCCACAAAAGTTACCATCACTCCACCGAATAACGACTTAAAGGCCGATGATAACGCAGAAAATATAGAAGAAAAATCAAAAATAACTGAACCTGTTGAAACTGAAACTCAACCACAAGAACCGGAAAAAGGTAAAGAACAAGAAGTAAAAGAAGAAACTCAACCGGAAGCAGATAAAGACAAAGCTGCAGAAAATAAAGAAGAGGATGATAAAAAAACTCCAGAGGCAAAG
This sequence comes from uncultured Candidatus Saccharibacteria bacterium, assembly GCA_964419675.1. Classification (GTDB taxonomy): domain Bacteria; phylum Patescibacteriota; class Saccharimonadia; order Saccharimonadales; family SZUA-47; genus CAYQPN01. The sequence goes on from CAYQPN010000001.1 coordinate 5,435, forward strand.
AAAGCTGAAGAAGACAAAGCAGCTGCGGATAAGGCCCTCGAGCAAGAAGAGCACTTGCAGAAGTTGATTGAAGAAAAGAAGTATTTTGTACCAATTAAACAAGCCAAAAATACATCCGCCAGAACATTTCTTGTTAGTTTTGTAATAGTTGCAATTATTGGGGTAATTATTGTAGTAGCCTTGATTGATGCTGGAGTCCTAGACTTGGGCATAAAACTACCTTTCAATATCTTATAATGCCAGGCTAACCAAGCTAAACTTGATACAATATATAGTAAGTGCAAGATATTTTAACGGGTTTAAATGATGAGCAGAAAAAGGCGGTTCTCCAGACTGAGGGGCCACTTCTTATTCAGGCTGGGGCTGGTTCTGGTAAAACAAAAACATTAACTCACCGCATTGCTCACATCTTGCAGGAAGGGTTTGCCGAGCCTCAGCAAATCTTGGCTGTAACATTCACGAACAAAGCAGCCAAAGAAATGCGTGAGCGCGTGGCTCATCTTTTAGGTGAACGAGCGGAGAACCGGTCATTTTTGCCGTTCATGGGTACCTTCCACGGCGTATGCGTCAGGTTGCTTCGCCAAGACGGTGAACATATCGGTGTTCCGCAGACCTTTGTAATTTATGATGAATCAGACAGGCTGGCAGCCGCTAAACAAATCAGTAAAAATTTGAATATTGACGACAAAGCATTTCCTCCAAAAGTTCTTGTCTCTCTAATCAGTAGTGCAAAAAACGAGGCAATCGGCCCGGAGGAATATCGAAGTTCTGCAGTTAGCCCGGCACAAAAGGAAGCAGCAAAGATTTATCCTGGATACCAAAAAATATTGCGTGATGCCAGTGCTCTAGATTTTGACGATTTGATTATGAAGACTCTACAACTTTTCTCAGAAGTTAAAGAGGTTCGGCAAAAATGGCAACAGCAATTTAGATACATATTGATTGATGAGTATCAGGACACAAACAGCGTTCAGTACAAGCTAATCAAGTTAATAGTGAATGAGAATAAAAATATTGCTGTGGTTGGTGACGACTGGCAATCCATTTACAGCTGGAGGGGTGCGGATTTTAGAAATATTCTTAATTTTGAACGTGATTATCCAAACACAATGATAATAAAATTGGAGCAAAACTACCGCAGTACAAAGCCAATTTTAGATAGCGCACACGCCGTCATATCTAAGAATAAACAACGAAGCGATAAAAAACTCTGGACTGCTAAAGACCACGGTAAATTGGTGCAAGTTATTTCTGTAAGTTCTGAACGCGCTGAAGCTGAAACAATTGTTCGGCGTATAAAAAATAGCGTAGACGGCGGGATGAGGTCATTAAAAGATTTTGCTGTGTTATACCGTACTAATGCCCAGAGTCGGGCAATAGAAGAAGCTTTTTTGCACTACGGTGTACCCTACAAGATTGTAGGCGGGCAGAGGTTTTATGACCGTAAAGAGATAAAAGACATACTAGCTTATTTGCGCTTCATCTTTCAGCCGTCAGACAGAGTAAGTTTTGAGCGTATTGTAAATATTCCTACGCGCGGAATTGGTGGTGTGAGCTTGCAGAGGTTTTTTGCCTGGCAAGACACACAAGACTTATCCTTGCTGGAGGCCCTAGGGCGCTCAGCCGAGGTGCCCCAACTTGCCTCAAAAGCCATCAAGGGTTTAACAGAGGTGTATGACATAGTCCGGTCTGCTCAAGGCATTTTAGAAGATTCAACAGTCGCGGGGTTAGTTGATTCTCTGCTTAAGAGAATAGATTACATGAGCTATATCGACGACGGAACACCGGCTGGTGAAGCCCGCCTGGAAAACGTACGCGAACTTTTAAGCGTTGCCAAGGAATATAACGAACTAGGACTCGCTGGTTTTCTAGAAGAAGTGGCTCTAGTAAGTGATTTAGATAATACAGACTTTGGAACTGATGCAGTTGTGCTGATGACTTTGCATGCCGCAAAAGGTTTGGAGTTTCCGGTGGTGTTTATGGCGGGAATGGAAGAGACGATATTTCCGCACAGCCGTGCTTTGTATGACCAAAGCGAGATGGAAGAAGAACGTCGGCTTTGTTACGTCGGTATGACGCGGGCCAAAGAGGAGCTTTATATGTTGCATGCTTCAAGTAGGCTTTTGTATGGTATCTCTCAGCATAATCCACCGGCACGCTTTATATCCGAAATCCCATCAGAGTTTATTGAGGAAAGCTCTACTGGTTATTCGTCTTCACTTCAGTCAAGTTCTGGTGATTTGCTGGGCTGGGCTTCTAAACAAGCTGATTCACAGCACATCGGCGAGCCACGCTATGTTCCTGAATTTGTTCAGGGAGACAACGTAGAGCATATTTTATTCGGCCCCGGAACAGTTATGGAAACTGACGGCGAAAATCTAGCGATTTACTTCAAAAAAGGCGGTATGAAAAAACTAAACGCCTCATTTGCTCCCATCAAAAAACTCTAGAACCTCTGACAGGGGTAGGAGCGTCGCCCCTTGACTCTGAGCTGATATAATGAAATGTGGCATTAATAACGGTGCCGTTGCTGTATATGGTAGTAATAAGCAAAAAACATTACAATCGTACAAAAATACGCGCAATCAGACGGGCGAAGTTCTTTTTGCGTCATCCATTTGTCCTTCCGGTAAGTGTATTTTTCGTCATGCTATTCTTGGGCATGGGACTGTTTATATCTCTTGGTTCGTCTACTCGTGGCGCTACAGATAAAAGAATTGTAAGTGTATTTGTTGACGGCAAGCAACAGACTTACTCTACTCGCGCAACAAATGTAGGAGATTTGCTTGAGCGCTTAAAAATCACGCTAAACGAAGAAGATTTGGTTGAGCCGGCTGTGCAAACGCCTATAATTCAAGATAATACACAGGTTAATATATATCGGGCTCGGCCGATTCAAATTATTGATGGAAGTAGAACAATTGTTGTTTTGACAGCCCAAAGGGCTCCGCGCCTCGTGGCGGCCGAAGCCGGGCTAGATCTTTATCCTGAAGATAATCTTGACACTAGTAGAGACGACACATTACTGGAAAGTGGAATATCCGACAGGTACGTGGTTAAGCGTTCAGTGCCAGTACAGCTAATTACTTACGGGGTGTTAAGTGTTTTTAGAACGACCGCCGGGACAGTTGGTGAGCTATTAAGCCAGCGAGGTGTTGTGCTGTCGGAGGGAGAGAATGTACAGCCTACCTCACTAGACACGCCAATTCAAGCCGATATGCTAGTGTCGGTAAATTTCCCAAATCGTAAGACAGTAGCGGTCAATGAAGAGCTTCCTTACAGCTCTAGCACAAAAAATGACCCGGGTGTAAAAGCTGGCAGTATTTTGATAGCAACCCCAGGTGCTAAAGGATTGAGAGCGGTTATCTATGAAATTCAAGAAGAAAACGGAGTTGAAGTCGGTCGTAGTGTTCTACAAACAGTCACAGTAAGAGAACCCGTTAATGAAGTAAGAATACGTGGAACGCAGGCACTGTCAAGTTTCTCTGTCTCCGATGATAAACAGGCTATTATGGCCGCAGCAGGTATTAGCCCGAATGATTACGGTTCAGTAGATTACATAATCCAACACGAATCTAATTGGCGACCGGGTGCAATTAATGCTGGTGGGTGTATCGGTTTAGGTCAACGATGTCCTTCCAGGGGCTCAAATGCGCTAGCCAGTGCTTGTCCTAACTGGGAAACTGATGCCGTGTGTCAGCTAAAGCACTTTAGTGGTTACGCGGCACGATATGGGGGTTGGCAGGGGGCGTATCAAGCCTGGACAGTTCAGGGATGGTGGTAGTTTTGAGCACAGCATCAGTATTGTTGCAATACTTGGCTGGCTAGAATTGGCGTTTTCCTGCGACAAATAACTTCGCCGTATCAGTGTATACGTCTTCAGCTATTGTGCTCGGAAGAACCCCAATTCTACCTCAGCCTGCTGCACTCAAAAGGCCAAGAAGTTAAAACTGTTTTGTCAGCGCTTATATCCTAGGCTACAATCAATATATGATAGAGAAATTCTCGCAGAAATGGGTCATTACTGCCTTTTTTGATGAGCTACCACCTGGGTTTGAATTTGCAACAAAAAACGACCCTCTACATATTACTTTGGCAGATGTGTTCGCAATAAACATTAACGGTAAAAGACTTTTCTCTATTTTAAAAAAAATACTGGAGGGGGCGGACTCTTTTTATGTGACCGCAGGAAGTGAGGCAGATTTTGGTCTTAAGGGGGAGACAAGAGTAGTCCTAATAAATCCATCCAATGAACTACACGCACTACATGAAGCTATCTTTAAAATGTTAATCAAAAATGGGGCAGTGTTTAATAATCCACAGTTTCAGTCAGATGGATATCACCCGCACAGTACAATACAAAAGTCTGGCAGACTGTACACAAACCAACGTGTAAAAATTGATAAATTAAGTCTTGTAGATATGTTTCCGGATGGAGACGGTTTAAAAAGACGTGTTAAAGGAACAATACAGATCGGTAATCTAAGTGAGTGAACCTAAGAAAGCTTTGGGGCAGCATTGGTTGCATGACACGGCGATGCTTGGGGCTATTGTTGAGGCTGCTGATTTAAAACCCGGGGATTTTGTGCTGGAAATTGGGCCTGGGACTGGTACTTTGACTGATGAAATTGTTAAGGCGGGCGTCGAAGTTTTAGCTTTAGAGTTTGATCATTCGCTGATACCTCAGTTAAATATGAAATTTGCCAATTCTGAACAAGTTAAGATTGTGCAGGGGGATATCAGGACTTTTGATTTTGGCTCATTACCAAAAAACTACAAAGTTGTGGCCAATATACCCTATTACTTAACAAGTCATCTTATTCGCTCCATTAGTGAAACCTCAAACCCTCCATCACTGGCTGTACTGCTAATTCAAAAGGAGGTTGCTCAAAGACTTTGTGCCAAACCGGGCCAAATGAGCATTCTAAGTCTAACGGCCCAGTTTTATTATGATTGTAAACTTGGTCTGGAAATTCCTGCCAAATTCTTCACCCCACCGCCAAAAGTAGACTCGCAAGTTGTCCAATTATTTAGACGACAGTTAGAAAAATTGGACAGCTTTGATGAGAAAGCTTTCTTTAAATTAGTTAAAGCCGGATTTTCGGAAAAACGAAAAACGCTTCGCAACAGTTTGAGTGGTGGTTTGGGAATCGAAAAATTAGAAGCAGAAGATTTACTAACAAAGGCCGGGCTCTCAGCCGAGTCACGGGCTCAAGAACTATCATTGAAGCAATGGCACGAGTTATACTTAGTGTATGGAGCATGAACATCACGATACCACGCATAATGTATCAGGTAGTAGCCGAGAATATCTGAAGTTTATCTCTGTTTTAGTGTCCGTCACACTACTGTCTTACCTGCATGTTAGGTGGCAAGGCTTTTATTCGGTACAATTTGCGCAGAGTTTTATGGGGGTTTTCTTTGTTGTCTTTGCTAGTTTTAAATTATTCAATCTCAAGGTGTTTGCTTACGGTTTTCAAAGCTATGATTTAATAGCAAAGAAGAGTCTTAAGTATAGTTTTTCTTATCCGTTTATCCAACTAGTCTTCGGTGTTTTATATTTAATAAGTTCTGGTGGTATGTTGCTGGACACGGTTGTTTTGGCGGTCTCGCTGGTCGCTGGAGCTGGTGTTCTACAAACTTTAGGGTCCGGTGCAAAAGTTCACTGCGTATGTCTTGGAAACATCATAAAGCTTCCCCTGTCGACAATTAGCTTTGTGGAAGATTTTGGCATGGCTGCTATGGCGGTATTCATGCTTATGGTTCGCTAAAGTGCTATAATACTTAACTGGTAAATAATAAGGTCAATTTTATGCAACCTAGACTGTACTGGCAGATTCACCAACTAGCATTTTTACTTGAAAAAAGAGCTGATGAAAGCCTTAAACAACAACTCGATATTGGCTTTGCTCAATATAAAGTTTTAGAGGCGATTAATCAAAACATGCTGGCAAAACAAAACTTGATTGCTGGGTTACTTGACCAGACGGAAGCAAGTGTAAGCCGTCAAATTAAGATATTGCAGAAAAAAGGGCTGGTGCTGGTGGCAACGGTAATGGGTAATAAACGAGCAAGAGAACTCACCCTAACTGATATTGGTGAAGAAATGGTTCATCACGCCGAGGAAATTTTAGATGTCACCCAAGCTCAAGTGATAGGCGGGCTTGGATATCAAGAGCAACGCTTACTGCAAGAATTATTTGAAAGAATGCTTTTAAAAGCTCGCAAATCATAAAAGATACTTATTGGCTAGATAGCTAAAGACACCGTTTGTCCACCCAAAACCAAGTTGAGTTGGGTATAATCCCTCTACTGGTCGACTGTTAGGGTTAACTACATTATATTTCTCTTTGAAGACCCCCTGTTTATTAAAAGTATCGTTACAGTTTCTCAGCCATTTATAAGCTATTTCTTTGGCTTGTTCATCATACCCGTAATCTTCTAATCCTGAAATAACAAGAAAGTGTAGTGGAGCCCAGCCGTTCGGATAAGCCCACTGTGTTTTTGCTGAACCAAACAAACTAGCATACATGACGTTGCCCACAGTTGTGGTTAGCCCACCTTTTTTAACGAACCTGTCCAGATTTTTAACTAATTTTTGAGCTTTTTGTTTGTCAGCTAACCCCGACCACAGTGCGTAGTAAGCAGCCAACGACCAAACACTAGATTTCTTTCCTTCAATATAGTTGTAATCAAAATACATACCTTTTAGGTTGTTCCACATTAACTTATCGACAACTTCTTTTCTATTTTTAGCTTTTTGAAGCCACGACGATTCTTCGGCTTCTTTGCCGTTAATATTAGCAGTTTTGGCAAAGTCGGTTTCATATTTATACAGCAAACAATTAAGGTCTATCGGCAAATAGTCAAGGCATTGTCTCTTGAAACGGGGTGTCATATCCCAACCACTTTCAGCCTCTGCCAGATCATGCATTCGGTTAATATCATAGTAACGACTTAAGCCTTGGTAAACATTACGGTCATGAGGATGTTCATCGTTCACCCAGACATTCAAATACTCATCCTCGGCGGTTTTTATATGCTCGTTTAGCCATTCCTTAGATTTTCCATATTTTTCGTAAATATGAAAAATGTAAGTAGTTAGAATTGGTGGCTGTGAACGACCAAGAAAATAATAGCGGTTGGCGTTGGGTATGATTTTAAATTTGTTGTACAAATAAATTAAATTGTCTAACATCCCGGTAGCAATTAATTCGTCGTCATGTCCAAGACAGGAGAAATAACTATCCCAGTAGTATTGTTCTCCGAAAGAAAAATCATCATTACCTACGCTAGGAATGATGTACGGATTGGGCAAGGGGATAATAGTGCTAGACTCATTTGGTTGAATACATGTTAATTCTTGCCAGTAATTATTAATATATTCTAGAGCATCTGCTACATCATCAAACGTCAATTTTACATTTTTTTCGAAATTAAGCATTACTATAGTGTAAACACAAAACGTCTAATGATTACAAGTCAACCATTTAGCTTTTGGATGGGCTGGGATGATAAACTACAACTAAGATATGGGAAAAATAAATGCAATTGAGGTTAGTGGGGTTACTAAGCGTTTTGGTAAATTAATAGCTTTAGATAACGTTGATTTGCACGCAGAACAAGGTAAAGTAACTGGTCTTCTTGGGCCAAACGGTGCAGGCAAAAGTACTTTAATAAAAATTATGACTACGCTTTGGTGCCCTCAAGAAGGAACTGTTATTGTTGATGGTGTTGACGTTTTAAAAAATGCAAAACTCGCTAGAACAAGGATCGGGTTAGCCGGGCAGTCGGCAGCAGTCGATGATTTTCTAACCGGTAGAGAAACTTTAATGATGGTTGCTAGACTTTACGGAATAGACAAAAAAGAAGCTCAAAAGCGGGCTAAAGACTTACTCGAAAAACTAGATTTAACTGACGCTGCTGATAGGCAAACAAAAACTTACTCTGGTGGTATGCGCCGCAGGTTGGATCTTGGTGCCAGTTTAGTTGCTACCCCGAAAGTTTTATTTTTGGATGAACCAACTACAGGGTTAGACCCAAGAACTCGTTTGCAATTGTGGGACATTATTCGAGATTTAGTTAAGCAGGGTGTAACTATATTATTAACCACACAGTATCTAGATGAAGCAGACGCTCTTTGTAATTACATTTATGTAGTCGATAAAGGAAAAATGATTATTGAAGGTACAGCAGATGATCTTAAAAATAGCCTTGGTCAAGACGTAATAGAACTGAAAGTTTCCGACAAAAGCTTATCTAAAACACAAGAATTGCTGACTAAAGTTATGAAAAGGGAAGTCAGCTCAGATGACTTAACGAGAAGAATTAAATTTCAAACAAAAGCTGGTGCAGATGATCTTCTACAAGTGGCTGCCGAACTTAAAAAAGCTAATATAAAAGCGGAAGAGTTAAGTCTTCACCGTCCGACCCTTGACGACGTCTTTTTGGCGGTAACGGGCGAGACAACTGGGGACGAATCATGAGTGGACTTAGTAATACAGGCCAAATTGTAAAACGAAACGTAAAGCGTAATTTTCGAATTCCTCAACTGCTGGTCTTTAGCTCGATACAGCCAATAATTTTCTTGCTTTTGTTTAACTTTGTTTTTGGCGGTGCAGTAACTCGAGGTTCAGACATAAAATATATAAACTTTTTGCTTCCCGGAATTTTAGCTCAAACAGCATTATTTGGTGCAATTCAAACCGGCGTAGGGTTGGCTGAAGACTTAAACAAAGGAGTCATTGACAGACTTCGGAGTTTGCCTATAGCTCGTTACGCAGTACTAGCTGGTAGGACGTTGGCCGACGCTGTTAGAAATGTTTTTGTAATTACACTAATGTCAATAGTAGGCTTTCTGCTTGGCTTTAGATTTAATCAAGGATTAGTAAAGTTTCTTTTGTCCGCTGGCCTTATTGTCTTATTCGCTTATGCTTTTAGCTGGATAAGCGCAGTAATCGGGATGCTGTTAAAAGATTCAGAAACAGTTCAAGTCGCTGGCTTTTTGTGGGTTTTTCCACTTGTTTTTGCTAGTGCAATATTTGTACCTATTGAAACGATGCCAAGCTGGCTTCAACCGTTTGCACGCAACCAACCTGTTTCTCAAGTAGTCAATGCCGTTCGACATTTAACACAAGGCAACGTCCCTAATGGCAGTAGTCATATTTGGATAACCCTATTATGGATAACTGGAATAATTGCAGTATTCGCACCCCTAGCCGTCTGGCGCTACCGCAAGATTCAGTAGTAAACATTGAGAAGTCAGATTTAAAAATAAAGAAGACGTCTAGATTGTTGCTAAATAGCAACAAGTATGATATAATAATTAACTATGCCAGAAATACCTTCTCGAGTCTTAGAGCACGCATCTAGAAACAGGGCAATGAGTGAACTTATTGTCCCTTGTGCTTCTTACTTAAGCACCATGATTGATGTTTTCGAAGTAGATGAAATGGATCTTGGGCTTGTTGTTGACAGAGCCGCCCTTAAGGGAGGAGCAGATAATGGGATACAAGAGCTTTACTATGCTGGACTGTATTCTTGGATAATTATGCGCGAATCAATAGATTCCGAAGTACTAGAACAATCATTCGAGGGTCCCGCAGCGGAGGTAGTCGACAACTTTACGTTCAGGGATCAACCTGCAAACCTAATGGACGGAGTTTTACAATCCAGTTTATCTTCCCCAACTGTTTTCGCAGGTTGGTTTAGTGTTGCAGGAAATGAATTTGATTTTTCGAGATTACATTGGGACATGTATCATAATGTGCCGCGTGAAGAAGTAATAAGAGCCCTGGAGAGTGACTGGTTCCCAAGAATACTAAGAGATGCAAGTAGGACGAGTAGCGGTTTGTACAGAAATGGCACAGGGTACCATATGGATTATCGGAGGTTTGTTGCTCGTTCGCTTCAAGGCCCTTTAAAAAAATATTATGATGCTAGACAAGATGGTGAGTTTCCAATTTCAATAACTCATACCGATGGTTCGACAGAGGGAACTTTGTCTGATGACTTCAGAGAGTATCTTTCAGCTAGGCTAAAGGACCACAACAGAAGTGTTGGTGATAACGCTCAGAATAATGCACCACTGCATGTGGGCTCTTCACAGGGTTGTCCATTCTCAAACGGTGTCCATGTAATATCGGATAGAGTTTTAGTTCCGGATGGTGTAGGTAGAATAACTTCCAGAATTGAAAAAAGGGGAATGAATAAGGTTCAGTTGACGTTAGATTTATACGCTAAAACCACAAAGTTTCTAGCTGGCATCTTGCGTAAGTTGCCACAGTAATTTTTTGAGTTAAGGTAGTCTACGACTGATTTAATTTATAAACCCCATCAAAAGATGAGGTGTTTAATTTGGAGGAGCTGGCGGTTACTGCCACCGCGTCCATCGGTTAACTCATTGGATGACTACAAGCTTATTCTATTTAGCGGTCTTAGGTTTAGATGGTCTAAATAGAAAAAATACATCTAAACAGCAACCTTAAAATCTTATCTATTGTCTTAAGGTGGCGGACAATATAGCAATCAGATACTATGAGACTCTATCCCTCATCTGATGTCAGGAATAATGAGTCGCGTGCTTAAATTAAGCAGCTGTTGCGAACTGTTCGTTGGATACAGGTGCAAATAAATTTGCAACTTCACTAACTAGTCGTTCGCGCAATGATGTTTTTGCATCTATTGTTTTATCCGGCTAACGTGCAGATAAACCCGGCTTGCCATTCCAACTTGTTAAGATCCAATGTCGAGCTTAAAATTCAGCCCCATCGTCGGCGCGTGATGATTGTTTCGCCACCTTGTCAGTAAAACAAGTTTCTTAGACAAGGTAAGCGCACCAATCAAGTCGCCTCCTTTCAAATTCGAGAATCCTCTCTCGAATTTGTGTAGCCACTATAGCTACAGGTAGGAAGTATTATAGCACAAAACATTAGCAATTACAAAAAATAAGCTTAAGGAGTTTTTTGCAGTTCTGGCTTCTGTTAAAATTGTCTTGAAATGCCTAAATTTGAAACAGCCGAGGCCACTCTTGATAGTATTCGTATGGTTTTGATTGAGCCTGATACAGCGTTGGATGAAATTGCTGAAGCCGTTTATCACACATGGAGAATTGTGGGAAGTTTTGGGGTTAGAGTTTGGATGACCATGCCGTTTGAAGAAGACTACAAGACCCCTGCATATAAAAAAACCCCTCCACCACATCTAGCGATACTGTTACCAGAAGTAGTTGAAGGCATTCAAAGCCCATTACCAATACACTCTCCTTTCTCGGAAAGCTTTGCATCGAGATTAGTCACTGATATTAGTGTGGGTGAGTTGGACGGATTACAAATGGTCAGGTTTGATCTTGAACTTCCTGGCACCGCGAATGTAAGTGTACTGATGGAGAGGGCACCGTGGGTTAGCAGAGGAAAAATGCCTGTAACGCTTTCAGTAAGATAAACTGTACAATAGTTTTATATGGAACTTCTATGCAGCGATAAATTAGCTTTTGAAACTATAAAAGAGGCAGTGACGGCTGCCACTGTTGCCGAACATCAGCGAGGAACTAAGCTAAAGCCTTACAAGTGTACAAAATGCGAGCTCTGGCACTTAACAAGTAGGTACAAAAATGAAGATGACGATTAAAACACGCTAAAACTAGCTTGAGAAAATCTTCAAAATCAAGTAAAATAACAGAGATTAATCAACTGTCGTGGCTCTTTAGCTCAGTTGGTAGAGCAGAGGCTTGAAGAGCCTTGTGTCCCCAGTTCGAGCCTGGGAGGAGCCACCAATAAAATATCTCAGCAACTGCTGGGATTTTTTATTGATTACTTTTTTTCTGACTCGAACTGGGACATTCGCCAAAGGCGGCCAGTCGATAATAAGTCAGATGCCAGAATTTGATTCGGCGGACTGATTTATTCTGCAGCTTTCGCCTGGGAGGAGCCACCACAGTATAAGTCTCAAGCATTGTCTTGGGCTTATTCTATGGGTAGCATAACTTTCATATTACAAAATTTTCATATACTATTTGATTAAGTGCTAGAAATAAACAAAACTGAATCAAATAGTCTAATTATAAAACTTATAGATAAACTTACCTACGTAGCAATTATTATTGAGTCTATTGTTGTATTGCCTCAGGCATATCAGATTTTCAGAGACAAGGATGCTAGCGGTGTCTCACTTTTTTCTTGGACAGGGTTTTGGGTACTAAATTTGGTATGGCTTGCGTATGGAATTGTGCACAAACAAAAAATGATAATTTTCTATGCTTCTACATATGGATTTGCACAAATTTGGGTTATTGTGGGCGGATTGTTATATGGCGCAAAGTGGTTTTGAGTACACATACTGCCCAAAAATAAAATAATTTCATGGTAGTATTGCTTTATGAAAATTGTTATTTGTGCGAGTGTTAATTTCTACGAACACGTTAATCAAATCGCTGACGAGCTGGAGAAGCTTGGATTTGAAGTTATTGTGCCCAAGACAGCAGTGAAAATGCGTAAATCAGGTGACTACGACGTAAGTAAAATTAAAACATGGTATAAAAATGTTGAGGATTTTAGCCGTAAAAAAGCTTTAATGGATGGTCATTTTAAAGAAGTAGAACAAGGCGATGCACTGCTAATAGTAAACGACACAAAACACGGAATTGAAGGTTATATCGGGGCCAACGTTTTAATGGAGATGGCTATAGGATATTTTTTGAAAAAACCAATATACGTAATCAATAACATTTCTAAGGACAATAACGTCTATGAAGAGGTACTTGGAATGGAGTGCATTTTAATTAACGGCGACTTAACTAAAATAAAATAAAAAACACCTGGCTTTATACCTAGGTGTTTTTTATCGCTTTTACTAATCTCCGCTTTATAGTCTGCAGAATATAAAAAACCAGGTAGATCAGTGGGTTTTTCCCCAGCAAGTTTTTGTTTTGAATTTTTCGGTTTTTGCCGTTATTTTTCAAAACTTGAATGTGGCTTGGGACGGTTTTTGCCTTCCTTCGGCCTTAAAGAACGGCCTAACTATTAGAGTTAGGTTATTTTTATTCTACACCACATTGTCAATAAGCACTAGAATTTTGGTATTCTGTCGTTAATCGTCAACCACCACACGTACTATCACTAAGCGGTATCAGGTTGTTGAATCGAGTTTTAATTTGTTCTTGAGTTGGTTCGTCTTTCTGAACGAATATTACTACGTTCCCGATAAGGTTATTGATACGCGTAAGTTCCTCAGTCGTTTTTGTACTATCGCTTTGTACATCCACTTCGTCTCCGTGCGCAGACGCCTTAGGAATCAACCAGTTCATAAGATTAAATGAGGTGGCAGGGTTGTTAGCTGCATCCAGGTTGCTATGCTTACCAAAAAACTCTTCAAAATCTTGTCTCAAGAAATCATTCCAATCACGTTTTGTGTAGGCGTTTTCATCTCCGGTATAGACATAGAATTCTGAATTGTCTGGTACTTCTGGCAAAACCTTGCCAACTATATTTACTGACTCACCAAACAAAAATTTGGTGTCATATCTGCGCCCAAGATTATTTTCATTGCCTCCTATATAGTTCCACCCATAGAACTTCAATAACTCTCCACCGGTCATCTGGTTCCAGTGAACGTGAGTCATCTGATCTATGTTGTCATGAAAGTGAATTGGAGAGTTGCTAATATTCACGCTACAAATTGTCTTGTCAAAAGGTTGTTGAAATTTTTCTTCAGAAAAATCCACGGGTTTTACGTCAACAATAATCTGTGTACGAATATGGTAATGCTCAAAAGCTGGTGTTCGGATATGTGCTGGTATTGCAGAATATACGTAGCCAAAATATCCAAAAATTAACACAATAACTGCACTTAACACTACGATGCTGTCTTTGAGCGTTTGTCTCTTCATATATACCTCTTTCTCTTCTACCATTTTAAGTTATGTCGTCAGCTCATAGCAAACATATAAAATTGTTTGCATAGGCTCTTAACAATACATCATGGAGCTTCTTGTCTATAAAAGTAGAAATCCAATGAAAAATATGTTAAAATTAATGTAAATTACGTTTAATAAAGACAGGTATAAATCATGGCAAAACAACGAAACATGCACGGTGCTTCACGCAAGAGACTAAAAAAGCTCAAAGCAAAAAGAAAATAGCTAAAGTACTTGTATAGAAAAAACACGTATTCTCGGTTATGCTTAATTGAGTATGAAAACAAGTGCAAGTAGGGGTTTTACAATAATCGAGCTACTAGTGGTAGTTGCTATTATTGGGATTCTAGCCACTGTTGTTTTAACAAACTTTAAAGGTGCACAAACAAGAGCCAGAATCTCTCGAGCAGAATCAGCTTTGCAAAACATTGAAAAAGCGATAGTTAAAATGTCAATAGACGTTGAAAAATGGCCAAATGGTTGTACGGTTGGCATTCAGTCTAATCCCGAAGTTGACGTTTCTCTAGACACAGCAGGTTTGGCAGAGATTCCCCCCGTTGGCTATGTAGACGTAGGCTGTGATTGGACAAACGGAGATCTTGCCAACTGGAGTGGACCTTATATAAGTGCCGATGATTTGTCTGATCCGTGGAGCAAGAACTATCTTTTTGATCCTGATTACTATCCATGGCAAAGTTGTAGTTCAAAAACCGCTTTGTCAGTTACGTCGGTAGTGGTTAGTCATGGTCCAGACGGTGTCCAATACACATGTGATGACATTTACAGAAAAATACTGTTCTAGTAGAGTCCTTCCCAGGACAACAATTCTAGGAGATACAGCAAGTAATGTGGGATAATTAGTTGAATGAGAGCAAAAGCATACGCAGCACCTGCAATAGATAAACCGCTTGAATACTATGAGTTTGAACGTCGGGAGCCCACAGAGACGGACGTAGAACTAGAGGTCCATTACTGCGGTATATGTCATAGTGATATACACACCGCCCGTGGTGACTGGGGTGAAATAGAATATCCATGTATCCCAGGACACGAGATAGTGGGAATCGTTAAACGTATTGGAGCCAACGTCACAAAATTTAAGCCAGGTGATCGGGTTGGTGTCGGCTGTATGGTTAATAGCTGCGGCAAATGCGATGCATGTAGGCGCGGATATGAGAATAGCTGTGTAAATGGAGCTGTCTGGACATATAGTTCTAAAGACCCTGTTGATGGTACTGATACAAAGGGTGGTTACTCAACACTTATGATTGCTCCCGAACACTTCGTTTTACATCTACCTGAATCTTTAGATATGGCAGCCGCAGCCCCACTACTATGTGCTGGAATTACTACATATTCACCACTTAGACACTGGAAAGTAAGCAAAGGGTCAAAGGTTGGAGTAATTGGTCTAGGTGGGCTAGGACACATGGGCGTCAAATATGCTAAATCTTTTGGTGCCGAAGTGTGGGCTATCACCTCCTCTCCTGAAAAAGCTGAAGCAGCAAAATCTTATGGTGCTGCTGGTGTGATCGTATCTACCTCTGAAAAAGATATGGATTCAGCAGCCCGTAAGTTTGATTTCCTGCTCGATACAATTCCAAAAGCACATGATCTCTCGCCATATTTAAAACTACTAAATATACACGGAACTATCTGTCTCGTTGGACCAATTGAGCCAATGCCGGGCTATCATTCAGGTGATGTAATTGGCGGTCAGAAATCCATCGCAGGGTCGGGTATAGGTGGCATTAAAGAAACTCAAGAGATGCTTGAGTATAGTGCCGAGCACAATATTTTACCAGAGATAGAGCTAATTGACATAAAAGACGTAAATAAAGCATGGAAGTCTATAAGTGATAAACAAACTGCAAAACGATATGTCATCGACATAAAGAAATCCTTTTAGCTGTGTTTTGTAAGCGATAGTTTCGGATTTCCAACAACTTTTTATATTTTAGCGTGGTGCAAGATAAGTGATACTTTTGGGTTTCGCGGACCCTTTTAGGGGTCTTGACGCTTCCTGCGCAGATATGTAAAAACGCAAAGAATCACAAAGGTAGCAAACGCGACTGGAGCAAAAATTTCAAAAACGCGTACTAAACTATCCTGCTCATTATTGATTAAATCTCTAGGATGAGAAATAGCACTCTCGAATACTGTGCAGCCTTTGTTTTCCCCAGGATCGCAGTGGTATGCGATGTCTATATGCGAGGCGAAAAAGGTGCCTACTAGTAATGCCACTACAAAATTTACAATGAGCATATTTAGATACTTCAATAATATAATTATAACAAGAAGTAAGGTGTTAGAACATCATTCTGCTTGAACCAGAGTGCAGACGGTACAGTGCACAACTATTGAACTATATTATAAAAAGTTGTATAATAGATTTATGCGATCAGTTTTAGATGTGGATGTTGGCTTGCCTCCAGGGCTTTGGCTACCTACGGCAGATGAGCCGGTAGATCGATTTAGGTCTGAAGTGTTCAACCACAGTAACCATCCCTATGAAGATATAGTTGATTTTGGTGTCTTTGCCACGGCAATGACTGCTCTGGCGGCTAACGACAAAAGACCAAGTTTTATGCCCTCACAGATGATTCTCCTGGAACTTTATACTGCTGGCTATGGCGTTCAACCTAAGAGGGTACAAAGGGTTTACGGTGGTGAAAGCAGACTTCAGAGGGCTCTCGGGTTTTATCCAAATAGATCTAAGCCTGGTAAGGAAGAAATATTCGAAAGGTGTAGATGGATGGCAGAATTCGTTCTGCCAAAAGTTATCGAGCCTAATCCAGCATTGAAGACTGTGCATGGCATACTATCATGGGGTACGAAAAGGAACTTACTTCCATCTACTGATGTTGTGCGCAGCGCAGTTAATGGTGATACTACGGAAATAAGGAGGATATTTGGTATTGAAAAACCGGACACCCTGGTACGGGTCACCAAAAGAGATCTCTTTAAATTTGGTGCAAAAATAATAGACGAAAATGGCGGCCCACTGGGTCAGGATGCGATTGATCAAGAGTATCCTTATGAATTTCTAAGAGCACCCTACCATACGATTATAGTCCACTTTGGCACCTTAAATGCATTCTGGGAACATTTCGGATATTTTAGTGATGCAAGAACTATGGGAGCTAATAAACTACTAGAAGTTGGTGTTCGATTAGCCATTGAAAATGAAGGATTCAATTTCTCTAGAGATGATATAAATAGACTATCAAAGCAAAAAAGATTTCCTTCTAGCTTCCCACTAATAAGACTATTTGGAAGCTACGTTGCATATAGAGAAGCCGTAAGGCAAGAGTACGAAATATTCTTGATAATGGCTAAAGAACTTTCAGCAGCAGGTGTTTGTGATGAAGTCATTAAAATCGTGGGCGCTTCTTATTCAACAGACGAAACATACGCGCAGATAACCAATAAAAATATCTTAGCACTTTCAAAGATATCTGCGTCCAAGCCGGCGGCAAAGCTTGTTAGGAATATTCTTAGAAAGGGCTTTGATCTAAGAGACGATGAGCTTTGGGAAATGCAGACCGAAGACTTCAGAACAAGTTTGACTGCTCTTGGAATAAAATCCCCAGATGAAATTAGCTATATCTTCGGACTAGTGCCTAGAGTTTAAGACTAGTTGAAGAACCATCAAGCTACTCGGATTATTCGCTTTGTTGGTATAAACTATGGGTCATGGGTTTGCAATACAGATTTGTATGGATTTATCGGCTTTTGATTCCAATTATTCATAGGAAGGCAGTAAAAAATAGTTTTAAAGAAGCAGTTGGTAAAAACGTTTCAGTGTTTGAAGTTGCCTGTGGATTTGGCCAGACTGCTGATTATCTGGATGGTACAACCAGCTATGACGGAGTCGATTTGAATAAAAAGTTTGTTAACTACGGCCGAAAAAGAGGCAAAGATATACGCTTGGGCGATATTTTTGAAAGTGAATCCTACGTAACCAGTGACGTTATTACGCTCGTGGATGTAATTCATCATATGCCAGAAGGTAAATTAACTGATTTATTTAACAATGTTTTTAAGTTTGCAAAAAAGAAAGTGGTTATTCTAGAGCCAGCATTTGTTAACCTGCAGAGCAAGTATGGTATATTTGGTAAATTTGCGGACTGGGTTCTCAAAAAACTAGACTCAGACGGCTTCAACACAATACAGCGTTGGTACAGCGAGGCAGAATATGCAGAACTGTACAACTCTCGGTTCGGTAGTAAATATGCAAAAGACTATAGCCTGGAGACAAAGAAAGTCTGGCCATATAATCTTGTCACTTACACCCGCAAGCAGGACAATGCTATGTAGACCAAAACAGAGTTATAAAGTATCTAGATGACCTAGTCCAGGTGCTTGAAGCTACGTGTCAGGTACCAAATTAGTAGCAAGCCGAATAGTCCAGTTAATGCATCAAACACATAAGAGTCATTACCTGGTATGCGGTCCATCAGATTCCAGACGCCCCGCCAGAATAACACCGTTGCAAAAGCTATGCCTACATAATGAGCGTGGCTTAATCTTCTTTTCATACCTTAATAATAGCCGAACCGCGGTTGTTTAAGCAAAGATAGTCTTTCAAGCAACTAGATCCTCGTAGCTGAAACAACAAGAAAGATGCCTACAGAGTTTAGCGCAAAAGCCAGTAAGAAAAACTGCCACTTTTTGATTTTAGATAGTCCAAGCATTGTAACTCCAGCCTCGTCAGGTAATGGTGACGCAATAATAAATGCCCCAACCAGCGGTAGTACCCACGCAAAGTAGGGGCTTTTAAACAGTAGCTTTATTTTTGGCGTATGCATTTTGCGGATTATTGGCATTAGTTCGTCAAAAACCTTATCTTTCATAAAACGGAATATTACATAATCACCAACCATTGCGCCTAAGCCAGCGAGCAGAGCAACCTCCACCGGGTGCAAAGTATCAGCCAGATGAAACAGAACGATAGCAGCCGGTGCAACGGTAAAAGTTGAAACAAAGAAAATACCAGTTATAAATGCACCAATGTAACCAAGACTTCCAATTTGCTTGACTATACTGTCTACTTGCGGTGTTTTAGCGAGCCAAAAAAGGGCAACCAGACTCAAGCCTAACATAAAGGTATTTTTGTATTTCCAGCGTCGCCATTTCTTTTGGATTAGTTTATTGGTTATTCGTGTTTGTTTATTCATCAGTATCATTAATTATACCTTGAAAAGCTTGTGTTTGTACTTTATTAGTTCTGAAGGCCTACTCTAGTTTTTGCTCGAGTTTCATTATAGGGTCGTACCATCCCCTCTCAAGCACGTATGCCTGAAAGTCGCGATCAAGACCAGTTAATACTGCCAAACCAACAACAATAAATAACACACCTACCGTTCGGCGGAACCAGCCCGAAGGATTACTTAGCCACCCCATTTTACGCACCAAAGATTGCCCGCTAACCGCGATTAGTAGTAGCACGCTTGCTAGCCCCAAAGCGTAAGCTACAAGGTAGGCCAGACCCTGCAAAAATGACTGAGGCAAAACAACAGCGACAATTAAAGCGTACGTTGGGCTACAACTTGAAAATATTGGTCCAAGTGAAGCTCCCATAAGCACGTCTTTTAGTACCCCGGGTTTAGCTGAGCCAGTTTTTTGCATCAGTTTATTTGATTGCCCGTATAGGCCGCTTTTGAGCGCCAGCCACTCCCAAGCGTGCGGAAAAAGCAGGCTGACACCAAACACTAGTACGATTATCCCTGAGATACTGTTCCAAACGTATTGAGGCACTCCAAGAAGGGATGTAGTTGCTTTGAGCAGGAGAGTAAATACGACAACCGAAACCGCTAGACTACCGGTTATAATTAGTGGCCGCCACCATTGTTTCTTGTTATCATCCACAGCAATAGAACCGCCCACTATCACCGGTAAAAGCGGCAATATGCACGGTGCTAAAACAGTCAACACCCCCGCAAAAAATGAAACAACAATCAGATGCATAAGGCTAGTATAGATTCCCTATGACTGTATCTAGGTTTGGCTCATCATAAGCAACATATTTTTTGACTTCATCCCCGGCATCATCAAGCAAGACAAGGGTTGTCTGAATAGTAACACCGTATTGCTGGCGAAGCTTTTGGTTAGAGTCATAATCAACCTTAAAAATCGTGGTGCCTTTCGGTACCGTCCCGGCCTTGATGCTTGCGTCCAATTCTCGGCACTGTGGACACCATGGGGCGTGGAAAAATAAAATGCGTGAACCTGTAGTGTTTGAAGCCAGCTCTGCATCATAATCAAGATATTTTCCTGCTTCCACAGCCATAGTTGTTTCTTTATCAGATACTGGGGTTGATTGTTGTACTGGCGTGACGACAGTGTTGGAATTGTCAGTATCTCCTCGTAGAAATAAATAAGAACTGCCAGCAATCATAAAAATAACTATGACAATGACAAAGACGCGGAGTTTTGCAGGCATAACTTAATATTAGCTAATTCGTAGCAGTTTAGGCAACACTTGACCCCCTGTCGCTCTATAAGTGTTTGCGATAGTTTTATGACAATCAAATCTAAAGTCAGGCGCCAATTTAATTATTAAAGTTATTTTCGAAGACAAGTAAACCAACACTTATCCTTCAACTGCTACTTCAAATCCACCGTATGCCATTTTCTTCATGTCAGTTGGCATTTCAAAATTAGGCATTTCTGCGAATGTTTCGCCCATTTCAGCCATAACTTTTGCATTTACTTCATCACGATGTTCTTTGGATTCAAAAATAATAAAAGAAAACCACACATTTTCATCTGCGCCGGCACCAGTCATTTCGGTATATGCGCGTGATTTTTCGTCACCCATTTCTTGCTGTTTAAGGTCGTCTCCTTTGCATTCAAAATATTGCAGTGCGCCGTTCTTTATCCAGCTGTCACGTCCCATTTCTGCCATTTTCTGATATTCTGCTTCTTTCCCTTTCGGTACTACTAACACAAAACCATCAACATATTTCGCCATTTTATTTACTCCTATACATTAAGTTTATCCTAGATTATTTTAGCAGCTAGTCCAAGAACTAAGGCTAACAACAATAAAAAAATGGACACCTAAGCGCCCATAATCTCATTTACCTGACTAAAACTTAGTAGGCTTTTTTAGCTCCGCCTGCTACTGCTTTTTCAGCATTGTCTTTAGACATCATTGCACATACAGTTGTTCCGCATACTTCGTGCTTTCCTTTGGCCATAAAGCCACCTTTTGCAGTTTGGCAAATCTCTGGTGCTGACAAATCAACCCCTTTTAATTTACATTTAACGCAATATCCTGTGACCATGTCTATCTCCCTTAAATTAGTTGTTACTGCCATTATAGCGCTTATCTGGCATAAACCTATTCTAAAAGTAAAGAAAGACGCCGAAAAGCGTCTAGTAAAGCTCAAGTGGTGCGGGTTAAGAGACTCTAACTCTCGACCTCGTCCTTGGCAAGGACGCGCTCTAAACAACTGAGCTAAACCCGCTCGAAATTTCGTTTCTTTTATGTTTACAGAAGACGTAACTTTTCTGTAAACAATCATTGAAACTAAATTTCTCGCTCTTCCGAGCCAAGAACCCTCTCTTGTCTCGGGCAGGCTACAAATGCAATATCAGGGGTAAATTATAGCTAGTTTAGATAGATAACGCAATACTAAATCGTTTGCGGAAAGAGTACAATTGAGCTTATGAATAAAACTATGATGTACTTATTTATAACTATTGGTGGGGGTATTGGAGCCTATTTGCCATCACTTTTTGGAGCAGACGGATTCTCTATTTGGGCGATTATTGGTTCAACAGTTGGTGGTTTGCTTGGAATTTACGTAGCCTACAAAATCTCACGATATTAAATTTGGAGGTGCGTACGGGTAATGCTCCCGTTTACCAGCTTTTGCAGAGCTGTGCCTAACTTTTCGGCCAACGCACCATCAACAGAAGTTAGTTTAGCATAAATTTGTTTGTTAAAACACGGTGAATTGCTATAATCAGTGTATGCCAAGAAAAAAGTCCTGGAGTGACCAAGAACTAATTGATGCAGTTAAGGATTCTAAAAGTGTTCGTTCTGTCATTATTAAGCTTAGGCTGGTACCGGCGGGAGGAAATTATGATCAAGTAAATGAGCGGATAAAATATTTGAAGGTTGACACAACACATTTTACTGGAAAAGGGTGGAATGTTGGCTGGGGATTTGACCCAAGGCCTCCTAAAATGGCTCTCGAGGAACTGCTTGTAAAAGGAGTGAGGCACCAAAGCCATAGTATGAAAAAAAGACTATTTAACAATGGTCTTAAAATACCAAAATGCGAACTATGTGGATGGAATGAGAAATCAGTTGACGGGAGGATACCCATCGAGTTGGACCATATCAACGGCGATCATTCAGACAATAGGATCGAGAATTTACGAATCTTATGCCCAAATTGTCACAGCCTACAGATAACTCATCGTGGTAAGAATAAAAAAACTAGATATAAATACCGAAAATAATAAATAACTGGTATAATTTATTAGTCGTAAGAAGTAAACACTATTGACAAAAAGTTGGGCGGGTGTTGTAATTGGTAGCCAAGGCAGACTTAAAATCTTCTGACCTTACGGTCGTGCGGGTTCAAGTCCCGCCCCGCCCACCAAATTGAGAGCCTCCTTTTGAAGGAGGTTTTTAATTTGGTGATGTATCAGGGCTTGAACCTTGGTCGAAATAGTCCAATGAACTGTTGAGTTTCCCATGCTTGGCCACCTGAGAGTGCCTGCACTTTGAAGGTGCTGAAACATACAAGTCCCTCCTCGCCCACCAATTAAAATACTGGCTTTTGCCAGTTTTTTTATTTCTTAGAGTCTATGTGAAGAGAAGTGTCGGGTATTGGTTTTTTGATAAATATACTGACAATTATTGAACCAAACAGTAGTACACCAAGTATTCCAAGACTAAGAGGAACCGGTACATGCAAGCCTATCCATCCGAAGTCTCCAAAAAGCTTTTCAGGAGCAACAATCATTTTGAATGCAATCCAGGCCAAAATACCCGACAAGCCCCATTCAAGCGCCCAAAATCGATCTGAGATAGACTGATAAACGAAGAACAAAGCTCTCAAGCCTAGTATTGCAAAAACGTTTGAACTGTAAGCTATAAATCTATCCGGCGAAACCGCTAAAACCGCCGGCACGGAATCAACAGCAAAGACAATATCTGTTAGCTCTATCAAAATGATAATACCAGCCATGAGCGTAAGCATTCGCTTACCTTGAACTTTTGTTGTCAGTTTATGACCGTCGAACTCATAGTGAATAGGCAAGATTTTGGTGATTGTTTTCCAGAGCCACTGCTCTTTTATTTCAATTTTTTCTGTACCCCAATTTCCGTGTGCTTCTTTGAACGCCTTCCAAGCGGCTTTAAGTATAATCAAGCCAAACAATATGCTTATCCATGCGAAAGTTTTAAGTAACTCAAGACCACCCAGTATAAACAGCAGTCTAAAAAATATTGCTCCTGCGATTCCGTAGTTCAACATGCGTCGCTCTAATGCCAAAGGTACCTTGAAGCTAGTGAAAATCAGCCCCATAACAAATAAGTTATCAAGGCTAAGAGCTTTCTCAATTGCCCAAGCCGCCAAATATTCTCCGGATGCCTGTTGGCCGATAAAAATAAAAACAGGAATTGCAAAAAGCAGAGCAGTTGAGATGTAGATGATTGTCCAGGTTGTTGCCTCACGGGTGCCTATGACGTGGTCGTGTTTAACGTGAATCCATTCGATAACTGCGTAAATGGCCATTACCGCCAGCAAGGTTGCGTACATAAACCAAGGTACGTCATAGCTGTGTAAATTGGTATTAGTGGCTGAACCGAGCAAACTTTGTAACATAATCGTAACTCTAAGCATACGTTAAATATATGAATGTTTAAAATCGTTTTTTTGGCTGAAATATGTTGCACGCTAGATACGTACTACCAGATACGATATACTAACTGTGATGTCAAAGCCCAAATTTTATATAGCCACAGCAATTCCTTATGTTAATGCACGGCCTCACTTGGGGCACGCGGTGTTGCATCTATATGCTGACGTTTTGGCACGTTATCATCGGCAAATTGGTGATGACGTTTTATTTTCTGCTGGAACGGACGAACATGGCGGTAAAATTGCCGAATCTGCTGAAAAGCAGGGAAAAACGCCAAAAGAACTAGTTGATGAAATTAGCGCCAGTTTCAAAGACGGACTGGTGAAACTTGGCATCAGCAATGACAAATTTATCAGAACGACCGATAAGGGTCATGAACAGCGTGCTGCTGTCATATGGGAAAATCTCTCAGACGACATTTATAAGCATAAATATTCAGGAATGTACTGCGTTGGATGTGAAGAGTTTAAAACCGAAGCTCACGTTAAAGAAACGAATGGCGTTTGCCCACTGCACGATAGAAATTACGAAAAAGTTGAAGAAGAAAATTACTTTTTCCGTTTGAGCAAATACAACGACCAGATTAAAAAGGCAATTGAGAGCGATGAATTTACTATAAAACCTGCTTCAAGAAAATCAGAAATACTGGGAGTTTTAAAAGAAGGATTGGAAGATATAAGCATCAGCCGAAGTTCAGACAAAATCAGCTGGGGAATTCCGGTTCCCGGCGATAAAACTCAAGTTATGTATGTGTGGTTTGAGGCTCTCATGAACTACATCACGGTACTTGGCTACCCAGAACACGCCGATTTTAAGAAGTACTGGCCAGCCGATGTGCAGGTAATTGGCAAAGATATTTTGCGTTTTCACGCTGCAATTTGGCCTGGTATGTTGCTGGCTCTCGGAATTCCGTTGCCTAAAACACTATTTGTACATGGTTTTGTAAGCTCTGATGGTCAAAAAATGAGTAAAACACTAGGAAACGTGGTTGACCCACTTGATGTTGTTGAAAAATACGGTTTAGACGCATTTAGATATTATTTTTTGCGTCATGGGCCGTCTTCAGAGGACGTAGACTTTACTTGGGATAGATTTGAAACGGCTTACAATAGCGAGCTAGCCAACGAGCTAGGAAATGCTGTGTCGCGTGTGAGTGCCATGATAACAAAGTATCAAGCCGGAATAGTGGGCAATATAGCCGAGAGTACACATGACAGCGGACGGTATTATGAAGCCTTAGATGATTGCCGTTTTGATAAAGCACTTGATGCTGTTTGGGATCAAGTGAGAGGTGTAAATCAATATATTGAGGAAGAAAAACCTTGGGTAATCGCCAAAGAAAATGATGAAGAAAGGCTAAGCCAAGTTCTAGGTGACTGCGTAAGTTCAATATTAGAAGTTGCCGAGCTACTTGTTCCGTTTTTACCAGAAACCGCCAAGAAAATTCAAAGTGTTTTTGCAGAAGGCACAGTAAATCCACTTACCACCACACTATTCCCGCGCGAAGACCCTAACTCTGATAAATGAAAACCTTGAAAGTTAACGAATTTGAGTTAATAGATACGCATTGTCATATTCATGACAGTGAATTTTTAGCTAAATATGACAAAACAGCTGATGAGATAGTCGAAGAGTCTCTAAAAAATGGTGTATCTAATCTCATTTGTGTCGGTACAAGTGTTAAAAGTAGCATTGAAGCTGCTAAACTAGCAAAAAAGCATCCTAGCGTACATGCATCATTAGCTATTCACCCCCATGAAGCCGAGACCAAAAAAGCAGAAGAATATTCTGAGGAACTACTCGAACTTGAGGCGTTACTAAGTAGTGGCGACCCATCAAAGATTGTAGCGATAGGCGAATGTGGCTTAGATTACTACTATCATGAATCACAAGAAGTAAGATTGCGTCAAAAACACCTGTTTGAACTACACATAAAATTAGCCCTGAAATACGATTTACCGCTAATTTTTCATATTCGCGATGCCTTCGATGATTTTTTTGCTATCCTGGACGACTACGAGGGTGTAAGGGGCGTTGTTCACAGCTTCAGCACCAATACACAACATATGCAAGAAGTCGTCAAGAGGGGGCTGTATATTGGCTTAAACGGCATAATGACCTTCACTAAAGACAAGGAACAACTAGACTCAGCTAGAAAAGTGCCTATAGAAAATTTGGTTATAGAAACTGACTCTCCCTTCTTGACACCAACGCCTTTCCGTGGTAAGCTCAACGAGCCTAAACATGTGATATCCATCACAAAGTTCATGAGTGAACTTCGTGGAGAATCACAGGCGTTTTTGGCGAAACAAACAACCAAAAACGCAAAAACACTCTTTAATCTTTAGAAATTAGGATTATGTTTACAGATAATGATGATAAAGAAGCTGAACGTAAAGCGCCTCGCATCTTTGGTGCCGCTGAGTTAGTTGAAAGAAGACCCAGAGAGCTTGATTTAGAGCCCGCTGATGCCTCGAGGGCAGTAACCGCAATGGAATCTGGAGTGCATCATTCCGAAGCAGTTAACTGGGGCAAGAGCAAGATATTGGAACTTACTGGAGACTTTACTTCTCGACTAGCTCCAAGTGAACTAACAGTACAAGACATAAGCACAGTACCTCAAAACCTGGAGGTTAATCTTTTGGTTCAACAGGCCAGAGAATATGTAGAGAAAAGCTTGAGTAGTCAAGTTAATCCTGGTTTTGTTGAACAGATACAACAGTTAGACAACGGTAACTTCACGTTGGCGGGCTAAGATATGAATATTTTTACTCAATTCTTTTCAAAAGCAGCAAAAAACCCTGAATTATACGCACAAGAGATTAATAGAGATTTAATGAGACGTGAGTCAGCGATTGGACGACAGCTTTTTGGCCCTATCCCAAAAGGAGTATCAAGAGAATTTTTCAGACTTGATAAAAATATTTGGGTATGGGATGAGCAGTGGACAGATTCTGGGGTAAGAAAATCTAAGAATACAAAATACATGATCAAACCTACCGAAATTTTAAAATCGGTTAATGGGAGTGGTTATGAAAGACTCAGTTTGGCTGAGGCAAAGAATTTTGAGCGAGCAGTACACAGCTACGTTAAGCGCGTAAAACGTGAAGTCTACGGTCTTACCACGGCTTAAAGAAAGCTATACTATATTTATGAAGCGTATTTATCTTGATTACGCAGCGGCCACTCCCGTTGACAAACGAGTAGTGAGTGCTATGCAACCGTTTTTTAGCGATGTTTTTTATAACCCATCAGCGCTATATGAGGGTGCGAGAGCTGCAAAATCAGCTCTTGAAGATGCTAGATCGCAGACGGCTCAACTTTTAGGAGCACGCCCAAGTGAGATTATCTTTACTGCCGGTGGGACAGAGTCAATTAACTTAGCCGTCCAAGGAGTTTTGAGGGCATATCCAAAAGCAGAAGTAATCGTGAGTGCGATTGAGCACGAAGCCGTTCTGAACGCTACCGAAGGTTTAAACGTTAGAAAAGCCCCTGTAGACGAAAAAGGAATTATCGATTTGAAAAAACTAGAAAAACTTATTGGTGCAGATACAGTACTAGTTAGTGTAATGCTGGCTAACAACGAAGTGGGTAGTATTCAGCCAATAAAACAAGTATCAGAACTTGTAGAGGCTGAGCGAGTTAGGCGGAAATCAAAAGGAATAAAATTGCCGATTTACTTGCACACTGACGCATGTCAGGCACCGCTGTTTCTTGATGTTAATGTTGCACGAGTTGGGGTAGACTTAATGACACTCAACGGTGGTAAGATACACGGTGCGAAACAAAGCGGAATTTTATACATAAAAGCTGGAACAATAATAAAACCAATGATTCTGGGAGGCGGTCAGGAGTGGGGCTATAGAAGTGGTACAGAAAATGTTGCATTTGCAGTAGGTTTTGCAGAAGCCTTGAAATACGCCGAACGAAATAGAGCTGAGCGCTCTAAAAAAATGACTGAATTAAGAGACTACTTTTTATCTGAGTTAGTTTCGCACTACAGCGCAAAAATTAATGGTCATACTCAGCATAGATTAGCCAACAATATTCATATAAGTTTTGAAGGTGTAGATAATGAGCGAGTTTTGTTTGCTCTTGACGATATGGGAATAGACGCGGCGGCTGGTTCGGCTTGCAGTGCCAGCAAAGATACTTCGTCTCATGTACTTTTGGCCATGGGGAGAACAGATGTACAAGCACGGAGTAGTCTTAGATTTACTCTAGGAGTGTCAACTACAAAACAAGAAATTGATATAGTTTTAAGCAAATTGAGTAAGGCTCTGAAAGCTTAAAACTAAAAAACTGCGAATAACTCTAGCCTACAATAACCAAAAGCGGTATACTCTAGTTTAGAAGTTAAAGGTATTTGATTTGCTAAAGAACATAAAAAATATTGTATCTGTTAAACGAATATCAGCATCAATTGTGCTGTTTTTGTTGGTCCTTTTTTCACAGGAAGCCCTTATATCTGCCCAGTCAATCTCGCAAGGTTATAAAACAGATTCCGTCTTGCAACGAGGGACTATTGTTTCGCTTCAGGCTGACGACACTAGCCGAGTCTCGGCAGCAAATTATGAAAACGCTGATCGACTGCACGGTGTTGTAATTGGCGCAAACGATGCACCCGTTACGCTTTCAGATGATTTAGAAAAGACTTTCGTAGCTACAGTAGGACGTTATGAGGTGCTGGTAAGCACAGAAAACGGAGTTATTCAGCCTGGCGATTTCCTAACAGTATCAAGTTTTAGTGGTATTGCCGCCAAAGCGGGGGTGTTAGATAGATTCACAATTGGAAAAGCGATTGTTGGTTTTAACGGTGACGGAGCTATTAGCACGTCGACTCTGACAGATAGCGTTGGTTCTACGCGAGACGTTTCGGTTGGCAGAGTATTGGTAGACATAAGTGTAGGTGCAAACCCACTTTTGCAACCCGCAGAATCTACTTTGCCAGGGTTCTTAAAGAAAGCGACTGAAGCTATAGCGGGCAAAGCAGTTAGCCCGGTTAGAGTTTACGTAAGTATAATTATTGTTGTAGCAGCTGCCGGTATAGCTGGAAGCTTGCTGTATTCTGGGATTCGCAGCTCTGTTATATCAATCGGTCGTAACCCGTTGTCCAAGAAATCTATTTCAAAAAGTTTAACTCAAATTATTCTTACCAGCGTAATCATTTTCCTTATTGGGCTTTTTGGGGTATATTTATTACTGAGATTATAAGCGTAAGTATTATAGCGGTGGGAGCGCTTTCGTTTTAGATAAACATTACAGATTTATGGGGCTAGGGACATTACTTCTAATACTAGGTGCGATAGGTGCTCTTACGGGTGTTGTTTTATTTGTAATTCTTAGAGGTGGTGGGAAGCAGGGAGCGAAAAAGAAGGTACTCGCAGATATTACTGAGACCGTCAAAGAAGATGTAGAGCACATATTTAACGACGAATTTCGTGAAGAACTTCGTAACCGAGGACGTTTGCACTTTGAGAAAGTCATCGGTGAAAACGCTATGTTTTTGCAACAAGATTTGCGCCTAACAACTTCCCAACTTAATGACTACATGAAGAATGAAGTTACCAGGGTTCTAAAGGAAGAGTTCGCAAAGTATGAAGAGTCTATCAATGACGCCAAGCAGTTAGCTATAGATTCAATCCAAAAGACCCAAGACACTATTGAGCAACAACGTGAGCTTATGTCGGCTCAATTAACAGAGCAATTAAACTCTGAAAAAAGTCGCACGATGGCCAGGTTTGAAGAACGTATGGCTGACGTAGTCAATCATTACGTACTAGAAGCAGTTGGGGATCAGATTGACTTGAGCGAACAGCTAGAATTTATTCTTTCGCAGCTTGAGACGAATAAAGACGATATTATGCGGGACATAAAAGATGGTGCCTGATGCTCAGAATAAAAAGCTTGCCCTGCCCATAGGAGTTGTTAGCCCTACAGATGTTGCAAGATTGGTTCGCGAAATAAATAATCTTGACGAATTTTTTCGCCAAGCCGAGATTCGCCAGGGTGGCCAAGCCCAAGAGCCTCCTCGTTATTCAAGACTGATGGACGAGCTTGTTAATACGAACGGCTTGAACTTATTACAAGTTGACCATAGAAATTATTTGGTTGGGTTATTAAAAAGCCTGGCTGATTCCGCACCGGTCATGCACATTAGTTTTAGTGCCGATCCGCCAGGACCTTATGTACAAAAAATTGTATCTTGGTTACGTCAACAAATTAGCCCAGTATTGTTGGTTTCAGTTGGTCTGCAACCAAACATTGGTGCGGGTTGCATAGTCAGGACAACTAACAGATCTTTTGATTTTTCTCTCCGTAAATTTTTTGATGATAAGCACGACTTTTTTATAAAAAAACTACACGAAGCGGTAGCAACTGACTTACAAAAAGATCTAGAACTGGTTCAGCAAGAAACAGCACAAGTGGCAGCTCAAGAACCGACTCAACAAGCTGAGATGACAGACCAAGATAAAGTAGAGGTAGCCTCATGAGTACTGGCAACCAACACTTTGACAAGCTGGTTGAATCTGGGAAACCAGTAGGTGAGGTGATTGGTGTTGAGAAGTTCCTGGTTAAGATTAAAGGCATGCAACCTTGTAGAATTCACGCTCTAGTCATGTTTGAAGATGGTTCTAAAGGCTTTGTGCATCAGGTTTTAGCCGAATATGTGGTTGTTCTACACCTTGGTTCTATTGAACTTCGTGCTGGCATGATTGCGGTCATGCAACATGATGAACTGGTCACTAAAGTAGGGAAAGATTTTATCGGTCGTGTCATCAACGTTATTGGCGAACCGCTAGACGGCAAAGGCCCAATAGCGGCTGATGCGGCTTGGCCGGTGTTTAAAAGTGCCCCAGCGTTATACGAGCGTAAACTGCTGGATACTCAGCTAGAAAGCGGAGTAACCGCTATTGATGCCTTGTTCCCAATTGTTCGAGGCCAGCGTATGGCACTTCTTGGAGATAGCAAATCCGGCAAAAGTACCCTTGTAACACAGCTGACAATTAATCAAAAAAATACCGACCAGGTGGTTGTGTATGTTTTGATTGCAAAACGCCGTAGCGATGTCGATACCTTGCTATCCCGCCTAGAAGAAAGCCAAAGTTTAAGCAAGGCTGTAGTTATCGTTTCAACCATGTTTGAATCGTTAATCATGAGCTATATCGCACCTTATGTTGGTGTATCCATGGCTGAATATTTTTGGCAGGAACTAGCTCAAGATACGATTATTATTTATGACGATCTTACTTCGCACGCTCACGCCTACCGTGAAGTGGCTCTATTATCAGGGGTAAGCCCTGGACGTGATAGTTATCCAGGTGACATGTTTTATGCCCACTCAAGTTTATTAGAGCGTGCTGGACGTTTAGACAAGAACGGGGCTCACCTGACCAGTATTCCGTTAGTTAACGCTGCCGGTGGTGATATTACAGCTTATTTACCAACAAACATTATGTCTATCACTGATGGTCAGTGGATTTTGGATATGGGAATCTTCAGACGAGGCATAAGGCCGGCTTTGAATATCGGTTTGAGCGTTACTCGTGTTGGTGGTGTTGGTCACAGAAAACGGCAACAAGATTTGGCGGCTAAAATTCTAAAAATGTTGGCCGACTATCGACAAAGCGAAGAGTTTTCTCACTTTGGCTCCGAACTTGCCCTGGAAGCTAAAAAGGCTTTGGAGGTCGGTAAGCGCTTATTTGAAGTCATGTCTCAGACCCCTACGGATGTTTATTCTATCGTTGCCCAGGAGCTCATGCTGGACATTGTACTTAACAGCGAGATTGAAGACCAAATTGATACTACCAAACTTAAGGCCGAGGTTGAGAAATTTGCAGCGCAAGTAACTGACGATAGCGTTGATGAGCAGTATGAAAAGGTAAAGGCCGAGCTCAAAAAGCTTTGTAGCGTGGAGCTAAAGCGATGAGAAATTATAGTTTAGATACATTGCACAAAACATACCGCTTAACCAGCCATAAGGCTGGTTGCGCTTCGCTTTTAGTGTGTGGTGTGCAAAGTATCCAAACTTCGAGTGTAGTGGTGGAGGGGATGAGGAGATGAGAAGTCCGAATGAGATTGAGCTAAATGAAAAATCTATATCAACCCTGGTTGAGATTACCAACGTTTTTGAGGGTATCGCAAGTATGCGTATAGCGCAGATAAAGAACCAGGTACTAGAGGCAACAAGGTTTTTCGATGATTTATGGCACATATATTCCCAACTTAGGGTAGACAATCTATTTAGATTTGGTCGAAGCCAGTCAACAGAGGAAGTTTCACCTAAAGATTTGTTTATAGTTATTACCGCAGAAGGTGGGTTTAGTGGTGATATTGACCAAAAACTTATCCAATACATGCTAAAAAGCTACGACAAAGCCAAACAGGATATTCTAGTGATTGGTCACCATGGTGCCATGCAACTTGCTCAGCGTGGAGTAAGCTTTATAAAGTACTTTAAACTTCCTACCAAAGATAAAAATATTAACGTTGCTCCAATTATTCGGTATGTACAGAAATACCAAAAAGCGACTGTTTTTTACCAAGAGTATGTTTCATTGATGGTCCAAGACGTAAGAAAAATAGAATTGTCTGCAGCCGTTCAGTCACAGGGTAAAAGTAGCACTGAGGCTGATGAGATTATCACATCCGCAAACACCATATTTGAGCCCAGCACTTATGCAGTGGTAGACCACCTAGAAAGTTCTATGATGCAGATAGCTATGAGCCAACTTATTTTAAATTCCAAGCTTGCCCAGTATGCCAGCCGTTTTAGAGCTATGTCAGCTTCACACGAGCGAGCAACAGATTCTAAGGGTGAACTGCACTTGGAGTACAACCGAGCCCGCAGAGCAATTAAAGACCAGCGCCTCAAAGAGATTATCAATGGAATGAGAAAGGCAAAGGTAGCCGCATGAGTCAGGGGCATATCGTATCCATTAAAGATTTAGTTGTCCGTGCTCAATTTGACGATGAGGGTCCGTTAATAGGTGAAATAATCATTGTTGAAAACAGTTTTGGTTCTACTTTGCTTGTTGACCATCTAGAACCAGGGGGCGTAGCGTTTTGTCTGAACGTTCGTAGTGACCGTAGGATTGAAAAGGGAATGGCTGTTAGCTTAAGTGGCCATGGTATAGAAATACCCGTCGGCGAGCCAACCATCGGACGTATTCTGGACGCACTAGGTGATCCGCTTGACGGTCAAGAAACGCTTAAAACAGAGGCTGCAGTTTTAAAGAACATAATGAAGCTCCCCGGCAAAACTACAAATTTTAAAATTGCCCAACCAGAAATTTTAGAAACAGGGATTAAGGTTATAGACTTCTTCACACCTTTCGTAAAGGGACGAAAGATTGGGATTATTGGTGGTGCCGGTGTTGGTAAGACGGTTCTTACTATGGAGCTTATCAATAATATCGCTAGATCTGGTAGCGGTCTTTCATTCTTTGCTGGAATTGGTGAGCGTATCCGTGAAGGTCACGAGTTGTGGGACACATTGCGTGCAAATGATCTACTTAAGAATACGTGCATGTTCTTCGGCCAGATGAATGAAAATCCGGTTCAGCGTGCCCTGATTGGTATTTCTGCAGTTTCCGGTGCCGAATATTTTAGAGATGAGCAGAAAAAAGATATCCTGTTCTTTGCTGATAACATGTACCGTTTTATTCAGGCCAGGAACGAACTTTCCACTATTTTAGACCAAGTTCCAAATGAAGGTGGTTATGAGCCTACAATTTTCTCTGACGTAAAGACACTCCAGGATCGCTTGAGCTCAAATGAAAATGGGTCAATTACCAGCGTACAGACCATATACGTTCCGGCTGATGACTTGTCAGACCCGGCTG
Organism: uncultured Candidatus Saccharibacteria bacterium; assembly: GCA_964419675.1. Classification (GTDB taxonomy): domain Bacteria; phylum Patescibacteriota; class Saccharimonadia; order Saccharimonadales; family SZUA-47; genus CAYQPN01. The sequence continues at coordinate 39,080 of CAYQPN010000001.1, forward strand.
TGCAGATGATTCAGCACGAGCTAGATTCAACCATTGTGCTTTCACGAAAAGTAGCCGAGCAAGGGATACGTCCTGCGGTTGACTTAGCGCAGACAACCTCATCTTTGCTTACTCCCGATATTGTAGGCAAACGGCATTACGACCTAAGTGTTGCCGTACTTGCCATGTTACAAAAATACGAATCTCTAAAGGGTATAATTGCAATTATTGGTGAAAACGAACTCTCGACTGCAGACCGTGCAGACTACGCCAAGGCCAAGAAACTCATCGCTAACTTTACCCAAAATATGAATGTTATGACTAAGCATAACGGCGTACCGGGGGATAACTTTACTAGAGAACAAACACTTAAGAGTATTGAAGATATAATCGCGTAGACAAGATATGGCGGAACCAGAAAAAAAACCCGAAGAAGTTGAAACAAAAACTCCTTCTGCTGAAGACACAAAACCGGCTGAGGTTGATGAAGTTGAAGACAAGAAATCTGCACAAGAGGAAAAGGTAATTCCGGCAGGTCAGATGCAAATAAAGGTTTACTCCCCGTTTAAAGTATATTTTGATGCACCAGCCAACAGCATTACTGCGCTGAATGACTCCGGACCTTTTGATATTTTGACGGGTCACAAGAAATTTCTAACACTGATAAATCCGTGCGAGATGGAAGTAATAACAAACGAAGGCACCGAAAAAATTAAAATTCAAAAAGGTATCATGTTCGTCAAAGAAGACAGAGTAACGGTTTTCCTCGACGTCTAAGAAACATATTAATATCCAAATTCCCTTTTGAAATTATAGCTATGCTCTCAAAAAAATACTCGTTTCTATAATCATACTTGTTCTGATTTAGAAACGTCCACAGCGAGAAGTGAGCAGCCAGAGTTTTGCCATCAAAACCCTGAGCGATGAGAGAAGAAATCATCTTCTCTCATAAGGCTTGCCGTTAATCAATTACAATGTAATCAAAACTGATAGACCCTGCAGGCAAAGCGCCACTAACAGCAATACTAAACCCAGTTGATGTACGCGTGCTCAAATAGTAATTTTGGTTTCCTGTAATAAGGGCTGAACCTTGAGCAGCTACAGGTGTAATAACTACGTGCGGGCTAGCAGTAAAAGCTTTAGAGAAAGTGATTGTTGCTAACACGCCCGCAGCTGCTCCAGAACCAACGTTAGCAGTTACCGTACCGGCAGTGTCTGTACCACTTATACTTATTGTTCCTCCAGATCCAAGTGCACCGCCAGCGGACGCCCCTGGCGAAGCTCCTCCGGCATCTATATGACGATTAAGTTGGATATCTTCGTTTACTTGCAACGACTGTATGTTGAATGCTGCAGCAGAAAAAGTTCCAGAAAAAGTCACTGGGCCACTAACTGTTAGCCCTTGTGAAACGCTAAGCTGACCTTGCACATTTGCGTCGCCAGCAATTGAAAGGGCGTTGACAGTTACTTGGTCAAAGGCACTGGCGCCAGACACAGTAATACCTGGCAAACTTAAAGAACCGCCAACTTTGATTGGTCCAGCCACATCAAGTCCGTCACGAATAAGTACTTTACCCGAAAAAACTGCGTTAGACTCGACGGTCAATAACTGTTTTGGATCACCAACGATTGTATCGCTACCAACTAACTTATCGATAGCATCTTGGGTTAGTTCTTGGGTATTAACTACGGCATCGTCTGTTTTTTGGCTGGCGTTATAGCTCACAAAAAGGATGATTAATCCAACGATAACAATCAAAAGGAACGCCAACATATAAACGTTAAGTTTTGCTACAAGCCCTTTTAACCTTTCAACGATGCTCTTTTTCTTATCGGGCAAGGCATTAGGATTACTAGAGTTTGAGTGTTGAGGAGTACTTTCTGACTCACTCTCCAAACTTTCAAGCGAGTTAGAATCATCGTCAGGCGGTTTTGGAGGCTGAGCTGGTTGAACAGCATCTGGAGCTGGTGTTGGTGGTTTATTCTCTTCCATATAAATATAGCTATTTAAGCTTTAGCTTTATTCTATATTAATATAGATGTAAATTCAAAAAGAAACCATGAGAAGTTTGCATAATTTTAGCTGTGGTGCAATACTATATCTCAAGAGGAGGCTCTTTAGGAATAAAAGAAAAATGGCTTACAAACATAACGTTGCTACCCATAAAAGAAGAGTTAGAAGTCGTCGACTAGTCCGAGTTTTACTTGTAATTTTAGCTTTTTTTGTTTTAGCTATTAGTTATATTTTTTTCGATTGGGTTAGAAGCAACTTGAGAAATAGCACCTCTACCGGAAACAGCTCAGATGCAACCGTTCGCTCGGCATCCATAAATATTTTTCGGACCCCTTATTTTCAATTTCAGGCGGACAAAAGCTGGAGAGCGATAAATGAATTTAACACAGAAAATAAAAGATACGTTTATCGTAGTTATGAAAATATTCTTGTGCAACACGAAATTATTATCGAAGTAGATAGTGTAAATCGTGAGGTTCTGTCAAACACACAAGTAGCACACGTTTTACCCGTGGAGATTGTCAACAATAAACTGCTTTCTGTTGGCGCAATATCACCGCACTGTAAAACTCTAATTGAAGACAAGAATGATAGAAAACAGCGATTTATAAGCTACAAAGAGACAGAATTTCCGTGTGACCCCGATAGCTCAGTGTTTTTGACAGTAGCTGGTCTTGTTGGGGGGAACGAAGTTATTAGTCGTAAAACAGATACTGGTGAAGAGCGAAGCTACAAAATCACCTATCGGGACAGTACTTTCAGTCCAAGCGGAAGACCGCTAATAAATATTATTAACAGCTTTCAGCTACTTTAGACGACATGTTAAGAAATGTTATATTTAGTATTGTGAATAAAATGCTTAAGTTACTAACAATGGTGCTATTAATGATGCCAGTAAGGGTATTTGCACAAGTGCCGAGCTCCTCTAGTTACCAGGTACCAGAAAGTACTTTTAGTAGTGGTGGTGATATTGACACGAACTCTGCGAGTTACAATGCTCGTGGTGCTGCGGGTTTACTTGCGGTTGGTCAGGGAGACAGCACTACATATACAGCACTTCCTGGGTATGTAACGCCAGATGACGAGTTTCTTGAATTTGTGGTTCAGACGTCTAGTGTTGATCTTGGAACTTTAAGCACTTCAACAACTGGAACAGGTACTGCAAACTTCTATGTCCGCACATATATTAACGGTAGTTACGTTGTTTATACCTTAAGTACTGCGCCAACCAGTGAAGGAGGCGCAGTATTAGACCCACTAACGGGAGGTGGCGCCTCAACAGTAGGCACCGAACAATTTGGAATAAACTTAAAAGATAACACTACTCCAAATATCGGCTTAGACCCTAGTCCGAATCCAAGCACATTGTTTGCAAACGGAGAAGCAGCTCCTGGTTATGACACCGCCGACAACTTCAAATATTTAATAGGAGATGTAATTGCCAGGTCAGACACAACAGGTCCAGCATGGGGTAGAACAGACTTTACGATTAGCTATATTGCCAACATTTCTTCAATCACAGAAGCCGGTACATATACAATGATTCATAATATAGTGGTTACGGCAACGTACTAGCATTTAATAATCCTGTGGATAACTACTTGACTCAAAGCATAAGGATTGTTTAGATAAGCTAGTAACTTTAAAATATAAACAATAAAAGTAGGAGAAAAAAGTGAAAGAAAGAAAAACCTCATTGACATTAGGTCAAAGAATGCGACGTTTTAACGCGTGGTTCCAAGCCCTAGTGCTAACGGGTGCGGGCATTGCCCCAATCGCACTAATGGGATCAGCTTCAGCTGCTCCAGTATTAACAGAGCGGGAGCTACAGAGCACCGTCGCACAACCAGGTGTTGACACCGATCTAACATGGATCTTTGACACCACAGCAGACGTGGCTAACATTGATCACATTGAGATTGAATTTTGTGACCAACCGGTCGGTACATGTACGATTGTTAATACTCCAACTATTAACTCTGCTACACCAACCGTGACTTTAACAAACTTCACGTCAAACACGACAACATCATCTACCCGTGGAAACGGAGACAACGGTGGTACAGCTAACCAGATTGTCGTAGATAAAACCACAGTTGATGCAGGTGCTAGCTTAAACGAGGCTACCATTTCCTTCTTGGTAACCGATTTCACTAACAATGCCTCAGACAACACTTCATACTACACACGTATGCGTATCTATAGTGATACCGGTACAACTCTAGTATGGGAAGGTGCATTTGCTCAAAGTACCTCACAGACTCTAACAGTTACTGCACGTGTGCAGGAACGTCTTGACTTCTGTGTTGGTGCAACAACAGTAGATGACGCTACAACTTCAGTAGGTGCAACATGTGCTAACATTACTGGTACAAACGTAGGCCTAGGTGTCTTGGACACAGGTTTCACTAACGTTTCACCAGTTGACACCCCTCTTATAGGTGGTGATGACGAAAACGGTGTAGCCATGGTTCGTACCAACGCTGTACTTGGTGCAGTCGTAGATTACAAAGCTATCCAAGAAACATCTTCTGGTAAGCTTAAAATCGTCGGTGCAACTTGTTCAGGCGTATCTCTAACTGACCAATGTTTCAACTCTGTTGGAACAACTCAGGATGAGATAGACGCTGGCGTAGAAGAGTTCGGTATGGCAGTTGGTTCTACTAACTGTGGAAGTTCAAACGTTTCTTACTCATGCGTATTCGCTACTAGCACATATAACCTAGTACGAGATACAGAATATGACGGTCTTGTAGCTGGTCTTGACACTAACACAGTTAACGCTGACGATAGTCAAGTAGCCGGTACTACAGTTCACGCCTATGCATGGGACGACACTGGAACAGCAGACAGAATTGCAAGTTCAGCAGCTTCAGCAATCAAAGTTATTGACGACGAAGCTTTGATCTTAAAGTTCGCTGCAACTCCATCAGCAACCACACCTACAGGTTCATACCAGGTGCAAGCTGACTTCATTGCAACAGCTACGTTCTAAAAACTATAGCCTAAAGCTAAATTACTTAAATCCGCTACAGTAAAAAGTAGCGGATTTTTGTATTGTTTGACGACAGACAATGGTTAATCCACATCTGTGGATAAAAGCATAAGCCTATACTTGCTTTTAAGAAGGAAATTTGTTATATATAAGAGGTAAATACCTAAAACAAAAATAAAAGGAGAATTTAATGCAACAAAAATTAACTAATCGAACACGCGAGAATGTTCGAAGAATGGGTGCCTGGTTACAGGCTCTTGTCTTGGCTACTGCCGGGCTAGCCCCAATCGCACTAATGGGATCAGCTTCAGCTGCTCCAGTATTAACAGAGCGGGAGCTACAGAGCACCGTCGCACAACCAGGTGTTGACACCGATCTAACATGGATCTTTGACACCACAGCAGACGTGGCTAACATTGATCACATTGAGATTGAGTTTTGTGACCAACCGGTCGGTACATGTACGGATACTAACGTACCAGCTATAGACATCACGGCTAACTTGGTTGCTACACTAACTAACTTCACCTCTGGCGGTAACACAGTTACTCGTCAAAGTGGTGACAACGGTGGTACTAACAACCAGATCCTAATCGACAAAACTACAGCCGATGCAGGTGCTAGCTTAAACGAAGCTACTATTTCTATGGACGCTGATGACATCACTAACAATGCCTCAGACAACACTTCATACTACACACGTATGCGTATCTATAG
>CAYQPN010000001.1:44884-252525 GCA_964419675.1 uncultured Candidatus Saccharibacteria bacterium
CCTACAGGTTCATACCAGGTGCAAGCTGACTTCATTGCAACAGCTACGTTCTAAATTAAGTAACTAAACAATTGGTTTTAGGAAATTTACAAAAAGGCGAGTTAATATGGTTAATTTGAGAAATCAAAATTTAACGTTAACAAGATGGGTACTGTCACTATTGGCAGTACCCATTGCCTTATTTATATTGTTGCAACCAGTATCTTCTTTAGATATGACCTCACGCTCAGTAAACATTTCATCAGCGGTGCCTAGTAGCACTGTAAATAATCTGTTTACTTTTGTTATTCCATCAGTTAGTGCCATTGGCTCACTGTCTTTCGAGTACTGCGATAACTCACCTCTGGCCGGCACTGCTTGTACTGCCCCAGCTGGCTTCAATGCTCTAGGGGCAAGCATCACGGGACAAACCCTCAATACTGGCTTTAGTTTTGACGGAGCCAACACTACGGCTAACAGGATAGTTCTTACTCGTCCTAGCGCGCCGGCAATTGTAGGAACTAGTACTTATACTTTTAACGGAATAGTAAACCCTAGTTCGTCAAATCAAACGGTATTTGTTCGAGTTGCTTCGCATGCATCAATTGACGGAACCGGCGCAAGGGTAGATGAAGGTTCGGTAGCTTTTTCAACAACGCAAGCTGCTTTTATAGTTGGGGTATTTGTACCTCCTTACCTATCTTTCTGTACTGGACAGACAGTTAGCATCGACTGTAGTTCTATTGCCGGAGCCTTAGTTTCGTTTGGTGAATTATCTTCCAGTAGTGCTACAGCAGTTACTACTCAAATGTCGGCAGCAACAAATGACTTTAGTGGGTATAATATTTTTATTAGTGGGCAGACACTCACATCAGGTAATAATGAGATTAGCGCTTTAAGCGCCCAAACAGCTAGTCTAATTGGTACTCCACAGTTTGGGTTGAATATGCGCTCTAACAGTAGTCCTTCTGTTGGTGCAGATCCCGATGGTACTGGCTCCGGAGTGCCTGCAAGCAACTACAACTCCCAGAACCAATTTAGGTTTGTTGATGGGGATTTGGTGGCACAATCTCCGGTCTCCTCAGACTTTACGCGCTTCACATCAAGCTATTTAGTAAACGTACCCGTCGGGCAAGCACCTGGTTTGTACGCGACCACTCTAACCTATATGGCGGTCGCTACTTTCTAGACCGAAAATTAACTTGCACAGTATTGGTTAGTCGTTTATGCTTAAGTAGAATAAAAAAATGGAGGCGCAATGTTACTATCTAATGAGTTAAAAATTTATAAAAATCGAGTATTTGCAGTCATATTGGTGGCTCTAATTGCTTTGGCAGCATTGCTTGCACCGGGCTTAACTCGGGCGCAGGAAGAAGGAGGAAGTGGTTTAAGCATTTCTCCTACACGTACTGAACTTTCGTTGCTACCTGGTACATCAGATGTAGTTACTGTTTCCCTTAAGAACATTACAAGTGGGCCTATTGATGCAAAAGTTTTTATTAATGATTTTGAGCCAGATAATGAAACAGGCGAACCACGTATCGTAGTGGATCCAGAAAGAAAAAATGCAGCCTCGATCTCAGGCTTCTTGTCTGGTATTGAAGACGTGACTCTTCTAGCTGGCGAATCTAAGGATGTGTCAGTGGACGTAACTATTCCTGAGAATGCCGCACCAGGCGGGTACTATGGTGCTCTACGTTTTCAGGCAGTACCAGTAGGTTCAAGCACAAATCAGACCGGTGGTAGTGAGGTATCATTAACGGCTAATTTACTAAGCCTAGTACTTATAGAAGTTCCAGGTGATATTGAACAAAAAGTTGCAGTGAATTCGGTGCGTGCATACCTTGATACCAATGCAGGTAGTATATTTACTAAAAAACCAAACTTTGTCGGAATAAAAATAGAGAATAAAGGCAATAGTTTTGTTAAGCCTTTTGGTCGTGTTTCAGTCAAGAACTTTAGAGGGAATGAGGTATTTACCTACGAGTTGAACGACAGTAATCCTAGGAGTAACATTCTACCTACAAGCACTAGAATATTTAAAGATAGGTTGACCAACCTTGAAAAGAAGAGTGTTAACGGGCTTGAAGTGACGAATGAAACCAGCCCTATAACAAGCCCAGGTCGCTATACTATAACTGCTGATGTGTCCTATGGTAATGGAGGGGAAGTATTCACTGTAAGTTCAACTTTTTGGTACATACCAGGCTGGTTAATGATTGTACTTGGTGTCTTATTGCTTGGACTAATCCTCGGAGCTTATATGCTCTACAGGAAGTACTCAACTCGTTCTACTCGTCGCAACTAAAAGCACTTGTGCTTACATCTAAATTAGGCGTATAATACAAACATTAATAAGTAATAAAAAAGTACCAAAACAAATGAAACAGCTAATACCTCGCTCCTGGCAGGATATGAAGCGCATGGTTGTAACCATAAGTTTCGTTCTTGCAGCATTCTTCCTCGTGTTGGGTGCCAACGGAGCCAGCGCTCAATCAGACCCAGTCCAATCTGGGTCTGTTGGTTTAACGGGTACAATCAGTGCTCCGCCACCAACAACGGGTGCTACCATTAGTTTTCCAACAAGTGGCCAAAGTTTTACTGAACTACCGGTAATAATTAAAGGACTTTGTCCAACTGGTTTATTGGTAAAAGTTTTTAAAAATAATGTATTTGCTGGCTCAGTTCAGTGTGAAAATGGCAGCTTTAGTCTGCAAACCGACTTATTTGTTGGTACAAATGAACTTATCGCAAGAGTTTATGATGACTTGGACCAACCAGGCCCGGACTCAAATGTAGTGAACGTTACGTTTAAAGATAACCGCATCGGAGCTGGGTCCAGAGTAAGCCTTACCAGTAACTATGCTAAACGCGGAGCTTTTCCAGGTGAAACTTTGACTTGGCCAGTAATTCTAAGTGGAGGCTCAGGTCCGTACGCTTTCAGCGTAGATTGGGGAGATGGTAAAGAGTTTGACCTCTTCTCTGAGCCATTTGCAGGCACAATAGATTTAAGTCATATTTATGATGCTCCAGGTGTTTACAACATAATTGTTAAAACAGTTGATACTAACGGTGTTACAGCGTTCTTGCAGCTTGTCGGTATAGCAAATGGGCCCCTATCACAATCTACCGATAATGGTGTTCCTGCCGGGAAAGATAACAGCTTAACCACAACTAAGACTAAAATTTTATGGTGGCCAGCAACCTTACTTGTGCCATTTGTTGTTTCTACTTTCTGGTTGGGTAAGAAGTATATGGTGCGGGTTATGAAGAAGCGTATTGAGAGAGGCGAGCACCCCTTCGCGGATCTATGAGACAAGGGCAGGCCCTTTTCTCATCGCGCGGCGTGACTTTCTGAAACAGTTCACTCCGGCTGCTCTTTTCCCAAATCGGAATCTGCTTTCGCCGAAGTGAATTCGCCGACGCAGATGATTGTTCATTGCGTATCCTCAAAATTCCAATCTGCCTCAAGTATAGTCCCTAAAGATTGATTATTGGGCTTTAGCTACTCATATTCGAAAGTGTTACTGGTATACTGTTTTAGATGAAAAAGGTTTTTGTTGGTTTATCTGGTGGGGTGGATAGCTCTGTCTCGGCTGCTTTATTGAAAGAGCAGGGCTACGACGTAGTTGGAGTTTATATGAAGAACTGGTCAAAAGATTTGCCAGGTTTTCCTTGCCCTTGGAAAGAAGATTATCAGGATGCTAAAAGAGTCGCGGTGAAACTGGGGATTTCTTTTGAAATGTTTGATTTTGAGAAAGAATATTTTGATAAAGTTGTGCAATACATGTTGGACGGATTTAAATCTGGCATCACTCCAAACCCCGATATAATGTGCAATCAAGAGATAAAATTCAAGTTATTTTATGACGTTGCTCGGGCAAAAGGAGCTAATTTTATTTCTACGGGTCATTACGCACAAACAGAGGATGGTAAATTATTGATGGCCATCGACGGCAATAAAGATCAAACCTATTTTTTGTATAGAATATCTCATGAAGCGCTTGAACACACTTTATTCCCGATAGGGCATTTGACTAAACCCCAGGTTCGAGAAGAGGCTAAAAAGCGGGGCCTAATTACTGCAAACAAAAAAGAATCTATGGGTATATGTTTTGTTGGTAAAGTAGGAATTAAAGAATTTCTAAGTCAATATGTAGAAACTAAGCCAGGAAAAATATTAGACCAAAATAGACAAGTCATAGGTGAACATGACGGCGCAATTTTTTATACTATCGGCCAGAGACACGGCTTGGACGTTGGTGGCGGGTTGCCGTATTACGTAACAGGCAAAGATATGAAGAAAAATGAAGTTTACGTGACTAGTAACATATCTGACGAATCTCTCTGGTCAGACACTATCGAGCTGACAAATTGTCATTGGATAAGCGAAGTTCCTAAATCAAATCAAAGACTCCAAGTACGTACTCGTCATAGGGCTAAACTAGAGGACTGTGAGCTTGTTAAAATTAGTGGAGACAAAGCAACTTTGAAGCTTAAACACCCAATCCGCGCCCTGACTCCAGGCCAATCAGCAGTAATATACTCAGAAGATATTTGTTTAGGGGGCGGTATAATCTACTGAACTGTTTGCATCTGTAAACTGTAAACTGTAAACTGTAAATAATATGACAGCGCAAGAAATACGTACGGCTTATTTGGCGTTTTTTAAGAAACAGGGGCATGCTGTGATTCCCCGTGCACTATTAATACCTCAAAATGACCCAACAACGTTATTTACAGGCTCAGGGATGCAGCCTTTAATTCCGTATCTTCTAGGGGAAAAACATCAAAATGGCACAAGGTTAGTTGATAGTCAAACCTGCTTACGTTCTGATGACATAGATGAGGTTGGGGACAATCGTCATACAACATTTTTTGAGATGTTAGGAAATTGGAGCTTAGGAGATTATTTTAAAAAAGAACAGCTCGGGTGGTTTTTTGAGTTTTTAGTCGGAGAGGTTGGCTTAGACCCTCAAAGACTGTACGTAACTTGCTGTAGCGGGTTCCCAGAGTTCAACGTCCCAAAAGATACTGAATCTGCTGAGATATGGACGGGACTATTCAGCGAACAAGGTGTTGGAACTAAGCAGGTAGAAATTGGCTCTGAACAAAATGGTTATAAAGTGGGTGAGCAAGGTGGCCGGATATTCTTCTATGACGAAAAAAATTGGTGGAGCAGAAACGGTGCTCCTAAGAACGTGAAAGTTGGAGAGCCTTGTGGCCCTGACAGCGAAGTTTTTTATGTTTTTGAGCAAGTTAAGCATGATAAAAAATGGGGTGAATTTTGCCACCCAAACTGTGATTGCGGTCGCTATGTAGAAATAGGTAATTCTGTATTTATGGAATATTTAAAAACAGAAAAAGGTTTTGAAAAGCTTCCATCTAAAAACGTAGACTTCGGAGGTGGATTAGAGCGCATTGCCACAGCTTCCATAGACAGCCCCGACTTCTTTAAGATTAGTATTCTATGGCCAATTATTGAGAAACTAGTGGATCTATCTGGCAAATCTTACGAATCAAATACTGAGGCAATGCGGATAATCGCTGACCATTTACGGGCTGCGACATTCTTGGCTGTTGACGGAGTTGTGCCAAACAATAAAGAACAGGGCTATGTTATGCGCCGTCTAATGAGAAGAGCGATTTTGAAAGCTTTCAATCTTGGGATTGAACAAAATTTCATGCAAGAAGTCGTTCCGGTTATTGCAGATTTATATCATGAAGATTTTCCGGAAGTTAAAGAAAATAGAATGAAAGTGATTGATGTGCTTGCTAAAGAAGAGAAGATTTTTCGCCAGACAATTAGGAATGGAAAAAGAATCCTCACAAAAATGTCAGACAACGGCTTAACTGGAGCAGAAGTATTCATGCTTCACGACACATATGGCTTTCCTGTGGAGCTGAGTATCGAAGAAGCAAAAGTAAACGGAGTAAAAGTAGACGAGAATTGGCAATCAGAATTTGATGTAAAAATGAAAGAACAGCGAGAGCGCTCGCAAACCGCTGCAAAAGGGACTTTTAAGGGTGGTCTTGGTGGTCAAAGTCTTCAGCATATGAAGTATCACACAGCAACGCATCTAATGTATCAGGCGCTTCGAGAGGTTTTGGGCGACCACGTTGTACAGCACGGGTCTAATATCACAGAAGAACGTTTACGCTTTGATTTTTCACATCTTGAAAAAGTTACACCAGAGCAAATTGCCAAAGTTGAAGAAATTGTGAATAAGCAGATAGCTAATGATTTAAAAGTAACTTGGGCAGAATATCCAACTGCGGAGGCAACAGGAAAACTTGGTGCGCTTGGACAATTTGGCGACCGCTACGGCGACACAGTCAAGGTTTATAAAATGATTGCTGATAACGCCGATAAACCATTTAGCTTTGAAATCTGCGGAGGTCCACATGTTGACCACACTCTTCAGCTTTTTGAAGACAACAAAAAATTCAAAATCCTAAAAGAAGAATCAAGTTCAGCCGGAATCCGTAGAATTAAAGCCGCTCTGGTTTAAATTTTAACCAAAAAGAACTCTACTCATCTCTGTTTATAGAGCCTGTTAGCATGGTACAATAAAACGCATATGCTAGAGAAGTTATCTAAAGCAAAAAATACTGTTAAATCAAAGATAGCAGAGCGCAAAGCTATTGCTGGCGAACGCTATATCGTGGCTCTAGATATTGGTACAGAAAACGTAAAAGCACTTATCGGAAAAGTCACAGCAGGTGGGGTAGACATTATTGGTGTTGGACGTGCTCATCAAGGTTTAAGCGACATGCAAGCGGGGGCGATTTCTGATATTGCATCCGTAACCGCCAATTGTAACAAAGCCCTTGCTCAAGCAGAAGAAATTGCCAAAGTTAGTGCTAGGGCGGTAGTTATTGGTATAGCAGGGGAACTAGTAAAAGGTACAACTATATCCGTAAAAATAAGTCGCAGTGATGCCAAAAAACCGCTTGATGTTGAAGAAGTTGAAAAAATTATATCGCTAGTCCAAAAAAGAGCATTTGAAAAAGCCAAGGAACAGATAGCTGATGAACTTGGAGGCAAAGATGTCGATGTCCAACTGGTAAATAGCGCACTAGTGCGTATGGAGATTGACGGTTACACTGTCACCAACCCAATAGGCTTTCAAGGGAAAGAAGTCTCAGTTCAACTCTACACCGCTTTTGCCCCACTAATTCACATCGGAGCGCTAGAGCAAGTTGCCACTCAGCTTGACATGGATTTGCTGGCAGTTGCTGCGGAGCCTTTTGCTGTTGCTCGTTCAGTTGTTGGTGATGATTCAGACTCAACGATGAGCGCAGTTTTGATGGACGTGGGAGGTGGTACCACAGATATTGCGGTTTTAAACGAGGGCGGAGTTCAAGGTACACAAATGTTCGGAATCGGTGGCCGGGCTTTTACTCGTAGCATCGAAAAAAGTCTAGACATCACATTCGACGAAGCTGAAACATTGAAAATCGCTTTGGGCAAGAACAATTTACAAGAAAATAAAGCTCGCTCAGTTGAAAGTGCTTTGGCAAACACCGTTGCAGTTTGGCGTTCCGGTGTAGAGCTTGCGCTAGAGGAATTTACGGGCTTAGATCATCTACCGCATAACATCTTGCTTTGTGGGGGAGGCGCCAGTTTGCAACTTCTTGTTAATGAGCTTGAAACACAAAGCTGGTACCGCGACCTTCCGTTTGCAAAAAAGCCCGATGTTCACTACATTTCGCCTGACTCAGTAGTAGGCATTTATGACACAACCGATAAATTAGCAGACCACACATTTATAACGGCAATGGGGCTACTTAGAGTTGGTCTTGATACAATAGGTCAAACAGGTAACAAGGACGCCACAATTACAATTCGTGATCGAATTAACAGGATTCTTAGGATATGAGCATAAAAAAAAGTCATGTAAAAATGGCTCCTAGCCACGAACTATCTCAGTCTGCTACTGCCTCAAAAGATACGATATATATTGATGTTGATGACGAGATAACCTCAGTTATTGAACGTGTTGATAGGGCAAAGCATAAGGTTGTGGCTTTAGTATTGCCAAAACACGTTACTGTCTTTCAAAGTGCGGTGAACATGAAGCTTCTAAAAAAAGCGTCATTAAACTCCTCAAAAAACTTAGTACTTATCACCTCTGATAAAAGCGTTATAGCAATTTGCGCTGCAGCTGGAATCCATGTGGCAAAAACGCTTTCTACCAAGCCAGAGATTCCGATGCGCATTAAGACCCATAGTTACGACGAGGGTTCGGCCGGTTCAACCGAAAAACTGGAGTTAGAAAGCGAACAGTTATCCACCAGTCCAAAAACTACTGATAGTGACATTATTGAGCTAGACAATAGCGATTCTGCGTTGAAAGGTAAAGAAAACACAAACGTAAAAGAAAAATCATCAAAATTTAAAATACCGGACTTCGGGAACTTTAGAGTTAAACTAGGAGTTTCGGTTTTAGCATTAGTCCTATTAATCGTCGGTTGGGTGTACGCATTCGTGATTGCCCCAAAAGCGACAGTTACTATTAACACAGATGTCTCAACCAGTGCCGTTGACGCTAAAATTGTCGCCAAAGTAGGTAGTGCAACCTTTGACCTTGAACAAAACATAATTCCAGCGCAACTTGTTCAAGTCGAAAAGCAGGATACAGCTACGGTTCCTGCAACCGGCAAAAAGAATGTAGGTCAAAAAGCAATCGGTACAATGACTCTTACTAACTGTATTAATGACGGGGAAGACAAGATAATACCCGCTGGCACAACATTTTCTTCCGGTAGTTTTAATTTTGTAACTACAGAACAAGTAACGATTCCTTTTGCAATCTATGCAGGAAAAACATGTAAGAGCAGTGAATTTGGTAGGCAAAAAGACGTTGGCGTGATCGCTTCCCAATCTGGTTCTGACTACAACATCGCCGCGCGGTCCTACACCTCAAGCATTAGCGGAATTCAAGCCTATGGTTCAGATATGAGTGGTGGAACCAACGATTATATAACTGTCGTTTCAGCAGAAGACGTTGATAATGCCAAAAAACAGTTGAGCGGTGTAAGTAAAACTGCAGCATTGGAAGATATGAAAAAGCAGTTGACAGAGCTTGGGTTAAAATCGATTGATGAAACTATTACGGAGGGTAAACCTGAAGAATCAGTCACGCCAGCCGTCGATAAAGAGGCTAAAGAGGTTAAAGTAACGGTTGCTATCAACTATAGCTTAATCGGTGTTTCAGAGGAGCAGTTGGTTAGTATCCTAGACAATGAAATATCTAAGAACCTTGTAGATAAAAAGCAAAATGTTAGAAGTAACGGACTAGATAAATTAGTCTTTAGGGTTCTAGAAAAACCTTCTGAGGCTGAAACAGTTTTAAATATTCAAACAATCGCAACTGTTGGGCCGGAAATTGATGTTGAGCAGATAAAACGCGACGTTGTTGGCAAAAAGCGCGGTGATATTGAAAAGCAGATTGAATCGTTGAGTGGTGTTCGTTCAGTAAGTGTTGAATATAGCCCGGTTTGGATAACTACAACTCCAAAAAGTGTTGATAAAATTGAAGTAATTATTTCTGAGCAAGATGGTCAATAAATTGATTGGTGATATCATTGGGCTTGACGTAGGGTCGCGCCGTATAGGCGTAGCTAGGGTTAGCACGCAGGCTAGACTACCGGAGCCTCTTAAAGTTATAGATATGGGGGCTCAAGAGCCATTTTCAGCCGTTCTAAGCACAATTGATACACATTCTGCTGTAGCTGTTGTTGTTGGTCTACCTAGGGGCCTAGATGGTCAAGAAACTTCACAGACCAAATATTGTCGGGATTTTGCCAAGAAATTAGAGCAAAAAGTCAAAATCCCAGTATTTTTAATAGATGAAGCAGGTACAACTAAAGAAGCAGAACAACGTGCTAAAGGGGTTGAAAGCGTAAGTATTGACAGTGTTGCGGCGATGATTATATTAGAAGATTTTTTAACTCAATTAGACAGAGGTGAAATATAATGACGACGTACCACAAAAAAAGAGGGATAGCTAAGAAAAGAAAATGGCCCTATATTCTAGCTGGGTCGATTTTAGCTCTAATAATCGGCGTTGTAATTAGTGTTTTTTCTTGGTATACAATTTCTCTGCGTCCTCTATCGTCGTCTCAAGAAGAGATAATTATAACGATTCCGGTTGGGGCAACAGTTGAGCAGATAGGCGTAAACCTACAAAGTAACGGTGTGATACGGTCTTCAAAGGCTTTTGATTGGTACATACGCTTAAAAGGTTTTAGGGGTCAAATGCAAGCTGGTGGCTATAAATTTACTCCCTCTCAATCGGTTGAGGAAATAGTTAGAAACATCGCTGACGGGCGTGTAGCAACAGATTTAGTAACCATATTGCCAGCACAGAGATTGGACCAGTTGGAAGCTTCTTTTCTTGTAGCTGGTTATAGTCATGAAGAAGTTTTAAACTCCCTCAACCCCGCTAACTATGCTGGCCACCCAGCGCTAGCAGATAAACCCGCAGATGCATCGCTGGAGGGCTATCTTTATCCAGAGAGTTTCCAAAGGTCTTCTACAACGAAACTGGACACCGTAATCGGAGCAAGTTTAGACGAAATGGCAAAAGCGCTAACACCTGAACTAAAATCGGCTTTCCAAAAGCAAGGCTTAACAGTTCATCAGGCGGTTATTCTGGCCTCAATTGTTGAAAAAGAGGTTAGTAATTCCCAAGACCGCCCAATAGTTGCACAGGTATTCTTGAAACGCTATAAATCCGGGATAATGCTGGGCTCAGATGTAACAGCCTTTTATGGTGCTAAAATAGTAGATGCAGAACCGTCGGTTACATTCGATAGTCCGTATAACACGCGTATTTACAGTGGTTTGCCCCCCGGCCCCATTAATAACGTTGGAGCCGAATCGCTTAGGGCGGTTGCGTTTCCGGCCGACACAGACTATCTATATTTTGTATCTGGTGATGACGGGAAAACGTACTTCTCGTATACTCTTGCCGAGCATGAATCGCTTACCGCGCAACATTGTATAGAATTATGCAATTAGTCAATTTATTTAACAGGGGTAGGGAGCGCTTTTAATAGGTTGACACATATATCTGTGCCTGCTATACTCTTCTCTTGTAGTAACACTTTAGAACCCTAGATACATAAGTTCTAAGAAAGACTACCCGTAAGCTGTTAAATATGTAATAAATAATCGAGGCAGGTCGAACTACCTCGAAATAAATTAACTAACCCCAGCTATTGCGGAAGGTGCATCAGAAGATGAAGACTAGCACCAGGAGAGATTCATTCGTACGTCAAATATTATTGCTAACACAACGGCTCAGCCGGTCGCGAAGCAAGTTAATACAGTAAAAGAGGTGGTGCAAAAGAAATTGCGCCACCAATTATTTAGAAGCAAGAAGCGGGTTGTTCGCAATGGCTTAGTTGCGGTAAACGCTGCTTTAATTATAGCTGTAGGTGGATTTGTATTGTCCAGTCGTTCTCCGCAAACGCAACAATCTGGTCCAGTTCTTAACACTAAGCTTGCTAGTGCGGTTGCCGATCCCCTAGATACAGTTTCTAGTGCTGATATTGCAGTTCAGATTGCTCAACTAGCTCGAATGGAAGAAGCTGTTGCAGTTGCTAATAACGCCGATACTGTAAATTCACAGCTCGAGACAGTTCCTACTGACTCGCAAGTTGTGACTAAACCTCAAATTGTCGAGACGGCTCTAAAGTCTAAGGATGACGTGCAAGTCTATGTCGCTGTAGAAGGTGATACCGTTGCAAGTATTGCAGAACGTTTTGGCGTGACAACCGACACGGTTCGATGGTCCAATAACATTACTGGGGCTACTGTGAACGCTGGAACTGAACTTAAGATTCCGCCAGTAAATGGACTAATTTATACTGTTAAAAGTGGAGATACAGTTGATTCTATTACCAGTAAGTACAGCGCGAATAAAGATCAGCTAATAGCATTTAACGATGCAGAACTAGCCGGCATTGCGGAAGGTGACGAGATTGTTATCCCTGATGGCAAAGTACCTGTAACGGTTAGATATAGTGCGCCGACGTATTCTGGTTTCAGGTACGGCTCTGCCGCAGTTTATGGCTATAACGGATATGATTACGGATACTGTACTTGGTATGTCGCGAATAAAAGAACAGATATAGGACGTCCTATTCCTGCAAATCTAGGAAATGCTAGTACCTGGAAGGTCTTAGCACAGAGGGCGGGCGTCTCAACAGGTAACACTCCTCAAGCAGGCGCAGTAATCTGGACTCCACCTCGAGACTACTACGGTCACGTAGGTTATGTAGAGCAGGTGCTGGACGACGGCAGTGTATGGGTATCAGAAATGAACACCCGCGGATTTACGACGATGGATTTAAACGGAGATAGAGGCGGTGGTTGGGGACGAGTAAGTTATAGATTGTTATCACCTGAACAAGCGGCTAACTATAGCTACATCTACTAGGCTAACTGAAAATTAACCATTGGCAATTAGACACTAGCTTTAGATTAAAGATATGCAATTTGCATTTTAGTTCGCATTTAATTGACTTGTAAATTATCAACCGCTTACCATGTAGCCCGTAATGGCTAAATGATAATTGCTAATTCATGGCTAATAGATAATTGCCATACAATAATTTCTTTTACCGTTAAATACGTACAACCCCATACGAAATACGTTATACTACAGTCATATGTTTGTGGATTCAGCACAAGTTACCGTCCAAGCAGGTGACGGTGGCAATGGTATTGTTAGCTTTAGGCGTGAGCGCTATATTTCTAAAGGTGGCCCAGATGGGGGCGATGGTGGTAATGGTGGTAATGTCGTATTTGTCGCGTCATGGAATGAGAATACTCTTGCAAACTTTAGATACCAAAAAGAACTAAAAGCAGAGGACGGTAAGGCTGGTAGTAGTGCAAAACAACACGGTAAAGCAGGCAGTGATTTAGTGGTTAAAGTTCCAGTCGGGACTTTAGTAACTATTGGGGGTAATATTGTTGCAGACTTATCCGAAGATGGCCAAACTCAAGTTATATCAAAAGGCGGAAAGGGTGGTTTTGGTAATGCACACTTCACAAGTAGTACTCGCCAATCTCCAAAAATTGCCGAAAAAGGTGAAAAAGGTGATATTCATGAGGCTACTTTGGAACTAAAAATAATTGCAGATGTTGGGCTAGTTGGCTTACCAAACGCCGGTAAAAGCACTCTTCTTAGTAAAATTAGTAGCGCGAAGCCTAAAATTGCTGATTATCCATTTACAACCCTAAACCCTCATCTTGGAGTTGTTAAAGTTGAAAAGGGAGTAGAATTACTTTTTGCCGATATACCCGGGCTAATCGAAGGAGCATCAGAAGGCAAGGGTCTTGGTGATGACTTTTTGCGTCACGTTGAACGTACGAAGGTGCTTTTTCATCTTGTTGATGCATATTCAAACGACGTTGCGTCGGATTATAAAACTATAGAAAATGAACTGAAAAATTATAAGAGTGACCTAAGTAAAAAGCCTCAAATTGTTGTTTTGACAAAAATTGAAGGTCTAGACAATGAGATAGTAGCCGACCAGATGGCTCAACTTAAAAAAGTAGTCGGTAAAAAACCAACTTTTGCAATTTCAGCACTGAGTTCGGAAGGTGTCCAGACACTCCTATATGAAGCTTTGAAAATAGTTAGCGCAAAGAGGATAATTGAGGCGGAAGAAAAAGAAAACGAAATTCCTATAATTACAATTAAAGTTGATGAAAATGAGTTTGCTGTCAAGATAGACGGCGACAAAGTTAACGTGCGTGGAGTCAAGATTGAGCGATTCGCCTCAAGAACGGATTTTGAAAGCGAAGAAGCCGTCGCGCGACTTCGAGATATTATGACAAAAATGGGCATTACTAGATATTTTGAAAAAAATAAAGTTGAACCTGGCTCAAAAGTCTACTTTGGGAAAAACACCGAAGACTACTTGGAGTACTAATGACCATTGAGTCTGGCGCTGATATTCAACGTGCCTCTACGGGGGCGAGTATACTTGCACTAGGTACAACTCTTGCTAGGCTAGCTCTTATTCCTCCGGCCGTTAATTCTATACGAGAAGGTGATGTTGAAGCGACGGGGGTGTGGATGGGGGTGATAGTAGGAGCAGACATCGCTGATGGAGTTCTAACAAGAGCTGTTAATGTAAATGCAGATGGCCCTATTAGGAGAGTTACAGATGGATTAGTTGATAAAGTGACGGCACTAGGCTGTTTTGCATCATTAGCAAGTACACATCCTGAGACAATGTTTTGGTACTCACCCCTTGCTGTGAGGGGTGTTTTGGCGGCTAGTCAAAATGTTTATAATTTCGTAAAAAAGAAAATAATTATTGTTGGTTCCGGTTGGCACAGATTAGCGCTCCTATCTCAAGTTGGCTTAGGTGGCGCGCTGGTTGCTGATGAGCCGTTGCCAATAAAAATAGTAAGTGCTGCTACGGCTTATTCAGTAAACACACTACATACAATGAGCTATAGGGGTAATTCATACGAGCTCGAAAAGTCTACACATTACTCAACAAGAAAGATTTCAGGCTTTTCAGGAGTAAGAAAATTCATAGGTAAGAATTGAAATTTAATCGGTGATACACTTTAGCTATGACATTTTATTTTTATGACTTAGAGACCTCCAGCGGTAGCCCCAGGACGGGGCGGATAATGCAGTTTGCTGGGCAGAGAACTGATGAACACTTAAAACCTATCGGTGAACCAGATAATATACTTATCAAGTTAAGTAACGAAGTCTTACCAGAACCAGATGCAATCTTAGTTCATGGAATAACTCCCCAGAAAACGCTGGAAGAAGGTATAACTGAAGCTGAATTTGTAAAATATTTTCAGCAAAAAGTATCCCTGCCCAACACGATATTTGTTGGCTACAATAACATCCGCTTTGACGATGAATTTATGCGCCTGATTTGCTATAGGACGTTCTTTGACCCCTATCAATGGCACTGGAAAGACGGTAGAAGCCGTTGGGATTTACTAGACCCAATGCGCATGATGCGCGCTTTGCGTCCTGAAGGCCTAAGATGGCCTGACATAGACGGTAAGCCAACGGTAAAGCTAGGCTTAATGGCTAAAGAAAACGGTTTTTTGCACGATAAAGCACACGACGCGCTTAGCGATGTTCAAGCCTTAATTCAGCTGGCAGTTGCTTTCAAAAAATCACAGCCTAAGCTTTATTCATATTTACTTGAAACTAGAGACAAAAAGAAGGTTGCAAATTTGGTTTTGGGGTCGGCGCCTTATGTTTACTGTTCAGGAAAGTACAAGAGCGAATATCAAAAAACTTCTGTAGTACAGACTTTGTTTAAGCACCCTAGAATTGACGCCGCTATTGTGTACGATTTACGTGAAGATCCAGAAAAATGGTTTAAAAAATCAACAGCTGAGCTGGTTGAACATTGGCAAGTAAGATACGGCGATGAAATGGAGCAGTTACCGGTTAAAACAATTAAATTCAATAAATGTCCAGCGGTTGCCCCGCTTGGAGTGCTAGACAAAGAAAGTAAAAAACGAATCTTAATTGATATGAAGCAAATTGAAGAAAACAGACAAAAACTGGTAGCCAATGTTGAGTTTAATGAAAATTTGCAAAAAGCACTCGACATTATTGAAAAAGCCCAGCAAACAAGCTTTGCTCTAAACGATTCAGTAGACGAACAGCTCTACGACGGTTTTTGGGGTGATAATGATCAAGCAGAACTCACAAAAGTTAGAGACACTGAACCCGAAAATCTAGGAGAATTAAGAAAGTCATTGAAAAACAAGCGGATTCGAGAAATGGTACCACTTTATAAGGCCCGCAATTTCCCGGGGTCGTTAAATGCCGATGAAAGAGAAGAATGGGAAAAATATCGTCATAATTTATTAATTGAAGGTGGCGAAAAGAGTAGATTTAGCAAGTTTTATATGCGATTACAAGAAATACTAAAAACAAACAGTTTATCAAAAAATGACGAGTTTCTGCTTACCGAATTGCAGTTATATGCCGAATCAATAATGCCGGATATCGCTTAAATTGTAATACTGTTGATAAAATCAGTAATTTGGCGTTTGATTTGCCGGTGCTCTTTAACTAATAGACGAATTAAATATGCTAAAGTCGCGTATCCTGCAACTGTTGCTACTAACCCAAAACTAATTTGTACGTCAGTGCCCGGGACTAAACCAAGAATAATAAATTGCTCCACTTGCTACTCACACCGTTTAATTAAAGCTTATGGTAGCATAAAGTTGCTATAAATGCAACTACTTTTTACCGTAACGCTTAAGCATTTTTTCTAGTTTAGAAATTCTATTTCTATTTAGTACGGCAATAGTTGTTGAACTTGCTATTAGACCAATGCTTAAACCTTGTAATATCCAGTGATTATTTGTAAAACTCAGTACTATTCCCCCGGTTAAGATTAATAGTGCTACCGAATCCCAAACTCTTTCAATCAGTAATTTACTTGGGAATATAATGCCTCTCAAAGACTTAGAATGCTTTTTAACGTACTGAAGCATATTATCAGCCCAGTCATGATTGACCGCTAGTAGTCCAAGACCCGCAATAATTAGAGGTATTCCACCAGGCCCAGGTATTGGGCCCAAGAACGGTACAGCAAGCAGGCAAAGAACACCGGCAGTATCGGTCAACACACGTTTAAAAAGCGGTTGCTTTGAAGCCATGATAATAATTATACGTTATGAACTTGCATAAATAGCTTCAGGTGCTAAACTAAAATCATAAGCTTAACTAGTTGAGGGAAAAACAAAGATGAGTGACAAAAGAATTGGTTTTGGGAGGAATGCGTTGAGATCGAATCTTAGAGACCGGAATTCAATGGTTCTGGTTGACCAGGTGGTTTTGCCCCACAGAGGATTTTTCGTACCAGCTTTTGGAGTAAGAAGGCAATTATTCCCAAATGATGCTGCAATTGAGTTTCATGCAAAATTGACAGAGTACTGCGAAAGAAAGCCGTATAGGGCATACGATTTACGCCAAATGGGTATAACTGTATTGGACAAGAGTAGACTTGTTGGTGTATTTCATCGATCTGATGTTCAGCCAGATCCAGCGCAAATGTTACAACTTGCAAAAAACGTCCGGGAAGCGATAGGGCTATGCGTAAAATCGAAACCCCACTTACTAGCAGTTCCAATGGGTAATGTAGCTGTATTTGGAAATCGAAATAACAAAATTTGTGCAACACTTGATGGATGGAGAGGTTTTAAGGGATCCTACGCCAGCAAAGATAGTGCAGGTAGAGTATTAGCTAATGGGCAAATAGTTAGAGAAATAAATGCTTCAGTTGGTGAAGTTGTACAGTTTATTGACGGTGGAGTGAACGGTGAAGGGGACTACGTAGATATAAGTACTCGTGCGATACAAAGACAGTCACCTCACTTTACGTTTGCCGAAAAAACGCGCGGACAGATTGGGAACAGTGAGCGTGCCGACATTGACGGCCAAATCGGGGAGTTCATGCCCGATGAGCTTGAGTTCTTTGATCCGGTTATACATCTTGGTTTATTAACTCCAGGTTGTGAAACAACAGGTTACACAAATAATATGCAAGATGCTACAGAACAAACAGCAGGCCTGTTTGTTAGAAGGCCTAAATTTCGAGATTTTGGTAAAGATTTTTTTGAGTCATGCTTTGGTATCGCTGCAGCATAAATTCATTGGTTGACCAAACTCAATAAGAAACCCTATAATAGTAGGTCATGTCGGAGTTTATTCGGATACAAGGTGCTCGGGAGCACAACCTTAAAAATGTCTCTATTGATATACCTAGAAATAAACTAATTGTTTTTACCGGTTTGAGTGGTTCTGGTAAATCCTCTCTCGCTTTTGACACGATTTATGCTGAAGGTCAACGTCGTTACGTTGAAAGTCTAAGTGCCTACGCCCGTCAGTTTCTAGGCTTAATGGAAAAACCGGATGTTGATCAAATCGATGGCCTTTCGCCCGCAATTTCTATAGATCAAAAATCCAGTAGTCGTAACCCCCGTAGTACGGTTGCCACAGTTACGGAGATTTATGATTATTTAAGGCTTCTTTTTGCGCGAGTCGGAACGGCTCATGGTCCCGATGGCAAGCCTATAGAGATTATGACCTCTCAGGACATCGCTGATGGCGTTCAAAACTTGGAAAAAGGGCACAAGTTAATGATTCTTGCCCCGGTTGTCATCGATAAAAAAGGTGAGCATGCTCACATACCAGAACTATATACCAGGCAAGGGTATGCTCGGGCGCGAGTAGACGGAGTAATTTATGCACTTGAAGAATTTCCAGAATTAGACAAAAAATTTAAACACAACATTGAAATTGTAGTTGACAGGGTAGTCAACAATGAAGATCAAGCCAGCCGTATTTTTCAGTCGGTTGAAAATGCTCTTCAGCTTGCTGACGGTCAATTAACAATTGTTGACGCGGACAATAAGGACCAAGCCCACCGTTTCTCCCAGAAATATTATAATGCTGAATATCCTGATTTTATTGCACCAGAAATGGAACCCAGGACATTTAGCTTTAATAGTCCGCACGGAGCTTGTCCGGTTTGTACCGGTTTAGGGAACCGAAAAGAAGTTGATCCAGAACTTGTTTTACCTAATGGAAAGCTGACGATTGCAGAAGGAGCTATTCGTCCCTACAACCGCCTAGCAGCCGATGCTTGGAATATGAAAAAGATGGTGGCGGTCGCTGATAGGTATGGTTTTTCAGTTCATGTACCAACAAGTGAGTTAAAGGAGGCGGACCTGGACAAACTTTTATATGGGACAGGTGACGAGACTTACACAATACCACTCGGTAGCGGTCGTCATTTTGACGCAACCTACGAAGGAGTAATACCCAACTTAGAGCGTCGACACAAAGAAACAGATAGCGATTTTATGCGTCGCGAGATTGAGCGATTTATGGTTGAAAAACCGTGTCATGCTTGCGCGGGAAAGCGCCTTAAACCGGAAGTCTTGGCCGTTACAGTACACGGTGAGTCAATTATGGATATTTGTGAGCGCCCTGTTTCCGACGCTGTAGAATTTTTTGCAAAATTGAAATTATCTGACAAGCATCTGAACATCGCCAAGCAAATATTTAAAGAAATTAATGCTAGGTTGAAGTTTTTAGATGAAGTTGGTTTAGGTTATTTAACGCTTGCTCGTAGCGCTAACACCTTGTCTGGTGGTGAGGCACAGCGAATTCGTCTAGCCACACAAATAGGTTCTGGTTTACAGGGAGTTTTGTATGTATTAGACGAGCCGTCAATCGGGCTTCATCAACGGGACAACGAGAGACTCATCATCACGTTAAAGCGCCTAAAAGAACTGGGTAACACTGTAATTGTGGTTGAGCATGACGAAGAAACAATCCGTACAGCAGATTACTTAGTGGATATTGGCCCGGGTGCTGGTGTTCACGGAGGCGAAATTGTCGCTCATGGAACACCAGCTGAAGTAGCCGTCAACAAGCGAAGTATCACTGGTAAATACTTACGCGGTGAATCTAAAATTGAAACACCTAAAAAACGCCGCCTCGGAACCGGAAAATCTCTTGTTGTTCGTGGTGCAAGGGAAAATAACCTTAAAAATATTGATGTGACACTACCTTTGGGTAAAATGTTGGTTGTCAGCGGCGTTAGCGGTTCGGGTAAGAGTACTCTTATTAACGATATCGTAGCAAAAGAACTTCATGTTCGACTAAGCAGGGCGCATGAAGCAGTTGGCAGGCATGATGACTTAGAAGGCATAGACAACTTAGACAAAGTTATTATTATTGACCAGTCACCTATTGGTCGTACCCCAAGAAGCAACCCGGCCACATACGTTGGTCTTTTCACGCCAATTCGTGATTTATTCTCTTCTACGCACGAGGCAAAAATTCGAGGCTACAAACCTGGCCGTTTTAGCTTTAACGTCAAAGGCGGTAGATGTGAAAACTGTCAGGGTGACGGAATGATTAAAATAGAAATGCACTTTTTGCCAGATGTCTACGTTCAATGCGAAGTCTGCAAGGGGAAACGTTATAACAGGGAAGCGTTAGAGATACATTTCAAAGGTAAAACTATTGCCGACATCTTAGACATGACCTGTGAACAGGCTTTAGAGTTTTTTGAAAATATTCCGTCTATTGCCAATAAGCTGAGTACCTTAGTTCAAGTTGGGTTGGGCTATATGCGCCTTGGCCAATCAGCTACAACACTATCTGGTGGTGAAGCTCAACGTGTTAAGCTAGCGACTGAGCTATCTAAGCGTTCAACAGGTAGAACACTGTATGTGTTAGACGAACCAACAACTGGTTTACACATTGATGATGTCAAGCGACTTCTTGAGGTTCTGCACGCCCTTGTAGACACAGGAAACAGTATGATAATTATCGAACATAATCTAGACATCATAAAATCAGCTGATCACATTATTGATATGGGCCCAGAGGGCGGTGCAGGTGGTGGATATGTAATTGCTGAAGGCACACCTGAACAAGTTGCAAAAAACCCTAAATCCTACACCGGCCAATTCTTAGCACACGTTTTATAATTACTATCTAACAATTTGTTTACATTTTGTGACGTCCGGCAAGAAATGTAGACTACTTTTTTCGGTTTAGACCTACAAAATTGAATAAATCTTTAATGTTCTGAACGAGTTTGTTTCTTGTTTTTGGGTCTTTTAGAATGTGGTGTAATGCAGGAGCGAAAGTAAGAAACATTGCAACCAACACAGCAGGCAATAAATACTTATCTATATCTGGAATTTTACTTCCAACAAAATATCCCAGTAGAGTCACGCCAATGCCCCAAAGTAATGCTCCGGCAACGTTAAAGAGCATGAACCTGCGTCTATCCATTTTAGCTGCGCCTGCTACTATTGGCGCAAAAGTTCGAACTACCGGTACAAAACGCGCAAGTGTAACCGTTTTTCCACCATGGAGCTCATAAAACGCTTTTGCTCTCAACAAATATTCTGGTCTAAAAATAATTCCATCTTTTTTCTTAAAAATTTTATCACCAGTTCGGTGTCCTATGCTGTAACCAACATTGTCACCAACAACTGCGGCAAAACATATGACACAGATTAGCCATACGATCGGCAGCTTATCTTGAGCGGCAAATACTCCGGCCGTAAGGAGTAAGGTGTCGCCTGGTAAGAAAAACCCAATCAGTAAACCCGATTCTGCAAAAACAATAGCCCCAATCATTAGCAAGCCGCCACTTTGAACAATAGTTGTAGGGTCTAAAAAGCTCATATACAAGCAATAGTGTATCACGCAGGCTTTTAAGCTGTACTTTGCAATAGCTAATCTGTTATAATACATTCAATTAAGAGGTAAATAATGAGTTCAGAGAAGATTGTTTTAACTGCCGATAAGCGTGAAGTGGTAGGAAAGAAAGTAAGTCGTCTGCGACAAGAAGGCTATATACCAGCCAATGTATACGAACGCGGTGAAGAATCGATAACAGTGGCTATTAAATACAATCCGTTGATAAAAGCCTTTAAGGCGGCTGGAAAGCACCACCCAATTGAATTGACCGTTGATGATAAAAAATTCCTTACGCTAATTAAAGACGTTCACATGGATCCGGCAAAAAACACTATCATGCACGTTGCGTTCCACGCCGTTAAACAAAACGAAACGGTTGAAGCTGAAATTCCTGTACACATTGAAGGTGATGTACCTGCCCTGCAGTCAGGTAACTTTATGGTTCGCCCAAATGATGTAGTCACCGTTAAAGCGTTCCCAGGTAACCTGCCAGACGTATTAAACGTTCCAGCTGCAACTTTGCTTGAAGTTGGCGATACCCTTACAGTAGCTGATATAGTTGCACCAAAAGATGTTGAGATTATTTCTGATCCCCACCTTGTGCTGGCAGTTATTGAAGAACCTCGTGCAGTAGTTGAACCAGAACCAACCGAAGAAGTCGATGCGGCAGATGTTCCAAGTGAGCATGGTGATACAGAAGCACCTGCAGATTCTGAAGCTTCTAAAGAAGAAAAATCCGAATAACATTGACAAAGCTCCCAAAAGTGTGATATAATATACAAATATGGCACTAGAGCTACCAAGACTAGTCATCGATGAAGGGCTAGAAATAGTCCGTTTTACGGAAGAGTTTGTAAGGCCTGTGTTCGACTTGATTGAGACTAATCGAGCGCATTTAAGCCAGTTTAATGATGATACAGCGGATAAATATCAATCAATACAGCCTTTGTATGAAAGCGTTATGCGCCCAAGAAACACTCTACGTGAGAGGTATGTAATATTGGGCGGTGATGCTGTAGTTGGTTCTATTAATGTTGAACCCACAGGTCTCAAAGCTACATCGTTTGTCATGGGATACTGGCTTGGTGAACAGTTTACAGGCAATGGGTACGCCTCAAGATCAACTCGCGCCCTTTCAGATGAAGTACTACAGCGTCCAGGAGTAAGGCGAGTAAATGCGTATACACATCTCGAAAACATAGCTAGTCAAAACGTATTGCAAAATTCAGGGTTCGTATTGTTGGGTGCAGTTAAGCACGGTTCAGATATCAGTAACCGTTTTGTAAAGACTAAATAATCTGATTATTATATTGTCCCAGGGGTGAGCAGCCGGCTGAAGCTATTTACTCGATTCTTCCGCGCGATGAGAGGGGATGCTCCCCTCTCATAGGGTCAGTCCTGTAAAAATCCACCAGATTGGTGGCTCCAGAGACGGGCGTAGAGCCCGTCTTTCTTTGCTATCAGCTCTTTGTGTGTTCCTTCTTCAACTATTCTACCTTCGTCTAAAACTAATATCCTATCCATTTTTTGGATTGTGCTCAAGCGGTGGGCAATAACAATAGCTGTACGGCCTTCCATAAGTTTCCACAGTGCTTGCTGGATCAGTACTTCACTTTCTGAATCAAGAGCACTTGTAGCCTCGTCCAGTACCAATATCGGTGCATCTTTAAGCATTGCTCGGGCAATAGCCACACGCTGACGTTGCCCACCGGACAGCTTAACACCTCTCTCTCCGACAAGGGTTTCGTATCCTTGAGAAAGCTCATTTATGAACTTATCGGCGCTAGCGTTTTTAGAAGCAGTTACTATTTCTTTTTTTGTAGCGTTTAATTTTCCATAAGAGATATTTTCGGTCAGAGTCCGGTGAAACAATAGTGGCTCTTGTGGAACGTAGGAGATATAATTTCTTATATCCGCTTGCTTAACTTTTGAAATATCTTGTCCGCCTACTAAAATTTGTCCTTCTTGGATGTCCATAAAGCGCATTAGTAGTTTGGTTATGGATGTTTTTCCTCCTCCGCTTGGGCCTACCAAGCCAATTTTTTCTCCGGGCTTCACTTCAAAATTCAAGTTGCTAAACAAGGCAGTCTTCTGATTGTTTTCTGGGTACCAAAAAGAAAGATTCTCTACTTTGATACCACTATTAATCGGTAGAAATCTATCAGCGTTTTTGGGATCTTGGACTTCTGGTTTGCTTAATAGAATCTCTGTCATATCACTGGCGTCTCCAAACACGCGTGTAAACTGTCGAAAAGTGTTGTTAAGGTCCCACAGACGTCGCATTATCCCGATGGTGTATGTAAGAGCCAGGTAAATTACTCCAACTTCAATTTTTCCACCAACAGCTAAAATTACAGATACTAAAATTGCAAATACATTGATGCTCCTCTGGAGAGAACCACTGACTAGTTCCTGCTTCATGTTTATCCTCATAGTCTCTATCGATCGTTGTCGCACTTCTTCAACCCGCTCGCGCATTCGCTTTAACTCCAGAGCTTCGTTTGCAAAAGATTTAACCGCGACTACGTTGGAAATAGAATCAGCTAGCTGACCGGTTCGATGCGTCTCAGCCTTCGACCAGCGTTTGTTATAGGGCAATTGTCGTTTTCTGAAATACCAAACAACAGGTACATAAATTATGGTAATTATCCAAATCCCAACTACAACTTGAGGCGCTTTTGGAGCAAGTATCAAAGATGTGAAAATGATTGAAAGAACAAGTTTATAGACGTTCCAGGTAAGTGGGTCTGTGAATCTTTCAAACGAACCTACGAATTTGTTGGTTTGGTTGACAATTGAGCCAGCAAATCTCTCAGCAAAAAAGCGGTAGCTCATACCCTGCAAATGCTTGAACACTGTCATGTTTAGGTCGCGCATGACTGTTTCTTGCAAGCGCCAAAAAATTGGCACAACAACCTTATTCCACATTAAATGGCCAAATGCTTCAAGAAGAAATATAAATAGTAGGGGTTTCCAAACTACCGAGGCAGCCAATTGGTCAGTATTGTTCTGGGCTATATTAGTAATAATTGCGCTCACCAAAAGGGGCTGAAGCATATCTTCGGCAAATTGAGTAATAGCCATGGAAGGGTAAATAATCCATAGCTCGCGCTTGTATTTCTTTGTGTGCTGCCAATATATACGCAGCGTTTGTGATGCCGTGCTCATTCTAGTTCCTAATATCTATAATTTATTAAAATGTTTTTGTTTAACTAAGACGCGCGTAAGGCGTGCAAATTAAACCAGGGATATTTGTCATGAACATTTTTTGCCGCCTCCGCTTAGTTGTTATTGAAACTACTATACAACCATAAAATGCTTGACGTCAAGTTTAATTTTATCTAACGACTTATTAGGTATAATGTATAGAGACATGGAGAAAATAATACTATATTACAAATTTGTCCCGGTGAAAGACCCGGAGATGACTATGCATTGGCAACGAGAACTTTGCACTCGTCTTGGAATAAAAGGCAGAATTTTGATAAGTCCTCATGGCATAAACGGAACACTTGGTGGTGATATCGAGGCACTTAGAGCGTACAAACGAGCCATGAATGAATCAGGAATTTTCAGGGACATTATGTATAAATGGAGCGACGGAGGAGTAAAGTATTTTCCAAAATTGAAGGTCAAAGTAAAACCTGAAATTGTAGCTTTTGATGCGGCTGATGAAATTGTTGTTACAGAAAAAGGAATTGTAAATGGTGGCAAGCACTTAAAGCCAGCTGCACTACATAAACTAGTAGAAGAAAAGGGTGACGAGGTTATTTTTTACGATGGGCGCAATATGTATGAAGCCCAAATTGGACGGTTCAAAAATACTATTATACCCAAAACGGTTACTAGCAGAGATTTTAAAAAAGACTTAGAGAGTGGTGAGATTAGTAAACACAAAGATAAGCCGATTGTTACCTATTGCACCGGCGGAATTCGCTGTGAGATATTGAGTGCTATGATGCTAAATCGTGGGTTTAAAGAGGTATACCAAATGGACGGAGGTATAGCGAAATACGGCGAAAAATACAAAGACGACGGGCTATGGGAAGGAAAGTTATTTGTCTTTGATGACCGCATGAAAATGGGCTTTAGCGGTAACGCAAAAGACATAGCAGATTGTGAAAACTGTGGCAAGAAAACCAGTAACTTAGTAAACTCTACCAACATCCGCCGCAAACTTCATGTGTTATGCGAAAATTGTGCAATGGAGGTCAAAATAAGTGATTAATTTAGCTAGACTTGAGTTCCGACAATTAAGACTTCATCTCGTAAAGCTAGCGCTCGTCTCTGAATGTCCATATATGCACCTTCCGATGTATAATCACCATCATTAAAGCATCTACCGGCGACTGTCCCTAAGATATGTGCTATTGAATCAAGCATCCTGCAATCTCTATTTCGCCCAAATAGGGTAACGTCTGCATTTGCGTTGGTCAGGTTTTCGGGTGTTGGCGGATAGTATCGTTCCATGCATATGCAATCAATCATTAAAATACAATATACTGGATAATGTGTTTATGCAAGGAATCGGAGTGTCGGTATAATACAAGATATAAAATGACAGAATTAATAAACAACAAACTCAAGTCTCTACCCAAGACCTCAGGTGTATATTTTCATAAGGATAAATCGGGGGAGGTTATATATATTGGCAAAGCAGCTGTATTAAATAATCGGGTTAGGCAATATTTTCAAAAAAGCCGTGTTAGAGATCCGAAAACAGATGCACTTGTGGCAGAAATCGTCGATACTGAATGGATCGAAACCGAATCCGAAATAGATGCTCTTTTCTTAGAGGCAGAAATGGTGCGGCGCTATTTACCAAGATATAACATTCTTCTTCGTGATGACAAAAGCTTGCTCTATGTTCGTATAGACATTAAAACTGATTATCCAACAGTTACTTTTACTCGTCGTCCTCTTGATGACAAAGCTGAGTATTTTGGGCCCTATATTCAAGGCTACGCTGTGCGTAAGGCGCTTAGGCTACTGCGAAGAATTTTTCCTTATGCTGTCACCGAACAACAGGCAACAATGGGCAGTAAATTATACGAGCAAATTGGCTTAGACCCAGGTTTGAAGAGTGGCAAAACTAGCTTAGACGAATATCGCAAAAATTTGCGGAATTTAATGTCTTATTTGCGCGGAAATCGAGTGGCGCTAATCAACGAAATAGAAAAAGAGATGAAGCAATCAGCCAAAGAACAGAAATTTGAAAAAGCAGTGATGTTACGCAACAAACTATATGAGCTTAAATCTCTCAAAAAACAAATTATATTTTCAGACCGCGAATTTATGGACGCCAGCAAAGATAAAGGCTTGGCGGGATTGGCTGAATTACTTGGGATAGAACTTCCAAAACGTATAGAGGGGTACGATATTTCACACATGAGTGGTACTGATAATGTGGCGTCAATGGTAGTTTTCACAAATGGAATACCAGATAAAACACAGTACCGAAAATTTAAAATGAGGCTGAAGGGGAATAACGATTTTGCACACATGAGTGAAGCAATTTCAAGACGCTTGAGTGAAAAAAATATAAAAGCGTGGGGTAAGCCAAACCTGTTTTTGATTGACGGCGGGAAAGGCCAGCTCAGCTCGGCTATAGAAGCACGGGATTGCCTGGGTTTTGATACGCCCATGATTGGGCTGGCTAAGCGGGAAGAGGAAATTGTTGTCGAAGACAAAAGGTCTAAAGTCAAAAGTGAAGGGTTACAGGATAGGGCTAAGAAATTTCAAGCATCAGTAAAAATATCAGATGATTTCGTACTTCTAAATTTGCCTGATACCAGTGACATAGTTAAATTATTGCAACGAATCCGTGACGAGAGTCATCGTTTTGCGGTTAGCTATCACTCAACACTTAAACAGAACCGACAACTAACAAGCTGGTTAGATGATGTCCCGGGAATTGGTCCAACAACCAAAAAGAAACTTATCAGAACGTTTGGTAGCTCAAAAGGCGTTTTGCAAGCCAGAACAGAAGAACTAATTAAACTGTTGGGTGAAAGCAAAGCTACAGTTCTAAAACAATACATCCGTGCCGAAAAGAAGAGTAGTCTCTAGCTACTGCTATAATTTCAACTAAATGAATAATTTTACTTCAGAATTCTTTAATGGGAATAGGAAGCGCATAAGTGAGGCGCTTTTGGATTCTTTGATTCTGATTCCGGCGCATAGTTTGCTTCAGAGCTCTGCTGATACGCCCTTTCCGTTTAGGCAGGATAGTAATTTCTGGTATTTAACGGGTTTGGATGAACCCAATCTTGTCCTGTCAATTGACACTAACAGTGGAAGAACCAACATTTTCCTACCAGAACAAAACGACTATCAAAAATTGTGGGACGGCGAACTAAAGGCCACAGAATATCAAAACATCAGTGGTATTACAGAATTCTTGCAGAGGTCTGACCTCCGCAAACAGTTGGTTAAAGCTAAGAAGCAAGGTTTACAGATATGTTATTTGGCGCCGTTGCCAGAATTGGTTGAGCCGTATGGCTTTTATAGCAATCCGGCACGCAGAACACTTGAAACAGAGATTAAACTTATTGAACCGAAACCTAAAGATATTCGATTGGAGCTTGCTAGATTAAGACAGATAAAACAGCCAATAGAAATTGAGGCTTTGCAGAAGGCAATAGATATAACTACTATAACCCTCAAAGACGTAAAAACAAGATTAGCAGATTTTAAAACTGAAAAAGAAATTGAGAGAGCTTTGAGTGCCGGATTCTTTAATAATGGTGCGGATGGACACGGTTATGAACCTATAGTTGCAAGCGGGAAGAACGCAACAACGATTCACTACATGAGGAACAATGACTCTGTGGATAACAAATCAATGATTTTGCTCGACGTTGGTGCGTGTGTTGGATATTACTCAGCAGACATTAGCCGTACTTGGTCTATCGTAAAGCCATCTCCTAGACAGTTGGAAGTATTTGAAGCAGTGGAAGAATTACAAAATAGAGCCTATTCTTTATTGAAGCCAGGGGTGCTTATAAAGGAATATCAAAAGACTATGGAGGAAGAAGCTGCAAAAACTATGAAGAATTTAGGCGTAACTAAAAAACAACAATATCCACATGGTTTTTCACACTTTTTGGGATTAGATGTACACGACGCCGGAGATTACGACGCTCCGCTTAAAGAGAATTCCGTTATGACAGTGGAGCCTGGGATATATTTACCAGAAGAGGGCATTGGTGTGAGAATTGAAGATGATGTATTTATAACTAAAACTGGTATAAAAATTCTTTCTAAAAACATTCCAACAAGCCTATAAAAGAGTGTAGCCTACCTACACATATTATACGCTATAGCGTATAATATGTGTAGACGAATAAATCAAATAGATAGCTGGTAAGGTGGTATAATAGAATTAATGAATAAAACAAGATCGCGTTTTCTAGCGCGCTGGGCAGTAAGTTCGCTTGGCCTTTGGCTAGCATCAGAGTTACTAGGTAATGAAAGCATAAGTTTTCAAGGTAGATTTGGAGCAATTGTAATCTCGGGTTTTGTGTTGGCTCTAGTTAATACTTTTATTCGTCCATTGGTAGTCTTTCTGTCACTGCCGGCAGTCTTATTGTCACTTGGAATTTTTATGGTTTTTATCAACGCAGCTATGATACTAATAGCAGCCTGGCTCTATGGTCCATTTGAAGTATCTAGTTTTGGTATAGCGGTAATTACCGGTATGGTCATCGGTCTGGTAAACTGGTTAGTAAGTGCAATATTGGAGGAGAAGTAAATGTCAATTTGGAATCTAATTACTATCGGATCAGCTTTGGTATTAACAATACTTGTTTTAGTGCAGGTTAGAGGTGCGGGTCTTGGTGCGGGTCTTGGCGGAAGTGGTAGTAGCGAAATGAATACCGTGCGTCGAGGCTCAGATAAAACTATATTTCAGCTAACGATTATCGCGGCAACTGTATTTGGGCTGTCCATTCTGTTAGAAATAATCTTGGCATAGGTCTCTTATAAAATTAAGACATCGCTACTAAAAAGCATCGGCTGACAAAACTTATGGGAATTATTGACAGAAGAACAAGGCTAAAAGCAAGAAGAGCTGTAAAACGTCAAAAACGGCAAGTTGAGTCGATTACTGCACAGGCCGATGATGATATTAACAGGTTGTTTTTTAAGCGTCTTGTGAGGCTAAAACAAGTACGGAGGTTCTTTGGACTCTGGACTATGTTGGTTCTGCTACTGGGCCTGGGAGCATTATGGCAAGTTAAAAGTCTTGATAAATATTATCTAGTAGCATCACCAGTTGCTGGCGGTACTTACCGTGAAGGAATAATGGGATCATTTACAAATGCAAACCCGCTTTTTGCAACAAGTTCGGTCGACCTAGCCGTTTCAAAATTAGTATTCTCAGGACTCTTTAAAATTTCTCCTGACGGCGAAGTAGAACCAGATCTTGCCTCTTCAGTTGAGGCTGGTGATAGGGGTATATTTTATACTGTTAAATTAAGAGATGATGTGATTTGGCAAGATGGTGAGAAATTTAACGCGGATGACGTTCTGTTCACATACCAAGCAATTCAGAACCCCAATGCTAGGTCTTCTCTGAAATCTAGTTGGGAAGGGGTGAAGATAACAAAAGTAAATGATTATGAGCTGACATTTGAACTTCCTAGCCCGCTTGGTTCATTCCCATATTCACTTACAAACGGGATAGTACCAAAACACATACTTGGTAGCCTAGACGCCGTTGAGCTCAGAAGTAGCAACTTTAACACAGTGAAACCTGTCGGCACTGGCCCATTTACTCTTAAAACGGTCGAAGTAACCGGAGATACGAAAGATTCAAGGCAAGAACGAGTAGCGTTATCGAAGTTTGATAGATATTTCGGAACGGAACCATATCTGGACAATATCGTTATTAGATCTTATCGTGTCGAGGAATCTATGCTCAAGGATTTTGACGAACAAGTAATTCAGTCGATGGTAGGTTTGAGCGGAGTAGGTGACGAGTACAGACTCGGTCAAGGTGTACGTATCGTTAGCGTTCCTCTGACAAGTTCAGTGATGGTTTTTATGAATAATTCCGCACCATCTCTAACAGATAAAAATGTTCGTTTGGCGCTTGTTCAGGCTACAGATGGACAAGAAATTAGAACCGCACTAGGCTTTCCGGCAATTGTCTCCGATAGTCCTTTTTTGAAAAGTCAGTTTGCCTATGACTCCACTAAAACGCAACTACCATATAATAAGGAGGCTGCGGAAAAATTATTAGACGATGCAGGCTGGATTAAGGGTAGTGATGGGAAACGAGCAAAGGATGGCAATTTTCTTACTATTAAGTTGGTCTCTCAAAGTCTCTCAGAGTATGCATCGATTGCACAAAAAATACAAAAACAGTGGGCCGATATCGGTGTAACAGTTGAAGCAGTATTACAGCCTGAGGAAGATATTCAGGCGGGCGCAATCTCGCGTCATGACTATGATGTATTAATATACGGTATCTCTATCGGCTATGACCCGGATGTTTTTGCTTATTGGCATAGTTCTCAGGCTGATGCACGATCACAAAGCAGATTAAACTTATCGGAATACAAAAGTACGGTAGCTGACAGTTCTCTTGAGGCCGGTAGGACAAGAGTGGATAAAGAGCTCAGAAGTATAAAATACAAACCGTTTCTTGAGGCTTGGCGTAACGATGCCCCCGCTATTGCACTTTATCAGCCCAGGTTTTTAATGGTCGTACAGGGTACTTTTGAAGGTTTTGATGATTCAGGACAGTATAGTACTGCAACTGACCGTTTTTGGTCGGTAACTAATTGGCAAGTCAGAAAAGCCGATGTAGTAAAATCTGAAAAAAACTAATCCTTAAAATTATTTAAAGTAATAAAACTAAATTATCCCCAATAAATTGGTAATCGGGGCTCAACCTTTCATCATCCTTATGCTATTATTGAATCAATCTAAGTAAAGGATCGGTTTTCAGCGTGAATAAAATTGCTCATTATTTACAACAGCACCTTGTCGGTGAAGTGCTAACGAGTCCTGATGTTCTGAAATATTTTTCTACAGATGAAAGCATATTTGAGATTAGGCCTTTGGTAGTAGTACATCCGAGAAACGAAAATGACTTACGCAAATCAGCAAGGTTTACTTGGCAACTAGCAGAGAGGGGACGGGTTATACCAATTACAATCAAGGGCAAGGGCACAGATGTGACCGGAGCAAGTCTTGGCAATGGACTGGTGCTTTCAACTCCTGCTCATATGAATAAGATAATCGAACTTGACCCTAAATCTGGCATAATCAGCGTCGAAACAGGAGCAGTCGTTGGTAAGGTACAGCAAACCTTGTATACCCATGGTCGTTTCATACCGGCATTTTCGAATTCGGCTGAGTACAGTACTATCGGTGGTGCAGTTGCCAACAATGATGCAGGAAGTGGATCTTACAAATTTGGTCCAATCAGGGAGTTTGTTAGGGGTACAAGGACAGTCTTGGCCAATGGTGAGCTCATAAAAACCGAAAGATTAACTAAAAGAGAACTTAATAAAAAACTTGGGTTGGCGTCATTTGAGGGTGAAATATACCGCAAGCTAGATAAACTGATTGAAGATTCGCCTGAGGTAATTGATACGCTCAAATTATTGGGCGTTAGGAGCAATGTTGGTTACGCAGTCGGTGAAGTTAAACAAAAAGATGGATCTTTCGACCTAACTCCTATAATGGTTGGTAGTCAAGGGACTCTTGGCCTTATTTCTGAAGTCACTTTTGATACCGTCGCCTACAATCCAAAAACTTCATTAGTTGTGGGACTTTTTGATAATAAGCAGAGTGCCTGGGAAGCAGTTGCCAAGATTAATCAGTTTAAGGATGGGCCGTTAAGTGTAGACTTCGTCGATAAATCAGTAATTTCACATGTACAGAAAACAAATCAAAACCTATTTAAAGGTACTATTGAAAGTAATAGTCCAGACACAATTCTATTTGTAGAGATTGGTGGTGATAGTGAGAGAAGTACTAAAAAGATAATTAAAAAAGTCAGTAGTGTTTTTGATGATTTACAGGCAGAAACAATTGTTCCTGAGCAAGACGATGTTGATAGGTGGCAGTCTGTTAAGGACAGTAGTGCGCATTTCTTAAGTTATTCTGATACCAAAGCCCGAGCTCTGCCCCTGCTTGACGATGCTGTTTTGCCGGTAGAGAGATGTTCTGAGTTTATTTCCCGTGTTGAAGCATTGATGGCCGGAATTGGACTTGAAGATTACGCGTTTTGGGGTCAGGCAGGGTCAGGTATTATTCATACCGCGCCGATGTTTGATATATCAGCAGTTGGCGACAGACAAAAAATGTTTAAACTTATGGATGAATACTATAGTTTAGTTGCCGAAATGGGGGGATCTACGTCCGGGAAGTATGCGGAAGGACGATTGCGGGGTGCTCAATCATACAGAGTGCTAAAACCTGAAGCAATAGATTTGATGCGTAAAGTAAAAGCCATTTTTGACCCCTTCAACGCATTGAATCCAGGAGTCAAAGTTGACGTAGATATGGAAACACTAAAGCCACTGTTACGCACCAGCTATTCATTTGACCACCAGTACAGCCATTTACCCAGAAGTTAGATTGCATATTTAACAGGCACAAGGTATTCTTTTTTAGTTAGCAATAAGCGCGAGTGGTGGAATGGTAGACACGCTAGTCTGAGGGGCTAGTGTCGCAAGACGTGGAGGTTCAAGTCCTCTCTCGCGCACCATAGTGTATAATAAACTAAAGTTTGGGTGATTAGCTCAGTTGGCTAGAGCATCTCGTTTACACCGAGAGGGTCGGGGGTTCAAGTCCCTCATCACCCACCAACTAAATAGTCGACCATCTCGGTCGGCTTTTTAGTTGGTGAGGCAGATGAAGTAAGCCAACTGCTTGGCTTGCGACGGACTTGAACAGTCGGAGCGATGTCAGAGTTTTGAGCTTTAGCGAAAAGGCGAAGACCGCGAGACGGGGTCGCGGAATTTTTCCGTCAGGAAAACTATCGGTGACTCAAGAGTCCTTACGTCACCCACCAAGAAAAAGTCCGGTCGTCTGACCGGATTTTTTCTTGATCAAGTTATTCTTTTACTTACAAATAAATACAGTGTACGGCCTGACAAGTTGTCTATGGTTTTTTTAGAAGTAGTATTAAAGTGATGTTTTGCAGGTGTCCCAGGTGATATAATAAAAGGGTAATTAAGGAGAGAAATATGCTTTGGGTAATATTAGCAGTCGCCGGACTCTTGGTGATTGCACTAGTTGCAATGTACAACGGTCTAGTAAAAGGTAAAATCCGAGTTGATGAAGCTTGGAGTGACATAACTGTTCAATTGAAACGTAGAGTAGATTTGATTCCAAACTTAGTAGAAACCGTAAAAGGATATGCTAAGCATGAAAAAGGGGTGTTTGAAGAAGTAACTAAAGCGCGTGCAGCCGTTACTGGTGCAACTGGAGTTGCAGAGACGGCTAAAGCTGACAATATGCTTACTGGTGCCCTAAAAAGCTTGTTTGCAGTTGCAGAGGCCTATCCTGACCTTAAGGCCAGCACAAACTTCCAAGATTTGCAGGCAGAACTTGTCGACACAGAAGACAAAATTCAAGCAGCTCGCAGGTTCTACAACGCTGCTGTTCGTGAATTTAACACTAAAGTTAAGGTGTTCCCAACTGTTATTTTTGCAGCAATGCTAGGATTTAGCGCACGAGAATTCTTTGAACTAGAAGAATCAGAACAAGCAGCCGCTCAAAAACCTGTTGACGTCAAATTTTAGTATAGGCATTAGATTTTAGGAGAAAGACTAAGTGTATTCGGAGATTGCCGCCAATAAGCGAAAAACAGTGATGTTGATTGCTGTTTTTATGGCTTTAATTGGCGGTATTTCTTATTTTGCTGGGGTATATTACGGAGATTTTAGCGTTACATACACAGCTCTTGTAATTGCTGTGTTTTATACTCTTTTCAGTTACTTCGGTTCTGCAAGTGCAGCACTTGCCATGAACGGGGCTAAACAAATTGTAAAATCTGATAGTCCTAGACTTTGGAGAACTGTAGAGAATCTGTCAATTACCGAAGGTTTACCGATGCCCAAAGTTTATTTGATTGAAGACCCTGCGCTTAACGCTTTTGCTACTGGTCGTGATCCTAGCCACGCATCGGTTGCAATAACTACTGGCTTGCTTGAACAGCTGGAGGACAGCGAGCTTCAGGGTGTAATGGCTCACGAATTAGGTCACGTTAAGAACTACGATATCAGAGTAAGTGTAGTAGTTTTTGGCTTAGTAGCAGTAGTTTCCGTATTGGCAGATATATTTTTACGAATGAGCTTTTTCGGTGGTCGAAATTCTGATGATGACGATATGCCGGCGGCTTTTGCAATAATTGGCTTAGTTGCAGTTGTGCTGGCACCAATAATTGCTACACTTATACAATTATCAATTTCTCGTAAACGAGAGTATTTGGCAGACGCTACCGGTGCTTTGACCACAAGATACCCTGAGGGTCTAGCCAGGGCTTTAGAAAAGATCAGAGATAACGGCTCGGCAATGAAACGCCAAAATACTAGTACTGCACATTTATTTTTTGCAAACCCTTTGAAGAAAAAGAGTTTCTCGGCACTTCTTAGTACCCATCCGCCAGTTGAGGAGAGAATTGCCCGTTTGCGGAGCATGGGGCAAAAAGTATAACGATGGCAAAAACCACAGCAAAATTAAAGACTATAGTAAAGACTCCCAAAGAATTAAAGCCCGGCGCAAAAGCAAGAAAAAAGCCGAAATATAAAAGTTTTAGACTACACAGAAGAATCAAGCATCATGAAGTGCCCTTGCCGAACTGGCGAATGCTTCTAAGAAAATCTGTTCAGCTGATGATGGCTAACAAAAAACCTATATTCTATTTTGGTTTGATATACGGTTTTTTGAATTTACTTTTAGTACGAGGATTTTCTAGCCCAATAGATATCGGAGCATTGAGAGAATCGTTTACCTCAATAGTCGGGGAAGATGCAGCTGGACTAGCAAGTGGCTTTACGGCATTTGGTTTACTTATAAACGCTTCAACTCAAGGCTCAAGCGAAGTAGCTCAGGTTTATCAATCGTTTTTGCTCATCATTGCGTCACTAGCTCTTGTGTGGCTGTTTAGGCAACAACAGGCCGGTAACAAAGTGGGTATTAAGATGGCCTTCTACAGGGGTATGTATCCTTTTATCCCGTTTACGCT
Source organism: uncultured Candidatus Saccharibacteria bacterium (assembly GCA_964419675.1). GTDB lineage: Bacteria > Patescibacteriota > Saccharimonadia > Saccharimonadales > SZUA-47 > CAYQPN01. Next base: position 80,333 of record CAYQPN010000001.1, read on the forward strand.
AGTCGTGTTAGTCATGGGGTTACAGTTAATACCGGCGTTAATCGGAAATTTTTTGTATTCTACGGTTATAGATAACGGTCTGGCTGTGGGCTTTTTTGAGCAATCTGTTTGGCTAATGCTGTTTGCCTCTACAGTTCTTTTATCTCTTTACATGTTAAGTAGTTCTAGTATAGCTTTGTATATTGTTACATTACCAGAAATGACACCGATGATTGCTCTTAGAAAAGCCAGAGAGCTAGTCAGGTTTAGGCGTTTTTCAGTTATGCGAAAAGTTTTTGCTTTAATTTCGGTATTGTTCCTTGTCTTGGTTGCTGTGGTGTTACCTATAATTTTTGTTCTTCCAGCATTGGCAGAATGGATGTTTTTTGCAGTGACAGTGTTTGGCATCCCCTTAGTTCATGGCTATATGTTTTCTCTTTATCGGGAGTTGTTATAAGTGGATGAGGCAGAAGCAAAATTACGTGTACTGAAGTTGCGCGAACTGATAAATGACTATCGGTATCGCTACCATGTATTAGACGAGTCGACAATGACTGAAGCCGCAGCTGACAGCTTGAAGCACGAGCTTACTCAGCTTGAAGAAAAGTACCCTTCTCTTATAACCAAAGACTCTCCAAGTCAAAGAGTGGCCGGAAAGGCGCTCGACAAATTCGTAAAAGTCCCACATAAATATCCGATGATAAGCCTTGTCGATGTTTTTAGTCGGGCTGAACTGGAAGACTGGGTAAAAAGGACTGAAAAATTGGCTCCAGGCCATAACAGAGAATATTTTGTAGATATTAAAATGGACGGATTAGCTTGTTCTTTAATTTATCAAGACGGGGAACTCATGCAAGCCGTAACTAGGGGTGATGGAGCCGTAGGAGAAGATGTAACGTCAAACATTAGAACAATTCAGAATATACCGCTACTTTTACGAAAATCTACAAAAAACCTGCTATTTCTTAGCGGCAGGACAGAAATTCGCGGTGAAATTGTTATGTACAAGAAAGACTTTGACGCTTTGAACAAAGAGCGAGAATCAAGCGGCGAAGATGTATTTAAAAACCCTAGGAACTTGGCAGCAGGGACTATCAGGCAGCTAGATCCTCAGCTAGTAGCTATGCGACCACTACATTTTCATGCCTACGACTTGTTGAGGGACAGTAAGGCAGACATAGTTACAAATATGGAAGCTTACGAAGCTATCAGAGATTTAGGAATAAATGCCAATAAGATTGCCACGACTTTTACGGACATTGAAAAATTACTAGATTTTGCTAAATACTGGGAAGAAAAAAGAAAAGATCTACAGTTTAATACTGACGGTTTAGTAATCAAACTCAACGATAGAAAATTGTATGAATCTCTTGGGGTAGTCGGTAAAACACCCAGGGGTGCAGTTGCTTTTAAATATCCTGCAGAGGAGGCTACGACTATAGTGAAAGACATTGTGATTAGCATTGGCAGAACCGGAGCAGCAACACCAGTTGCGGTTTTTGACCCTGTAACAGTGGCCGGTACTACAGTCCAGCATGCCAGCCTCCATAATGCAGACGAAATCGACCGTAAGGACATCCGTATTGGTGATACGGTGATTATTTACAAGGCCGGAGACATAATACCGCAGGTACTTAGTGTTTTGAAGGAGCTACGTCCGGACAATTCAAAGCGGTTTTTTTATGAAACTGAGCTAAAACGGCAATACCCAGAGCTAGAATTCGAAAGACCAGAGGGCGAAGCTGTTTATCGAGTCAAGGGTGCAACGGGGCCAATTCTACTGAAAAGAGGCTTGCAACATTTTGCGTCAAAAGGAGCTATAGATATTGATGGGTTGGGCGACAAAAACGTGGAAGCTCTTGTGGATGCAGGACTAGTCAATGATTTTGCCGATATTTATACTATCACTAAAGATAAGTTTGAGAGCTTAGATCGGTTTGCTGAACTGTCGGCTAGCAATCTGGTTGAGTCTATAGCCGTGAAGAAAAATCCACCTTTGGCGCGTTTCATTTTTGCGCTCGGGATTAGACATGTTGGCGCCCAAACTGCAATCGACTTGGCAAACACATTCAAGAAACTCGATAATCTGGGTGTGGCTACATATGAAGAGCTAAAAAACGTGAGTGGCGTGGGCGAAATTGTAGCTGAATCTATTTTAGGCTGGTTTGTTGATGACGATAATCAGGCTTTGTTAGCTAAATTTCGCCGGCTCGGTGTGTGGCCACAAGACGTTAAGCACGTCGGCGGGCCTTTGAGCGGTAAAAGTTTTGTTATTACCGGTAGCCTAGATTCAATGAGTAGGGAGCTGGCAGCCGAAAAAATCCGTGCACTTGGAGGAACTTTTCAAAGCTCAGTAGCCAAGGGCACAACATATCTCGTCATGGGCAACAAAGCGGGGGCAAGTAAAGCCATAAAAGCTGAAAAATTAGGTACGGAAGTAATTGACGAGAAAAAGTTACTATCTATTCTGAAGTAGACATTATTGTTTTGATAGCATGATTTATCTGTTATGATTCAGCCGACTCAATGAGTAAATACAAATCGAACACCCTATACTGTTTTTCTCCATTAGTAATGGTATTAACGATAATTATAGAAACTGCACTTGTACTAAAAATTATTTGGCGCTATAAGCAATCAATGGTTGTACAATTATCTATCGCAACACTACTATTACTGGCTCTTTTTCAGCTAAGTGAATATTTTGTCTGCACTACAAGTATGGTTAATTGGCAAAGGGTCGGCTACGTGTCTATTACCTTATTGCCCGTTGTTGGATTACATCTGTTATTTGTTCTTGCTGGCAATAATAACCGACGACTAGTTTTTTCTGCTTACGGAGTTGCTGTTTTATTATGTGTATATTTTGCAGCTGTACCAACAGCTTTCAAGGGACAAGTATGCTTAGGAAATTATGTGATGTTTAAGATTGGGCGCAGAGAAGGACTAATTTATGGTACTTATTATTTTGGTATTTTGCTTCAGACCATTCACCTAGCTTTTAGCTGGTTAAAACAGCATACAGATAAACTTTCAGCTGTTCACAAAAATAGAAAAGCAATAATATCAGTAATTGTTGGGTATTTTGTTTTTATTGTTCCTACGGCTTTGTCTATTATTATTTTTCCTGACAGCTCACGGGGTATACCGTCAATAATGTGTGGCTTCGCAGTTATTTACGCCGTTATTGTAGCTTTTTGGTTATTGCCCAATGCTGAACAAGCAGTAGTAAAAAAGCATAAGTAATACTAGATACTAAAAACGAAATACAGTATACTTATTCGTGTACGGGTGTATCGGCCCCTCGAGCAAAATAAACAATATAAAAACAAAAAGCCCTGGGGCCAGGGTGGGCACACCCGAAATAAAAAAGACCGTTAACCGCGGTCTTTTTTAATGGTGGAGCTACAGGGACTTGAACCCTGGATCTCTTCACTGCCAGCGAAGCGCTCTAGCCAACTGAGCTACAGCCCCAAGTAAGTACCATATTACGCTACAGCATTGTAAAATCTCAAATCTTAACTCTATTTTCTAAAATCTCGCACTGTAGCTGGTACAATACTTTTATGAAGAAAATTAATCTTGAGTCAGGCGTAAATTTTAGTGGTGTATTTAAAGTCATAAAAAATCTACCAAACAAACTCTATAAGCAAATAGAACACTGGGATATCCCTAAAATCGTGAGACTTTTTGTAGCTGCTGGCATTGTCATAGGTATTGGAGCTTCTTGGTTTGGATACCAACGAATTTATATGAATCCAGAACGTCGGTTTTGGTCGGCAGTAAACAGCAGCATGTCTTTGCCTAGCGTTACTCGAACATTGACAGAAGGTGGAAGCGGTAATCAAGTTGTTCAAGACCACAGGTTTTATTACGCCCCTCAGAATGTGGTTGAGAATAAGGTTTCATTTAATAACAAGAGCGCTACGGTTGACACAAGTGTTGTGACAGAGGGGATTGTATATCCGACAGAACAATATCTAAGATATTCTAGCTTTAGCACCAACCAATTGCAGAATGGCAATCCAGTTAATCTTGATAGCCTTTTGGGACTTTGGGCAACAGACAAAGATTCAGCTAACGACCCAGAAATGGCAAAGACAAATTTTGTCAGTGAAAAAATAAGCTTAGCAATCTTTGGAAATTACTCGTCTAGTTTTAGACGAGAGCTAATTACGCAAATGAAGCAAGGTAAAGTTTATGGCACTGAACTAAATACCCCAACTGAGGTAGATATAAACGGTAGAAAAGTACTGCGCTATTCTGTAAACGTAGACTTGAAAAAATACGTAGCTATCTTGCAATCGTCTTTAGTAAAAGCCGGTTACGGAGAGTTTCCTCCACTAAATACTGACAACTACCGTGAAGGGTCAAAAGTAAAAGCAGGAATTGCAATAGACAAGAAAAGCGGTGCAATCGTTACTGTTGAATTTGGTGGTAGGACAGAAAACTATTCTAATCACGGTGTGATAAAAAATGTTCAAAAACCAGAGGCGTCTTTCAGTATCGACGAACTACAAGCAAAAGTAGAACAAACAATAGGCGCCGGGTTGTAAGCGTTCCCCTTGATATTTCTTTTGCTTATAATAATAAATAACCTATAATTTAGACTAAATATAAGTAACGAAGGGTGCCATTTATTATGGAAGACGACAAAGAAGCGGTAGCAGTCTCAACAGAGCCACAGGTTGAACCTACGGTTAACCCGCAAGCAGAAACTATTGCAACAGAAAATGTAGCGCCTAATAAACCCAAATTTTCATTAAAAAATCCAAGAACAATATTCCTAGCACTCTTTTTAGCCTTCATGCTTATTGGGGGTGGTGCAGTAGCATACGTTACTTATGTACAAAAGTCACCTGAAAATCTTTGGAAAAAAGCCTTAAAAAATACAGCTGACGGTATTGATGGATACCTAAAAAATGCTGAAACAATAGATCAATCAGGGTTCAAGATGAAAGGTGAGTTCAAAGTAAGTAGCCCGCTTGCAGTTGATGGATCGCTAGAAGGTCAGTGGGACGGTCCTAACGGATCGGCCAAGGGCGACGTCGGATTTTCGGGCGTACGAATAAATACTGAGGTGAGGACTATTGCAGCTGACGATAATAGCACACCTGATGTCTATATCAACGTCGATGGGCTTCAAGGTCTAAGTGGGCTACTAGATTCATATCTAGGTGAAGGTGCTGGTGCTGGAATAACAGATAGTATTTCAGGTATAAATGGCCAGTGGTATTTTGTTGATCACACCCTGCTAGACCAAATGACAGCTTCATCTGGGTCAAATTCAAGCCTAAACCTATCTCCTGGGGAAAGAAAGCTAATAACAGATAAGTTTATGATAGTTTTGCGAGACAGAATGTTCAGTACTGCGGAAGATAAAGCAATATTTAATATTGAGCAAAAATACGGTAAAGAAGATTTTGAAGGAACTGCAAGTTACAAAATGCGGGTTGGGCTAAATAAGGATAATCTAAAAGAATTCGCGGTTGCCCTAAAAGATGCTGCTAAGGGCACAAAACTTGAAGAGATAATCTTGGCAAGTGAAACAGATAAAACTATAGAAGAGGTCTTGGATATCGATGAGTTAATGAAGCAAATTGATAGTGCAGACTTTTCTAAAATGCACGCTGATGTTTGGGTTGAAGCTGGTGGTTTGTACGTTCGAAATGTTCGCCTATACCCTGTCGAGGGCAAGGAAGACAGTAATTACATAGATCTTGGTCTTAAATATGAAGGCGGTGACGTTTTTCCTTTTCAGATTAAAGCAACCATGGACGATGACAGCCAAAAAGGAACTTTCTCTTTGAATCTAGCGGTGAATAAGAAAAATGGGGACTTATCTACATCCTTCAATGTAGACGTAACTAGTGATGGAAATGCAATTACGGCAGAAGGGTCACTTAGTATTAACGCTACAACAGACGAAGTTAAAGTCGAAAAACCCGAAAACACCAAAAACTTACTTGAGCTTATTGGGGATTTTCAATATCTATTTACTGGCCAAACTCAGTCTACCGATATTGACAACCTTTACAACTTGCCGGATTACGGCCTAGACGACGTAGAGCTGTAATTTGCAAATTGGCCAAACATGCGAAAATATATAGCCAAAATTCTTCAAAAACAAGTTACAAGATATCTAACTCAATATAAGCCTAAAGTTATTGTAGTAACTGGAAGTGTTGGCAAAACGTCAACTACTCAAGCCGTAGCAACAATGTTGCGTCAGAAATATATGGTCAGGTCCACAATTGCTAACTACAATACAGATGTTGGAGTACCGTGTTCATTTTTTGGTCACGACCTACCTAAAACAATAAACAACCCTATCGCGTGGGGTTGGATTATATTAAAAAATATTGTTCTGAGCAGAATAAAGTTAGATTTTTCTGTTGTAGTTTTGGAACTTGGCACAGATAGGCCTGGCGAAATTGCCGAGTTTGCCTATCTTAAACCAGAAATTGCAGTAGTAACCGCCGTTGTTCCTGAACACATGGAGTTTTTTGGTGCTTTAGAAGAAGTGGCTAAAGAAGAGTTGTCGGTTGCCGAATATAGTGAAAAAACATATGTAAATAAACAAATGGTACCAGCAGAATATCTACATTTCGCAAAAAGTACGGAGATATATAACTACGGTAGAGATGATTATAAATCAGCAGGAATTAATGCACATAAGCTGAACGTCGTTGGCCAACATAGCCTGGATGCCATATCTGCCGGCGTAATTGTCGGGAGGGAATTAGGGATGAGCGACGAAGAACTTCAGCGCGGAGCATCACATGTGAGCCCTCAAAAGGGAAGAATGCAATTACTTCAAGGTATCAACGGCTCAACTTTAGTTGATGATACCTACAATTCTAGCCCAGAAGCAGTATTCGCGGCGCTTGATTATTTGTATGTCACAAAATCTCCTCAAAAGATTGCACTTTTGGGTAATATGAACGAGCTTGGCGAAACGTCGGAGGCGGAACATCGTAGAATTGGTGAGTATTGCGATTCTACCCAATTAGAACTGGTTGTGACTTTAGGGGAAGATGCCAATAAATTTACGGCCGAGTCAGCAAAAGCTAAAGGTTGTGCCGTGGCTGAAGCGAATAGCCCGCAAGAGGCAGCAGAAATTATCAAACATCAACTTAAAAACGGTGGTCTGGTTTTATTGAAAGGCTCGCAAAACGGCGTCTATGCCGAAGAAGCAACAAAAATTTTGCTAGCAAACCCCAAAGACCGCTCAAAACTTGTTCGTCAGTCTCCTCAATGGATGAATATTAAAGCAAAAAATTTCAATAGAGCTGAGGCCTAATATGACGGTTTTGATCTTGCGTGGTGGCGATTCCCCTGAAAGAGAAGTATCTTTCCGATCTGGTGATGCAGTCGAAGCAGCTCTAATAGAGGCAGGATATAACGTGATAGTTTACGATCCTGCCGATGGTAATGTTGGGTTAGAAAAGTCTATTTCTAAAGCAGATATTGTACTACCGATTCTGCATGGCAAGAATGGTGAAGACGGGGTTATACAAGAACAGATAGAACAACAAAATAAGAAATTCTTAGGTGCCGGTAGTAAGGTCTCCAAAGTTACGATAGATAAGAACAAAACACACAAAATACTGAGTAGCATGGGAATTGTTATGCCCAAGTATGCTATCGTCGATGCGTTATCTTTTAATACCGAACCCCTATCAAAAAAACCGTTTGTTCTAAAACCGCTCGAAGGAGGCTCAAGTATTGGTACTCTTATTGCTCGAGAAGTAAATTCTACCAACCTGGCTATGGCTCAAGAACTGCTAAGTACTTACAAAAAAATGATAATCGAAGAGCTTATTATAGGCCAAGAGATTACTGTGCCTGTATTGGGGGAACAGGCCCTCCCGGTTATTGGAATTATTCCACCACCAAATGGTGAATTTGACTACGATAATAAATACAATGGCCAGTCACAAGAATTGTGCCCCGTTCCAACAGAACTCGTTTCAGAGAAGGTACAAAAAGAGGCCCAAGACCTTGCCTTGAAAGTCCACAATGTACTTAACGTAAGACATCTTTCCAGAACAGATATGTTTGCTAAGCCGGATGGTTCGTTAGTAGTCTTAGAGATAAATACCATGCCGGGCTTGACAGCGCAAAGCCTATTTCCCTTGTCTGCATCTGTAGCCGGAATGTCTATGGTTCAATTAGTTGGTGTACTAGTAAACTTAGTTGTGCACGATAGTTAGTATTTGTTTATTATCAGATAACACTTGTGTTTAACCATCTAAGTCAGAGTAGAATTTAAATATGAGTGAGTTTATATTACCGAATTTGGCGTTTACTACTCTGCACGGCGAACAACACACTATCGGTATTGGAGAAAATTGGGAAGTTTTTGTAGACTCTGAGTTGTCAGAGCGTTACATGCCCCCAGCAGCGGTTATGATATTAGGTTTTGCTAATTCACTAGACACAGTTGTTACTCGCAGTGTATTTTACCAGACTGTACTTTCTGGCTATGACAGAGTACTAGCTAATGGGCGCACCACGTCTGTTCCTGAGTTCGATGATGACAGGAGTGCTAATAAATTGGGCAAGAGACTAAGCGCTCTCACGGGTACATTAATTAGCCCTTTGAGAACCAACATTATTCAACTACACAATGGAATTCAAAAACGATTGTTAATTTGCAGAAATCCGGCAGATGAAGAACTGGTTAGTGAAATTATTGGCAGAAGTATTCTATCTGAAAACCCAGATACCAACGAAAAAATTAAGAAATTGTTCTTTGACTCGTATATGCAAAAGAAAGCCACGATGCTAAGACGACCTGGAGGAGTAATTACCAAAAGCTAATTTTTAAGAGTACGGTTCTGGAAAAATAAATAATAAGCAATTAAATTAAAAGAAGCTTATGTCGGAAACTGTACCTCAAAAACTGTAAACTGTAGTTAATACATGCATAGATATAGCCCTAAAGATATTGAGCGAAGTGACAAGAAGTCCGGGGAAAAGACTCGTACTCGTGGAGATATGGACTCAGAGGACTCTTAGCCACATTATAAAAAATGTAGTTTCCACTGCATTGAGCTCATGTTTTATGTACAGTCCTATCTTATAATGTGTAGACTATGCAGCATCCAATGAATACCCGAACTAGTTATGAGGTTCAAGCCGAGGTTATGGGTCGACTTGACTATACGCCTGAACTAGGTCGACTAAGTACTATTCTTAGACCTCTTCCTGGTCAAAATCATGATGTAATGAGTTTCAGTGATGTAGTTAATTTTGTACCCTATTACGAAATGAACGAAAAAGGACATTTAGTTGTTCACGATACAGTTTGGGGCGAAGAAGAAATTGGAAAACAGGAAGAAGATATAGTTTTACTTCATTTGCTGCACACGCCAGCAATGCGAAGATTAATGTCTGTCGAACAACTAACACTTCCACAGGGTTATGAAACAGTACCGAATTCTACCGAATACAAGCGATTTGAACATGCCTGGGGGTCGGTTGTTTTTGTTCGGAAGATGATTGAGAAATCTCCTGAGCTCCAGCAACTCAGTGGTCATGAAAAGATGGTTCTACAACTGAGAACTTTTTTGTCTGATTTTGGACACACCGCCTTTTCGCATCTTGGCGATTGGCTGAAACAGGGATTCGGTGGTCCAGAAAACGCTCACGACAACCGTCAAGAGCTCACCAGGCTACTTTCCTTGTCAGGAGTTTCGGAAGTGTTGGGTCGTCACGGATATGATTTAGATGAAGTCATCTTTCCAGATGTAGCCGGCGGTGGAGACTGGGTAGAGTGCGATCAGCCTAAGCTTTGTGTTGACAGAGTAGACTTCGGTGTACGTGAAATATTACGAGTTTTTACGGACGACAACGGATTAATGTATAGAGATATTAACCTTAAAGAAATTTTAAGTATCGATAAGTTTGAGGTTGTCAAAGGCGAGCTTGTCATGAATGACTGGTTTAGTGCCTCTATCTTTAGCCGGCTGTATTCGGAAATTGTGCTTGAGCACTGGCTTGAGCCAGTCCATCGGGGTCAGTTGGCATTGTTTAGCGAGCTAACTCGGGATGCACTAGTTTCTACAGATTCTATTTCAAACCCGATATTAAACCCGCATTATCTCCATCCTTACGATGGCTTGCTTTCTGTTGACAATGAAATGATGTCAAATGAAAGAATAGGTCGTCTACAGAAGCAGTCTTTCTGGCGTCAAGTTGACTTCATTCTGCGTTCCACCGGGCTGGAACGACGTCAATGGTTTCATGATTATCGTAGAGGACAGTTGCTTGAATACATAATCGGTGTTCCTGCGCTAGCAGGCCGGGGAGAGCAACAAGCAATTGCAGTAGATCCGGTGAATATAACCAGTGGTTCAGTGACCCGTTTCAGTGGGCACCCGCCTTTCGTTGGAATATTGGAAGTATCAGAAGATGACTTTTATGGGAAAATTAATCCGTCAAAGGTAAAAGCTGACTATTCCGCTACGAGCGACGGTTTAATGGTACACCTGCCAAAATTGAAAAAACGGTGGATAGATCCAATTGTTATTTCGGACGACAGAACAGCAATTATGCCATTGAGTAGAATGGGAGGCTATATAGATATGTTTAATGGGCTTGTTGATGCGCATCTGAATCGTGCTTTTGTAATAATTTATTCTATGAATAGAGAAAATGCTACCGATATAGTAAGAAGTGTCGAAGACGCACAGAATCGATGGATAGAGGCTATGAAGAGACCATTATTATCTGACGACAAAGAATTTAGTACATATTTAGATCATATCGGGCAGCAAGCAATGATGTCGACTTTTGGTGCGCAGATGTTCAATCCGAACGTGTTTATCTAAAGGCTGGAAACTGTACCTCAAAAACTGTAAACTGTAGTTAATACATGCAGAGATATAACCCAAAAGAGATAGAGCCGAAATGGCAGAAGTACTGGGACGAAAACGGTACTTATGTTGCTGATTTGGATTCAGCCAAACAAAAATATTATGGCTTTGCCATGTTTAACTACCCATCAGGCGCTGGAATTCACCTAGGGCATGCAAAGAACTTTACAATTCCGGATATATTGATTAGGTATAAGCGTCAAAATGGTTTTGAGGCATATTCTCCTGTAGGTTTTGATAGTTTTGGTCTGCCGGCAGAAAACTATGCAATCAAGACCGGGCAAAGTCCCCGTAAAACTACAGACGATGCGTTGGCTAGCTACCGTGAACAGTACCGTCAAATGGGCTGGTCAATGGACTGGACCAAAGAAATAGATACTTCAAAAGCAGAATATTACAAATGGACACAGTGGTGTTTTCTGCAACTATTGAAAGACGGTTTGGCATATCAAAAAGAATCATTGCAGTGGTGGTGCGAAGCAGACAAAAGTGTTCTGGCCGATGAACAAGTAATTGCCGGTAAATGCTGGCGTCACGATGGAGAAAATGATCCGTTCGTAAAAAAGAAAAGCCTAAATCAGTGGTTTTTCAAGATTACAGACTATGCAGATGAAATATTGGATGCAACGGACGAGCTAAACTGGACTTCTTGGGTTAAAACGGCACAGAAAAACTGGATTGGCCGCTCAGAGGGAACTGCTGTGACTTTTGCGCTAAAAGGATTAGGGGCAGAAGGTCAACATCTTGATGTTTTTACAACCGCAATTGAGACAATTTATGGGGTGACATTTATGGTACTCGCACCAGAGCATCCGCTTGTTCAAAGCCTAGGTCAAATTGCTGAGAATGCTCAAGAAATTGATGATTATGTTCAGGGAGCACTTAGAAAAAGTGATATTGACAGAGAGAAAGAAAAAAGCAAAACCGGAGTTTCATTTGAAGGTTTGACGGCGATAAACCCTGCCAACGGGGAAGAAATCCCAGTTTGGATTGCTGATTATGTGTTGATGGGCTATGGGTCAGGTGCAATTATGGCCGTACCTGGGCAAGACGAAAGAGATTTTGAATTCGCGAAGAAATACCAACTGCCGATTGTGTACACAACTGACAGGGGCGAATTTGTGAATTATGGATTAGATATTAAGCCAAACAAGACTGAATTTATGATGGCAAACTCTCAAGAATTTGATGGTCAAAACCTTGAAATAGCAAAAAATGGGATTGTTGATAAGTTAGTTAGCACAAAAACAGCAGAGCAAAAAGTTCACTATAAGCTTAGAGATTGGCTAATTAGTAGACAACGTTATTGGGGAGCACCTATCCCAATAATACATTGTGATGAGTGTGGGGCTGTGCCTGTAGCGGAAGATCAGTTGCCAGTTGTATTGCCGGAACTTGAAAATTATCTTCCTCCCGGCGATGGACGTAGCCCACTTGCCAATGATGAATTTTGGGTGAATGTACCATGCCCAAAGTGCGGCAAACCAGCACAAAGAGAAACAGATACAATGGACGGATATGTTTGTTCCAGCTGGTATCAAATGCGTTATTTATCCCCCCATGACGACAGCCAAGCTTGGGATCCGCAGCGGGCTAAAAATTGGATGCCGGTCAAGTTTTATAACGGTGGCGACCACGCAACTGCCCATCTGTTATACGCAAGGTTTTTCACACGCTTTTTTTATAAAAAAGGGCTTGTCCCAACACCAGAACCATTTGAGCGGATGTACTTTCACGCCAAGATTTTGGCTGAAGATGGCACTTTCTTTTCAAAGTCAAAAGGCAACGGTATTGACCCCTTAGAAGTCATAAACAGTGGCTATGGGGCAGATGCTTTGAGAACTTATTTATCTTTTATAGCTCCTCCAGACGTAGAATCACCCTGGAACAATGATGGTTTGCCTAGTTGCTATAGGTTTATAAATCGGGTTTGGGTGCTTGTTCATGAATTTTTGGAAGTCAACAGTCAACAGTCAACAGTCAACAGTCAAGACAATGAACTGTTAAGAACTTCGCATAGGGCGATTAAGAAAGTCTCAAACGATATAGAATCAATTAAATATAACACTGCAGTCTCAGCGATGATGGAATGCGTTAATGAATTGTATAAGTTGAAGGAACTAGACAATTATTCATCTGCAGAGTGGCAGTTTGCCCTTGAGACAGTTGTGCAGTTGATGGCTCCTTTTGCCCCACATGTAGCCGATGAATTATGGCACAGCTTAAGACATGAAGATTCAGTCCACGTTGGCCACTGGCCAGTTTTAGATGAAAAATACTTGAGCTCAGACACAATAAAACTAGCGGTTCAGGTAAATGGAAAAGTAAGAGCAGAAATTGAAGTGGCAACCGATGCAAGCAAAGAAGAAATTGAGGCATTAGCACTTGCAGAAGAAAACGTAATTAAATACCTTGAAAACAAAAAACCGACCAAAGTTATTTATGTTCCTGGCCGGCTGGTAAGTATTGTCGTTTAAAGTAAATTCTTTTAACCGTATCTTTTAATTATACCATGAATAAGTATCTATTGTCAAGTATTTATACTTGTTTTGCTTGAGTCAACAGGCTATAATGTCCTTAACAAAGAGAAGTAATCAGAGAGAAAGGAGCAAGATAAAAGCTCATGGGTAAACCCAAGAAACGAACCAGTGCACGTAAAACCGGCTTGAGACGGAGCCATTTGGTGCTTAAGTTGGCACGTGCTGTAAATGCAAAGTCACCTGTTAAAGCTCGGACTACAACCAAGCAATCAGGTAAAAAATTAGCTGCTTCAAAATAGTAGTAATAAAACTGTAAATATTAACAACTTTAGCGGGTAAGAACTTTAGGAAAATTCTTTATGGCTTCAAACCGACACCTAGGCCGAATAGTAGCTCTACAAACATTGTACGAGTTGGATTTTCGCGTGGAAGTTGGTGAGAAGAATCTTGATAAAAAAGCAGTTTTAACTAGAAATATTGCTCGTTATAGTGAAGTAGTAGGAGATAAGAAGTTTATCTCTGAGTTAGTAGAGGGCGTGCTGGCGAACCAAGATATGCTTGACGCTATCATTCAGCCTGTTGCACCTGATTGGCCATTGGCGCAAATAGCAAGAATAGATAAATCTGTGCTGCGCATAGGGACATATGAACTAACAATAGCTAAAAACGTCCCAGCAAAAGTTGCCATAAACGAAGCTGTAGAGCTAGCCAAGAGTTTTGGCGGGGACAATTCAAGTAAGTTTATAAACGGAGTCCTAGGAACAGTTTTAAAACAGGCTGAAAATGCCAAACTACCAGAGAAGACTGTCAAAAAACCAAAAACTAAAGTAGCTAGTAAATCAACTAAGAAAGACAGCAAATAGATTAGCATGAAGAGACCTAAACCAATCAAAGCCTTCAAGAATATAGTCAAGAATAGGCGACCTTCTATTAGTGAGGTGGTAAAAGAGCCAACTGCAGGTGGTGTTATCTTTCGGCGTGCCCCAAAAGGTGTAATTGAAATTTTGCTAATTCAGGATTCAAAAGACCGGTGGACAATACCAAAGGGTCATATTGAACCGGGTGAGACCGCAAAAGAAACGGCCGAGAGGGAAATTACTGAAGAAACAGGGCTCAAGAACATGACAATGCATAGTTGGCTGGGTAGGATTAACTTTAGATATCGCCGATTGCAGAGTTTAGTTCTAATGACTACCGAAATTTTTTTGGTTGAAGCTCAAGGGGACACCGAAGAAATAGAGCCTGAAGAATGGATGAAGGGAATAAAATGGTTTTCAGCAAACGAAGCGCTGGAAAAAATTGAATACGACGACATCGGCAAGATAATACTTCTAGGGCTAAAAAAGATTCGTCAGAACAAACTATAATTTATGAAACCTCAGATACAAGCCTACACTCAATTTGCGCACGACACCCTAAAAGTAACGTTCAATAATATCGAACTGCTTATGACGGCATTTACGCATCGTTCGTATGTGAATGAGCACAAGAAGTCAGTAAAAGAGCACAACGAACGTTTGGAGTTCTTAGGTGACGCGGTGCTTGAGCTTGTTGTAACGGATTTCTTGTACAGGACCTATGATGAGCCCGAGGGTGTTTTAACCAACTGGCGCAGTTCTTTAGTTAGGACAGAGAGCATCGGTGCTGCCGCTCAAAAGCTAAACTTTGAACCAATGTTGCGACTCTCAAGGGGAGAAAAGCGGGGCTCAGACAGAGCTAGAATGCAAATCTTAGCTAACAGCTACGAGGCTGTAGTTGGGGCGCTGTATATTGATTTGGGTTACGACGTTGCGTCTAACTTTATCCGTGAAACTTTAGTGAGTACATTCGAACAAATTCTAGCAACTGGTTCATGGCTTGACCCCAAATCACGCTTTCAAGAAGTTGTTCAGAGTGATGAGGGCTTTACCCCGCAATACAAAGTTTTATCAGAAGAAGGCCCAGATCATGACAAAATTTTCACTGTTGGCGTGTTCGTCAATGACGTAAAAAGAGCTGAAGGTACCGGCCCAAGCAAGCAGGTAGCTCAAGTTGCTGCAGCCGATCAAGCTCTGTCAGATTATAAAAAGTAAATATATAAAAAGATATAGACAAAATGTAAATAATATGCTATAATGTACTCTATGGCTTCAGTTCCCATCAACATACCATTTGTAGACTATGCGGAGTTCTATCCTGAATCTCAAAGACCACTTGGTCGAGGAGAATTTGCTACAGAACCCAATAATGATGAAATGTCGGCAATGACTAATTTTCTGTCTCAGGTTGCAGGTTTGCTCGCTAATAAACTTGCTGGATACAGTGTTATTTATCAACGTGACGCATACAGTGATCAAGAAGAGGGGATTAGGGATGCGGTACTTCATGCGGTAGGATCTTTTACTGGTTTCGATATAGATGGTGAACTAACAAAAAACGAACTTGAAGGTGAGCTCGTACTAGCAGAAACTGATAGCGAAGCCCTTGGTATAGACCCGGAATGGCATGAAAAGCCTATACAAGCAACCTATAGATCTGTACAGTTTGGCTATTTGTTAACAAAAACAGATTGGCAGATTACAGAGATCGAGATCCCTACCGGTGACACTATTATTGACTCGGACGGAACGAGCAGAACGAGACACCTTAGAGTGCTGAATATGGTACCGAACCCAGACAAGTAAAATAATTCTGGGTTGACATTTTCCGCCTCTGTTAGTACAATGTATTATAGAAATAATTAAGTGAATTAAGAGGAAAGAGTTACAGATACATGCTAGCTATTCGTATGCAACGCACAGGACGCACTGGCCGAACTTCATTCCGTGTTGTGGTTCAGGATTCCCGTTTTTCCCCAACAAGCGGACGTGTCGTAGAACAGATTGGTTCTTATGACCCACATGCCAAAACATCAACACTAGACAAAGAAAAAGCAGAAAAATATTTGAAGGATGGTGCTCAACCGTCTGTAAGAGTCGTAAAACTTCTAAAGCAAGCAAAAGTAAAGATGCCAGACTGGGTTGCCGATATCGACAACAAGAAAAAGCACACTATTAAGAGCCCTGAAAAACTTCGTCGCAATAGACCACCTGAGCCAAAAGCACCAAAAGTTGAAGAGGCTAAAGTTGAAGCGCCTGTTTCTGAACCAGCAGAAGAGGTAGTAGCAGAAGCAACCGAAACACCAGCCGAGGCTGTTGACGTTACGAGCGTGGTAACTGAAGAAGCTGACACGGTCGTAGAAGAAACTACGGTAGAGGAAACTCCTGTTGCAGAAGCTGAAGTTGAAGTAGTTGCCGACGAGCCTAAAGAAGCTTAAACCACCCCATAAAACCGCACTTGAAAATAATTAATTAGGAGAGAATAAAATGAGTACACCAACTATTGACCAACAATTCATAGAATTTGTTGTTAAGTCACTTGTAAGCAAGCCAGATGCAGTTATTGTAGACAGAATTATCGATGAAAAGGGAGTATTACTTACCCTTACAGTTGACCCAGAAGATTTAGGCCGAGTAATTGGAAAAAGAGGTGCAACAGCACAATCTCTTCGAACATTGCTTAGGGCTTTGGGTACAAAAAACGAAGCACGTTATAACTTGAAGATTTTTGATAACGGAGTTCCACGACCTGAGCGAACAGACCGACCAGAGCAAGGTGATTATCGCCGAGATGACAGACGAGACGAACGTCCAGCGCAAAATACAGAAACGGTTGAGAAAGCTGAAGATTCATGGGGCACATCAGAGCCAAGTAGCAATGAAACAACTAGCAGTGATGATGAAGGAATGGCTAGCGCACCTGCAAAGCCAGAAGAGAAAAGAGAAGAACCTACTGAAGACAGTGGATTTGGCAGTGAAGACGCAATTGCTAAGACACGCAAAGAGCTTGAAGACTTAGACGACCTGGATATCTAGGGTTCACTCTAGTTACAGAATTTAGTCTTTAGCAATTTTTTAGTTAGCATAACTTTAGCGATTAACTATTAGCTATTGTAGGGAAAGGCAATAAAAGGTAGAATAGAGTTAGTCGAAAATTGAAAAGTACGACTGCGAGAACAAAAATAAGCTCTGTGAGACAGCCAAAAGGCTGAGGGCTTTATGTGACTACGAAAGCAGAAGCCATTTCCGGTTCTGCTTTTTTAGTTCCATAGCCGTTAATAGGGACAATAAGTCTATGAGGAGGTCTGAAGAGCTTTCTGTCAACTAATCTTTGCTCCCATGCGTTAAATCTTCCGATTTGGCGCGTATGTTGCATAGTGGCTCTATAAAAGACTCTTTCTTTACCAGAGCCTGCGTGTATTTCTCTGTCTGGGTCAAAAACACTTACGCACATATCTGGTGCCTTTAAATAATATTTGGGATGTTCCGCGTCGGGTACCTTATGTGGAAATAGTGCTCCACCAAAAGGTCTTTTGCCGTTGGTCGTAAAAATAGTACCCTCTGTATTTCCGTCGTCTAGGAAAGAGATTGTAATAAAGGTGCTTAGATATCTATCATCTCTCTTGTTATCTTCGTTGGGATCTTCGTAATCATAATGCAAGTTATCTTTAGTCTGGCCTTTTCTCACCTCAAAGTGTACAACGTCACTTGACCTTGAAGGATTAGCTGCAGTTACTATTGGTATTGCAGTAGATAAACAAAAATCAATAAATTCAGAAAAAAGTGGAATACCGGCTGAATCTCGACCGTATGTAACTTCTCCAGTATTTCCTGAATAGCTTGCAGCATGAAAACCTAAGCCTTGTCTAAGAGTTGCAAAGTCTATTTCTCTTGCAGTTTCGGCTAATGCATTGGCATTAATAGAAAACATGCTATAATAATAACATAAATCATGAAAAAAGTCCAGGTCATAACACTATTCCCAGAGATGTTTGAAAAGGTATTTAGTACTTCTATGCTTTGGAAGGCCCAAGAAGCTAAGGCTGCCGAGTTTAGTTTGATTGATCTACGTCAATTCGGGCTCGGTCCAAGAAAACAAACTGATGATACTCCGTATGGTGGTGGGGACGGCATGCTAATGATGATGGAGCCGATGGTTGAAGCCATCGAAAAAGCAAAGACTCTAGACCCTACAGCAATAGTTATTCTGCCTACTCCTCGCGGTAAAATATACAAACAATCAGATGCTAAAAGACTTGCGGCTGGTGATTCAGGGCTAATCATCGTTTGCCCTAGATATGAAGGATACGATGAGCGCGTCGTGAAATGGGTTGATGAACAATATTGTATTGGTAATTATGTTTTAACCGGTGGTGAAATACCAGCAATGGTGATTGCAGACAGCATTGTTCGATTACTTCCTGGTGTTTTGGGAGGAGAAACCTCAGCTGAGATTGAGAGTTTTCAAGCTGATGATAAGACAATAGAATTTCCTCAGTTCACTCGACCAGAAGAGTTTCGGGGCCTAAAAGTTCCTAAAGTTCTACTAAGTGGTCACCATGCAGAAATCGAAAAATGGCGCCAGGAGCAGCAGAATGCCTGATACAAAAAGACCAGAAATCGCAGACCATACAAGGAGTACAATGTTTGAGTTTGCACGATGTTTAGGGGATTCTGGCTGGCTTAGAGACCGGGACGTTGCTAATTTAGACATAATAGAAAGGTCACAATATCCGGGAGGTGGAGAAGAAATTGTCAGTCCGATAATGCAGATCAATGACAGAACTCCTGATTTTTACCTTTATTGGGACGTGCTTGGGAGCTACGGTAGAGAATTTGCAAAACATCTGGATGGGATAGACCCGATATTGAGAGAAAGACTACCGTCTACATACTCTGCCGCGGTAGCCCTAGGTGGTTTTGCACTAAAACGACAGATACTTGATCCACATAGGGACAGATCTGCCAGGAAGCTTTCTCAGATTAGAGAACTATACGCCGATAACACAGATTTTACTCAGCACTTTAAGGCAGTCTTTGGCGGAACACCTCTTGAGCGGACTATGACTAAAGTACTTGATAGATTCTCGATGCAATTAAACGGTCTGCGTTCCGGATTAACAGTTATGAGGGCTGCTATGCAAGAACAAACGGGTCATGACTTTATGACAGATGAACTTTTAGCGCAGTGTCTAAAAAGCTTAATCGAGTATGCAACAGTGGACGGTACGCATTATGAAGGAGCAGCTGAGTATTTCGGGCAAACACGAGTCAAAGGAGTTGAGGTATTTAGCTATGCAATTCCGGAATGGTTGCTTGTTCTTAGTTTTCCGATGGGGACTGAAAAAGTAGAAGTTTTGATGCAAGACTAGGTATACTATTGGTATAAGGGGGATAATATGAGATTCATTAAACCAGTTTATGCGCACTGTGATGTGCCTTGTGGAATTTATGAAACGGATACGATGATGCACGCAGCAGCTACTGCTAAGCGGATGGTCGAAAAGTATATAGAAATTGGTGAGGTAGATGACGAAAATGCAGAATCAATGAATACCGCGATTCGTTGCATAATGACCAAAGAAAAGCACGCTCAAATCTGCAAAGAACAACTTTATTTACTTTGGAGTGATTATTTTAAACCAGAACACCTTGAGAAGTTCCCTAATTTGCATGATAAATTCTGGCAAGTTACGAAACAGTGCGGCAAAGTTAAGCAAACCCTAAGCTTAGAGGAGTGCGATAAACTGATTGATATGGTTCACGATATTTCGCACATGTTCGCTGATAGCAAAAAATGATTTTTCTCCGCAAAATTGAAGGTAACAGCATGTTGCCAACCTTGAAATCTGGGCAGGTAGTGCTGGTAGTAAGAACAAGAAAGATTAGTGTTGGCCAAGTTGCAGTTGCATTTATGCGTGGCAGAGAAGTAATTAAGAGAATTGTTGATATAAAAAAAGGTCAAGTGTATATGCACGGTGATAACGCCGAAAGCTCTACAGACAGTAGAACCTTAGGGCCGATTCCAGACACAAAAGTCGAGGGAATTGTTATTTGGCCCAATACCCAGCTCAAGAGATAGTATTTAGTTGCTTCCCCACATATTATACGCTATAGCGTATAATATGTGTATGTATGGTAATGAATTATAGTTGTTTGTGTTTTTTTAGGTGGAAATACGCAATTGTGCCAGGGATTAGTGGTTGCCAGTAGGTAATGGCGCGAAACAGTATTGCCACGCTGGTGGCCTCTGGAGCCCCATAGCCGAGCAAGAACAGCATTCCAGCAGTACCGGCCTCTACACCGCCCAAACCACCTGGGGTTGGCAATATGCCTCCCACTAACACTCCACTGCTCAAGGCGATTAGTGCGTCTACGTAGCTTATCGATATCCCTATAGAGTGTGCACTAAGTAGTAAAATTGCAATATTAACGTTTAAAATAACCGTTGCCACAAGCAACAAACCGACGAACCTGTACGGTTGGGAGGCCAGCAGTTTTATTTGTTGTTTCCACTGTTTGCTAAATTTTAGTAATTTGCCATTAATCTGGCGCACTTTAAGTAAATAGTTAATGAGTATGCCAATTAATATGATAGTCGCAAGTATTACAACTACTGCGTACCCAGAGACACTGTCGCCGAGAATTGTTCTAGCACTAGAACTCAAGAAGAATAATGCAATTAAAAATAATACGTTTAAGAATATACCAATGATATTGTTTGTGGCGCTTACAATAATTGCTTGCTGAGCTGATACACCAATTTTTATTAAGTGAAGTGCGGTGACTCCTAACCTTCCTAACCCACCAGGCACGATTCTGCCGGGCCCACTACCTGCAAGTTGAGCTAGCGTCATGGGGATTGTCTTTACTTTGCGCTTCATAAGAAGTTTATAACTGAGAGAAGTTATGGGCAGAAGTAGCCAGTATAGTACAAGTGCACTTGATAATATTGCCAGGTTGCTACCCGCTATGGTTGAAATTGACTCTTGAATGTTCTTCCACTGGCTAGCGCTAAATAAAACTAGTATAAGTAAACCTGCTAATTCAAGAATGGCCCGTTTTTTAACGCGCGGAAATTGTAATTTTTCGGTTATAGATAGCATTTTTGTTGTTTAAATTAACAACTCAATTGTACCACCTAAAGTGAAATGTATATTTAATAGCACTTCAGTAAGTTTTTACTGGCTTTACTAAAGGCCTAAAGCCATGTCGATTTTTTGACGGTCAAAGCCTAGTATTTTTTCTTCAGAACCATCGTCTTTAGTGATGACAGTGAAGGGAACTCCTAGCTGGCCACTTTTTTCATATAATTCTCGTGCCAAACTCTGGTCTTCATCAGCCATTTTTACATCATATTTTATACCCTTGTCATTTAAGTAGCTCTTGAGCATTTTGCAGAAACCGCATGTTGCCGTGCTGTAGATTGTTATGTTTTTCATGTATTTACTCCTATTTACTTAATTTTATTAATTCATCAACTAATTTGTCATCTTGTTTTAGAGCGTAACAGATTTTTTGACCTGTTCTTTCTTTCTCTACTAACCCTATCATTTCAAAGTTCCTGAAATGTTGAGATACAGCGGAAACAGATATATCTAGTTGATTAGCTATCTCACTAACGCAAAGCTCTTTGTCGGATGCAAGTAGTTTAAACATTTTAAAGCGTGTTTTATCACCAAGAATTTGCATAGCGTGAATTAGACGCTCTTCATTTCGGGATAGTTGTTGCATTGCATTTAAGTTCATGTTAGTATTTTAGCAAACACTTAAACAAATGTCAAGTGGTGAGATGTGTAAGTTAAATTAACCGGAGATGAAAAAAATGAAAGACGGAGCAATACATATTGCAGTAATAGCAGGAACGACTAGAGTCCAAAGAAAGTCATTTGTAGCAGCACAGTTTGTTGCAAAAGTTGGGGAATCTATTCCTGGAGTCGAGATAAAACTTGTAGACCCTGTGGATTATAAGTTTGAGGGCGACGGTAATGATCCGGAAGGCAAGAATTCTAAATATACTGAAATTACAGAAAAAGCGGATGCCTTTTTTATTGTTACGCCAGAGTACAACCACAGTTTTCCGGGTAGTTTGAAGCGAATGCTGGATAGCGAGTCAAAAAACTACATTCATAAGCCAGTAGCACTGGCCGGTGCAAGCTCTGGTTCTTGGGGCGGTGTTAGGGTAGTTGAGTCTTTGGTGCCCGTTGTAAGAGAACTTGGGCTGGCTGTAACATTTACAAGCGTTTACTTTCCTAAAATTCAAGATTTGTTTGACGAGCAAGGCGAGCCGACAGATGAACACACTCTAATAGGCGTACAAAAAGCTTATGATGAACTTATTTGGATGGCCAAAACTCTAAAGTACGGTCGAGAAAATATTAAATAGATACTAGAATCACAGATATATAAAGGGAAGCGAACCGTCAGTTCTGATTCGGTCTCCTCCATTGTTTCTGTCATGGTAAGAGTCGGTAAAGTGTGAAACAGTTTCAACTTGTTTTAAATGCCCACTTTTTTTTAGAGTTTTAATTACGTAATCGCGTTCGTTGTCTACGTCTTCATGAATAAAGTGGTCTAATTGTCCTGTCGCTAGCTTAATTCCCACATGAGTGTCGTGTGTTGCTGCAACTAGCCATTCAGCTTTATAGCCGCCAGGCAGAAACCAGTTCTTCGGTGTCTTCCAGACTCTGATGTGGTGTCTTTGGTTGGGTGATCCATTAATTTCTTGTTCGTATGCAAAATCATGTCGTCTATTAAACAAAAACATGTCGCCGACAGGGGCGCTTGGGTAACTTCTTCTGAAAATGGTGCAGAAGGCTGCTTTTAAAAAAGTTAAAGGAGAGAGTTTGTCTGCAAGTTGCCAGCCTGATTTTTGAAAAGCTTCGTGAATATCCTTTTCTCTACCAAAAAGCGCTAAATTAATCGGGTCACTTAAAAAACCGCTTGGGCTACGTATTCTGCCCACAAAGTAATTCGGGAGGTAGTATTTGCTCAGTATGCGGTGTATTCGTGGGATAACGATATAGGCCGTAAGTATCCATAGTAGAAATGCAGGCAAAATTTGGTATGAACCGTCAAGAGTCTGCTCTAGTAGTAATTTATAAATTACATAAAAACCAAACAGTATTCCAAAAAAAATACTAAGCCTTAAGGCGTAACCGATAGCAGTCGCAGACACATTATAGATTTTTCGAAACGGCATAGAGGACCATAAAACTTTCTAAGTTCATTATATTCTATTTTTAATTAAAATGTTGCTTAATAATGTATAACATGGATGAGTATACTAGCAAATCAAGGTGTAATAAGCTATAATTCCCGAAGCTCACGGTTTATTATTTCGTACTTAGTATTTGAAGTTTATGAGCAAAGCGAAGTAGTGGGATGTCGCCAAGTGGTAAGGCACTGGTTTCTGGAACCAGCATTCGTAGGTTCGAATCCTACCATCCCAGCCAACTAAAACCACCCCCGAAAATGGGGTGTTTTTAGTTGTTTGTGTCTGTAGGATTTGAACCGATAGGCGAAATATGTCAGTGACATATTGAGTTTTCCCTGCTTGGCTGAACGAGATGCGGTCCCGCTCTCGAGTGAGCAAATTTGGGCGAATCCTACCATCCCAGCCAATTTTGAAATTTTTTGCAAAAGGTCGTTATTATTAACGTCTTTAATCTTTCACCGATGTTCCTAGTCTCCAAGACCCTGATTATAATGTATGTGTTTTGAATGACCGATTTGGATAAGTTTATTAATGTGCTAAAGCTTGTTATAATTATATTTAAATATATGGGGTACAAAAGGCGAGAACTTTTTGACGTAATTCGAGGGTTGAGCCGGGGCGTTAATAAGCTCGTAACCAACTCCGCTATTGTAGTTCGAAATATTATCATAGTTACCAAAATCTACTTGATACCAATCATAGTAGTCGTACTTGTATGGTTACGCACCACTACTGTTTATATTGATGAACACTACTGGAGTCCACAACGTAAAAGATTGATTTTGAAATTTAAACCCTTGCAGAGATGGGATGCATGGGCATACCGACCACAGGCAAGAAAATCCATGGAGTTAATGCTAGCAGTCCTATTTATCAGCTCGATATTTCAGGCAGCGCTCCAGGCAGCTCCCGATCTTAATGATGACTGGGATTTGGCTAATGCGGTTGACTATACCTATGATTCAGGAATAGAGATGGTGTCTGGTGTTGCACGGCTTAAGACTCAAAATTATGAAAACGACGCCGATACAAGGGCGCTATACCACTTTGATGAATCCGGAGGTATCAACGCTTCTGATAGTTCGTCAAACAGCAATAATGCAACAATTTCAGGGGGCAGTTTTGTAGCAGGGAGCTTGAATAATGCAGTTTCG
The DNA here is from genome assembly GCA_964419675.1 of uncultured Candidatus Saccharibacteria bacterium. Taxonomy (GTDB): domain Bacteria; phylum Patescibacteriota; class Saccharimonadia; order Saccharimonadales; family SZUA-47; genus CAYQPN01. The sequence continues at coordinate 104,903 of CAYQPN010000001.1, forward strand.
CTTGACGGCATTGACGACACAGTAACTGCACCTAACAGTGCAAGCCTGCAACTCGGTCAACAGCACACCATTGAGGCTTGGACTAAGTTTAATAATAATTTCGATAGCACCTCTCACGACCGAAGAAATGCAGTTGTAGATAAGGGAGATTACCAGCTTTACTATGACAATGAAACTGGTAAGTTAACATATGAAATTGCTAACTCTACGTCATCAAATTGGACACAAACAGCGGGTAGTAACATTGGTGGTAGTTGGGGGACGAACGGCAAGCGAAGCGTGACGTCCAGTATAGTGATGGGCTCTGATGTTTATGCTGGATTAGGAAATCAGCTTGCTGATGCTGAAGTATGGATGTGGAACGGCAGTGACTGGGAACTTGTCGGCGGTGACGGGGTTAACGGTTCTTGGGACGATCAAACATTTGAAGATGTATATTCAATGACAACAGATGGCACTAATCTATATGCCGGACTAGGAACAACCGCAGGTGATGCCGAAGTATGGCGATGGGATGGAGCCACTTGGACAAAAATTGGGGGCGATGCGGTTAGCAGTAGTTGGCAAGTTAGTACCTTTGAAACAGTCGGTTCTCTTAACTACTTTGGTTCGAATCTGTACGCTGGTTTGGGCAGTAGCGCGAGCGACGCTGAAGTATGGCGCTGGAACGGCACAACTTGGACAAAAATAGGCGGTGACAGCTTGAACAGTGGTTGGGTTGCTGGATATGAGATTGTCTCGGCTCTGGCTGACGACGGCACTAATTTATACGCCGGCCTAGGAACAACCGCCAACGACGCCGAAGTATGGATGTGGAATGGAACCGCTTGGTCGCAAATTGGCGGTGACAGTTTGAACAGTGGTTGGGCTGCTGGGTTTGAGGCTGTAAGAGCGATGCGATACATTGCAGGAATTTTATATGCAGGTCTGGGTGATACGGCAGGAGATGCAGATTTATGGTCATGGAACGGGGCTACATGGTCGCAAATTGGCGGTGACGGCCTAAACGGAAGCTGGAATACAAACTATGAAGGCATATATGCAATCGGTACTGACGGAACCGACATTTATGCAGGGCTGGGTACGGGGAATGGCGACGGAGAAGTGTGGCGACGTAGTGGAGGAAGTTGGTCGCAAATTGGTGGCGATGGCCTAAACGGAAGCTGGACCACAAACTTTGGGGACACGGTATATACGCTTCCTAATAATGGCACTACTGTTTATGCCGGAATTTACGACACGGCGGGAGGTGGCTACTTATACTCTTGGAACGGCACAACTTGGACCACTCTCGGTGGACAATACATAAATAATAGTTGGGGTTATTACGGGCAAGGTTCTGTGGAAGTACTTCAAGTGTCTGGGGAGTATCTATACGCCGGCCTTGGTTCAGCAAGTGGGTCAGCACAGATATGGCGTCTAAGCGGGAGTACCTGGAGTTTAGTTGGTGGTCAAGGAATAAACAATAGCTGGCCAGCGAATACATATGAGCAAGTTTCTAGTATGAGTAGCCACGAGGGTAACTTGTATGTCGGGCTGGGTACTACAGCCAACGACAGTGAAGTATGGATGTGGAACGGCACCACGTGGTCGCAAATTGGTGGTGACAGCTTAAATAGCGGTTGGACTACCAATTTTGAAGAGGTAAACTCACTCGCTAGCTTTAATGGTGATTTGTACGCGGGCTTAGGTAATAGCAATAACGATGCTGAAGTATGGCGGTGGAACGGCGCAACCTGGACAAAAATAGGTGGCGACAGCCTGAACAGTGGTTGGACTACCAACTATGACAGAGTAAGTTCATTGGCGGTTTATAAAGGTAATTTAATTGCTGGTCTCGGAGCAGGAGCCGGAGAGGCTGAACTGTGGCAGTGGAACGGCGCAGCTTGGTCAAAAATAGGTGGCGATAGCCTGAACAGTAGCTGGGATAGTACTTTTGAGCAGATAGAAGCACTGATTCAATTTAACAATAAGCTGTATATAGGTCTTGGAAACACTGCGGGTGACGGCGAAGTGTGGGAACTTGATGATACAACGTGGACCAAGATTGGAGGCGACGACTTAAATAATAGTTGGGCAGACGGTACTTATGAAAGGGTACGCACCCTAGCTACTTACAACGGTGATTTATTTGCAGGCCTTGGTAGCGGAACTGGCGAAGGAGAAGTCTGGAGATACTCGGCCGGAAGTTGGACTAAAGTGGGTGGTAATAGCGTCAATACTTCTTGGGGTAACACCATGGAAGAGGTTGAATCTTTTAGTACTTACCAAGGTAAGCTTTACGCTGGGACTGGCAACACCGCCAATGCGGATGCAACCGTGTGGTCGCTTGGTGATAATGGTTACCTGCAATCAACAACCAGTAGTTTCAACACAGACTGGCGTCACGTGGCTGCTTCGTACAACGGCAGTACGATGAGAATTTATATTAACGGCACACTCGAAAATTCACTGTCAAAAACGTTTAGTGTAGCAACTAGTAATCGTGACTTACTCATTAGTACAGGATATGGTGGTCGTGAATACGGTAAACCACAGGCAAGATTTCAGGGACTTATTGATGAGGTGCGTCTAAGCAGTGTTAGCCGGTCGTCGTTTACTACCAGCCCATATGCGAGTTCACCGCAGTCCCTAAGGCCACAAGACAGTGTGAGAAAAAATGGCGTATGGCACTGGGACACATTTAGCCATAATGAAACCCCTAACGGCGGATCGGTTAACTATAGGCTATCGTCCGACGAAGGCACCACATGGCTATTCTGGGACGGCTTAGCATGGTCGCAATCAAATAGCCTTACCGAGGCAAATACAGTCGCTGTTATAACTGCTAACTTTGACGAGTTCCCTGTGACATTTGACGGAATGCTCTGGCAGGCAGTTCTTAGTGGCAATGGGTCACAGCAAGTTATTCTTGACGGTGTAAACGCTGATGCAACTTCTGACACCATCGACCCAACTTCCAACCCGTCGAACATAGTCGCCTACAAGGCAAACGGGGGTACTGTACTTGCTCAAGACGATTGGACAAATGGCGGGTCACCCTACTTTACCTGGGATGTCGGTGATGACGCCGAATCAGAAGTGAAGGGTTATTGTGCGTATCTAGGAACTGATGAGCTAGCGGATCCAGTGACAACCAAAGGGCTACTGGGTAATAGCCCAGCTCCAACAGGTGATAACTGTCAGTTTATGGTGACTGGAACTTCACTTGACCTAGCAACTCCAGGACTCTTATCAACACCACTCTCAACAACAAACGACACCTACTATCTAAACTTGCGGACAATTGATAATGCCGGCAATGTCACCAACACCTCTTCTCAATTTTCATTTAGGTTTGATAATACGATGCCAACGAATCCCGGCTACATTACCGCACCTTCGGGCTTTATAAACACAAAAGACGTCTCAATGTCATGGCCAACTATAGGCGGTAGTGCACCAAGTGACAGCAATTCAGGATTAGTCGGGCTTCAGTATCGAATCGGCGCGGGCGGTACATGGTACGGGGATGGTCATACGGGGCTTGGCGACATGGCTGATTTGCTGAACAATGACGGAGAATACAATACTCTAGAAACTCCCGACTATGCCTCACTCATTGAAGGAATTAACACAGTCTACTTTAGAACGTGGGATTTGGCTGGTAACGTATCTACAACATATGTAACAGCAACTCTCAAAATTAACACCAGTGGTGCACCGAGTGTACCGAACAACCTAGTTGCAACACCGACGACAAACACTGCTAACTCCTTTGGATTTAATTGGGATGCTCCGACGACGTTTATTGGTGACGAGAATAACATTACTTACTGCTACACAATCAATACACTTCCTTCACCGTCATCTTGTGCGTATACAGGCCCCGGCTCAACAGAGCTAACCGTAGGCGCATATGCAACACAACCCGGATTAAACACCATGTACATAGCTGCTCGAGATGAGTCTAGCAACATCAACTACGATAATTATGCTTCCACAGGATTTACAGCTGACACCCCGTCTCCGGGAGTGCCATTAAATACTGACCTTGTAGACGTATCAATAAAAAATACCAGCAACTGGAGGCTAGCGCTCACATGGGATGTGCCTACATACACCGGTGGTGGTATCAATAATTACCGAATCTTTAGGTCTACAGACAACATTACATTTAATCAAGTCGGAACGAGTTCAAGCACTACATACATTGACGCCGGTCTAAGCCAGCAAACCTATTACTACAATATTTCAGCTTGTGACAATACAAATAACTGTGGCGCATCTGGTACAACGGTGAGTGGCTTTCCTACCGGTAAATTCACAAGCCCTGCCACGCTTATCGACGGACCAGCTACTAGCGACATTACAACTAAACGAGCAAAAGTCAGCTGGACAACTGACCGAGCAAGCGATTCGAAAGTACAAATTGGTACACAAAGTGGCGAATATAGCCCATCCGAGGTTGGTAATTCAGATCAAACATCGGTTCATGAAATTTCTCTGGACAATTTGTCGCCAGGAACAACCTACTACTTAAAAGTAAAATGGACAGACGAGGACGGAAACACAGGCACTAGCTCAGAGCAGACATTCACGACCGCCCCAGCACCTTCAATTATAGAGCTAGAAGTAACCGGAGTCGGTCTTGGCAGTGCGGGACTTGCCTTTACAACTCGGGGTGCCACAAAGGCTACTGTCTACTACGGTACTAGCGAATCGTTTGGCGGGCTAAAAACGGTGAATACTGCAACTGTAGAGTCGCGCTATCAGGTAGAATTAGACGATTTGACCGACGGCACAAAATACTACTACATGGTAAGTACCTACGACCAAGAAGGCGCAGAATACAGAGGCAATGTCGGCTCGTTCTCCACGCCACCTCGACCAAGAATAACTAATCTTAGGTTCCAACCTGTTGCAGGAGAGCCAACAAGTACCCAGCAGGTAACATGGGACACAAACGTTCCAAGTAGTAGTCAGGTTACCTACAATATTGTTAACGGAACCCCAATTGAAGTACAGGACTCTAGCCTAGTAACTTCTCATGAAATTGTCATACGTAATCTAAGTGATGACAGTGAATATGTTCTTACGGCCCTAAGCCGTGATGCGTCAGGAAATTCTACAACTTCAGATAGGCAAGTTTTCCGAACAGCACTTGATACCAGACCTCCAAAAGCCACAGATGTTGTCGTTGAATCTTCTATTAGGGGTTCCGGTTCAGAGGCTCGTGGCCAAATAGTAGTCTCGTGGCGCACGGACGAACCATCGACAAGCCAAGTTGCGTATGCTGAAGGTTCAGACGCTGTAACCTTTAACAGCAAGACGGTTGAGGACACGATACTTACGACCGAGCACCTAGTCATTATTTCTGATTTGCCAACTTCTCGAGTCTTTAGTGTCCAGCCCCTTTCAAAAGACTCTGCAGGCAATGAAGGTCAAGGAGAAACTCAGACCGCCATTATTGGACGGGCATCAGACAGTGCTATTACCGTCGTATTCAATACACTTAAAGCGATATTTGGATTATAAATGAAAGTTGAAAACCTTTTTTCTGTCAATAATTTAACACTCGAATTCGAGGTTGGAGAACAGCACGTTATAGCGGTTAACAACGCCACTGTAAGCATCCCGGATAAAAAAATAACTATCATCTACGGTGCGTCAGGAAGTGGAAAATCCAGTTTGTTAAACGTTATCTCGGGCCTGCAACCACCATCTAGGGGGAAGCTACTTTACCGTGGTAACAATATCTATAATCAGTCCGCAAACGAACTAGCATTCTTTCGTGCACACGAACTGGGCATTGTTTATCAGACAAACTACTGGGTGAAAAGCCTAACTGTGCTCGAAAATGTGGCACTGCCACTATACTTTCTTGGATACACAAAGGCAGACGCGCATAAACACGCCAAAGATGCTTTAAGCAGAGTAGGAATGTCAAAATATATTAGTAAACTGCCAGTATTGTTATCGGGTGGTGAACAGCAACGTATTGCAATGGCCCGCGCCATAGCCAGTAATCCACCGGTTATCATTGCTGATGAGCCGACCGGAAACCTAGACAGCATAAACGGTGACAAGATTATTGATTTATTACGTCAGCTTAACAGGGATGAGGGCAAGACAGTTATTTTGGTCACACATAATATGGAATATATTTCCATGGCTCACCATTTGCTGGAAATAGAGGACGGGCAAGTAACCGAAATTGATAAAGAAAATATTGCAAAGACGGTCAAGGTGATGCTCGGTGATGCGCAAAAACGAATCACGAAACATATGGAGGCCTCACGATGAAAAGGCGCAAGGTCACGGATAAAGCCACAGTTCAGACGGGTATTCTTGCATCAATTGCTCTTAGTAACCTTACTCATAAAAAGCTACGAACAGGCTTAACTGTTTTTGGTATAGCCATAGGTATTGGTGCAATTTACTTTCTACTTTCTTTCGGCATTGGCCTGCAAAGACTTGTAACAAACGAAGTTATTGGCAACCAATCTATAAAGACTATAGACGTTGTAAGTTCAAACTCAAATATCGTCAAACTTGACGACACCGCAACCCAACGCGTTACACAAATACCTAACGTAATTGAGACGGGCAAGGCATACTATTTCCCTGGTAGCTTCAAAATTAGTGGTAGCGAGTCTGACAGCATTGTCTATGGGGTTGATACTGGCTATCAAAATTTAACACACCTGAATTTAATTGAAGGCAAACTGCTTAAAGACACAGAAGAACAAAGCGGGGTAGTAATCAACAAAGCAGCGCTAGAAGCTATAGGCTTAGCGGGCAATCCAAGCGAAGTCATAAACAAGACGGTCAGTGTAATCGTGCCTCTTTCAAAAATTGATTCAGCTCTAGGTACATTTACTGAAGAATTTGTAATTGTCGGAATCATAGATTCTGGAAGCGGTTCAGAAATTTTCATATCAAGTGCCATGTTTAAGGACAAAGGCGTGCCCTACCTTACTCAACTTAAGGTTGGCACAAGGGAAGTTACAGACATACAAGTTATCCGTTCGCAAATTGAAAGCTTTGGATTTGAAACATCCTCGCCGGTAGATACCTTGGAGGAAATTAATAACGTATTCCGCTTTCTCAACTACATTTTGGTTGGGTTTGGAGGAATCGGAATGATTGTTGCTGTGCTTGGTATGTTTAACACGCTTACCATTTCACTTCTAGAGCGAACCAAAGAGATAGGACTTATGGTGGCGCTTGGTGCGCGGTCAATCGACATGAAGCGTCTCTTTATTTTTGAAGCCCTATTCTTGTCACTATTTGGTTCGGTGCTGGGAATCACTGGCGCTTTCATAATCGGCAGAGTCGTAAATACTGTTATGAACATTCTGGCATCCGGTAGGGGTGTGCAAGACAGTTTTGAACTGTTTGCTAATCCGCCACTTCTTATCATAGGAATGCTAGCTTTTATGGTTGCTGTCGGGTTAGCGGTTGTATATTTGCCCGCAAGGCGCGCGCAAAGAATTAACCCAATTGATGCACTTAGACGAGAGTAGTCGGTTCACAGTACAGTTTAGTGTTAGGTTAGAACCAGCGTTTTGTTATAAAATAGGCTCGTCTATCAGTCACAGTCCCTGCAAAGCGGGCGACTGGATTGAGATGGTAATTCATCCCACAATCCCAGCCAATTAAAACAATCTTTACGAGTTACCCCATCTATGATAATTTAGGTTTTTTATAGTATATCCATTCATACAATCAAGTCCTATAATTATAAATAACATGTATGTATTAGTTGATGAAACTGGTGAACTAGAGTCTACTACTAAAGATGGGTTAGGAATTTGTACCCTAGTAATGATCAATGATAAAAGCTGGAATAAATTTAACAAATTTTTATTAAAAAACGAAATAGACCCTAAATTTCAAAAATCCAGTAACCTAAAGTTTGATAAAAGAAAAATAATTACAAATTATATCTCTAGTAATTGAGGTATATACTATTATGCTATTTGCCACGACCCTGTTTACTATGATTTAGAATCTATAAAGAATCACAAAATAGAACAAGCTAGCAGAGTTGATAAGTTTATAAAATCAGACACAGACACTAAAAAAGAAATTAGAGCGAAAAACTTGCTAATATTTCGAAACCAATATCGCAACTTAACGAATCCAGACTTTATAAAACTCACAATGATTACTGAAGCTTTTATGAAATGGTTTGAATATTTTCAGTTTGACATAGACAATTTTCCAAACAATGATGATAACTGGCATTTTTTTCATAGAATTGATACGCAAAACAAGCCTGAGAAATTCAAGCGATTATTGACTGGTTACATTAAAATGACCATTCATCCAGCTGCAAATAATGGGATATCAATAAAGTATAACAGCGACATTTCTTTGAGACACCCGTTTCACAAAAATAATGCAGGAAAAGATGGTTATGCTGACCCAAATATATTTCTTGAAGATATAAAAATTACTACTGAAACAGTAACTCCCCAGTTATTTTTACCAGATTTCTTTGGCAACACTTTTTTTCGAGCTTTCAAAACAAATGAAGAAAAATATTTAAGTTTAGCAAAAAACTTAGGTCAAAGAAGAATGAAAGCAATGAAGTTTAGGCCAAATAATAAGTATATTCTAAAAGTAATTAGTTTTGATGATAAAAAAGTGCGTGTAAATAAAAAACTTGAAGATTTTTTAATATCTACGAAGCAATGATCGACCGGCGCAATATAGCACGCGTCTAAGGCCGCGTGTGATCACGCTGTTTAATCAGTTGTTGCCGAAAATGTGTTAGTGCTAAATTATATATCATAAGTTACGGTATATAATGTAACCTATAAATAGGAGTAAACCGTTTTGCAGTCAAATCAATGTGTATCTTGTATTGCAAACTCAATTACTGATTCTTGGTACATTCTGCTCAATAACTTATATGAAATTGCTCAAAACTATGATAATGCCAATCAAGAAAATACTTCGACTGTAGATAATTACGCGACCAGGATTACTATAGGAATTATAAATTCATCTTTCATGAACCTTTGTACAGGTGTTCACGAAAACGGAAAAAATAATTTTGAGTCGTTTATGTGCATTTCACGAAATGTTCTTGAAAGGCTTTCGAATATAAACTATCTCAACTCTAAACCGGAAAATAGAATTAAATACTCAAAAATATTAAAAAATAATGAACGTGATATTTGTGAACTTTACTTGCCTGCGGACCCGATTAAAAAATCAACAGAATGGAAATCTCAAAAGTGGACTAATATAAGCCAGGAAAAACGTATAAATGCTTTATCTAGTAAACAACATATTCTTCTATATGGATATTATTCGAGGGTACTACACACATTAAATATTGATATTTTACTTAAAGATGAAATGAATATGACTTTTATAAAGATCTACACACTTCTAGAATTAGTTATATCATATAACACTGTACTTTCTGTTTATCACGAAAATTCCGATGAGTATAATGCCATAAAAACTAAACACAAAGAATTTAACAATTTACTAAATTTTACATGGATGAACAAGAATTTATCTCTCAACTCAATTATTTTGTTGACAACTTTTTACGATGATAAAAGAGACAAAAGAAACTCTAAAGTTCTCAAATTATACTTAAAAGCTTTAAAAGGGTCTCAAAAAAGTATGACATTTCCAGAATTTGTATATGTTAAACATGATTTATCTTTTAAACATAATAATGAGACAATACACTAATATTATAATGTTAGAAAATATATTACCAAAGAAATGCCTTCAAAAACAGATAAAGTGTAGTAGATTTTATATTAGTAGTATTCTTGTATAACAGCAATAAAAGCTAATATTAGCAACAGAAATAAAACCAGGTACATAAAGTACGCTTGCCCTTTTTCTCCCTTTTCATAATATTCATTCGCTTGTATTATTGCGCCAAAATACACGATGAGTAGCACTACTGCTACAAACCAACCTTTGAAATCTATCCCTGCCGGGCCAAAACAGTTTCCATAACAAGAAGCAAATATTGCTAACATACTTATATCGTATCATTCAATTGACCCAATCAAGCTCAATTCTCTACATAAATTATAGGTTCGAAGCTCATCCATTAGAGGTAGTCAATACAATATGAAAACCCCTTTGGAAGAATTTTTGCTAAACTTAAACTATGAAAGAACAGTTTGAGGAAATATTTTTGGTTGGGGGTAAGGCTAATTCTTTGGGGAGGTCTGCGGAAGTTCTTGAATTGGTTGTATCAAACAAGCGCTACCTTCCAGAACTATACGAATGCATATCGCATGAAGATGCGTGGGTACGGATGCGCGCAATCGATACACTGGAAAAAGTCTGCCGAGTCCACCCAGACTGGCTAGAGCCGTACACCGACCACATGCTAAAAGTGCTATCCAAAAGCAACCAACCATCAATTCAATGGCACCTAGCACAAATTTTTAAACAAATTAAACTCACAGATGCGCAAAGGGAATCAGCGCTACGATGGCTTTCTAAACTACTTAAAGACAAAAATGTTGACTGGATTGTATCCGCAAATGCGATGGACACCCTAGCTCAATTTACAAATGAAGGCCTGTTCCCAAAAGACCAACTGGTTAAATTATTGAAAATTCAACTTAACCACAAATCAAAAGCCGTAGCTAAGCGCGCCACCAAAATCTTAAGCCAAATCGAACCCAACTAAACCCCCAAACTTGAAAGATGGAGCATGAGCATAGTAAGGACTTATCCTACAGCGACTATTTCTTTGCTATAATTCAAAACATGAAGGTCACAATGCTACCCGGAATTAGTCTAGATGGTTTTATTGCTCTACCTAACGGCGACAGTTATAGTTGGGTTAATCAAGCTGATGAAGCACGCTACAGCGCGTCAGTTGAACGAGCCGGGTGTATTCTGGTTGGGAATACAACTTTCCAACAATACCGAGAAGATTTTAATAGTCGTAAGAACGTTATCAACTTTGTTTGCACAAATGGCGATAAGCCTGAAGATACAGATACAGTTAAATATATGAGCGGAACGCCCAAAGAAATATTGGACAAAATAAAAGCCTATAACTTCGATGAACTTATTGTGTGCGGTGGTGGCGAAATAAATGGTATGTTTGCGAGTGCTGGTTTAGTAGATGAAATTGTTGTTGGTATTCAGCCTGTAGTTCTCGGCGAGGGGATACCACTATTTGGATCATACAAGCCACGTCTAAATTTAGAGCTAGTTTCAGTAAACCAAGATGTTGAAGGTGTAGTTCAGAATCACTATAGAGTCATACATAGCTAAATTATTCATTAGAAATATCTGAAGACCATCCATTAATACAAAAACAAAAAATTATACACAGTGTGCGAAAGAATTGCCGAACATTTTTTAATAGCAAGTCATCTGTTAGTTTAGTTCGTTCTTGCGCTAGGAGCGTATAATATAGATGTAAGTAGGAGATACCATCATGGCTATAAATGGACCAAAAGGGCACGGGCGCATTGGACGGATTAAAAATCGTACCCAGACCTTTAACGATAAAACTAAAAGATACATTGAACGCGACGTAGTGACCGGAAGATTTATTAATGTAAAATCCGACAGAGCACCCTTTAAAGACGTCATTGTAGAAAAGTAGTGCTTCTGAATATCAACTAGTTTGAGTTAAAACCAAAGTCCTAATCTCGTTCACTTGTTACAGCCATCTTCTGTCGCAGGTCAGCTACGGAGGATTTTTGTGTTGTAGGGCTCGAACCGATAAGTGAAATATGCCTCAAGACATATTGAGTTTTCAATGCTTGGCTTAAGCGAGCTTGCTACCTAGTAATTTTAGAGGTTATGCTTAGTTAGAGTACAATGTTAGTGGTGACAGTTAAATATTTAATCTTAAGAGGTATGATATGAAGTTGATAAAAGAACAAGGTTTTGCGTCAGTAATTATTATAGGAGCCATCGTAACAACGTTTGTAGCTGGTACGGGTACAGTAGTTGCATCAAACAGTAGTAAGCCGGGAGATTCGTTATATAGTATTGATCGTGGTGCTGAGAGAGTACAGTTAGCGTTTGCATTGACCGAAGGGAGCAAAAAAGACTTACACGCCACACTTGCAAGTGAGAGGCTCGTAGAACTGGAAGCTCTACTAGCTGAGGACGAGCTAGATGAATCTGGGATTTCTGATGCTAGAAGCAATTTTGAAGATCACAGAGCTAAGCTTGCTGATCTTTCAGATAATGACGGAAATATTGACGAACATGAGCTAGAACTTGAACTCGAAATAGAAGATAAGAAATCTAGCATTGATAAAATAGCTGAAACTGAGCAGAAATCCCTAGAGACGCAACGAGAAGACCTAAAAAAGCAATATGAACAAGCATTGAAAGATGGCGACACCGCAAAGGCAGCAACTTTAATGGCGCAGATAGAAAGTTTCGAGGGCCAGCTAAAAGCAGTCGAAGTCCAGCGTGAATTACAAAAACAAGAGACAGAAGAACAAAGCGAATCTGAGAAAAAAGAAGCAGAACAAGAGAAAAAAGCCGCTGAAGAACAAGCTGAAGCCGAGAAGAAAGAAGAAGAACGGTAAAACTTTATAATTAATTAATTGAACCCAGGCCAGAATTTAATCTAGTAAATTAAAGAGAGCTTTGAAATGCTAAACTATACTAATGAGGAGTAGCTACAATGTTTCCTACAGTGGAAACTACAGACGGAAGAAAAGCGGGGTACGTAAGCTAGTCGTATTTTTGGCACTTCTTGTCATATTTTTATCTGTCGGGGTTATTGGATACAAATTATTGAATCCTCCTAGTATTGAAGAAAAAATCGTAAATCAAATTACATTTGACGAAAGTTTTTCTGAGGGCGAAATACAAACTGTCTCGGATGCAATTAAAAACCAAAAAATGGACATAAGAGGTAAAATAACCGCTCATATTGATACGGTGGACGACGGAACTAAAATAAACTCTGTTCTTGATGCGTACGTGGCGGTGACAAGCGTTAAGTCTCCTAAGCAACAAATTACCAAAGCTGTGCTTGCTCTGCAACCTCCAAAGATTTGGGAAGGCCTAGACAAAACAGTGCGTTACGGAGTAGCTAGTACTTTAGGTGTCAGTGGTGATAGCCTATCAACGACCAGCTCTCTAGAAGACTTGAGCAGTACAGACGTAGTTTTTATACCCGTTAGCGAGCTTAGCTTTAAAGTAAAATTATTGGCTCTAGACGGCTCTTATTATCTTGACAGTTTTACAAAAGGGGCAATATTTAGAACTGTCAGCTTTTCTGGCGAATTCGTGTCTAACTTGGACGGTTTGGTGTTGAATAATCTACCGACTAAAGAAAGTGTAGCCAAAGTTAACCAAACAGGAGTTACTGCTTTGACGAGAGTGATGATGAAAAAACTGGATACAGTTGGCGACCCTTTATACTTCAGCAAAAATATTGGAAAGTTTTTGGCTGACGCGGATTTAACTCATGTATCCAATGAAGTTTCGTTCAAACCAGATTGCGGTTATTCAAATGCTTTGTTTTGCTCTGATCCACGATTCATCGAAACGTTGAAAGATAGTGGTGTGGATTTAGTGGAGCTGACTGGAAATCATAATAATGATTTAGGGAGTAATTTTAATACTGATACTATTAATCAATACCATAGTCTGGGAATTGCTACTTTTGGTGGTGGGCTAAATACTGAAGAGGCAGGCAAGTTCCACGTTGCAGACAAAAAAGGTTCAAAAATTGCTTTCCTGGGCTATAACTATCCAGATTCCCCAGGAGGTGGAGCAATAGCAAAAGCAACAACCGCTGGGGCAAACAGTTTTGACTTTGATCGTATTAAGACCGATATAGAGAACGCTAAACAACAAGCCCAATTTATAATTGTGGATGTGCAGTATTGGGAATGTTATGCCTATCCTGACGGCTACATAGAGTTTCCGACTTGTGATAAGCCAATAGGAGAGCAAGAAGCAGTATTTAAACGGCTGATTGACCTTGGTGCTGATATGGTGGTTGGCTCCTCAGCTCACCAACCACAAACGTACGAGCTGTATAAAGAAAAGCCAATATATTATGGTTTAGGTAATTTGTACTTCGATCAAACAAGCTGGCCCGGAACGGAGCGGGGAATAGTCCTTACTCATTATTTTGATAGAGGAAGACTACTGCAGACAAAGCTAACACCTACTTTCTATGACACCGCTTTGCAGACATCGATAATGGACGATTCGGATGCAGTTAGCCTACTGCGACGGTTACAAGAAGCTCGCTAAAAATTATTCTGCAACAGTAAAGAAACCCGTAACTTCTGGCTCAAAGTGGTCATGATATTGGAATGTTCCGGTTTCAGAGAGAGTAATTGTTTTGTTTTTCCCTTTTTTGATAAACAAATCGGTTTCTCCTGCATATGCACCGTGTTTAGGGTGAGTCCCAAATGTAATTTCTCGAGCATCATCTTTGTTTATAAATGTTAGTGTGTCACACTTCTCCGCAAAGACGTAGGTAGGGTCAACCCGGTCGTCCTTTATTGTTATCTGGTGGTTCGGGTGCTGGCCTTTGCATGCGCCTGTCTCTTCGCCACTGATTTGATAAATACCCTCTTTATCCACTAGCTTTTTAGCTTGTTCTACAGGTGACATGTTGTAATGGAGGTTATTTATTATAAGTATTGAGCCACCAACAACCATCACGATCATTCCTGCTGTTGCAACAAAAAAGTACAGATTCCATTTCGGTTTAGGACCTCGACCTAGATGCAAAAAGTAAAATATCTGTACTAATAATTGAGCAAAGGCCAGCCCCAAGATACTAACCAACAGTAAATTACTTGATAGAGTCTGATTGACTACAATGTGGTAGGCAACATATGTCAATATTAGTGATAAAACAAAACCAACTGTGTAGTTAATTACGTTACCGTGTTCGGCGTTAGTTCTGCTAGTGTTATGACTCATATGAATGCCCTCAGATATACTAATGTGAATATAAAGATCCAAACTATATCTAAGAAGTGCCAGTACAGACTTAACATTGCTAGTTTACGTAGTAAGTGTTTGTCTAGTCCTCTTTTGATGACAAAAATAAGTGTGATTCCCATCCATAACAAACCAAAGGTTATGTGTAACCCGTGGGTTCCGACAAGAACAAAAAAGGAAGACAAAAATGCATTGACCGTAAGGGTATGTCCCTCATGTGCAAGCTCGATAAATTCAAAAAGCTCTAGGCCCAAGAAAGCCAGCCCGAGTATAAAGGTAATTAAAAACCAGAGGAGGGTTTGGGACTTCTTGCCCCCGCGCGCTGCAAGCATAGCTATACCAGCGGTAAAGCTACTCGTAAGTAGTAATAGTGTGCCAGTTAATGCGATTGGAAGGCTGAATAACTCTTTTCCTGATTCTCCTCCATTCGTATTGTTATGAAGCACAGAATAGACCGCAAACAATATTCCGAACATTAGAAGGTCAGTCATTAGATACACCCAGAATCCAAACATTGCTCTGTCGTTTGCTGCTTCTTCGTGGTGGTTTAACTCATTATTTTCTACCATTTACGCCATCCTTTTGTTCTAAGCACCTTCCAAAAGAACGACAACACAGTTATGACTAATTGCCAAACACCCATTTCTTCTGATTCTTCAAATGATTCAATAGATTTTGCTTGCAACTTTTTAGCTCTTGATTCTTCATGCTTTTGTACCTCTGCGGCACTTAGTTCATATTCAACGTTGTCATCAAATGTACGTCTAACAAATACTACAATTATGCCTATTAAGGATACGGCCGCCAGCCAATTTATATGCCAAACAAAAGCTAAGCCTAAGAAAAATGCCCATATTGAAATGTAAATTCCGGCTGCCGTATTTTTGGGCATATGAATGTCTTCATAAACTGGCTTATCTAAACTTTTTTGCTTCATATTCCAATAAGCATCTCTAGTACTAATTTGTGGGACAACCGCAAAATTGTAAAACGGTGGTACTGGTGGGGTGGACCATTCCAGAGTTCGGCCATTCCAAGGGTCACCACTCATATCCCGATATCGATTCTTCTGAATAAGCGTTGCTACAATTTGTGCTAACTGCATTGCAACAGCAATCATGATGATCACTCCGCCTATGAACATTAATACAAAAAGCGGTTGCCAACCTGTGGATGCGTCGTAGTGATCCATTCTTCTTGTTGCACCCATGAAGCCTAAAATAAACATTGGGATAAACGACAAACTAAAACCAGTAATCCATAGCCAGAAAGCGTTTCTTCCGATACGTTCGTTTAACTTGTAGCCACTAAATTTAGGAAACCAGTAATTAATACCAGCAAAAATTCCGAATAACACGCCACCAATTACAGTGCTATGGAAGTGTGCTACCAAAAACAGGCTATTGTGTAGCTGAAAATCGACGGGTGGCACTGCTAGCAAAACTCCGGTCAAGCCGCCTATTGTAAATATACCCGCAAAGCCTAAGAACCAAAGCATCGGTGTTTTGAAGCTTATCCGACCTTTGTACATAGTTGCCATCCATGAAAAAACTAGAATAGTTGTAGGGATTGCAATTAAGATAGTCATTGTCCCGAAAAAAGCATTAACGTTTGCTCCCGCTCCCATAGTGAAAAAGTGATGAAGCCAAACAGATAAAGCAAGTGCTGCTACCCCAATCAATCCAACTACGTTTGATTTGTACATCGCGACTGCTTTACGACTAAAGGTTGACACAATTTCAGAAAATGCTCCGTAAGCAGGCAAAATTAATATGTAAACCTCTGGGTGCCCCCACATCCAAATCAAGTTGGTGTACATCATTGGGTCACCTCCACCCATTGTCGTGAAGAAATGGGTTCCCAAATATCGATCAAAAAACATCAAGAACAGAGTCATGGTTAGAAGAGGGAAGACTGTAGCTGCCATAATCATGCTGCACAGAGAACCCCATGTAAATAATGGCATTTTAAGTAGGCTCATACCAGGTGCGCGCATCTTAAGTATCGTCATTATGAAGTTAATTGCTCCAAGGGTAGTACCGATACCCGAAATTTGCAGACTCCAAATCCAATAATCAACCCCAACTCCCGGGCTAAACTCCGTCCCAGATAATGGGGCAACAGCAAGCCAACCTGTTGCTGCGTATTCTCCCCCAAGAAAGAAGAACATGTTGACCATGATTACACCTGCTACGTAGAGCCAAAATCCCAAGGTGTTGAGGAAAGGTGATGCCAAATCACGAGCCCCTATTTGAAGCGGAACAATATAATTAATTAGTCCAAATATAAAAGCCATAGCCACAAAGAAAACCATTATGTTGCCATGAGCTGTAAAGATTTGCTGAAAGTGGTCTGCTGTCAAGTAGCCTGTGGCAGATTCTCCAATTCCGACAGTTGGTGCAAGGGCTTGTTGAAGCCAAAGCATTATGGCGTCGAGGCCTCCACGAATAAGCATGAATCCACCAACGACAAAATACATAATTCCAATTTTTTTGGGATCAACAGATGTCAACCATTCGTCCCATAGCCATCTCCAGCGTTTCTTTTTGGTTATGACAAGTACTATTAGTAGCAGCAGCGCTATGAATGCAACCGAACCACCAATTGTGAACCATTCATGTGGCAGAGATTTTAGGTCTAGTTTGCCTAGAAAGAATTCTCTCATATCTTAATGCTCCTCACCCGTATGCTCATTTTCATGTCCATGATCATCGGAAGCACTGTTGTATTTATCAAGTACGTTATTGTACACATCATAGTCTGTAGTTGAGAATAGTGCCACTTTATCGGACTCACTTGGTTCAAGAAGCTTTTCATACATATCTGAGTCTAGCATTTCTGAGCCATTTCGTACTTCTTCGACCCACTTGTCAAAGTCTTGTTGACTGCTTGCTTTTGCAGTAAAGGTCATCCCTGCAAATCCAGCACCATTGATTTCTGCAGAACGTCCGGTGTATTCACCAATTTCTTCTGCCATTAGATTAATTCCATTTCTATGACCCGTCATAGCGTATAGTTGGCCGCCAATATGTGGAATCCAGAATGAACTCATTGGCGTTTCGTCGGCGGTCAGTACGAAGTTAACAGGTGTATCTTCCGGAATTTGTACAAAATTTAACGAAGCTATTCTTTGTTCGGGATAGATAAACAACCACTTCCATCGCAGTGCTACAACTTGAATGTTGA
This sequence comes from uncultured Candidatus Saccharibacteria bacterium, assembly GCA_964419675.1. GTDB lineage: Bacteria > Patescibacteriota > Saccharimonadia > Saccharimonadales > SZUA-47 > CAYQPN01. The sequence goes on from CAYQPN010000001.1 coordinate 123,020, forward strand.
GTGTCTCGGTAGCTGACTCTAAAGGTTTATTTGGTGCCAATCTATGGGTTGCCGGCCACATGGCGATTATTAAAACCGCTACAGTAATTGAAGGTATTGCCCACATTTTAAAAACAAAGAATTTGCTATGACGAATATTTGGACTATAGACTGCTTTATCGCTTGTATCTCTAAATTTCCAAGCAAACCAATAAAAAAGTATTAACGCAGGTATTGCTACAATAGCCATAATAATTATGTTAAAAATCATCAGATCATATTGTGCTTCAGCAACTTGACCCTTAGGGTTTAGTAGAGTAAATTCGATATTTTGAGAGACGAAAATAAGAATAGAAATGACAGTTGTAGCCCCGAGCAATGATTTAACAAGTGTTTTTCTTGCGCTTTTTGCGCGAGTTTTTTTCAATTAAATGCCCCTGCTATCACATTAAATAATCCTTAAGCTAACTATAACATAACAGTTTTAAAAATTAATATCTTTAGTCAACGGAATAAGATTCAGCTGGTATAGTAAACGTAGTTCTGGATAAACAAAGGAATACAATTTGAAGCTTAAAGAATATTATGCATTAACTAAGCCAGGAATAATTTACGGCAACGCGATGACGACAGTTGCCGGATTTTTGTTTGCCTCTCAAGGAAACGTTGAACTAGATTTGCTCATATATACAAGCCTAGGAGTGGGTTTTGTGATTGCTTCAGGGTGTGTTTTTAATAACTATCTTGACCGTGAAATTGATAAGAAAATGACTAGAACTAAAAATCGGGCGCTTGTTACCGGCAAGATATCTGTGCTAAATGCTCTCGTGTTCGCAACAATTTTGGGTTTGTCAGGCTTTTTAATACTGGCTACAAAAACAAATGTTCATACTGTTATATTAGGCTTTATAGCTATATTCTCATACGTTGTAGTGTACGGATTTGCTAAACGACGAAGCGTGCATGGGACTTTGGTCGGAAGTATTCCGGGGTCTATGTCGTTAGTTGCTGGGTACGTCGCTGTTTCTGGAAAAATAGACGAAGCTGCAATACTACTGTTTATGATAATGGCTATTTGGCAGATGCCTCACTTTTACGCTATTTCAATTTTCAGAAAAAGTGATTACGTGCGGGCAAAATTACCAGTTAGCTCTGTGGTTAGAGGTGTGATGGCGACCAAAAAACAGATACTCATATATATTGTGTTATTTATGTTTACGAGTTTGCTGTTGAGCATCAGAGGGTTTAGTGGCCTGACGTACTTAGTAGTCATGATGGCAGTAAGCTTAAGATGGTTACAGCTGGCGCTGAGTGGTTTTGCGGAGGGCGAGGATAATAAATGGGCAAGATCACTCTTTGGGTTTTCTTTAGTTGTATTACTTGTATTCAGTTTTATGATTTCAGTTGATAGTTGGATTTGGTAGTGTATAATTTGCTTATGGCTTTAGTGATACACATTATAATTGCACTTTCGAGTTTAGGTTTTTCAATTTATCTTTTATCTTCACCTTCGTCGAACAAAATAAAAGTCTCATACGGATTAATAGCATCAACAATAGCTAGCGGAACGTACTTGGCAGTTCTTGATTCATCTCAAATTTTAAGAGTATGTGCAACTGGTTTGTTGTTCAGTGGTGTATCCGTATTTTTCGTTGTTCTATCCCGCAAAAAATTGGCAATTCAAGATTAAGCTGAGTCTATTTCAAAAGTAGTAGTGGCTCGTGAGCTTATCAAAACTCTCGACAAACCAAGCTCTACTATATTTATTATCATTTCAGGGTAGTCTATGCGCTCATTTAGTAGGCAGGCTTTAGGGAACGATCCATAATTTTCTATTAGGCTTGGTAATAAATTTGCTTCTAGAAACTGGGGCGTACCATTTTCGTCCAGTCTGATATCTATCCGCCCATAGTCACGAGCGCCTAGCGCATGAAATACAGCTAAGGCTAGCGTATTAATTACATTTTTTAGTGCACCTTCTTTTATTGTAAATACTTCTTCTGAATCAGCACTTTTGACTTTAGAGCTTAGTAATCGAGTGCCAAACGTATTCTTTGGTGCAGTAATCTCTATAGGCATTACCAAATAACTATTAGTGTTAAGTTTTCTCATTATTGCAACACTAAACTCTCTCCCAGACAAGTATTGTTCCACTAAAGAATCTGAGTCGTGTAGCGTAGATATAGAATGCACTTTGGAATCAAGTTGCGAGATGTTATGAACCACAGAGTAGCGATCGATACCAAGCCCACCACCTCTATCAGTGGGTTTTATAAACAGTGGATAGGTAAGCGTGTTGGTAACTATTTCTGATGGATTGTTTTGATATACGACATAAAACGGGGAGGTATTTAGCCCGACGTCCAGCACACGTTGTTTGGCAAGAGATTTGTTTAATTCAAGTTTGTGAGCATTTGATCCTGAGCCCGTACATGAAACGCCTAGGTTCATTAGGTATTCCTCAATCCAAATATAGAATCCTAAACCGTTTTCGGCACCTGGCATTTTTTTCGTACCTAAAAATACTAGGTCGGGTTTTCGCGCTGCGATATCATCCAGATCTTGGGGTGTAGTCACTAATGTAATTACAACGCTTTCATATTTGCTTTTAAGTACTTTTAATAAAGCCAGTCTAGAAAGATTGCTCATAGAGCTTAATTTAGCTATTGGTGAGCAAACTATCTCAATGCTCATATTTATTTTTGACACTAGAATAGAACCTTTCTACTATTTTCTTGGGGTTTAACTAAATTATTTTAGTTATATAACTCTTAGTAAGACTTGCGGAAACTGCCGCCACCGCCACCATTACTGCGAGGTGCACGATCTTCTTGAGGGCGAGCTTGGTTAACTGTTATTGCGCGGCCACTTACTTCTTTGCCGTTCAAGTTTGCAATTGCAGCTTGACCTTCTTTTAGATCTGACATTTCAACGAATCCGAAGCCTTTTGACTGACCTGTGTCTCGGTCTTTAATGACAGCTGCACTAGTAACTGTTCCTTGCTCTGCAAAAAGCTCTTCAAGTTCTTTTTCTGTGATTGAGTAGGCAAGTCCGCCTACATAAAGTTTCATTGACATAATAATTTGTTCCTTCTTTTTAACTTATATTTTTACGGCGTTTATTATCTTCTGACCGCGATGATAGTAAGTCTTCTATTAGAACGAACCTAAAACTACGGAGAGGCTATATTAACCACTTGCTAAATAAACTATAGCACAAATAATGTTAATTTCATAATACTAATTAAAATAATGCAAACATAAGTACTATAGTTTCTGGCAATAACTTAACTTTTATAAAAAAACTGCACCTGAACTTTAGCAGTATTTACTTCGTAGGATTAGCTGAATACCCTGTTTTGGCGTATACTAAATATCAAGAAACAAAATTTATGTATAGATATGTGATTTCAGATACGCCGGGTAGCTACGAGGTTTATGTAAACCTTATTACTTCGTCTGCCGGGCACTATCTAAGTAGGCAGCCGTATGTACTTGGACTAATCAAAGAAGTATTAGACTCAGTAAAACTTAAAGACTCCAACGTAACTATAGAGCGTGATATGGGAAGAGTTATAGGTAATACGGATATAATTGAGACAACAGAAAAAGATACAATTTACTACGCTAAAGCTAATAAGAAACTAGTGTTTTCAAAATTTGCAAAGAATAGATTTCCAGCGCCTAGCCAGCAACTAACTATATGTTTAGTAAAAGATTTAGACGGTAATTATGATGTGCTAGATACTTGGATAGGACCTAGTACCCCTCCGTTTCCCGGCGATGTTAACGAAACCTCCGGAAGCAAATTATATTGGGATACTCACGCCCTAGTTCAGGACGCGCAATCAGTACAGTCAAAGACTATTACTAAAGAGTGTCCATACTAAGCTTTCGCTAATATTTCAGAATTCAGGATTACACTTGGTGTATAATTATGCTTATCTTTAAATGAGAGGAAGCAAAAAATGTCTAAAGATAGACCAAAGCGTGAAGTAAAAAAGCCTAAAAAACAGAAGTAGTATTCAGTAAATAATTATAAGTTGCATATTTATAATAATTATGCTAAAATTATTGTATTGTTTTAATGAATCCGACAAGTAGCAAATATTGACTCGATTTCATTTCAGACAATCGATTAATATTTTCTAAATAACAAGGATTCATTTTTTATGTCTTATTATCAAAGTAAGCGTGCGCCTACATATGGCCGCGCAAAATTTTCAAGTAAACCTCGTTCAGCCGGACGCGGTCCTAAAAAGGCCTATATTAACCCTTCGAGATTCGTGCAGAGCGCACGGAGCTCAGAAGCTCCAGAGTATATCACTAAGAATGCCTTTGCTGACTTTGACGTCAACCCACTTATTCATAAGAACTTAGAGACTAAAGGCTATACACAACCTTCTCCGATCCAAGATCAGACTATTCCTGTTGGCTTGAGCGGAAAGGATGTAGTTGGTATCGCTAATACAGGCACTGGTAAAACAGCGGCTTTTGCAATACCGGTCATACATCAACTTATGACCCACAGAGACAAGTATGCACTGATACTAGCGCCTACCAGGGAGCTAGCTATTCAGATAGAAGACCAAATTAAGAAAATCGCCAAAGGCAGTGGTTTGCACGGTGCAGTTCTTATAGGCGGTACAGCGATGGGTCCACAACTGCGTGATTTACGTGACAATCCAAGGATTGTTATTGGCACACCGGGACGAGTCAAAGACCATTTAGAGCGAAAAACACTACGCTTGTCTCAATTCAATATTGTTGTACTAGATGAAGTAGACCGTATGCTAGATATGGGATTCATTAATGACATTAGGCATATTCTTGGCCGAATGGCTGAAAAGCGTCAGTCGTTCTTTTTCTCAGCCACACTAGATTCCAGGGTCAAGACTATTATTGACAGTTTTTCTCATGACCCAGTTCATATTGAAATTAAAACAGGGGATACTAGCGATAACGTAGAGCAGAATGTCGTAACTTATGTAAGTAAAGAAGAAAAGATTGATAAACTTCATAATCTGCTTATAAGCGAAGCAGTTGGTAAAACATTAGTATTTGACGATACACAGCGAAGCGTTGAGAGATTAAGCAAAGAACTAGAAGCTAGAGGGTTTCAAGTTGATGCTATTCATGGTGGAAAATCTCAAAATCAACGCCAAAGAGCCCTATCAAAATTTAGAGAAAACAAGGTGAACGTTTTGGTGGCTACTGATGTTGCTGCCCGCGGAATTGATGTTGCTGACATAACTCATGTCATTAACTATTCAACACCAGGTTCTTACAGTGACTATGTTCATAGAATCGGACGTGCCGGACGTGCCGGACGTCTTGGCTACGCGCTTACTTTTATTGAAAAATAGATATTGCTCAACGCAAGAGTGAAATTGTTCAATTTCTTGCTTTCTCAGTTACAATAGAAGCATGAACAATATTGTGGTGGCTTTACTTTTAGCAAATCTGGCCTTGGTATTATTTGTAATTTACCGTCCTCAAAAAGAAAAAGAGCAGGGTGAGTCTAAACTAATTCAACAGAATCTTAATCACCTGTCTGATAATATTGGCAAGCTTAAAGAACAACTTAAAGATCAAATAGATTATAAGTTAGATAAAAATCAAGAAAGTATGACTCGTCAATTAGCTGCAAGCGCTAAGTTAGTTAAAGACGTAACAGAAAGCTTGACTAAGCTAGATGACACAAACAAACGGGTTGTTAATGTGGCGGATGAGCTTAAGCAGTTACAAAATGTATTACAAAATCCAAAACAACGCGGAGTATTGGGTGAGTTCTATTTAGAGCAAATCCTGCAAAATTTGCTTCCACCTTCCGCGTATTCTTTGCAATATAAATTAAGCGAAGGGAATATCGTTGATGCCGTTATACATCTTGATGGCAAATTTCTGGCTATTGATAGTAAGTTTTCTTTAGAGAATTACAACCGTCTGGTAGAGGCAAAAGGAAGTGACAGAGCAGTTCATGAAAAAGCGTTTAAAGAAGATTTAAAGCGGCGAATTGACGAAACAGCAAAATACATCCAACCCAAAAATAACACCTTAGAACAAGCGCTGATGTTTATACCGTCCGAAGCTATCTATTATGATTTACTAGCGAATAAAGTTGGAGATAGCGGAGTAAACGGGCGAGATTTAATGCAATATGCGGCAGTTGAAAAACGAGTTGTAATTGTCGGACCAAGTACTTTGTCGGCAATGCTTCAAGTAATCGTGCAAGGCTTAAAAAGTCTTGAGATTCAGAAAGATACAGAAGTAATTCGTAAAAACATTGAACAATTGCAACGTCATTTACTTGCTTACAATACATATTTTGGAAAAGTCGGAAGCTCGCTTGGAGCAACGGTTGGACATTTCAACAGCGCCTCTAAGGAACTGGGAAAGATAGACAAAGATATAGTAAAAATAGGCGGTGGCGACACGGTGCTAGAACTCGAAGAGATTGATAAGCCAAAAAATGATAGCACTAGTTAGGAAGTAGTTAACAAAAGTTGTTGATCAAGAAACTTTGCAATACAAGCATCGCTAAAAACTCCAAAATCTGACCAATTCCCGTCAAAGAACCCGTATCGATAATTCTTACTATCTACGGCAAAATTTTCGCTATCTACTCGGGTATTTATAACATGTTGAACACCGTCCAAACATATTCTTGATGAGACAAAAGTTAGGCCACTAGCTGTATCAACGACGCTACCTTCAATTCTTGTCTCTGCTTTAACGAATTTTGTAACGTCAGGCTTATATAGAAAAGCTAGAGTGTCACCAATTCTTACATCAGCAATACTTAAACGTAAGGGCAATCTATCTAAGTACTCCCTAGGAGTAATATATTCAGCGTCTCTGACATGCATCGTTTTATTATATCACATAGTTCTGTAAAGTTCAATAGTTAGAGCGGCAGTCCAAGAGAAGTTTTTAGCTCCGGCTGGCTTTCCGGTTTTGGCAGAAAAATACTCATATGGTCCATTTTTATCTACCATCGCTATACTCTGAGACCTAATATGTTCTGCCTCATCGGTGAAGCCGTAACGATTAAGCCCGTCTATTATTAGCCAGTTAGTATTAAGCCAAGCAGGACCTTGCCAATAGCCAAGTTCTTTATACCAATCACTATCTAGCGGGACACTGGCAATTGGAAATTTACTCTTAAACTTGCCGGTTTCATGTAACATCGCCACTAGTTGTTCGGCTCGTTCCTTAGTAATACTCCCGGCGTATAAAGGCAGAAGTGAAGCAATGCTTGGTTCTTTAATTGGCTTGTGGGTTATAAAGTTTCTAGAAAAGTATTGCTTGTAGTAGCCATCCCACAACTGTTCAAGGGTTTCCTCGGATTTTTTCATAGAGACCTCAAGCTCTTCTGGTAGTTTGTGACCAGTCGTTTTTGCAATTGTTTTTATGTGTGAGTTAGCTCTAATAAGTATGCAGTTAAATGCCAGGTCCTGGACGGCAAAGTGTGAACGACCAAGAATTCCATCTATGTCCCAGTTTTTACGTCGCAAACGTTGTAATACTGAATAATAAAGTAGAGCATCAATGTTGTTTAACCTTTGACCGGGAGGGACGTGGTGTGTGTCTCTTCTGAATAATAGAACTACTTTATCTAATCTAGTTTTTTCGACAAAACTAATCCAAAACGGTTTTCCGTGCAAATGCAATTGATTTATCCAATGAGGAGAATTGTCTAATCCGCTTTCCCAAGGATGTACTAGTAGTGCTAGTCCCTCATTGTGAGGATCACGTTCAGAATAGATCCACTTATGATATGCAACTAGGGCTGGGAACATATCCTGGTACCAGCTACGTCGTTCTGTAATTTTCATTTTCTCGCCTATTCTTACAACTGCCTCTGCTAGCATTGGAGGTTGGGTCAGGCCACTGGTGTTTAAATTATCCGGTGCGTTAGGGTTGCGCCAAGATTGCCAAATCTGCCTATCTCGGCTATGTATATCTTCGTCTGCAAAAATCATGTGCGGTAACATACCGTTTGACCATTGTCCGCGGAGCAAACTTCTTAGTTCTGTCTGAGCTTTTTTCAAGTCGTAGTTTGCCAGTCCAATAGAAATGAAACAACTATCCCAAAGCCATTGATGAGGATATAAACCTCCAGCCGGTATTGTGTAATTACCATACCAATTGTTCTCAAGCACCTCTTTACATATCTCTTCGCTAGATTTTATTGCTGCGCCTGACTCATCCATTAAGCTTAAGTATAACGCTTATCGGAAGTTTGTGAAGATTATTGGAAAATCGAAGTCTTTAGATTTTATTAACTGCATGGCAGTTTGAAGCTCGTCTTTTTTTGGGCTCATAACTCTGATTGCCTCACCTTGAATTTGAGTTTTTACTTTTGGCAAATCGTCGCGCAAAAGTTTTGTAATCTTCTTGGCGTCTTCTTGGTTCAGACCGTTTTTGAACGGGACTTCCCAAATCATTCTTAAATTTGTAGTTTCTGGTTCATATGACACATCAAAAGTTTTTTGACTAACACCGCGAGCTGCTGCTTTTTTACGGAGTAAATCAATAACTGCGTCTAGGTGAAACTGCATATCACCGCAGATTTTTACACCTTTCTTATCCTCTAACCATTCAAGTGAAGTTTGGGTACCTTTAAGGTCATATCTTGCGCCAAGTTCTTTTTGTGTTTGGTCATAAACATTGTTCATCTCTCCCAAATCGTATGTTGATTCAACGTCAAAGCTAAACATTCCCATAGCTCTATTATACAAGTATCGGAGATAAGTGAAATTTTAATTCTTTAATGATATGCTAATACCATGAGCTTTATGGCGTCGTTAGGTGTTTACGACAGGAGTGTAGATTGGCGATTTATTTCAATATCGTTATTTTTAATATTTATATTTTATTATCCTATCTATCTTTGGGTTGTAAGGATATATAAGACGCAAAGAATCAGAAGCCAATTAATAACGACTCTATACAAACCTCCGCTAGATATGTCACCGGTTGACCTATCTTATATCTTTTCCAAAAAAGTAGATTCAAGACATCTATATGCAACGATTTTACATCTCACTAATAGGGGTGTCTTACATATGTCTCATAAAAATGGAGTTACTTATACAGAAATAGGTCCAAAACTAGATGATAATCTTGAGCTTTACGAAAAAATGTTAGTCGGCATTGTGCATTCACATAAAGAAGCTGTACCAATTGATAAAATTATCGAAGGCAACATAACATATCGCTTAAGTAGTGGTTCTGAAATTAAGGGTAGTAAACGATATGTTTTTTGGTGGCTTTTGAAACAATCCTTAAGAGACAGAGGCTTAATAGAAAAACTGATGACTTCTTATTACGCAAAATTGGTGATTCTTTTTGGGGCTGGAGGGGGTCTTATTGTAGCGTTTTTCCCACTGTTCTTTTGGAGGCTAGCTCAAATGAATTCGGACGGCAAACTTGACGCTTCACGAATGAATCAAACTTTCATGTCCGCAGTTAGTTTTTGGGCTATATCCTTACCACTCATACTGGTTATAAGTTTCATACTATTGCTTTTTCGGGGGAGAATGCTTGGCAGGCGCTGGATACTTACCAAAAAATCCCTAAGGTACTTAGGTCAGTTTGGAGTATTTAGAGAATTTACTTGGCTAGCTCAGCGCAAAAAACTACATTTTGATTCAACAACTTTAGCAAAAGAATCAGCTCTTGAAACTCGACCTTTTGCAATTGCTTTTGGATATATTAAGAAATTTCGAGCTTATAAGTAGCGAAATATTACTCAAGTGTATACAATATAATTAGATGGAACAGATAGATAAAGCTCGCAGAGAGCTAAAAAAAATATTTGGAGGGGCTGATGACAAAAAGTCTATATTACGTGCGCCTGAGCTTAAAGCGCTTCTTGATGGAATTAGAGAAGTAGAGCCGAGTAAGCGAGGAGAATATGGTAAAGCAGTCAATGAATTGAAAGCTGAGGTACAATCCTGGATAGACGAAGCTGTACTCAAAACTCAAAACTCAAAACTGGAAACTATTGATGTTACTGCACCCTGGGATGTAAATACCCCTGCCGATAAACGCCCCAGCTTTTTCCCGGCTGAACAAGGCAGTGTCCATCCCTTAATCTCAGAAATTGAGCATATTTGCGATATCTATCAGCGCATGGGGTTTGTTGTTGAGGAATCTCGCGAGATTGACGATGACTACCACATGTTTGAAAGCTTGAACTTCCCAGAAGGGCATCCTGCTCGGGACGATTATGATACTTTCATGACAGATGAAGGACTAGTGGCGCCAGCGCATACCAGTACAATGCAAAATCGGGTGTTAAAAAAGTATAAAGAAAATTTAGATAATGATGAGCCAATTGCGGTTGTAATCCCTGACCGAGTATTTCGGAATGAAGATTTAGACGCTACGCACGAACATACCTTTTATCAGATAGAGGGTGTTTATGTTGGCAAAAATGTAACTGTTGGAAATTTGATAGCCACTCTGTCGGCTTTTATGAACGAATATTTTGGGCAGAAGTTAAAAACCAAGCTTCAACCTTTTTACTTTCCGTTCACCGAACCAAGTTTTGAGTTTGCGATAGAACGTCCGGACGTTCTAAAAAAAGATAACTCCGAAGAACAAAAGTGGTTAGAGTTACTCGGTTGTGGGATGATTCACCCAAATGTTTTGGAAATGGCCGGGATTGACCCCACAGTTTACACCGGATTTGCCTGGGGTAATGGTATTGAGCGCATGGTAATGATGAAAAATGGCATAGAAGATATCCGCCATTTCGAATCCGCAAACCTAAAATTCTTGAGGCAGTTTAAATGAAAGTTAGTTTAAATTTAGCTCAATATTATAGCAATGTAGATTTGAAGAATTTGCCACATGGTGAATTGGTTCAAAAGATTGGAGCACAGTTAGGAGCAGTTGAAGAAGTTGTTGACTGGTCGCCAATCTACGAAGGAGTTCTTGTAGTTAAAGTAGTTTCTTGCGTCAAGCATCCTGATGCCGACAAACTTAGCTTATGTCGTATTGATGATGGGGGAGTTTTGCAAGATGTTGAACGAGGCGATGACGGGTTCGTCCAAGTTGTATGTGGTGCTCCTAATGTTTCAGAAGGACAGTTTGTTGCCTGGATTCCACCTGGTGCGGTTGTTCCATCAACACGAAATACCGCAGAGCCGTTTACACTTGAGGCACGTGAAATACGCGGAAAAATTAGCAATGGAATGATTGGTAGCCCTAAAGAATTGGCTATAAGTGATGAGCATGAAGGTATTTTAGTAATTAACCAGGATGAAGTTAATCATGAGTTGCAACCTGGTGAGCCACTACTTGGCTTGTTTAATCTTGATGACTTTGTTGTGACTTGCGAAAACAAGATGTTTACGCATCGTCCTGATTGTTTTGGTAACTTGGGTGTAGCACGAGAATTAGCTGGGATTAATGGGCTTAAATTTGAAAGCCCTGAATGGTATCTCGCGCAACAGGCGCATGGGTACGAGGTACTAGGTACTAGGTACGAGGTTGATGTCAGAAATGAAATCAAAGATAAAGTGCCAAGATTTGTTGCGGTTGTTATGAATAATGTGGCTATTGCAAAAAGTCCTATCTGGATGCAGTCCGCTTTGACACGAGTAGGTATCAAGCCAAAAAATAACGTGGTTGATGTTACTAACTACATCATGCACCTTACCGGGCAACCTTTGCATGCTTTTGACTTCGACAAGTTACTTAGTGGCGATAAATCTTTAACATTTGAGCCAAGAATGGCTAAGTCGGGAGAAGAAATTACTTTACTGGGGAACAAGCAGATTAAATTGACAGACCAAGACATGGTTATATCTGCAAACGGCAAGGCGGTAGCGCTCGCTGGTGTAATGGGTGGTGCTGAAACTGAGGTTGATGAAAACACTAAAACAATACTTATAGAATGTGCTAATTTTGACATGTACACCGTAAGACGAACAAGTATGCGATATGGATTGTTCACAGATGCTGTTACGAGGTTCAATAAAGGACAGAGCCCGCTTCAAAATGATGTTGTTTTGGGTTACGCAATGAAATTGATGAATGAATATGCAAGTGCAGAAACAGCTAGCCAAGTATATGACTTGGCGTCTTTTGATACCAGCGCAGATAACCTAAATAGAGTCAAGGTCTCAACAGAATTTATAAATTCAAGGCTTGGTTCGGGCTTGTCGGCTGAAGATATAAAAACTTTGCTTGAGAATGTTGAGTTTAAGGTTAGCCTTCAAGATCAAGATTTAGAAATTACGGTGCCTTTTTGGCGCATGGATATTGTAATTAGTGAAGATATAGTAGAAGAAGTTGGTAGACTATATGGTTATGCTAAATTGCCAGTTGCACTGCCAGCACGAAGCTCAAAACCAACTACAAGAAACGCTACTAGGGAATTCAAAAAATCTTTGCGAAAACAGTTAAAACAAGCAGGAGCAAATGAGGTATTAACCTATAGTTTTGTACACGGCGATTTACTTAAAAAAACTGGCACCGATCCGGAAAAATGGGCATACCATCTCCGGAATGCGCTTAGCCCAGACTTACAGTATTACCGTACTAGTCTAATACCAAGTTTACTCGCAAAAGTTCACGGTAATATCAAATCTCAAGCTGGAACTGCTGATAATGAATTCGCGCTCTATGAAATTGGTAAAGCACACGTTAAAGGTCATTTTGAGGATGAAGAGCAAGACCTTCCAAAACAATTGAACAGGCTAGCATTGGTTACTGCTAGTGACGAAAAATCATCCGGCTTAAGAAGCGGCTCAGCTTATTATCAGGCTAGGTTGTACGTAGACCTGCTGACAAATGGCCAAGCGAAATATGAAGCACTTGACACTAACGAATACCCAATAACTTCGCCGTACCTAATTGGCAGGAGTGCAGTAATTAAGCTGGGCGACAACCAGCGCCCAGTAGGAGTAGTTGGGGAATTTATAAGTTCTGCAAAACAGGCACTTAAATTACCAGAATATTGTGCCGGGTTTGAAATTGATACAGATTTACTTAGAGAGCTAATCAAGCCAAAAAAGTATGAACCGTTATCTACTTTTCCGGGTACCCAACAAGATATAACCTTTGAAGTTGACGGGAAGACTTCGTGGTCTCAGCTAAACAACTTGCTCCAGGCAGAAATGTCGGTGGCGAAGGCCGAGAGTGGATACCAATATTCGGTTGAACCTCTTGATATTTATCAAGCCGAAGGTAGTGATAAAAAGCGACTAAGTTTAAGGATTAACTTATCTCACCCAAATAAAACAATGAAGACAGAGGAAGTTAATTTAATACTAGATCAAATTTCTAAGGTGGCTCATGAAACACTTCAAGCTACTCGTATTTAGTCTATTATTTGCTGGTGTCTCGTTAGCTTTTCCTGTAGGAGCATTAGCGCAAGGCGTAAATGACTTTGTGATTGAAGATTTTAAAGCAGTTTATGAGCTTTCGAACAAAGACCCACAAGGATTACTGTCAACGGTTGAAACGATAAAAGTCAATTTTAGCGGTCAAAACCATGGAATTCTCAGAGCTATCCCTAGTATATATGATGACCAAAAAACACATCCAGAAATCTCAGAAGTTCTAAGAGACGGGAACGTAGAACCGTATATTACATACGAAGAAAATGGTAATACTGTAGCAAAAATAGGCAGTGGTTCAGTATTTATTACTGGTGAGCATGTATATCAGATTACCTATCAAGTTGAGAATGTAATTAAATTCTACGACGATCACGACGAATTATATTGGGATATCAACGGTGATCAGTGGCTTCAGCCATTCTTAAAAGTATCGAGCGAGTTCAATACTGGTGCAGTGGTGCACCGTAGCTTAGAACCAAAGTGCTACACGGGCGCCTATCTAAGCACTAATCAAGACTGTGAGGTTTTATTCGACGGTTCTAATGTCGATGTTATGACCACGAAAACGTTAGAAGCCGGAGAAACACTAACCACAATTACTGCTTTTGAAAAAGGCTACTTTAGCCCTCCGAGTTTTCTAGATAAATACTGGCGGTTGTTGGCAATTAGCCCAATTATATTTTTACAATTTGCGGTCTTAGTCAGTGCTCATAAAAAATGGAAACTTTATGGCAAAGATTTTAAGAAAAGAGGTGTAGTAGCTCCTTATTTTGAAAGGCCTAAAGGTTTGAGCGTAATGCAAGCAAGTTATATCACAGAAAATAAATTAACTTCTAAACATGTAAGCGCGGCGATTGTAGATCTTGCTATAAGAGGCTTTTTGAAGATAACTGAGAAAAAAGAAAGATTCAAGACAAAGCATGAGTTAACTCTTATTAAAGCATCGGATGTTTCTCTGACTACTGACGAAAATAAGCTACTGGAAGGATTATTTGATAATTTAGTTGTGGGTGAGGTAATAGAGTTAGAAGATAAGAAAAATAAACTTTTCAAAACTATGGAATATCTAAATAAAATAGTTGATGAAAAAACTAATGATAAAGGATTTTATGAAATTTCACCACGGAAAGCAGTAGGTAAAATGATGCCTCAAATTGTGTTAGCATGTGTTGGTTTCGTGGCTGGAATTATTCTAGCTTCGATTAGCAGTGGAATAACGACGGTTAGTGGAGTAGTGGTTCTTCTGGGAGTAATTTTTTACGCAGTGCTTATGACTAAGAGAAGCCAAGCAGGGGATATGATGGTTGAGCACATGAAGGGCTTAAAATTGTATTTATCTTTCTCTGAAAAAGACAGATTAAAAATGCAAGATGCTGTTGCTGCGCCCTTGTCGCCACACTCAGGTGAACCCGTGCGTGATGTTAGGTTTTTTGAAAAACTTCTCCCATTTGCAGTCGCAATGGGGGTAGAAAAGACCTGGGCAAAAGCATTTGAGGGAATTTATAAGCAACCACCTGAATGGTATGGTGGAAATTGGAGTACATTCTCAACAATTGCCTTGGCGAATAGTCTTTCTAGCACCTCTGCGGTTACGGCAACTGCCTTCTCAGCTCCAAGCTCATCCGGGAGTTCAGGTTTTTCAGGTGGCGGTGGCTTCTCCGGCGGCGGTGGAGGTGGCGGCGGCGGCGGCGGTTGGTAGAATTAAAGAGTACGAAGTATGAAGTAAGTAGAAAGGTACAGATAATGACAAATAAAAAGAAAACAATATTAATAACCGGCTCCTCAAGAGGTATTGGACGTGCGATTGCTTTAAAAGCTGCGAGTAATGGTTGGAACGTAATAATACACGGTAAAACAGATTCCTCAACGCTAAGAAAAACTAGGAGTGAGGTGCAGGGATCGACATCTGTTTTTTTTGATGTGTCAGATAGGGAAGAAGTAAAAAAAGTTATTTCAGAACTAGGTCATATTGACGTTTTAGTTAATAACGCAGGTGTAGCAAAGAATTTTCTGTCAGAACTGTCTGACATGAGGGAAGAATCAGCGATTGAAGAGTTTAAAACAAATGTTTTGGGCACTCTCTATTGCGCAGAAGCTGTCATCGAAAAAATGAGCAAGAAGAAAGCAGGTAAAATAATCAACATTGCTTCTATAAAAGGTCACCACAATCTTGCAACTATGAGCACATTGACATATGCTGCCACAAAATCGGGAGTTATATCGATTACAAAAGCATTGGCTAAATCTTATCCTAATTTAAACATATGTTCGGTTTCCCCAGGATACGTAGAAACAGATCAGGTAAAAGATTGGAATTCTCAAACATTTGAAAGAATAAATAAGGGCACAATTTTAGGAAGAATAGGCAAGCCAAATGAAGTGGCAGGACTAGTCATGTTTCTTGCAGGGGATGAATCTACGTACATAACAGGGACAGACTATCTAGTTGATGGAGGTTATGAAATCTCAGGTAAGTGAACTTTTAATTAACCATCGTAGACTGCTATAATTAGCAATATTAACAATTAAACATATAAAGAGTGTGGAGTAGGGATCTAGCCCGCAAATACCACCAGCAACCGGCAATTATGCAAAGGTGCTAAATCTAGCCCGACTTGGTTGGGGAAGATATTTGCTACACATTAGTAAGCCTTTCTTGACCATCGGTGGCCATAAGAAAGGTTTTTTTGATGTCATACAAATTATTTACAAGTGAGTCAGTAGCTGCCGGGCACCCAGATAAAATTGCAGACGCAATTAGTGATGCTATTTTAGATGCAATTCTAGAGCAAGACCCTCATGCACGGGCCGGACTCGAAACTATTGTTGGTGCTAATAAAGTTGGGCTGTTTGGCGAAATTAAGACTAGCGCAAAAGTTAACTTTAAAGAAGTAACCAAAAAAGAGATTAGAAGATTAGGTTATACAAACACTGATTGGAACTTTTCAGACAAATCTCCGATTGAAGTAAATATTCACCAACAATCACCAGAAATAGCCATGGGAGTTGACCTAGATGGTGCTGGCGATCAAGGTATGATGTTTGGCTTTGCGTGTAACGAAACTCCAGAGCTGATGCCTCTTCCGATTACACTTGCCCACGCTCTTACAAGAGCCCTAGACGAGTCCCGAGAAAGTGGGGCTATTTCTTTTGTAAGACCTGATGGTAAGAGTCAAGTAACGGTTGCGTATGAAGACGGCAAACCTGTTGCTGTTGAAAAGGTTGTAATGGCTTTGGCGCACGATGAAAAAACTTCTCCTGATGAAGTTCATAAAGTAATTAAAGAGAAAATCATAGACGAAGTTATGAAAAAATATGGCTATAGCGTGTCGGACAAACAGGTTGTGATAAACGGCACTGGGCTGTGGCACATTCCTGGTCCTGATACTGACGCCGGCTTAACGGGTAGAAAAATTGTTGTTGACGGATACGGTGGCTACGCAAGAGTTGGTGGTGGGGCGTTTTCAGGCAAAGACCCAAGTAAGGTTGACCGCTCTGGAGCGTACGCAGCCCGCTACATTGCTAAAAACGTAGTAGCAGCAGGTCTAGCCGAAAAATGCGAAGTAGCACTAGCCTACGTAATCGGTAGGGCAGACCCAATGATGAAGGCCTTTGATACTTTTGGCACTGAAACAGATTCAATAGAAAACATCCAAAAATTCATTGATAGGTTGCTTGATACGTCGGTGAAGGGAATTGTAGATGGCTTAAACCTTCGAAGGCCAATATACAGTTCCACAACGGCCTACGGCCACTTCGGCAAAAAAGATTTGCCATGGGAACAAATATCTAAATAGTCTGTAGCTGTGAGTAAAATCACATACATTGATCTTAGTGCTTAAGCTACAATAGAATCTGGAAGTGTGATGGTGGAAACATCGCTACGTCTTCCGTAAACCGGGCCAAAAAAGCCCGGTTTTTTTAAGTGGCTAGCGCAAACTGTACTAGTTCGGCACGCCCGTGTTTAAGTTTGTCTTGCAGGATATCTCTATTTTCTAGCGTATGAGGTAGAATTAGACCCGATTCTGCCCTATGCCATCTGTGGCTTTCAAGTATCTTCACATTGCTTTCAAAGAACTTTATACACTCTTCAATTCTTTCCTCAGGATCATCAACTAACTCTATAGTCTCTAATAAATATCTGATTGCTCTATCTAAATAAATTGGAAATTCTCTACCGAACGAGCTTAAGTCTGCGTCATCTATTGCTTCTGAAATATAGTCACCCTCTTTTACTTGTTGAATAATTCTTCCATCGTCTATAACAACGGACGTACAAATAATCAGCTCCCCCACATATGAAGCTCGGTCACCGTTGAACTTATTGTATTCAGTCCTATTTAACATATCTATATTGTCTTTTGCGCTACGAGCTTCATTGTTACCGAAGTCTCCTGTTGTGTAATCTCTGTCATGACCTGAAATTGCAATTCGTCCCTCGTGCTTTTCTTCCGGATATATTAATCCTTCTTGTATGCCGTAATCTGTGATTACTTCATACACAGGCATTACGTCCTCAAATGTATGGGTAACGTTATGGTATCTAAACGGTCTTCCAGTATTTGGGTCTATAAGTCTTTGAACCGCTTGCCGATTTTCAGCAATAGCTGCTAAGCCTTGGTGAAAAAAATCTGAATCAATAAACTGCACTTTTGACATTAGTGTAATTATAAAATAATAGAATACATAAATCAACTATGATGTAGAATTGGTTAAGACATGAAAGAGATATATCGGATATTAAGAGTTGGGCGAGAGCTGTGGCGAAGCTACATATGGATTGGAGTTTTTACTTCAGCATTATCTCTGTTTACGATAATTATCCCGCTGTTGTCTGGTTGGGCAATTGACGAAATTGGTAAAGGAACCGGAGCTAATTGGCGATATATTGTAGTATTGGCAACTGGAATATTTGCACTAGATTTAGCGCAAACCATCTTGAGTAACATTAATGGCTATATAGGCGATCAGGTCCAAGCTAAGTTACAAAAACTTTTAAGCAAAAAATATTACGAGCATCTTATGACTTTGCCTCAGAGTTATTTTGACACAGAGCTAACCGGCAAAATTATAAATCGGCTTAACCGTTCTATTGCGCAAATTACAAGCTTTATCCAATCAATGAGCAACGGTTTTTTGCAGTTTATATTCAGCACGCTTTTAAGCCTTATTGCAGTTGCTATTTATAGTTGGCAAGTAGCGCTTCTATTGTTTACGCTTTACCCAATCTTTATCTGGCTTACAGTAAAGAGTAGCGGTAAGTGGCAAGCATACCAGAAAACAAAAAATGAGAACATTGACATAGCCAGCGGTAGATTCGCTGAATCTATTGGTCAAATCAAGGTAGTAAAAAGCTATATTCAGGAAAAAAGAGAACTAGGATTTTTTAACAAACACTTTTCAATTGTAGTAAATACCAATAAACCACAATCGAAACACTGGCACAAACAAGACGTCAAAAGAAGACTAATACTGAACGTTATATTCTACGGTGTCTACCTCATGATTTTCTATCAAGCAACACAAGGTACTTTGAGCCCTGGGCAAGCAGTAACTTTGATTTTGTACGCGATGAACATTCGTATACCAATATTTACTATAAGTTGGCTCGTCGAGCAGACTCAACGCGCAGTTGCTGACAGTAGAGATTATTTTGAAGTGATGGAGCTAAAAGCGGAGATTGAGGATAAAAAAGGAGCCAAGAATTTAGTAATAAAAAGTCCAGAGGTAATTTTTAATGATGTACATTTTGGTTACGAAAAAGGTCAAGACGTCATAAAAGGCATGAGTTTTAAGCTTAAATCAAACTCCAAGGTCGCGTTAGTTGGAGAAAGTGGGGAAGGAAAGACTACTCTTACCAATCTGCTTCTAAGACTTTACGAGCCAACGTCAGGGACAATTACAATTGACGGTCAAAATGTCGTTGATGTTACTCAAGAGAGTTTAAGGCATAATATTGGCGTCGTATTTCAGGACCCGAGTTTGTTTAGTGGAACAATAAAAGAGAATATTAGCTATGCTAAGCCTGATGCTAGCGATGAAGATATTGAAAAAGCTTCACGCGCCGCTAATGCTCATGAATTTGTAGAAAAATTAGAGAATGGTTACGACACTCAAATTGGTGAACGCGGTTTGAAATTATCTGGTGGGCAAAAACAGCGCCTAGCAATTGCTAGGGCGATACTTAAGGACGCGCCTATCTTGATACTTGACGAGGCAACAAGTAGCCTAGATAGCAGAAGCGAGCTTCTGGTTCATGATGCACTAGAAAGATTAATGAAAAATCGAACAACGATAATTATTGCCCATAGGTTAAGCACTATTCAAAACGTTGATAATATTATTGCGCTGAAAGACGGAAAAGTTTCAGAGTCTGGGTCACCAAAAGAGTTATCAAAATCAAACGGTATATATGCACGGCTTTTGGAGGTCCAGACGGCAAGGTCGGCTGAAGAACGTCAAAAAGCTTTAGCAAAATTTGGTATCGTCTCATAGAGTAGCAGTAGGCTATAATTGGAGATAAATAAGAGGGATAAAGAATAATGAAAAATAGTTCTAATAAGAGTTTCTGGCAGAGTTTTGGGTTGTTCTTTTACAAACGAAGCACTTTAGCGATGTTTTTATGGTTAGCTGTAGTAGTTTTTGGGTCGCTTAGCTATAGCGTTTGGATGAGAAGAGAAGGTTTTCCTAGTGTAAATGTTCCCCTTGGCGCGGTTCAGATAATAAGTTTTGAACAGACCGCAGAACAAGTTGACAAAAACTTCGTGCAGCCGCTACTTGAACAGGCTAAGAAGGACAAGAGTGTCAAGGATGCAGTAAGTAGCTCTTCTGATATCGGTGCATCGATACAAATCAGTTTTAATGAGGGTTCTGATGTTCAGAAATCTCTCGATTTATTAAAATCTGGCGTTGAAGGAAGGTTGCCTAAAAATGCAGAAGTATTCTACATCAAGATAAACGCAAGCAAGCTAACTCCTGAGGGAGATGATGTGTTAATAAGCGTTCACGGAGCTGGTTTGAGCCCAGCCCAACTTGATGAATCTGCAAAAAAACTGTTGCCAATTTTAGAGCAAAGATTGAAACTTGCTGAAAAAGTCCATGTTTACAATCTGGTCGAGTCAGTAGTTGACGACAATACAGGCGAGACAACGTCTGCTCAAGTTCGTTTTGATAGGTTTTTGAATAGTGATACTAACGGTAGCCAGCCTTCGGTTATCGTAGGAGTTGGCGGCAAGTCTGGTGTAGACCAGCTGAAGTTGTTTGACGAGATTGAAGCCACGCTCAACAGCGATGAGGCAAAATCTATTGGTGCTTCATCGGCTATATCGTCAGATTACGCCGAGAGCATTCGCGAACAAGTGTCCGGTCTGCAATCTAACTTACTTGAAGGACTACTAGTAGTGCTTATAGTTAGCTTTATTTTGATTTCACTGCGCGGATCGGTTGTTACAGCATTAGCTATGTCAACGACTGTAATCGGTACTATAGCTATCCTAAAATTAATTGGCTTCTCAATAAACACAATCACATTATTTTCATTAGTGCTCTGCTTAGCGCTAATTGTTGATGACACAACTATAGTAGTGGAAGCAATCGATGCGGGGCTAAAAAAGAAAAAGAATTATCTAGAAGTTGTATCGGATGCATTAAGAAAAGTTGCCCGTGCTTCTTCTACAGGAACGTTAGTTACGATACTTGCATTTGCCCCAATGTTATTCATTGGCGGTGTATTGGGTGAGTTTATTAGAGCAATTCCTATTACAATAATTATCAGCTTGATAGTTAGCTTGTTGGTTTCTTTCATGTTTATACCAGCATTAATGACGCTAACTTTTGGACGTAGAAATGCACACAAACCACGAAGTATAAAGGTTGTTGCACGTGCTGAAGAGACATTAAGTGTTATGCTTTCCAGTGCTTTAAGATGGTCGGTCAAAACTACTAAACGGAGCGTTGCAACAAAACTAGGAGCAGTGCTTGTCAGCTTACTATTTATAGCTGTAGGTGGTATGTTTTTTAGACAAGTTGAATTTAACATATTTCCGGCTCCTAAAGACGGCATAAATATTATTTTTTCTGCAGAGGTAAAGAATAAGGAAACAGCGGTAATTTCCGAAACCGAAAAATATACAGATAAGCTGTTGGCTAAAACAAAAGAAGTCGTTGGCAAAGATTTGAAGCGGCTAAGCCTGAGCGGGCTAGGAGCAGCCGATAGGGACGGTTTTAATGCTTCAATACTGCTCAGTTCTCTAGACGATAGAGAAAAGACTTCAGTGCAGATTGCTGAAGAATTGCAGGCTTCGCTTGAAAATCTCGTTCCAGAAATGCGTGTAAATGTTGAATCGGCAGGTGTAGGGCCACCTGAAGGTAACTTTACGGTACAGATTAGGGGCGAAGATGCAGACAAATCGTTAGTACTTGCAAACGAGGTGTCAAAATTTCTGAGTTCGGCGGTTCTTACACGTCCTGATAAAACTACTTCAAGGCTGACTAATGTGCAGACAACACCTAGAAATTTAGTATTGAGAGATAACAACGAAAGAGTGGTAAACGTAACGGCGGGCTTTGAGGGTAAGGATGTCTCGGCACTTGTCGAGCTAGCTGAAAACGCAGTAAAAAATGAATTTACGCCTGAGCTTGTTTCTAGCTTTGGACTTCCTGAAAATGCACTAGGCTTTGATTTCGGCCAAGAAGAGGAAAATCAGAAATCGTTTGAATCAATGGGTAAGGCTGCAGGGCCGCTGTTTCTTGCGATGTTTATTGTAATGGCTATTTTGTTTAAGAGCCTAACTCAACCCTTGCTAATACTCACAGCGCTACCCTTTGCTCTGTTTGGGGTAGCGACTGGTTTACTGCTTACTGACAATCCGCTAAGCTTCTTTTCAATGCTCGGAGTGTTCGCTCTCATAGGTATTAGTCTAAATAATACGATTTTACTTACAGACTACGCGAATCAAGGCCAAAAAGAAGGACAAAGCCCGGTTAATGCAATGTCTGGAGCACTTAAAAACAGACTACGGCCGCTCCTCACAACTAGTGTTACGAGCGTTTTAGCTCTGCTACCCTTGGCACTAAATGACCCATTCTGGGAAGGTCTTGCCTATACATTAATATTCGGCTTACTTTCTAGTACTGTGTTAGTTCTGTTGGTATTCCCGTACTTCTACCTCATTGAGGAAACTTTAAGATCAAAGTTTTTGTCTATATTCCGCCGACAATAACACAACAATAACGGTCTTGGCAGTGTGGGACTTTTGGGGCTATACTAGAACTAATCGCGGGCAAGAACTAAGTTCAAAATAAACACGCGTGGAGGGTAACAATAATATGGCAACAAGCAGTGGCCAAAGGGTGGCTACGTTCCTACTGGCGTTGATGTTTTTATTAACAAGCATCGGGGCAGCAGGATACGTAATATGGCAATTAAATCATGACTCTGAAGGGGGACTAGTGCAGGACGACAAACCAACACCAGCTACTGATAAACCGCAAACAGCATCATTGGAAGGACAACAACTCGGTGACTTTACCGGACCAGTATCGGTACCCACACTTAAATTTGAAGATTCTGTTGAAGGCACGGGTGACGTAGTGCAGCCGGGTGACGCGGTCACTATTCACTACACCGGAGCTCTAGCTACCACAGGGGTAATATTTGATTCTTCAGTAGACGGAGAAGGCACTCCAGCCACATTTTCGTTGAATAGCTTGATACCGGGCTGGCAACAAGGCATTCCTGGCATGAAAGTTGGAGGCAAAAGACGTTTATTCATACCTTCAGCTCTTGGTTATGGTGAAGCGGGTGCGGGCGAAAATATCCCGCCAAATTCCGATTTAGTTTTTGACATTGAGCTTTTTGCTACTGAGAGATAGTAAAAACAGCTCAGAGTAGAGAATATAAACATAAGGGGGAAAAATAAAGACAAAAACACAACATATAGCGTACTTGCAAAAAAAGTAAACACTAGCTACAATGATAAACATAAGCTAAAAACTTTCACAAAAAATCAACATAATAACCCTAAGAGGAATCTTATAAAATGACTAAAAAAATAACAATCTTCACCACTAACACTTGCGCCTACTGCGCTATGGTTAAGAAATACCTTGACGGAAAAGGTGTTAAATACGACGTAGTAAACCTGGATGAACAACCTGAACGTCAAGCTGAAATTTATGCAAAAAGCGGAGCCCTAACAGTCCCTGTAACAGTAATTGAAAGAGAAGATGATACTGAAGAAGTCGTGATTGGCTTCAATCTACCACGCCTAGCTGCAGCAGTTTAGATAATAAAAAGTGCACAAGTGATTTCTCTAGACCTGTTTGGTGTGGGATAATGTAGTTAAATCATTCATAAGTAAAGGAAGTTGAGATGCCAGAAGCTAATGCCAAGTCTTTAACATCGGTTCACGATGTAATTATGATTGGTGCTGGGCCAACAAGCTTGGCTGCAGCAATTTATACTTCGAGAGAAGATATAGAGACGCTTATCTTTGAAAAGGGCGTTATTGGTGGTTTAGCTGCTATAACCGACATGATTGACAACTATCCAGGCTTTGAAGAAGGCGTAGAGGGTTTAGCCTTGGCCGATAAGCTTCAGAAACAAGCCGAACGCTTTGGTGCTGTCATTGAACTTGGAGAGGTGCAATCAGTAAGCAAAAAGGGTGAACTTTTCAGCCTACTAACAACAAGCGGAGAAATGAAGGCCAAAACGGTGCTCATTGGTACTGGCTCTGAATGGAAAAAGATTGGTGTACCAGGAGAAGATGAATTTTATGGGCGCGGAGTGCATAACTGTGCAACCTGTGATGGAGCATTTTATAGAGATAAAAAGTTAGTAGTTGTCGGTGGCGGTAATTCCAGCGCGCAAGAAGCTTTATTTTTAACAAAATTTGCAAGCCATATCGACATATTGATACGAGGGGACAAATGGAAAGCTAGTGAAGTGTTAATCCATGAGATTGAAAAGAATGACAAAATAACAGTTCATTTTAAAACAACTACTGATGAGATTGTAGGAAGTGAAGTTGATGGGATAAAAAAGGTCACCAAAGTTATTGGGACAAAAGACGGGGTTAAAACAGATTTTATCACGGATGGGGTATTTGTATTTATTGGTCTGCGACCAGTTACTGGATTTTTGAAAGATACAGGAGTTGAGTTTGATGATTTTGGTTTTGTTAGGACAGACAATAAATTAATGACGAACATCCCTGGGCTATTCTGTGCTGGAGATGTACGTTCTGGGGCTACAATGCAGATTGCTAGTGCAGTTGGAGAAGGTGCATCTGCAGCATTATCGATAAGAGAATATCTAGAAAACTACGACCGCAAAAACATGCCTAACGGGAACTAGTATTGACAATCTAATAAAAACGTGATATCATAACTTAATATGTTAGATGTAGTTCAAAATGTGGGGGCTGGTTTGCAAACACTTCATACGCCTTCACGCCCTTACACTGATGAAGAATATAATAGAAGTACCGGAGAAAGCCTTGTTGACAGAGACGCCTCCACATTAATAGAAGTGTATAAAAGTCTAGGAGAGGGCTGTGTTGGGCTAGCATTACCTCAAATTGGCATACATCGTCAAATGTTTGTTGCTTTGTTTGGTTCCCCAGACTATGAAAGCGAAAATTTAGTTATAGTTACTAACCCTCAAATAACGGTTACGAGCAATGTTTTCTTAAAACTTTATGAAGCTTGCGCGTCTGTTAATCATGGAAACTTACACAATGAGGTTGAATCTCCTATAGAGCTAGTTCTTAGTGGAAGGGACGTTTCTGGTGCTCCATACCAGGCTCAACTGGGTGTTTATAATGCAAAAATTGCGATGCATGAATTTAATCATTTAGACGGGGGAATAATTTCAGATGATATAAATTTTGTAGGTTTGACGACCGAAGAAGTGGAAGCAGAATATAGTAGTAGAGTATCAGCAGACGAGGAATGGTATAAAAAAGAACCTTATCGAACAACATCTTCAGGGCTTGCTGTACCTTATACTTTGCTTTTAAGTACGGTTTAAACTCTATCCCGAAAAAGATTGGGGTAGTCGGTGAAAATGCCGTCAACACCCCAAGCTTCTAATTCTTCGGCTCGGTCACGGCTATTGACAGTGTATGCGTAAAGTTCATAACCGCGGTGCTTCATTGATTTTACAAACCCTGACCATAGCCACTGTTGATTAATATGAACTCTTCTTGTACCTAGCAGAGAGGCTTCAGCTACTGCTCTAACTCCAGACCATTTTTCCAAAACAGCAATCTTTGCTTTTGGCATCAATTTTTTTACAGCATTAAGAATTGCGTACTCTTGGCTTGAAAATAGAATCTTGCCACTATAGCCCTCAATTTCAGTTGGCAGATGCTTTACAACGGCTAGCTCTTTTATCTCTAAGTTTAATGGTATATTTTTGTCCATTGCTTCAAGCCCCTCTTGAAGAGTTGTATATATTTCGGTTTTAAGTGTTTGGTCATGAGCCAGCACTACTTTTTTATTGTGCATACGAACGTCCAGCTCAATCATGTCGGCACTACTGGCAAGCCCACGCTTGATAGCCTTGACGGTGTTTTCTGGCGCCAGTCCTCTTGCTCCGCGGTGTCCTATGATCTCCATATTCATTAGTATACAGCTAAAGCAAAGTACTTAATACGATTCTACACATATTATACGCTATAGCGTATAATATGTGTATGTGATGACAGTGGATTACGCTTGAGTATTTGGTGTACAATTGTAGTAAATTCAAATAAAGGAGTAATTAGTGGACTATAATGCAATCTTAAAACCATATTCAGATGGCAAAACAATCAACACGGTAATAGAAATTCCTAAAGGCACAACAAACAAAATTGAGTACGATAGGAAGCGTAAAATTATGGTTGTAGACAGAGTAGAACCAGCAATTTTTGCAAAGCCTGTTAATTACGGTTTTATTCCAGGAACATTAGACGAAGACGGTGATGAGCTTGATACCTTAGTTGTTACGGAAGAGCCGTTGCCAACAGGTGTGACGCTAGAAGCAACTGTCATTGGTGTATTGAATTTTGAAGACGACGGGGAAATGGACCATAAAGTTATATGCGTGCCAGCTGATGATCGTCACACGGGTAACAGAGTTAAAGCACTTGACGATTTGGGTGATCAATGGAAAAAACAGATAGAACATCATTTTAGTCATTACAAAGATTTAAAAAAACCGGGTAGCACCAAAGTTTTGGGTTTTGGGGACGCAAATAATGCACATGAAGTAATCGCCGAATGCATCAAACGCTGGAGCAATGAGTAATATCTTTTATTCGTCGGGCGGGGTAGTTATTGGTCCTGGGAATAAGATTTTAGTTGTAAATCAACATGGTAATTCCTGGTCTCTGCCTAAAGGACATTTAGAAAATGGTGAAGACGAAGAACAGGCTGCTCAACGCGAGATTTTTGAAGAAAGTGGCATTCAAGAGG
Source organism: uncultured Candidatus Saccharibacteria bacterium (assembly GCA_964419675.1). GTDB lineage: Bacteria > Patescibacteriota > Saccharimonadia > Saccharimonadales > SZUA-47 > CAYQPN01. Next base: position 149,820 of record CAYQPN010000001.1, read on the forward strand.
TAAGAATAATTGAAAAGCTTGGCGAATACGAACGTGGACGCATTGGGCCTGACGCCAAAGGTGAAGATTTGACCCACATGAAACACATCACAATTTTTTTATGTATTACGAACCAGACTGAGCTGAGCCCGATTGACCCAGAAAACCCCGAAGCCGAATGGTTGCCAATCCAGGATGTTGCAGACAGGTTGACGAATCAAAAGGACAAAGAGTTTTTCAACTCTGTTTTACCGAAGATATTAAAATACCTTGCTAGTTAAACCATTTGCGCGATACAATGTAGCTAAAGATTGGGAGGGATTTAATATATGAAAACTAGAGTAGCGATAAACGGATTTGGACGAATTGGACGAATGAGTTTCCGAATAATGGCGGAGCGAAAAGATATTGAAGTTGTTGGTATTAACGATTTAACAGATACAAAAACTCTTGCACATCTTCTCAGACATGATACAAATTATGGAAATTTTACGCACAAAGTAGATTCAAAAGAAGGTTTTATTGTTGTTGACGGGGTAAGTATTCCGGTAAGTGCCGAAAAAGACCCTGCAATGCTACCTTGGGGGAAGTTAAACGTTGATGTGGTAGTAGAATCTACTGGGCGTTTTGTAACTACAGAAGCTGCCAGCGCGCATTTGAAGGCTGGTGCAAAAAAAGTCGTGCTGTCCGCTCCGGCTAAAGATGACGAAACAAAAACGCTGGTAATAGGTGCAAATGAAGACGAGCTTGAAAATGCAGGTGACGTCATAAGCAATGCAAGCTGTACAACCAACAGTATTGCTGCAGTGATGGATATTATGGAGATGGAGTATGGCATCGAAAAAGCAATGCTAACGACAGTGCATAGCTATACTGCTTCTCAAGATTTGCAAGATGGACCTGGTAAAGATTTACGAGAGGCTCGTGCGGCAGCTGAGAACATAGTTCCAACTACCACCGGTGCCGCTAAAGCTGTTGGCTTGACTGTACCGAGTCTTAAAGGAAAGTTTGATGGACTAAGTGTGCGTGTGCCGACGAGTGTCGTATCGCTGTCCGACGTAACAATGCTTTTGAAAAAAGATGTTACAAAAGAAGAAATCAATGAAATGTTCACAAAAAAAGTAGCAGAACCTTACTATCAAGGAATTTTGGCAGTAAGCGATGAACCGTTAGTCAGTTCCGACTATATTGGTAATAGTAATTCGGGCACAATAGACTTGCTTTTGACAAATGTTGTAGGCGGAAATATGGCAAAAGTTGTTGTTTGGTATGACAATGAATGGGGATATTCCAACAGGTTAGTTGAGATGGTTGCAGACGTTGGTAAAACTCTTGCTTAGACTTTATGCTAAGATAAAAATAACTAAGCAGGAATTCTAAAAAATTGAAAGTCTATATTACATCAGATCACGGGGGATTCGAGTTAAAATCGAGCTTATATCATGCTTTAATTGAGCACGGATATGAAGTCGAAGACCTTGGTCCTTATGAAGTTAGCCCTGATGATGACTATCCAGTATTTGCAAAACGACTAGCCGTAAAGCTTATCGAAGCAGGTCTTGAAGAAAACAGAGGGATTATAGCATGTCGAAGTGCCGAGGGCGTTTCAATTACAGCTAATAGATTTAACGGCATAAGAGCGGCTGTTGTATGGAATGAAACTGTTGCAAAGCACTCCAGAGAGCACAATAATAGCAATGTACTCTGTTTGTCCGGGGATTATGTAGACACAGACGAAAACTTAAAAATAGCTCTTGCTTGGCTTAATGAACCGTTTAGTAACGAGCAAAGGCACAAGCGCAGGATAGACATGATAGATGAGGATATATTGTAGTGGTAGTAGCGATAGCACCGACGATTACTACAGATGATCCACATGAATACAGAGAACAGATGGAGTTGATTGCTTCGTATGCTGAAGGAGTCCATTTAGATTTTTCAGACGGTGAATTCTCACAAGCAAAATTATTGCCCCTAGACCAAGCCTGGAGAAGTGATGATTTAATTACGCATGCCCATATCATGTATCAACAACCACTTGAGTTCATAGACGATATTGTTCACTTGGAAGCGGATTTAGTTATTTTGCATGCTGAATCAGATGATTTAAAGGAATGCTTAGAAATGTTGCAGAATATCGGTGTTAGAACGGGAATAGCAATATTGCCAGAAACTAGTGTAGCTGATTTGAAGGCCCTTGACATTGATGAATTATTTGACCATGTATTAGTGTTTGGTGGGCATCTGGGTTATCAGGACGGCAAGGCAGATTTATCACTGTTAAAGAAGGTACAAAAAATTCGAGATGAATATCCAGATGTTGAAATATCTTGGGACGGTGGCGTGAATGATAAAAATGCAAAAGAAATAGTATCTGCAGGAGTTTCGGTTCTAAACGTAGGCGGGTATTTTAAAAATTCAGAAGAGCCTAAAAAAGCTTACGCTACTCTCACTTCTCTGGTATCATAAGCTTAATGGCTAATTATACCGCTAAGAAAAAAAATCTTGTTGAACTTGAGCTAATTGCTAATGATATTCGCCAAGACATTATAAAAAGTTTGGAGCAAGCCGGTAGTGGGCACAGCGCGGGGCCTTTGGGGCTAGCTGATATATTTACAGCACTATATTTTGATATTTTAAAGCATGATCCATCAGATCCTGACTGGGATCAACGCGATATATTACTCTTAAGTAACGGTCACTGCGTACCGGTTCAGTACGCAGCCATGGCCAGCGCAGGATATTTTGACAGAAAAGAACTGTTGACGCTCAGAAAATTCGGCAGTCGTCTGCAAGGACACCCAGAAAGAGATATGCTTCCAGGCCTAGAAAATACTAGCGGTCCCCTAGGAAGCGGGCTAAGTCAGGGCGCGGGAATTGCGCTTGCTATGCAAATGGACAAAATATCTCACAGATGGGTTTACGTTGTTACCGGAGACGGTGAGTTAAATGAAGGTAATAACTGGGAGGCAATCATGTTTGCTGCAAAGTATAGGTTGCATAACATGATAGCAATTGTCGACAGGAATAATATTCAAATAGACGGAACCACTGAACACGTGATGCCTTTAGAGGATTTAAGGGCTAAGTGGGAGTCTTTTGGATGGCACGTTATAGAAATTGACGGCAACGATATCGAAGCTGTTATAGATGCCTGTGCAATGGCTAGGGCTATTGTTGAAAAGCCAATTGTGATTATTGCTCATACAATTCCAGGTAAAGACGTAGATTATATGGAATATGATTATCATTGGCACGGTATCCCCGTTGGGCTAGCTGACGTAGCAGGAGCACCGCCTAAAAACGAACAAGCCGAGGTAGCACTTAAAGAGTTGCGCACATTACGGGGCAAGATTAAGAATGAAGGAGGTCATTAAAATGCAGACCCTTCATTTACTAGACATGAAAAATTGGGGGAGTGAGCCGATTCGCAAAGGGTTTGGTAAGGGGCTTGTTATGGCAGGAGAACTAAATGATAAAGTTGTTGCTCTGTGCGCAGATTTGACTGGATCTACGCAGATAGAGCCATTCGCCGTAGCGTTTCCTGAAAGATTTGTTGAAGTTGGCGTTGCTGAACAAAACTTGGTAACTGTTGCTAGCGGGATGGCTAAGATGGGTAAAATTCCTTTTACAGCAAGTTACGCGGCATTTAGCCCCGGAAGAAATTGGGAACAAATTAGAACCACAATCTGTCTAAATAACCAGAATGTGAAGATCGTCGGTGCCCACGCGGGCTTATACACCGGTGCAGATGGAGCCACTCATCAGGCCCTAGAGGATGTTGCTTTAATGCGAGTCTTGCCTAATATGGTAGTTATTGTGCCCGGAGATTCTCTTGAAGCTGAAAAGGCAACAATTGCGATATCTCAAGACACCAGACCAACATACATCAGGTTAGCCAGAGAGAATACTCCGATAATGACTACAGATAAGACTCCATTTGAAATTGGGAAAGCTTATGTGTTTGAAGAGGGCCGTGATATCACAATTATTTCGAATGGTACAATGACCTGTCTTGCTCTTGAGGCTGCGGAAAAGCTTTTTACAGATGGGATTGACGTTGAAGTGGTTCACTGCCCGTCAGTAAAGCCTCTAGATAACGCAACAATACTGACTAGTGCAAAAAAAACTAAACACGTTATTACAATTGAAGAAGGTCAAATTAACGGCGGGCTAGGCGGAGCCGTCGCCGAACTATTAGGCGAGAACTTACCTACTCCTATGATTAGAATGGGTGTCAATGATCAGTTCGGTCAAAGTGGTACCCCCGAAGAGCTGTTAAACCACTACGGTCTAACTGTGAAACATATTATGATGAACGCTCATAAGATTATTGAAGGCAAATAGTGTTTGCGGTCTTTAGCATAAGTAGTTACAATATAACTTAATGAATGGTGGAAGTAATTAATGCCTTTAACTTTAAGGCAAATTAGACAGAACTGTGTTGACGCTCGGGAGTTGATGGACAGAGCCCGTAATGAGAAATTTGCAGTTGGCGCATTTAATCTTGATAACCAAGAAACACTAATTGCAGTTTCTAAAGCTGCAAAAACCAAGAATTCACCGGTTCTGGTTGAAGTTAGCAAGGGCGAAGTTGACGCCATTGGCTTAGACAACTTGCGCGACATGGTAGAGAACTATAAACAAGAGTACGGTATTGAGATGTACATTAATCTAGACCATTGCCCTAGCGTAGACGAGGCTCTGGCAGGGATAGAAGCAGGTTTTGAATTCATACATATAGATGTGTCCCAAGCTAATCATGAAGCCTCTGATGATGAAATCGCCGATGCCACCAGGCAAGTGGTTGAAGCAGCAAAGCTTACCGGTGCGCTGGTTGAGAGCGAACCTCATTATTTTGGTGGGGGGAGCAACGTTTTTGACAAAGCTTATGACCTTGAAGAAATTAAAAAAACTTTTAGCACACCAGATGGAGCAAGAGATTTTGTTGAAAAGACGGGCATAGATACCTTCGCAGCAGCCATCGGCAATTTGCACGGAAGCTATCCGATACCTAAGGTCCTTGATTTAGGCTTACTACAAGAGGTTCGGAACGCAATTAGTTGCAACATCAGTCTGCACGGCGGTAGCGGAACACCCGGGCACTATTTTGAAGAAGCAGTGAAGATTGGGGTCCAAAAGATTAATATCAACAGTGACATGCGGCGAGCTTACAGGGACACACTAGAAAGAGTGTTGGCTGAAAATAAGACAGAATACGCCGTGGTTAAACTCATGAACGAAGTAATAGAGGCTGTTCAAACAGTAGTTGAAGCAAAGATTGATTTATTTAATAGTGCCGGTAAGGCAAGAGTAGAAAGCCAAAAAGGAAGATATTATGAGTAACCACCCAAAATTAGACGTGTTAGCCATCGGAGATGTAGTCACAGACGCATTTATTAAACTTATAGATAAATATGAGTACATTGAGAAAACCGATAAAGGTCTTATTTTGAACGTACCGTTTGGTACTAAAATTCCATATGATCATGCGCAGATTATCGAAGGAGTTGGGAATGCAGCAAATGCAGCAGTAGCCTTTGAAAGGTTGGGTTTGCAAAGTGGTTTAGTAAGTAACATAGGATCAGACCAGTGGGGCAGAGATATGGTGGCTGCGCTTCAAAAGAATGGTGTTGATACGCGTTTTGTACACGTAAACAAAGCTAAACAGAGCAACTACCACTATGTACTTTGGTATAAAGAAGAACGAACAATCTTAATTAAGCACGAAGATTATGATTATGAATGGCCACGTTTTAGGCCTACAGATATACCAAAATGGGTATACTTTAGTTCTATATCTGAAAAGGCGCTTGATCATTATCATGACGAAGTGGCTGACTGGCTTGATGAGAATCCAGAAGTTAAACTAGCTTTTAACCCCGGAACATTCCAAATGGAAGCAGGTTTAGAGAGGCTTCGTAAACTTTACGCCCGCAGTGAAGTTGTGGGCTTAAACAGGGAAGAAGCAGTGATGGTGTTCGGCGGAGAACTAGAAAATATAAATGACCTATTAGATAGAATGCATACAGCTGGAGTCAAGATTGCGCTTATCACTGATGGACCGGGTGGAGCATATGCATCTGACGGTATTAAACGCTGGAGGATGCCGTTATATCCGGACCCAGCACCGCCTGTTGACCGTACGGGGGCTGGTGATAGCTTTGCTTCTACTTTTGTTGCGGCGCTAATGCACGGGGCCGATGTGCCTAGTGCGTTACTTTGGGCACCTATAAACTCAATGAACGTTGTTCAGCATGTTGGGGCGCAAGAAGGACTTCTAACACAAAATCAAATCGATTACTATTTGAGAAATGCACCTAGGGACTACCACCCGTCGGAGCTGTGAAACTGGGTTACAGATTAGCACCTAGTACCTAAATAAACATATCGAGAAATAATTTTTTAATAAAAGCAAGTGTTAATTGATTAAAATGTCTTGAATATGTTAATGTTAGGAAAGAGAAAAGGTGGGGAATGTCTAAATTAATTGGTCGTTTGCTAGGGGTTGATACGCAAGTTGCTTCCCGCATGATTACTAGATTAGAGTCTATTTGTTTGCAACCAGGAGTAGATACTAAATTAACAGCAGAAATTATAACTAAGTCTAGAGAGAAAACCAGGGCTCTTGGATTGGACCCAGCCGACACTACAGTAAAGGAGCTTTACCATTCTCTTATTTCAAAGGCGGAGTCAGACGATAAGGGGTTAAGATTAATCTTAGGAATACGGTCAGCAACCGCTCCTGAGAATGCTGTCGAAATAATAGCCCAGAAAGCTAATAGACTTTTGAAAAAAGATACCGCCGTAAGGATGCAACCGACTGCAGTAAAGCAACTTCTCCATGCAGTACCTCCTAAAAAAACAATGAGAGCTTTAAAATTTCGCTCGATAGATTCTGTGCTAAAACGGCAAGATCCTTTATTAATCTATGCTATTGCAAATAAGTTAGAAGATAAGTCTTGGCATTCGCAAATTCATGCCAGGATGAGAAGGCTTCACTCTAAGGATATTTTGGAAGGTCCTGTTGAAGTTATAACGCTCACGAAGGAGCTTAGCAAAAAACTTGCCCATATAGACTTTGATAATTTAGTCATTACGGTGCCTGAAATTGGCATGGTGCTAATAACGCCCAATATTCCGCTTGAGTCACCTGGTTCTGTGCTGCTAACCATGTGTTTGGTTCTTCAAGCAGCTCAAAAGCTTGCTATAGAATCTCTACCGCACAGAGCAGAGGCTCTAAATGTTGGTTATGAAAACTTACTGCCCGAGATTGCGTCAGGTACTATCAAGCCTTTCGAAGCCATACACGGTTTAACTCCGACGTGGGATGCGGTTTATCGACTTCTGGCTGAACACAGCAAGCAGAGAATGCCAGATTTTGAATTTTTACTTAACGATTTAGATTGGGTTTTTACTGAATCAAAACTTGCTTCAATACATCCAAAATTAGACTTCTGGGTTGATACCCATTATTTAGGGTATGATCAAGCTCAAAGACCTGTTTCTATGCACGTGGTTGATGTTACTGCTAGCTTGGTTTTGAAAAGAGAGTACGGAGAACAGATTATCTCTCATTTGCAGGCCAGTTTATGGAACGAACTTCAAGTAAGATATTTGAAGCAAGAAACGATGGAACGATTAGTGCTAGATCAGCTTAGTTTTAATCAAAGTATGGTACTATAATGCTAATGATTATCGGTAAAATATCGGGATGAATTATTCAATTTGCATATCCGGAGCTGCAGCGGGAAACTCGGTTGATGTATCTTGTGGTTTAGCCTATGAACTAGGAGTAGCGATAGCCAAAAGTGGTCACGTTCTAACTACCGGCGCAACAGTAGGTTTACCTTTGTATGCCGCAAAAGGCGCATCTGACGCAGGTGGAAAAAGTATTGGTTTTAGTCCCGCCTCAAGTTTGCGAGAGCATGTACGAAAATACCGACTGCCCATTGGCTTTTATGATTATATAAATTTTACTGGAATGCATTATATCGGTCGTGACGTTCATCTTGTACAAAGCAGTGATGCAGTTATTACTGTTGGTGGAAGAATGGGGAGCTTACACGAATTTACAACTGCTCTCGAAGCCCATATGCCATGTGGAGTGTTGTTAGGGAGCGGTGGTTTGGCCGATAAGATTCCGGAGCTAATGGAACAGCTTGAAGAACCAGCAGGTACCCTCGTTGTATTTGATACAGATCCGGATAAGTTAGTTAAGAAAATAGTCGCAATTCTAGATATTGTAAATAAAGACATAAGAACAGACGAGCTTAAAGAAGCTTGGATGGTTAAGGCGAGCATCTGCGAACCCCTAGCTGGGAAATATGGTTTTCTTAACGGAGAGCTAAAATCTAACCGAGCCGGGTAATAACTCCATACTTTCTAGTACAATATAGAGATGAAGTTTAGGTTAACGAGCGACTACAAACCTACTGGTGATCAGCCAACGGCAATAAAGCAGTTGGTTAACGGAGTAAATAGCGGAGTAAAAGAGCAGACGCTTCTGGGTGTTACGGGGTCAGGCAAGACCTTTACTATGGCGAATGTTATCGAGGCTACTCAGAAACCCACATTAGTTATATGCCACAATAAGACTCTAGCAGCTCAACTGTTTGAAGAGTTTAAAAACTTTTTCCCAGATAACGCGGTACATTATTTTGTTAGCTACTTTGATTATTATCAACCGGAGGCATATGTTGCCAGATCTGACACATTTATAGAAAAAGATAGTGCAGTCAACGAAGAAATTGACCGTATGCGTCATGCGGCAACTGACTCACTACTGTCTAGACGAGATGTAATTATCGTTGCGAGCGTTAGTTGTATTTATGGCATCGGTAGCCCAAGTAGTTATGAGCAAATGGCGATAACTACAAAAGTTGGGGAACGGATGGTAAGAGATAAATTTATTCGTCGCCTAACAGATATCCAATATGAACGTAATGATATAGATTTTCACCGTGGAACATTCAGAGTTAGGGGTGAAGTTGTAGACGTTTTTCCGGCAGCTGAGGAAGTAGCCTTTCGGATAGAATTTTTTGGGGATGTGGTAGATAGCATTACTAAAATGGATGCCTTGACTGGTGAGATATTAAGCAAACCAGACAGATTTACAATATATCCAAGTTCACACTACGTAACTCCACAGGAAAAGGTTAAACAATCTATCCAGAAGATTGAGAATGAACTTGAGGCTAGGGTCAAAGAGTTTAAGGAAGAAGGAAAACTTCTTGAAGCACAAAGAATAGCACAAAGAACTCGATTTGATATTGAGATGCTACAGGAAACAGGCTTTGTTAAAGGGATTGAAAACTACAGCCGATATTTAACAGACAGAGAAGAAGGCGAACAGCCTGCAACGCTAATGGATTATTACCCTGATGACTTTTTAATGTTGGTTGACGAATCTCACATGACGATGCCTCAGGTAAGGGGGATGTATAACGGCGATAGAGCTAGAAAAGAAGTGTTAGTTGAGCACGGCTTTAGGTTGCCAAGTGCACTGGATAATCGACCTTTAAAATTCACAGAATTTGAAAGACACATTAATCAAGCAATATACGTTAGTGCTACACCTGCTGAATATGAACTTTCACGGTCGCCGGCACCAGCAGAACAAGTAATCAGGCCAACTGGTTTAATAGACCCAAAGATAGAAATTAGACCGATAGAGCACCAAGTTGATGATTTAATTGCTGAAATTAGACTAACAATTGATAAACACCAAAGAGTGCTTGTGACAACTCTTACAAAACGAATGTCTGAGGATTTAACAGATTACCTTAAAGAGTTAGGGATAAAAGTAGCATATTTACACAGTGACGTCGACACTCTAGATAGAACAGATATTTTGCGCGATTTGCGTATGGGGGTATATGACGTGATAGTCGGGATTAATTTGCTGAGAGAGGGGTTAGACCTTCCAGAAGTTAGCTTGGTAGCAATATTAGATGCCGATAAAGAAGGTTTCCTAAGAAGTGAGCAAGCTCTGGTGCAGACAATTGGTAGAGCGGCCAGGCACGTAGAAGGCAGAGTAATAATGTACGCAGACATTATGACAAAGAGTATCAATGCTGCGGTTAGTGAAACGAACAGACGTAGAGCTATACAAGAAGCCCACAATGATAAGAACGGAATAACGCCTGCAGGCATTCAAAAGTTAATAGCAGACCGTATGAGCCACGAAGAATCAGCAACAGATAAGAAAAAACATCTTAACTTGAAGAAGATTCCTAAAGAGGAATATGGGCATCTAATAAAAGACTTAACAGGACAGATGGAGCTTGCAAGTGCCAACCTAGAATTCGAAAAAGCTGCGGAGCTAAGAGACACTATCCAAGAGGTAAAAGATAAACTTTAGTCTATTTTCTCTGAGACTACAATGACTCTAGATTCGAATGTTTCAGTACTTTTGTTATACTTACCCCCACAGGTTATTAAATTAAGTTGGGCTGGGATTTTTTGCTTTTTTTCAAACAGGTATTCTGCTGAACTGCCCACAGGTGCAGTTATTACTTCTATAACTTCAAAATTAACTATACTTTTGTCACCGTACTCAATATCAAACCTATCACCGCTTCTAAGATTCTTTAAGTTTTTAAAAATTCCGTCACTGTACTTTCCTGAAACATGGCCGTCTATAATACTCAAACCGACCTCACCGGGCTTAACACTTCCTGTATACCAACCGGCAAAGTTTATGTTTGAAGGCGCCGTTATCGCGTTACTAGAGTTTACTCCAACTTTTTGAATTAGACCAAAAGCACTGATGGACTGTATGTTGATACTCCGAGGTTGGTCCGCTTCAACTATATAATCCGAACTGGTTGGTTTTGTCTCTTCAGGAGAAGAATCTTCCTGAGTTAGTTCAACGCTTTGATCGGGCAATGTTGCTGGACCATTATTATATTGTTCTCTGTTTGAAAGTTGAAAAATACTGAGACAAAGAATTACTACAGCAACTATATTCAACAGCTCAGGCCCAAACTTTTGACTCGCCTGAGCTGCTTTTGCTTTAGCGTTTTTTGTTTGTTTGGCTTTTGCCATAGCGATTTGAAACTAAGATTAATCCTAATGCAAAAGTTATTAGTGCTATAGGTGTAGAGTTGCTTTGTTTTTGAACTCCAGTATTCGGAACTGTAACTGCAGTTTTAACCGCTGGAGTAGTTGTTACGGCAGACAATACAGCAGGTACGGATGCTCGTATTGCAGGACCTGCTGGGTCAACAATAGTTCCGTTTACTAGGCCGTCTTGGTCTAGTAAGCTACCGTCGGTAACCTCGTAAACGATCTTTAGTGCTGGTAGTCCACCTATTGTGACGTTTGTAATGACAGCTCCAGGTATTGTTGTGTAGGTGTGCGTGGTTGGGTTATATTTTCGTGCGGTTACAGTTGAAGCATCAAACGTACCATAGAAGTACTGTGTGATTGTGGCTGTTACAGGCCCTTCATTGTCTCCTTCGCAAGTTAAAGTAAAGTTCATTATTCCGAATGGGTAATTAAAGCTAGGGTCCGCAAATAATGAGGACTCAGGTGCGACACTGACAGCTTGGTTTAGTGAACAAGGCGAAGATTCAAGAACGGCATATGAGCCAGCAACTGAGTTGAAGAAGCTTGTTACGTTAGCTTGATTTTTATCAAGTGTTTCGTCGTTATTAGCGTCGCCTGAATTTGGCGCCCCATCCTCTATACCGTTAGTATGTCCATCGCCGTCATTGTCATTAGCGCTTGTGTCCCACACAAGAGTAAACTTATCGTTCCTATGATTTCCGGCATTGTCTGTAGCTACTAGTTTAAGTACGTAAGTTCCATCAACATCAGCAGATACTGTAGTTATATCAGAAGTATCGTCACCAAAAGTTATTGTCCCTGGACCACTGAACATTGACCAAGCTCGGCTTGCAACTCCACTACCGGAATCACTAGATGAACCAACTTGAGTGAATTCTGTACCTTCAGTCCTGTCAGGTCCGGCATCTACGGTTGGTTTAGTTGTGTCCCACACAAGAGTAAACTTATCGTTCCTATGATTTCCGGCATTGTCTGTAGCTACTAGTTTAAGTACGTAAGTTCCATCAACATCAGCAGATACTGTAGTTATATCAGAAGTATCGTCACCAAAAGTTATTGTCCCTGGACCACTGAACATTGACCAAGCTCGGCTTGCAACTCCACTACCGGAATCACTAGATGAACCAACTTGAGTGAATTCTGTACCTTCAGTCCTGTCAGGTCCGGCATCTACGGTTGGTTTAGTTGTATCTATAACGATGGCTTTGTTAGTGGCAAGGTTAGTCGTCGGAACAAAGTTTGTCATAGGATTTAATGCTGCGTCTTTGATAATCCCAGAAACAGAAATTGACGAAACATCAAGGTCGCTAGAGTCTTCTGAATCAGCAACTGTGTAGTTACATGTTCCTGATGTAGAGCTTGTAACAGTAAAAACACAATTTCCGCCAGTATCTAGTGTGACTAAAACATTCCCAGTTGAAGTAACAGCTTCGGAAAAAGTAACATCAATATCTATGACTTCACCGACTGCATATGTACCGTTGGCTTTGTCAGATGATACGCTAGTAATTGTTGGAGCCGTAGTGTCTATTACGTAAGCAAAGCTCGCGGTACTCGACCCGAATAAAAGCGTGCATCCTCGTACGTACAAAGTCTGAGACGAAGCAACAGATATTGCGCCGGTGTAGGTAGTTCCAGAAAAGCAGCCCGGTGTTGCAGAGGTTGAATATTGAATCCAGGTGCTACCAGCCGACGTTAAGCTTACTGACTGAGCTGAATTGTATGTGCCTGCAACTGGAGAAGCAACAGGCGTTGATGGAGCTGCTGAAGCACTCGGGACAAATAATTGTAAGGGCATTGCCCCGACTAAGATTATATAAGCCAATGCTAAATTTAGTTTTGATTTTGTAATTTGGCGTAGTTTAATACCCATTTTGGTGCACTCCTTTGTAAGACTTATTATAAAGCCCACCGTACCTGATATTATTATATCACCATCTGTCAAGACCTACAAAAATGAGTTTCAATTTTAACTAAGTTAGTGTAATCAATTCATTATGTTCTCTGTTTTCAGTAAAGAAAAAAATGCTGCTATAGCATAAACTTGATGGAGTCCTGTATACTTAACTCATTAAGAAATTAATGGGTGGGCAGTTTTAAGAGAGGGTTCATCTATCATGGATTTCATAAAAAATAACGCTAGAACAATTGTAATAGCACTTCTAGTCATAGGTGCAGTAAGTGCTTTAGGAAACAAAAAAGAAGAAACAACGAGTACTGATCAAGGCCAACAGGTCACAACGACAAATGACACTGCGGTTACTAAGGAAGCCGAGGCTAGCCCTAGTAGCCCAGCAAAAGACACTCAAGTTATAGCTAAGGTCGACAACGAATACTCTGTAACAGCTCTTAAGGGCGACAACCAAACAAAATTGGTAAGACGGGTAATAGCTGAATACTTGGACTCAGTGAACGAGAAAATATCTGGCGAACAGAGACTGTTCGTCGAGACTAACTTAGTAGACGCTCTACCTAGAAATGATTTAATTTTTGTTGGTGATACTGTTAAGGTTCAAGAAACTGAACTGTCGCGTCTAGTCGCTGAAAGCAAGAACCTTACAGCTAATCAAATTTCAGCTTGGTCAAGATACCTATAAAATTAATGACAATTAGCTCGTTCTTCAGCTATACTAAATCCTAAGTATGGCAAACCAATTGACTAAAGAAGACGTGCTTAAATTGGCTAACTTAGCCAAATTAAAGCTTAGCGAACAAGAAATTAAGCGCTATCAAGTCGAGCTTAGTAACATTCTTGAATATGTTGAACAATTAAGCACTGTAGATACTGAAGGGTTAAAGCCTACTTACCAAGTGACGGGTTTGAAAAACGTATTTCGAGATGACGTTGTGCAGACTTTTACAGCTAGTGCTGAAGATCTAATGAAAATCGTGCCTAAATCAAAAGACGGCTTCATTGAAGTGAAGAGGATGATTTAGGATATGTCCAATATCAAAAGTCAAAAGTCAAACGTCTGGTTGCCGATATCAGATATAGCGCGTGATGTGAAATCTGGTAAAACTACTGCAAACGATAACGTTACAAAATCGTTAAAGTTGATAGCAAAGTTAAACCCTGAATATAGCGCAATAATATCTACAATTGACGAGCGGGCATTAAGTAGAGCAAAAGAAATAGATAAAGCGGTAGCTGAGGGTAAGCCAACCGGCAGACTAGCTGGTGTGCCATTTATAGCAAAAGACAACTTTTTAGTATTTGGAGCCGAAACTACCGCAGCAAGCAACATGCTAAAAGGTTTTGTTGCACCTTACCAATCAACCGCCATTGATAAGCTCGAGGCAGAAGGCGCAATATGTGTTGCAAAGGCTAACTTAGACGCTTACGCTCATGGCGCTTCTACTGAGAATAGCGATTATTTCACTACTAAAAATCCGCATGACAAATCCAGAGTACCCGGCGGTAGTAGTGGGGGCTCGGCGGCAGCTGTGGCTCTTGGCATGGCGCCTTTTGCACTAGGCACAGACACAGGAGGCTCTATCAGGCAACCTGCCAGCTTCTGTGGTGTTGTGGGGTACAAGCCAACATACGGGCTGGTGTCACGGAGTGGAGTAGTAGCAATGGCAAGCAGTACCGACGTTATTGGGCCACTTACCAGTTCGGTTGAAGATGCAGCATTGGTACTTGACGTAATGTCAGGTAAAGACGCGTTAGACAGCACGATGATTGAAAGAGACGCTAAACCATACACTGAATTATCAGGAAGATTAAAAGGGAAAAAAATAGGGATTATTAAAGAATACCTTGAAGAAGGATTAGACCTTGGGGTTAGGGCAGAGATAGAAAAGTCGATTAGTGTCCTAGAAAAAGAAGGCGCAGTTATTTCGGAGGTTAGTTTGGCTAGTATTCAACTGGCGCTGGCGGTTTATTACATTATTGTTCCTGCCGAGCTTAGCAGTAACCTTGCAAGGTACGATGGTCAGAGATATGAATTTAGTGCAAAAGATGCAAAAGACTTAGAAAGCTCATATTTGGAAAGTAGATCTAAGGGTTTTGGTGCCGAAGCTAAAAGAAGAATAATGATTGGCACCCATGTTTTAAGTTCTGGTTATTATGATGCCTACTACAGAAAAGCCCAGACAGTCAGAACTAAACTTATTAATGAGGTTAATGCGGTCTTTGAAATAGTAGATTTTCTTGTAGGACCAGTTTCACCAACAACTGCCTTTAAAATTGGCGAGAATAGTGCCGACCCATTAAAGATGTATTTACAAGATATTATGACAGTTGCTGCCAACCTAACAGGTATGCCAGCAATTAGTATCCCTTGTGGTGAAATAAATAGTCTACCCGTTGGTTTTCAAATTATGGCTCAAAGCAATAATGATAGGTCACTACTAGAAGTTTCTAAGGCATTCGAGAGGGCAATTTTATGAGTCCTGAGACAATTGTTGCCATGGTCGGCGGATTTGTAGTTATCTTATCTTTAGTGGTTCTTGGGACTAAAAAATTACCAAAAAAACTTAAATCTTCACACTACACCCGTAAGTGGAGAGAGATACAAAAACTATGTGCCGATAAGAATGAATGGAGCAACGCAGTAATTAGAGCTGATAATTTACTTGATGAGATTTTAAAAAAACGTCGTTTCAATGGAAAATCAACAGGTGAGCGACTAGTAGAGGCACAGAAGAAGTTAACAACAAATGATGCCGTTTGGAACGCTCACAAGATTGCCACTAAACTGAAGCAAAAGTCTACGCTAGCACTTAAAGAAGATGATGTTAAGAATGCACTTATAGCTTTTAGACAGGCTTTGAGGGATTTGGGAGCACTATGAACGTTTATCATTTTGTAATTAAGGCTTCAGCATGAGTAATGACTCTAAGAAATATTTGGTGGAGGGGTATTTACCTACTATTGGTATTGAGTGTCATGTGCAGCTGAAGACTAAAACTAAGCTGTTTGTCGGTGTAAGTAATGAGGCCAGAGAAGCAAAACCCAATACGCTAGTAAGTCACGTTTGTTTTGGCTTGCCGGGTGCGCTACCGGTATTAAACAAAGAAGCCATACACCTTGCTTCAAAGGCTGCCTTTGCACTTGGCACTAGACCGCAAAAGTTTAGTAAATTTGACCGAAAGCACTATTTTTATCCTGACTTACCAAAAGGGTATCAAATAAGTCAGTTTGATGAACCGATAATATTAGGTGGTTATGTAGACATTTTGTTATTAGATAATACGGTAAAGAGAATTAATATTACACGTGCACACCTTGAAGAAGATGCTGGTAAATCTACTCATCCTACAGGCGCAGATTATTCCTTGGTTGATTTAAACAGAGCAGGAACGCCACTTCTTGAAATTGTTTCTGAGCCGGAAATGCATAGTTCAGAAGAAGCAAAGGCTTATGCAAAAGAACTCTGGCTAAGAATGAAATATTCTGGAGTATCTGACGTAGATTTGTATCATGGTAATATGCGATTCGACGTGAACGTCAGTGTCAGCAAAGATTCAAGCAATTTGGGGACAAGAAGCGAAACAAAGAATTTAAATAGTTTTAAGTCGGTTGAAAGAGCGGTTGATTACGAGATTAAAAGACAAATTGAACTTCTAGAAAAAGGACAGAAAATAGTTCAGGAAACGCGTGGCTGGCTTGATGATAAGCAGAAAACAGTTTCTCAGCGTAGCAAAGAAGATGCCCATGATTATAGATATTTCCCAGACCCAGATATACCTCCGATTGTTCTTGACGATAGCTATATAGCTAATGTAGAGAAAGAAGTAGCTGTTATGCCCGATGAGTGGCGCAAGAAACTTGCAAATTCTGGGGTAGACGCTGGAGCTGTCGAGACATTGCTTCAATCAGAGGGTGGGTTAGAATATCTAGAGCTACTTGATGATTGTATTTCAATAGATAAAAAACTTGCAGTCTTTGTATCAAACTTTATTATTAATGATTACTTAAAGTTAGCTTTAGACGTTAAAGAACAAACTGACGATGCTTTGCCTACACGTAAGCTACCGGCACTAGAAGTGTTTCAAAGAGTCTTTGAATTGGTTAGTACAGAAGAACTTAATTCAAATAGTGCCGTAAATGTTTTATTTAAGTTTTCTGTTGGTGCAGGAAATAGTGTTGATAAATATATTGATGAACATAATCTAAGACAAATGAACGACAACAATCATATGGAAGAAATTGTCGACAAAGTATTAAGCGAAAATTCTCAGGCTTCTGAAGATGTAAAAAACGGTGAAATGAAAGCCATTGGGTTTTTGGTTGGGCAAGTCATGAAAGAGTCGAAAGGAACTGCAAACCCCTCTACTGTGCAGCAAATAATAAAGAGTAAGCTAGGAGTTAAGTAATGGCACAAAAAATTACTAAAGCAGTTATTGCAGCTGCCGGCATGGGTACGCGTTTCTTACCACAAACTAAGGCGATGCCTAAAGAAATGTTACCAATTATTGATAAGCCCGTTATACAACTAGTTGTCGAGAGTGTGGTTGAAGCTGGTGTTGAAGATATAATAATTGTAACCGGACCCAGTAAAAGAGCCATAGAAGATCATTTTGACCGCTCAGTTGAATTTGAAACAGAACTTAGGTCTAAAGGCAAAGATTCGTCTGCAGATCAAATAAAATCTATTGCTGAACTTGCAAATTTCATTTATATCAGACAAAAAGGTGAGATAAAAGGTAACGCAGTACCAGTAATAAACTCGGAGCATTTACTGGGAAACGAGCCTTTTATGTATTTTTTTGCTGATGATTTTTATACTGGCAAAGTCCCTTATGCCAAACAATTAATGGAAGTGTATGAAAAAACTGGAAACTCTGTACTATGCCTACGCGAGATTGAGCCGAAGGACACAAATCGCTACGGGGTGGTTGGAATAGAACAAGATCTAGGTGATGGTTTATTCAAGATCAATGGATACTACGAAAAACCAGGTCCAGAGAAAGCCCCATCAAAGTATGCAGTTGTCTGTGGTTATATACTCACACCAGACATACATCAATATTTAAGTTTTGATAACATTAGCCCTCGGGGTGAAATAGAAATGCCTGATGCAATCGACAAGCTCGCTAAAGAAAAAGATGTATATGGACTTTTAATCGAAGGAGAATACCATGATACTGGCTCGCCCGAATTATATCTAGAAACGGTGGTAGATATAGCGCTAAATGATGAAAAAATAGGTCCGGAGTTTAAACAATACTTAAAGAACAAACTCGACATATAGGAAAAACTAAAGTAACATAGGCTTATGAATTCATACGACATTTTAGTAATAATTTTATCAGTGACATTAATTATATTTCTTACTGTATCAATATTCGTAGGTGTGTATTTGGCTAAATTTTTGAAAAGCTTAAAAGCAGCAACTGATACTGCTCAACATGCGGTAGAAAACGTTGAAGCCTTTACTACGCAACTCAAGAACGCAGGAAGAGCAACAGCCGTAGGATCAATCATTTCACAAGTAACAAAAGTATTTAAGGGGAAAGGGAAGTAATGGACAAAAAAGAAAAAAAGGGGATAGCAATAGGGGCAGCTCTAGGCGCGGTTGCGGGAGTAGTTACCGGCCTACTATTTGCACCAAAAAGTGGTAAAGAAACTCGAAATGATATTAAAGACGCCGCCGGCAAAGCAACAGATAAAGTTGAAGAAGAAGCAAAAAAGCTTCAAGCTGAAGCTAAAGAACTTATAAGTAAAGTTGAGCAAAAGGCAAAAAAGGTCTCAGGGAAACTCAGCTCAACCGCCAAAGAGCAACTTGACATGGTTAAGCATCAACTCAATAATGTCACAACGTTAGTAAAGTCGTTTAAAGAAGGCAAAGCATCTGATAAGGACTTAAATAGTGCAATAAAAGAGCTCAAAGATGCAAAAGATTCACTTAAAGCATTCTTAAAAAAATAATACTTTTTTTAAAAAAAGTATTTAAAGCTGGCAAAAAAAAGCCAGCTTTTTAATTTTAATCACCGGATAATACAACATTAATAGACCAGTTACTAGGTTATAATTAATTTAGATATGAGGACCAAAAAAGAAGTCTTAAAACCAATGGATTATGTTCATTTGCATAATCATACGCACTATAGCTTGCTTGACGGTTTACAGAAGATAAAACCAATGGTTTCGCGCGTTAAAGAGCTTGGGATGAGTGCAGTTGCTATAACTGACCACGGTACGATGTCGGGTGTAATTGAGCTGTACAAAGAAGCAGTTGCAGAAGAAGTTAAGCCAATCATCGGTATGGAGACATATGTAGCGTCTCGGAAACATACTGATAAAGAGCCTACAAAAGATAAGCAAAATTACCATTTGACTCTACTCTCAATGAACGAAGAGGGCTATAAAAACCTAATGCGCTTAAGTACAATTGCAAACTTGGCCGGTTTTTATTACCGTCCGCGGATAGACCACGATTTATTAAAGAAATACAACGAAGGTCTGATTGTCTTATCGGGATGTATAGGTGGGGAGATTGCAGATGCCGTTAGACAGGGTCAATATGAGACGGCCAAAGAAATCGCCAAATGGTACAAGAAGATATTTGGGGACAGATATTATATTGAACTTCAAGACCATGGTCACCCGGACCATCCATCAGGCTGGGACGAACAACGCTCTGCAAATGAACAACTAATAAAGTTAGCTCAAGAGCTGGAAATACCCTGCGTAGTGACGTGTGACGCCCACTACAGGGTTCATGAGGACCAAGAAGCTCACGAGATACTACTTTGTGTTCAAACTGGTTCGTTTATTGATGACGAGAATCGAATGAGTCTTAAAAATTTTGACCTACATTTGACTGACCCGGTTGAAATAATTGAACGCTGGAAAGATTATTTGCCTGAAGCTGTTTCAAACACAAAAAAGATTGCCGATAGGTGTGACTTGACCTTGAAACTTGGAGATATTCTTATCCCTAAATTTCCGCTGGCACAAGGGGAAACTGAGAAGGCTTACTTAGAACTAGCCGTTTATCAAGGGCTTGCTTGGCGATACGGCGGAATTAAAGAACAAAAATGCTCGTCCATGACTATTGCCCAGATAAAAAAAATACTCCCCAAAAACGTAGCAGAGCGAACATTATTTGAGTTAAATGTAGTAGATCAAATGGGTTTTAACGGATACTTTTTGATAATTGCAGATTTTATGAACTGGGGAAAATCACAGGGAATTGTTTTTGGACCAGGCAGAGGAAGCGCCGCTGGTTCAATAATTGCCTACAGCTTAAAAATAACTGAGTTAGACCCACTTGCTTACGACTTATTGTTTGAACGATTTCTAAATCCAGACCGTATTAGTATGCCCGATATTGATATTGACATCCAGGATACAAGACGTGATGAAGTAATTCAATATTGTATTGATAAATACGGCGAAGATAGAGTAGCAAACATTGTTACATTTGGTAAAATGGCAGCTAGAAATGCGATTCGTGATGTAGCCAGAGTTCTAAGAGTGCCATACGGAGAAGCAGATAGACTAGCAAAGATGATACCGCCTCCAGTCCAGGGAAGGCACATTCCTCTTGAAGTCTCAGTTGTAGATAATAGGGAGTTGAGAGCTGAATATGAAGCAAACGAAACAGCCAAACAAGTATTTGACCTTGCAATAAAGCTTGAGGGCACAATAAGAAGCCATGGAGTTCATGCTGCTGGGGTGGTTATTGCGCCAGATGATATTGTCAGTTTCTCTCCGTTAGAAAAAGCTCAAAAAGGCGTTATTACCACTCAATATTCTATGGGTCCTATCGAAGATTTAGGACTTTTAAAAATGGATTTTTTGGGGCTATCAAACCTTACTATTATCAAAAACACACTTAGAATCATAAAAAAAGTTGATGGCGTAGATATCAATATTGATTCTCTACCTCTGGATGATAAAAAAACCTATGACATGTTGCAATCTGGCGACACAACAGGTGTGTTTCAATTAGAGTCTTCAGGTATGAAACGCTATTTGAAAGAGTTAAAGCCAACAGAATTCAATGACATAATTGCAATGTGTGCGCTTTATCGTCCCGGACCTCTCACAGCGGGTCTAACTGACAGCTTTGTTAAGCGTAAAAATGGACATGAGAAAGTAGTCTATGCGCACGAAAAATTGCGTGGAGCTCTCAGTTCAACCTACGGTGTGCTTGTCTATCAAGAACAGGTTATGCAGATTAGCAAAGACGTTTGTGGCTTCACGGGCGGTGATGCCGACACACTAAGAAAAGCAATTGGTAAGAAAAAACGTGATGTAATGATAAAAATGAAAAAGCAATTCATCGAAGGTGGTGAGAACTTTGGCGGAGTTCCAAGGGCTGTTATGGAAAAATTTTGGGAAGATTTGATGGGTTTTGCGGACTACGCGTTCAACAAATCGCATTCTGCCTGCTACGCACTGATTGCCTATCAAACAGCTTATTTAAAAGCCCATTATCCTGTTGCGTTTATGGCTGCTTTGATGACAAGTGACTTTGACGATATTGATCGTTTGTCAATTGAAATGAGCGAATGCCAAAACATGGGTATAGAAGTGTTGCCACCTGATGTAAACGAATCATTTGTGGAGTTTGCAATAGTGCCTAACAAAAAACAAATTAGGTTTGGAATGTCCGCCATAAAAAACGTAGGAATTGGAGCCGTTGAAGATATATTAAAAGCTCGCGCCAGTAAACCATTTAATTCTCTGGAAGATTTTTTTACAAGAGTTAATTCCAAAACAGCAAATAGAAAAACGATTGAGAGTCTGATCAAAACAGGCGCTTTTGATAGTTTTGGTACAAGGTCAATACTGTTAAACAATATTGATACAATTCTAAGTTTTTCTAGTAAAATACAAAAAGAACAAGATAGTGGACAGACTGATTTGTTTGGAGACAGTTCTGGTTCAGCACCAATTACCTCAACAATAATATTAGGTCCAGAAGATATAGTTTTCAGCGAACAAGAATACTTACAGTGGGAAAGAGAACTAATGGGACTGTATTTATCAAACCATCCCCTTAAAGCTTATGAAGATTTTCTATTAGAGAAAACGCATCCGATTAGTAGTATCTCAGTAGAACAAGATGGTAAGAAAGCCCAGGTAGGTGGTGCTATTCAAGCAGTTCGTACAATTCAGACTAAAAATAGCCAAACAATGGCTTTTGTTAGAATTGGTGATTCGTTTGGAGAAATAGAACTTATTTTATTTCCTAAGACATATGAGAAAACTGCATGGCTTTGGGAGGTGGATAAGGTTGTTTTGGTTGAGGGCAACGTACAAACCAAAGATAAAAATGGAGTTGTTAGCGAAGATGTAAAAATTGTAGTCTCTAATGCACGAGAAGTAACATTAGATGAAGCAAAAAGTTATAAAAAATCTGGCAAAAAGGTCAAAGCCTTAGAAGAGATGAAATCTCTAGATAAAAAAACAAAAAAGGGGACGAGCACGATTGATAGAATTTTCGTAAGGTTAGAGAACTCTAATGATTCAGATCAGCTATTACTTTTAAAACAGCACATAGATAAACATGTTGGCGTGAGCGAAGTAGTTTTAGTAGTAGGCCCCCCTGAAAGTAAACAGGTAATAAGATTGCCCCACAAAACTAGTAATGATGACGAGAGTATTGATGAATTAGTACTTCTTTTCGGTGCAGATAACGTCAAGTTGAGCTAGTTGATGTGTCTACTTATTTGATAACGCCACTTATCTGTGAAAGATATACAGCAAGAGATACAAAACCAATAACAAGTAAATCAAATACAGGGTGGTGAGCAACAAAATGCTCGCCCTCTATAAACATTTTTCTGACCGCTACTGCATGCTTAATAATCCAAAGCATAGCTAGCGTAAACCCTGCTAAACTAACGACTACTGCGCTCCACGGTGCTCTTCCTTTTGTTAAAGTCTGCAATAGAGATATTCGTTGTGACGGTGTTTCATCTGGAACAGGTGTTTCGGTTGTTATAGGTGTGTTTTCTTGGGCATTGATAGGTTCTGGCTCGACAACGACATCTTCTACTGCTTGTACAACCTCAGTAACAGGTGTACTTTGGGTAGTGTTTGCTGGCTTCGTCTGAGGCGTAATAGTAGTAGCAGGTGTCGGCGCAGGAGCTGGCACAGGTGCTGAAACTACTGGTTTAGCATAATGAGCTACAACAATAGTCTCTTGGCCAGTTCCGACGAAGTTTTCGCTGTTAGCAAAACCGAATCCTACTTCTTGAAATGACGTATCTAGTAGATTTGCTTTATGCGATGGACTGTTCATCCAGCCTGTAATGGTCGAATTGCTACTACTGAATCCGTAGGCTAGATTCTCTCCAGCTTTTGTATACATGTAACCCTGTGCATCAATAAATATCCAAGGTTCCTGGCCTTCTGGAGTATTATGAGCCCAGTAATCCCTCGAAACCATATCATTTGCCTTCGCCTGAGCTGATGCATTTAATTTGTCATTTATTGTAAGAGACGATGCTCCTACGGCGTTCCTCTCCGTGTTAGTTGCGGTAAGTAAATTAGAGCGGCTCATCTCCGTAGAATAGGCTAGAGTCGCGGTTTTGTTGTGCTGGAGGGGCTGTATAATATTTAAATAAAGACAGCCAAAAAGTAGTACTAGAAGAGGAATGTATGGCCAATAAATTTTCAAGGCGTGAGCAGAAGAATGCCTCGTCGGTGGTTTCAGGTGCTTTCTAGTTAATGTTTGTTTTTTTGCCATAACCTTAAATTCATTTTAACACAAGTATTATAGTAGTCTAGCTTGGTATAGAGAAATCGCAGCAGCTACTGAAACATTGAATGATTCTTTTCCCCCTGTCATAGGAATTTCAAATACGCCGTCACAAACGTTAATTATGTCTTTTGGCAAGCCTTCTACCTCAGCACCTACAACTAACGCCACCGGAGATTTTTTATCAATATTACGGATATCATTTGAATCTTCATTCTGTTCAATTGCTAACACAGTGTAATTCTCAACCTTTAGAGTGTCATAAGCCTCTTCAAAATCATTGAAGTATCGCCATCTTATAGAGCTTTCTGCTCCTAAAGCAGTTTTAGATATCGCCTTATGTGCTTTTTGGGCAATGTATGGCAAGCGAGTATCATTTTTGCCACCGGTAGGTCGTGGTGTTATACCTATTAAAATTACTTCCGCTGAAAAACCGTCGGCTGATCTTATAATTGAACCAACATTATGGGAGCTTCTTATATCTACCAGTACTATACAAATGTTTCTTTTATAGTCAGCCATAGCTATATTGTACGCTATAGATTACGGGGTAGGTGATACGAAGTACGAAGATAGCTACACATATTATACGCTATAGCGTATAATATGTGTAAACAGTAAACAATATTAGCACTTACATGATTCATTGTTCTTATGGTTTAATGTAGATAACAATGTCTCAAGATGCAAGACTCGATGAAGAGCAATCTACTATGCGACGTGCCGGTGTTTTAGGCATGCCGTATGTTGATACTTCAAAATTCGAAAAAGTTTTATACAAACAAATGCTTACAGTAGATGAACTTAGACAAGCTCGGGCTGTTCCGCTGTACGCGTCTGAACATCGTATAGACTTTGGTGTCACCACCAACACATCTCAACTGACAATGCAGGAATTAAGAAATAGATTTCTAGACCAACAGGTGACTTTTTCTATTATTAGCGAGGTTGGCTACCGGGACTATATGAAATTATATGACCCACCTAAGAAAGTGGAATATGCAGATATAGAGATTAACAGTGATGACACAAAGGCCTTGATTGAAAGAGTGTCAAAGACTTTGCAACAGGTAAGGGCAGACGACATGTTGGCTTATCTTGTACAGCAATCTTTTAGGCTGAAGGCAAGTGATATACATCTTGAGAGTAAAGAAAAAGGTGCACGGATAAGAATTCGGGTGCATGGAGTACTTCATTCCGTGGCTACATTGGACGAAGATAAATATAGACAATTGATTTCAGCGCTTGCCAGTTCGGCTAATATCAGCACTAGTAGCGTTGAGGACCAAACAGGGCATATCAATAAAAACTATAGAATGGCGACAGGGGAAGATGTAACAGTAAACTTGCGTGTAGAGACTGTTCCTGCAGTAAACGGAATGGATGCAGTACTGCGCATATTTAATTTTCGTGCAGATATGTTAAAACTAAACAAGTTAGGTTTAGGTAAAGATCAAGAAGAATTAATACGAGAAATAATATCTCACCCGTCTGGGCTTGTTCTAATTGTTGGACCAACAGGTTCCGGTAAAACTACTACCTTATATAGTATTTTAAATGAGCTAAATACCGACGAACGTAAAATTATTACTCTAGAGGATCCGGTTGAATACCAAATAGAAGGTATTTCGCAAATCCCAGTGCGATCTAGAGATGGGCAGAGTTTTGCCGACAAATTTAGAGCCGTTTTACGTCTTGATCCGGACGTAATTATGGTTGGAGAAATTAGAGACCTAGATACAGCAAAAACAGCGCTTCAGGCAGCCTTAACTGGTCACCTAGTGCTTAGTACTTATCATGCAAGCTCAGCTTCAGCTGCCCTAACTAGGTTGCTTGACGCAATTGGCGAGAATCCTCTATACGCCTCAGCAATTAGATTAATTCAATCACAGCGTTTAGTCAGAAAGCTTGACGAAAAAACCAGGAAACCATATCAACCAAACGATGCGTTTAAACAATATATCCATAAAGTCGTAGATTCTATCGAAGCACCGACCGAAATGGACCATTTAAAAGAAGCTCATTTATACCAGCCCGGGAGTTCTGACGAAAATCCGTTTGGCTATGACGGTCAATTTGCGATTCGTGAATTACTTACTATGACTCCGAGTATGCAAAAGTTACTTACTCGTCCAGCACATGAGCTATCTACAGAACTAATTGAAGCCACCGCAGTTAAAGACGGCATGTTAACCATGGAACAAGACGGCGTGCTAAGAGCTTTGAAAGGCGACACTACCCTAGAGGAAATATCGAGAGTAGTTGGTTAGCGGATAGCGTTTGCTACTGCTTCGACGACGCCATCATCAAACGGGCTAGGAATGATTTTATCTGCTGTTGGGGATTTGACTAGCCCAGCTAGCGCCTCGGCAGCAGCTGTTTTATGATCGTCTGTAATCCTCTTGACTCCGTTATCGAGAGCGCCTCTAAATATCCCAGGAAATCCAAGTGCGTTATTAACTTGATTAGGGAAATCGCTTCTACCCGTTGCGATAACGGTGGCTCCTGCTTTTTTGGCGACGTCTGGCATTATTTCTGGCTCGGGGTTTGCTAGCGCAAAAATTATAGGATCTTTAGCCATGGTTTTTACCATCTCACCAGTTAGTAATCCTCCTTTACTTAGTCCGATAAAGATATCTGCATCTATTAATGCGTCCTCAAGTTTTCCTGGAGCAGTATTTTTACTGAAACTCATCAACATCACTTTTTCAGAATTCAGATCTTTTCTAGTTTGGTCAATTATACCTTTACTATCAACAACAACAATGTCTGGGTTAGCATATTGATGCAGCAACTTAGATACTGCAACTCCAGCCGCTCCAGCTCCGACTAAAACAATTTTACATCTAGAAAGTTGTTTGCTGACAACTTTTGTAGCATTGATTAGGCCAGCCAAGACAACTATGGCTGTACCGTGCTGATCGTCGTGCATTACTGGTATGTCCAGCTTTGCTTTTATTCGATCTTCAATTTCAAAACATTTAGGCGCGGCTATGTCCTCTAAATTTATTCCCCCGAAACTCGGCGCAATTGCCAAGACAGCGTCTACTATCTCATCGGCTGTATGAACATCCAAAACAATAGGAACAGAATCAATATTTGCAAAGTGCTTGAAGAGCATAGACTTACCTTCCATAACTGGAAGTGCACCCTCTGGGCCTAAGTCTCCTAAGCCAAGAACTGCAGAGCCATCAGATATCACTGCAACAAGATTATTTGTCCAAGAGACTTCTTTAAGTTTATTTTTGTCGTTTTGAGCGTATTTCGAGGCAGCTCCAACACCTGGTGAATAAAATAACTTTAAAGTCTCGGGAGTAACTTCTCCTCGTAAACCGGTATAAATTTTGCCTCTTAGCTTTTTATGTAGGTTAACCGCCCCCTCGTATATATCCATCTAGTTAGAAATCTCCAATATCGTTAGTTATAAATTAATAAATCACAACGTAGAAATGTAATTATTATTTCTAACGAGATTCATAATATTAGTATAACGTATATCATAAGATTCCAGATTTAAGATTGAAGCCTGTGCGTCAACTCAAAAAGAGAGTAATTGGTAGAGTAAGTGATACGAAATTCTAAATTGTCAAGAAACGGCTTCCATTTTGTAGTCAACTCTGTTATAATTGGGTAAATTCAATAGAAAGTAAGAGTAAAGATTATATGAATTCAGTTCTTAAAGACCTTTCAGATAGTTATAAAAAGAAAGCTGTTGTTGATGTTCGTAGTGGCGACACAGTAAAAGTGCACCAGAAAATTAAAGAAGGCGCCAAAGAGCGTGTTCAGATATTTGAAGGCATGGTTATTCGTGCTACCAAGAAAAGTAGCCACACATCGTCAATCACTGTAAGAAGAATTGCTAGCGGAATTGGTGTTGAAAAAACTTATTTGCTACATAGCCCTTTAGTCACAAAAATTGAGGTTACAAAGCGTGGAAAAGTAAGCCGAAACTACCTAACTTATATGAGAGACCTTAAAGGTAAAGCAACTCGTCTTACTGGTCAGAGTTTTGATTCAAGAGCTGTAAACAATGTTCACGATGAAGAAGCTGAAAAACTAGAACTTGAAATGAAAGCAAAAGCAGAAGCCGAGCATGCCGAACTTGAAGCTCAAAAAGCTGCTGAACAAGCCAAAGAAGACGCAAAAGCCCAAGCAGTTTTAGATGCCCACAAGGCAAACGAAGCCGAAGCAAAAACAGAATAATCACTAAGTCAGTTTTTTAGTACTTTACGCTATAACCTAAACCCTATACGCTATTATCATGATTGGCATAGATGAAGTAGGACGCGGAGCACTAGCCGGCCCTTTAGTTGTAGCTGGGTGTTATTTTACAGAAAATCCAGGTTTTACCAGAGGGCTTGATGATTCAAAAAAATTATCTAAGAAAAAAAGAGAAGAAATGGATGATTTGGTAAAATCTAACACCTTCTCCTCAATAGTAACTATCAGCGCTCGGGACGTAGACAAGCTAGGGCTCACCAGAGCATTGCGACAGGCGATATTGAGTATATTGGAGCTAATGCCAACTGATATGGGAATAATGTTAGATGGCAAATATAATTTTTTAAAAGGTACAAAATATGAATCAAGAACGAAAGTTGAAGTCAGGGCAGACAGTAGACACACAAGCGTAATGGCTTCATCTATAATGGCTAAAGTAGAACGTGACAGGTTAATGCGTGAATACGCAGTTAAATATCCCGTGTATGGCTTTGAACACAATGTTGGCTATGGTACTAAATATCACATTGATGCATTAAATATATATGGGCCATCACCAATTCACAGAAAAAGTTTCAACCCATTGAAATCCATGCTGGTAAAGAAGTAAATGAACACAACAGAGACTGGCAAGTCAGCGGAAGAACTTGTAGCAAACTTACTTAGGTCCAATAAACACAAAATTATAGAAATGAACTGGCGTACACGGTGGTGTGAGATTGACATTATCTCTAAACACAAAAAGGTTATATATTTTACAGAAGTAAAATTTAGAAGTTCAAATGCTTGGGGTGAAGGCTTAAGCTATATTACAAAATCTAAACTAAGGCAGATGCGTTTTGCTGCCGAGTTTTGGTTAAGTAGCAACAACTGGGACGGTGAATGTGTCTTGCAAGCAGCTGAAGTTAACGACTTTGATGAGATTAATTTCGTAGAGATTTTTGACTAAACATTATTTGAAAACCACTCTAGTGCAAGTTTTGAGTCCCGTTCACGCCATGCAGTATTTGTTTGAGCAATTTCTAACCCCTGGTTAAATGAGCGCTCTAGAAGTGGTTCCATTATTGAGCTAAAGAATTCAACATAATTATTGATCAGTTTCTGGTCTGCAAAATTGCGTGCGGCATAAATTGGCATTCGTGAAAAGCTTAAATCTGTTCCCATATTCTTCTTTAACCATTCCCAGTTCTCTTTCATCCATTCCCAGGTTTTGGCCCTTCCATGACGATTCATAAAACAATATGCTATCCAGTATCCTGCATCTTGAAGGCGAATAGTATCGCTTTTTATTAATTCAAGAACTTTATCGTGCAAGTCAGATTGTTCAAAGCTGGTCAAGGCTGCTGTTATTGCTAATTTTTCATCCGATGAGTCTGTGCTTTTGTAGATGTTCAATAACTCGTTGTATTCCTTTAACCCACCTAGACGAGCTGCAGTGCTATAAACAATCCCGCGTAAATCTGGATCAATATGGCTCTCCCCGTGTAATTTTTCTTTGTATAGGCCCAAAGCAGTTTCGACTGCGTTTTTATCGTCAGAACCTGTCGCCAGGCCGATGATTAATGGGCGCAGAAGTGTGTCAAAATGATCTTCACTAGTTTTCTTATCCCATCCTAGTCGCTTATATTGACCTTGTACTAAATTTCGGACAAAAGGTTTTATTAAGTCTCTTAAGGTATCGTCATCGTCGTTTGTAGATAATGAACTGCGTATGGCACCAATACTACTAGTTATAATTTCCCACACTGATAAGCTTGATTCATCCTTGTAGTGCGCTAACAAATCTAAATATTCGGTTATCGGTTGGTAGCCGGCTTTAGTGGTTTCAAAACTGTCAGACAATAGCCCCATTCTGTCAATATCTGGTAGCATGCGAGCATCTAATGCCTTTAGTTGGTTTTGCTGGAGTGAGTGGGAGTAATCTACTCTATAAAAACCCGTTTGCCCCAAATTTAATTTTATCGGTATTTCATTGTTCTTAACTGGTATATTACTTACTTTTTGTGTTGCTATCTGCGAGGCTAAACCTTCGGTTAACAGTGGTATTGGCCATAAAGATTTGTCTTCTCTGGCACTTGAAATTGGATTAGCGACAAAACGGGATTGACTGATTGTTAGGTGATCGTTCTTTTGTTCAACTTTGATTATCGGGTGACCTGAGTGCAAGGTCCAAACACCCATAAAGTCTCTAACTGGTTTTTTAGAGTCTTCTTCTAAACTTCGCCATAAATCGACGGTGCTGGCATTTCTATAAGAGTATTTCTTTAAATAACTGCGTAATCCTTCTCTAAAGTCATCTTCACCTAAATAGTGGAAAAGCATGTTAATGACGCTAGCACCTTTTTGGTAGCTAATAGCGTCAAAAATTGTCCTTATTTCATCGGGATGTTTCACCTCTACTTCAACTGGGTGAGTATGCTCAAGAGCATCGCTTTTTAACGCCAGTTGTTGTTCGTCAACTGCGAACTGTGTCCAGAGATTCCATTCTGGGAATAACTTGTCTGCTGCAAGGTATTCTATCCAGCTTGCAAAACCCTCGTTTAACCATAGGTCAGTCCACCAGTGCATAGTTACTAAGTTACCAAACCACTGATGAGCTAATTCGTGGGCAACTACCAAAACAACATACTGCTTGGTACTAAGTGATGTGTTAGCTTCGTCGTACAACAAAGTTTGTTCTCTGAAGGTAATAAGTCCCCAATTTTCCATTGCTCCACTAGCAAAGTCTGGAAGGGCAATAAGGTCACACTTTTCAAGCGGGTAGGGTATATCAAAATAATCATTGAAGAAATCCAAGCACTTGACAGCTACTTCTAAAGCAAATGCAGAGTGTTTAATTTGATTTTTTGTAGCATATGTCCTAATTGCTACGCCTTGTTTGGACTTAGCCTCTAGATATTCAATCTCTCCTACAGCAAACGCTAAAAGGTAGGTACTCATTATTGGCGTAGGCTCAAATTGAGTAGTCTTAAGGTTTCCAGCAATTGTTTCTTTAAGTACGGGTGTATTGCTAATCGCAGTTTCATGTTCTGCACCCGTTAGCGTCAACTGAAAAGTAGCTTTGGCTTCAGGCTCATCAATACAAGGGAATGCTTCTCTTGCATGGTGACTTTCAAACTGTGTAGCAATTAAACGTTTTTGTACTCCTTCTTCTTCAAAGAAACATGGGTAGATTCCGTCCATATTTTTAGAAATAATTCCTGAGAATTCCAAGTAAATTGTGTACTCTCCAGGGTAGAGTAGCTTTCCGGAGTGAAGTCTTAACTCGTCTTGCTTATTCTGTAAAACCGTTCTGGTTAGTTCAATTTCCGTCAGTTTTCCAGTTTTGTCTTTATGCTTAACTCCAGCAGTACTAATTTTGAGGCCTTTTTGATGTAGAGTTATTCTTGCGCTTGGTCGGCCACGTTTTTTACCAATAATTTGGACCGACCCCGTAAAACTCAGTTTATCTTCACTAATAGTTAATGACAGCTTATAATTATCTGGAGCAAACTGTGGGTATAATCTAGTTACTTTTTTACTCATTTATATATTAGTTTAACAGATGGTTTTGAATATTACGCTATTGACAGAACCGTTGCAGTATGATACAATTAAATTAGAAGCTCAATAAAGTTATAGCCATTTGGTATAAATATTGCTATAATAGGTTTGTTAGTCCGGCCAATGCAGGTCGGATTTTTTCATTGAGAGCCCAATGATGGGAGTAATAATTAAGATTAAAAAGAAAGGGACTTTGCCTGCAGCTCTTGCAGCTAAAAGGGAAAAGAGCAGCCGGAACAGGGAATTTACTTCACTGTCCCGCGCGTCGAGGAAAACCGTAGGTTGTCCTTGAATAGCGAAGCGGTAATTATGGATTTTGATGTAAAACAACTAGCAGGTGCGATGAGACTCATCGCCGAAGAAAAAAACTTGCCCGAAGAAACAGTTCAAGAAATAGTAGAATCAGCCCTGGGTGCAGCATATAAAAGAGACTACGGAGACAGAGAACAAGAAGTTAGAGTCTCTGTAAACTTATCTACTGGTGCGGTTGACGTATATGTACAAAAAGAAGTAGTAGAGACAGTCGGTGACGGTAATTTCGAGATTTCTTTAGTTGATGCTAAAAAACTTAAGAAAGAAGCTAAGATTGGTGATTTGTTAGAACAATTTGTAGAAGTTAAGGTTTTCGGCCGTGTTGCAGCACAAACAGCAAAACAAGTTATCATGCAACGCTTGCGTGAAGCAGAACGTGAAATCGTTATGGCTGAATATGAAGACAAAATAG
Organism: uncultured Candidatus Saccharibacteria bacterium; assembly: GCA_964419675.1. Classification (GTDB taxonomy): domain Bacteria; phylum Patescibacteriota; class Saccharimonadia; order Saccharimonadales; family SZUA-47; genus CAYQPN01. The sequence goes on from CAYQPN010000001.1 coordinate 182,025, forward strand.
GATCTGTAGTTAATGCTGTAGTTACAAGAATTGAATCAAGAATTGTGCGTTTAGAGCTTGGAAAGGCTCAAGCTATCATGCCTGCTAGCGAACAGAGTCAGACAGAACGGTATTTCCCAGGTCAAAGAATAAAGGTTTTTTTGAAAGATATAGAAAAAAGTTTTCGTGGTCCTCAACTTGTTGTATCTAGGGCAAGCGCCGAGCTTGTACGGGTATTGTTCCAGGCTGAAGTTCCTGAAATGGAAAATGGAGCTGTAGAAATTAAGAATATTGCAAGAGATGCCGGAGTAAGGACAAAATTAGCAGTTAGCTCAACAGTCCAAGGAGTAGATCCAGTTGGTACTTTTGTTGGAGGTCACGGTACGCGTGTTAACGCAATCGTTAACGAAATTGGCGACCAAGAAAAAATTGACATTGTTGTCTGGGATGCCATTCCTGAAGTGTATGTGGCCAACGCACTTAGCCCTACCAAAGTTATAAAAGTGGTTATTGACGCAGACGGTAAGCGAGCAAGAGTAATTGTTCCAGAAGATCAATTAAGTATTGCGATTGGTAAGGGTGGTCAGAATGTTAGGCTTGCCAGCAGACTAACAGGACTTGAGCTGGATATTGAGGCAGATAAAGGTGGAGAGCAGACTGAAGATTCAGGGGCGAAGATTGAAAATACGCAAAAACCAGAAGGTAAACCTAAAGTAAAAGTAGCAGAAGGCAAAAAAGCAGTAGAAACTGTTGATACTGCCCAAAAGCCAAAGCTAAAACGTAAAAGCGACCTAGAAAACAGCCTACTCTCAGCGATAGACGAACACGGAGAATAAAAACCGCTATTGCTTTGAATCTTAGCCCAGTTAGATTATATTAATCCTAATAAGGAGTAATATGTCCAAGAATCGAAGTGGAACTAGAAAAGTTTTTCAAGGTGGTGCGTTAGCTGGCGTCGGCACAGACCAGCTGTATGGTGGAGGTTATCGTCATCAAACACCTCAGAAACCCGCGCAACTAGTGGAGGCTGTAATTAGAGGATTCAAAAATAGCGACAGAGTGACAAGCGGTGTCAAAGATTTAAGTAGGCGAATACTAACAGTTTGGTCAAATGATTCAACTCCGGTTAGAAGTCGTGATTTTTGGATAATGCACGATAGTGAAAGAGCACTCACATCATATGTACACGCGTTCGCTCTAGGTTCTCCAGCCCTAGCCTATTGCTCTGTCGTTGACTCAAATAATCAACCTATTGCCACAGGAGATTTATTTAATCCGGATAGGCACAGTGCTAGTCTCTTGGCAGGAGTTGGCTTAGTTGAAGTTTTAGGTGGGAAAGAACAGTTTGCTGCTTATGAAGCTCAAAGACTAGAGGAACAATCTTATGCTGCCTTATATACTAGGCGGAGACAGTGGGATTGGTGATTTTTGTAAGTTATCAAACAAGAAGAAATGTGAGTAGAAATTTATAATTTTAGAATTTTTAGCATAACTACTTTTTCAGCTAATCTAAATATGCTATGTTAGTGTTTAAATAAGGAGATTATATGACCGATAGAGACCGTGATTACTTTTTGCCTGAGGCTGAAGAAGAAATAGAAGAAGTAAGTGAGTTAGGACCCGAACCAGATGTCCGTGACGTAGAAATATCCGGTGGCGCAACTCTGGCTATCTCACTAGGTCCCGATGTACAGAGAGATTTAGATTTTGCCCGGGCTCGAGCGTTCGATGCTAACTCCCATGATGCTGATTTTCAATTTCCAATACCAACGAACAGGTAATTAGCACTCGGACTTGACGAGTGCTAATTTGGGTGTGTATACTTTTAGTTATTGATTAAGTTCAATAGCCTATAATTAAAACAGACGGGGTTTCGCATAATATGAATCCAAACGATGATTTTCAAGAATTCTTACATAATCTAACAGATAACGCACTGCAGAGCCTTAAGCATGCTGACGCTATTGCTAGGGCCGCTGGTAGTGCATTTGTGGGTACAGAACATATGCTTCTGGGTGTACTTGCTCAGCAGAGTTCTGTCGGGGCAAAGTTATTGAATGAAAATGGTATAACTCTTGACCGCGCTAGATTAGCCATGAATCTTAAACCGCAAACAATAGTTATGAGTATGGGTGCAAAAGGCTTAAGTGAAGCAGCTAAATTAACATTAAGAATGAGCTGGGAAATCGCTCAAGAATATGGCCAAGAAATGTGTGGTACGGAACATATTATCTACAGTATATTGAGCCAAAAGAATGCTTCTGCAACTGTTTTATTAAAAAACATGAATGTATCAACAGAAGATGTTTTAACTGATTTAATGCATTTATTGAACCGACAAAGCTATGAGAGTAGCGACCCAACCAAAACAAGGCGCCGTAAAGGTAAAAAGACGCTTCTGGACCAGTACAGCACTGATTTAACAGTGCAAGCCAGAGAAGGCAAGCTTGACCCAGTTGTGGGCAGAGAAATGCAGATTAGACGCCTTGTTACAATTTTAAATAGAAGAACAAAAAATAATCCTGTGCTAATTGGTGAACCTGGTGTAGGTAAAACTGCGATTGTGGAGGGCGTGGCTCAGCGTATTGCTAACGACGACGTACCTGACGCATTAATTGATAAGCGAATAGTGATGCTTGATTTAGCAGCGATGATTGCCGGCACTAAATATCGCGGTGAGTTTGAAGATAGATTAAAAAAAGTCATGAAAGAACTTGAAGCTGACGATAAAACTGTAGTATTTATTGACGAGGTGCATCAACTTGTAGGTGCTGGATCTGCTGAAGGCTCTATGGATGCCGGAAATATTCTAAAGCCAGCTCTTGCCCGCGGTAAAATTCAGATGATAGGCGCAACAACCACAAACGAGTATACAAAGCATATTGAAAAAGATGCAGCGTTAGAGAGACGTCTGCAGCCAATTATGGTGCCAGAATCAACTGAACAGGAGACTCTAGCGATTTTACGGGGCTTAAAAAAACATTACGAAGACTTTCATTCTGTAACAATTAGCGACGAGGTTCTTATTGATACAGTTCACCTAGCAGGTCGCTACATTCAAGATAGATTTATGCCAGATAAGGCGATAGATTTATTAGACGAGACAGCAGCACATTTGCGTGTTGACAAGGGTAAGACTCCACCTAGGATGCGTGAACTTCAAAAAGAAATTAAACTTGTGCAACTGAGAATTGACGAAGCTGTTGATGCTGAAGATTACGAAAGAGCTGCTAAAGAAAAACAAAGAGAAAGTCAGATTCAAGCTGAACTGACTGATTTAGCTAAGAACAGCAAAGGTGCTAAAAGATTAAAGATGAGCAGTGAAGATATTTCTGACACTGTATCCCGAATGACCGGTGTGCCTGTTAGTAAGGTTATACGCTCAGAAGTTTCATACCTCCAGAATCTTGAAGTTAACTTGGCTAAACACGTTCTAGGCCAAACTGAAGCAGTTACGGCCGTCGCAAAAGCGGTTAGGCGCAGTAGAAGTGGCGTGAGTAGCGAAAAACGCCCAATCGGTTCGTTCATATTCATGGGTCCAACAGGTGTTGGTAAGACTGAACTCGCAAGGGTATTGGCTGCAGAGTTTTTTGGAAACAAAGATGCGCTAATTAAGATCGATATGAGCGAATTTGCAGAAAGACACACGACGTCTAGGCTTGTAGGTGCGCCAGCTGGATATGTTGGATACGATGACGGTGGTCAATTAACTGATAAAATTCGCCGTCAACCGTATAGCGTCGTACTATTTGATGAGATAGAAAAAGCTCACCCTGATGTATTCAATATGCTCCTTCAACTACTAGAAGATGGTGTAATTAGTGACGCTAAGGGCCGCAAGGTAGATTTTAGTAACACAATAATTATTATGACCAGCAATATTGGTGCCGCCAAACTACAAAAAGAAGCAAAACTAGGGTTTAATGCCGATAAAGAAAAAGATTTTGCAAACCTTGACGAAATTCATGAAAAAAATCAAGAAGAAGTTCGGGCAGAACTTAAAAAAATGATGAAGCCCGAACTTCTGAATAGAATTGATAAAATTATCGTTTTTAGGGCAATTACGAAGCCTGATGCTATAAAGATTGTCGAACTTCAACTAGATGAACTCAGAAATCGATTGGTACGCAAAGGAATTAGCATTCAAGCAAGCAAGGCTGCAAAAGAATATTTGGTTGAAAAAGGATATGATGACAAAAATGGTGCTCGACCACTAAGACGATTAATTCAAGATGAAATTGAAAATTATTTAGCTGATCAGTTGATTGCTGACAAACTTGCCAAAGGTTCTGTAGTTAAAGTTGACGCAAAAAGTAATAAGTTAGTATTTTCAAACGTTGCTGAATCTGTCAGTAAATAATTCAAAAATCTTGTAATATAGAGTAGTGAAAATTCTTAAAAAGCTAAGTATTTTGGTTTTGGCCTTTTCGCCGGCCATTGGCGTTTATTTATTGTTTGCAAATAGCCAAAATATTGTTGACTGGTGGCGTTTGCAAAGCTATGAACCTAGCGACGCAATTGTAAGCCTTGCGGACACATCTTCATTTAATACTCAGGGCAGGAAACTTTTTTACATTTATGATCCCGGTTTTCTAAAAAAAGAAGATTTTGCCGGTAAATGCCAAATAGATGAGGCTACAATTGTTCTAGGCTGTTATGTTAACTCAAATAAGATTTATGTACTTGATGTAGAAGATGACCGACTGGCAGGTGTCGAACAAGTAACAGCGGCCCATGAAATGCTACACGCTGCTTACGACCGACTATCAAGTCAAGAAAAGAAAGACATTGATGCAGAACTGGGGGCAGTGTTTGCTAGCATAAAAGACCAGCGTCTGATAAGTACGATAGAAGATTACCAAGCTCGTGATCCTAGCTTGGTTCCGAATGAGCTACATTCTATTATTGGGACAGAAGTAGCAAATCTGCCTGTCAGCCTAGAACAGTATTACTCCAAATATTTTATAGATAGACAATCGGTAGTGAAAAAGTCTGAAGCCTATGAAGGCGAGTTCACAAAACGTGAAAACCAGATTAAAGAGTACGATAGCCAACTCGCAAAACTAAAAGAGAAGCTAGACTCTCAGGAATTGTATCTCCAAGCTTTGCAACAAGATTTACAGCTAGAATCTGATAACCTGAACTCTAAAAGGGACAATCCACAACAATTTAACAGCTTAGTAGATAGTTACAATGCAAAAGTTAAACAATACAATTCACTAGTAAATAAAGCTAAAAAATTAACCGAAGAATACAACAGCATTGTTGAGCTAAGGAATTTGATAGCAGTTCAGCAACAGGAATTGCTTAGCGCAATTGATACACGGTTGCTTGAAACTCAGTAAAACACTAAACTAATAGATAATATGGGTAAAAAATCAGCACTTAGGTATGTCTGCAATAATTGTGGCGCAGTTCATATGTCATGGAGTGGCAAATGTAGTTCGTGCGACGCTTGGAATAGTATAGAAGAAATGCTAGATACCAGTAACGAAAAGGTGCTTCATTCTGGTAGAAAACTGGAAACAACAACTGTTGATAAGATAGTTAAAAGGGACACAGTTAAGCGGATTGCAACAAAAGATTTACAACTAGATCTTGTATTAGGAGGTGGTTTTGTACCCGGAAGTGTTGTTTTGCTGGCAGGTCAACCTGGGATAGGGAAGAGTACTTTGCTTTTGCAAATAGCCCACGCTGTATCTGAGTCAGAAAATGTTTTATATATAAGCGGAGAGGAATCAGCTCATCAGGTAGCCTCTAGAGCTTCGAGACTCAAAACAGTAAACGATAAATTGAAACTAGCTTCCAGCACCGTTGCTGATGATATTGCAAGAACCATCACTGAAGAGAGTTTTGCGCTTGTTATAGTAGATTCAATTCAAACAATCACGGTTGAGGCGATTGCCTCAGCTGCAGGAACTGTTAGTCAGATTACAAATAGTACCCAACTGTTAACTAAGGCTGCTAAAGCTAGTAACACAGTGCTAGTACTAGTTGGACATGTTACAAAAGAAGGCTCGATTGCCGGGCCAAAGGTTTTGGAACACAGCGTTGATACAGTCTTACAAATTGAAGGTGACCGTTATGGTGGTTTTAAAGTTTTAAGATCGATTAAAAATCGTTATGGTTCCACAAACGAAGCAGGTATTTATGAGATGGAAGAAGGTGGTTTAAAACCTGTCTTAAACCCATCAGCAGCATTACTAGCTGAGCGACAAATTGTTGATGGTTCGGTTGTGTTGGCAACAATGGAAGGATCTATGCCCGTTTTGGTTGAGATTCAAGCCTTAGTAAATAAGACTAGCTACGGTTATCCAAAGCGTGCTGCAAGCGGCTTTGACCTTAATAGGCTTAATCTATTGGTCGCCATGTTAGAACGGCGCACAAAGCTAGTTTTGAACGATAAAGACATATATATTAATGTTGTAGGTGGTATTAGTGTCAATGAACCCGCTTCTGACCTAGCGATATGTATGGCTGTAGGCTCTGCCACAAAAGGTTTGAAACTGAAAAAAAATGCTGTTGTGTTTGGTGAGCTTGGCTTATCCGGCGAGGTTAGGCATGTCCCACATATCGACAAAAGAATAGCTGAAGCCAAAAAACTGGGTTTTGAAGCTGCCATAGGCCCACCCCTGAAAAGCAAACAAAAAATAGATATATTAACTAGTGTTGCTGACGTTCGAACTGCGTTAAATACATTCTTAGAGAAAGAGTAGAGTTTCTCTAATTAAGGGCCCGGTGGAGCTCCCGGAAGATTAAATTTAACGTCTCGTGCATCTAGTGATGTGTAGAGGACACTATCAATAACTTGCACACTGACAGTCTTTGTCTCACTGTATATTGAAGTATAGGAAACAACATATACTCCTGGGCCTGCTATTTGAATGGAGCCTCCCGGTATTGCTTGGCCGTCAACAGTAAAGTCTAGTTGGCCGGTGAACTTGTCGCTAGACATCGGATGAGTTCCAGTTCCGACCGATGCTTCTAGGCTATATGAACCATTTCCCAAATCGTAAATTGATAATGCAATAGTCGGCTTTATATCTTCACATTTATGAACATCATCTTTATCTTGCCCATTACTACCGGAATTGTAGAAAGGATCTGACGAAAAGCTTAATGCGTCGCCTTCAGAAACTTCTTCTATTGCAAGCGGAGGCGTACATTCAGTAGAGAGCTTACCTGATACTTTATCTTTAAGAAGTTTTTCACCTTGTTTTACCGAACCTGGCTTTTTATACCATGAAGGGAACAAGTCTGTGCTAGGGCTAGGTTCTCTTGAGCTAACTCCAACATGCTTAGTCACAACGTATGCAGGCAGTGTCTGCACTCCAGCCGGTTTAACCCTGGCTTCTGGGGTAAGATTATCGTGTGCACGTTGCATCCATCCGCCCCAAATTGGCTGTGTCATTGTTTCCATAAAACCACGCATAGCAGTTTGGCGGGTATGATTACCAACCCAAACGCCGGCTGCATACTGTGTAGAAAAGCCCATTAACCAACCATCCTTATTATCGTTTGTGGTTCCTGTTTTAAGTGAAAAATCCCAGCCTTTGTAGTCATGCATTTTTTTGCTCATATAACTAGCGTTAGGGTCAGACATAATATCGGCAATTATATATGCCGATTCTGCTCTTACAACTTGCTCACCGCTTTTTGGTTGCCACTCATATAGTTTTCTTTTTTCTGAATCCTCAACACTTAATATATAGGTTTGGGGTATTTTATTGCCATTTCTTGAAATTGTTGAAAATGAATGAACATGTTTATCTAAGGATAGAAACGCTCCATCCCCGATAGCAGAGGAGGCGTAACACGGAGCACTTTCACTTAATTCTTGATCGGCGTAGCATTTATAGCCACCCACCTTGTGCTCATCATCGTATAGACCTAGTTTATTGGCGGTCTCAATTGTTTTATCGACACCAGCAATTAGCATCGCCTTAATTGCTGGAACGTTTCTGGAGCCTCCAAGAGCATACCTAATTGTTATAGGTCCAGGATAATTAAAGTCATAATCCCAAAGACAATTTCCTCCACTCTTTGGCCTTGCTTTATTGGTACATGGGTAACCTTCAATTGGGCCCTGAGTATCAAAAAGCACTGAACCTGCACCACTATTTTCAGTATTCTCTAGCAATGCAATGTAATCATAGGGTTTGAAGCTTGAGCCAGGAGGAAGTGGTTGTTGAGCATAGTTAATCTCACCAGCGCGGTCTTTATTACCAAAATCTCCGCCTCCTACTAATGCTACAACTTGGCCCGTTTTAACGTCTTCTGCTACAAACGCTGCGGTGTCTCCACCTTGTCTCTCAATCTGCTTTATTCCATTAGTAACCTCTTCTTCTGCAATCTTCTGCAAGTTCATATCTAGTGTAGTAATAACTTTCCATCCTCCCTGCGAGTAGGAGTCTTTCTGATCTAACTCAAGCTGGTTCTTGGCCGCTAACACAAAGTGTGGTGCCAATATGCCGGTATATTTACTGGGATTCCTAGGCACTAACTTCGCAAGGGTATCAATACCTCTAGCTTGATCATGTTCTTCTTGAGTTATCATGCCTAAATCTCGCATTACGTCTATTGTGTAGCTCTGTCTACCCAGCACGGCTTCTTTATCAAATGCCGGGCTGTGGGGTGTGTATGTTGGAGGTGATTTTGGTATTGAGGCGATGAACGCGGATTCGTCGATGGTTAGGTCTTTGGCTGACTTATTGAAGTATGTTCTTGCTGCAACTTCAGCACCATATTCAATAGTTCCGTACGGGGCAGCGTTTAAATATCCTGTTAGTATTTCATCTTTTGTATAGCTTCGCTCTAACTCGACAGCAATTATGATTTCTTTAATTTTTCTAGAAACAGTTTGCTCATCTCTAAACCCAGGTGTTGTTAGCTTAACTAACTGCTGAGTAATTGTAGAGCCGCCTTGGGTTCCTGAACCGCCAAAAGCGTTGTTCCAGGCCGCTCTTGAAATACCGCGGACGTTAAATCCGGTATGTTCGTAAAAACCCCTATCTTCTAACGCAACTGTTGCCTTTTTAAGATTGTCAGATATCTGGCTACTTTCTACAGGCACACGCTTGACAGCATCATAATCCTCCCATAAAAGCACTTCTCCTGTTCGGTCATAATAGCGAATGCTGCCTCCTAAGTTATCGCCAGAAACAGATCTAAGGTTTGGAATGTCCTTTCTAAAGTATGCAAATAGACCGATAAGAAAAAAGAATCCTACAACTATACCAATTCCGGCTATTTTAGTTGCCATCAATAAACCGTCGCGACTAAACCAGTACTTGTAAACTCTTTTTGGGTTTAGCCTAAACAGAACTCTCTTAATACGAGTTTTAGGCATGCCCTTAAGACGCTCAGCTTTTCTAAGAGCCTTAGCATCCTGCTTTTCTTTCAATCTTTCGTTTAGTGTTCTGTGTAGCTTAATAGTTTTTCCTGATTTTGTCGTAAACCTGCTACCCCTAATACGACTAGAACTAAACTTTTTGGCTTTCAAGGAAGGTTTCTTACCGATAAATGACATATTTCCTACCTGCTACTCCGTTAATACATTCAATTATAGCAATAAACACTCGAATTTAAGCTTTTAGTTTTTGCTTATGATTAATTCAACAAGAGAACAACATTTTATAGCTCTAATTTTCAATATAGTTCTGTATACTTATAATTATGGCTAAAAATATGACTTTAAGCGAAGAACTTAAATGGCGAGGATTTGTTCAACAATCTACATATACTGACTTATCTGAACTTGATAAGAAAACGAGTGCTTTTTATCACGGCTTTGATGCAAGTGCTGATTCTCAGGCGATAGGCAATTTGGCGGCTATGATGTTCGACAAGGTATTTATTCGTCATGGTTGGACGGCGGTATTGCTAGCAGGCGGGGCAACTAGTTTAATTGGTGACCCGGGCGGAAAAGATAAAGAGCGTCCTATCCAAACAGAGGCAACAATTGCTAAAAATGTTGCAAATGCTGAGGCAGAGTTAACAAAAATCTTTAAAGACGACAAATTCACTCTGGTTAACAATCTTGACTGGACTAAAGATATGAAAGTTCTAGACTTCTTACGAGACATCGGCAAGCACTTTTCTATGACACCTCTGGTACAACGTGACTATATTGCGAAAAGAATTGGTGAAGCTGGAAGTGGAATCAGCTACACAGAGTTTAGCTACACACTTTTGCAGGGCATGGATTACCTTCATTTGTTTGATAATTATGGGGTAACTCTTCAGCTTGGCGGGAGTGATCAGTGGGGAAATTGTCTATCGGGAGTCGAGCTTATTAGAAAGGCACGGGGGGCCGAAACTCATGTCATTACGCTACCTTTGATTATAAATAAAACTACTGGTAAAAAATTTGGCAAAAGTGAAGAAGGTGCGGTCTGGCTTAATGAGAACAAAACAAGCGTTTTTAAGTTTTACCAGTTCTGGATTAATCTTGGAGACGACGGCGTCGAACAGTATCTTAAGGTTTACACGGAGCTAGGTAAGACAGAAATTGACGAAATAATGAAAACACATTCAAAAGATAAGGGGAGCAGAACAGCTCAAAAACGACTTGCGCATGCCGTTACTACGATTGTACATGGAAAAGAAAAAGCTAATTCAGTACAACGGGTTAGTGAAGTTCTATTTGGAGACGGTGACTATAGCAAACTAGACAAAAAAGACTTTGAGGAGCTGGCAGGCGAATTAAAAGTGGTCTCAGCTAAACCAGGCGATGAATTAGTTGAGCTAATAGCTCAAAGCGGTCTTTCTTCAAGTAAGGGTGAAGCACGACAGTTCTTAAGTAGCGGAGCTATATATATAAATGGTGTTCCAGTCTCTAAGGAAAAAACAACGCTAGAAAGTAAGGATTTTATCGCAAATCACATTATTTTACGAAGAGGCAAAAACACAACTGTGCTGGTCGCAAACGGCTAAATCTGATACACTTCGCAAGCGAATATGGAAAAAGTTAACAAAAAACTAGCTAAAGCAGACCAGTACAATGACCCTAATCATAACTATTTGCATTATTGGGATGGTCGAGATTACGAACACGCCGCTGAAGAAATTGCGATAAGACGTATGTTATCAGGCAAAAAGTTTAAACATGCTGTAGATGTTGGCGGTGGATACGGCAGACTGTCGGTACTGCTAAGAGAATTCGCCGATAAGGTAACTCTAGCCGAACCGTCTCAACAACAATTAGATATAGCCAAAGATTTTTTGAGAGGAAAGCCTACCGTTGAGTCAAAGTTGGCTCAAGCAGAAGATTTACCATTTGCTGATTCTAGCGTTGATCTAGTGATGATTATCCGTATAATTCATCACCTTCCGGACCCTATGCCTGCTTTTTCTGAAATTCATAGAATACTTCAAAAAGATGGATACTTCTTAATAGAATTTGCTAATTATGCTAACTTTAAAAATCGTTTAAAGCATGCATTTAAGTTTAAAAAACTTCCACTAGATCCTATTGATATACGAAGTGACGAAAGTAAAAAATCTGATGATATTCCTTTTGTTAATCACAATCCAAAAACAGTCAGAAAACAGCTTGCTCAAGCTGGATTTAAGTTAGAGAAAACTTTATCTGTCTCAAATTTTCGTTCTCCCGGGCTAAAGAAAGTGTTAAGTAAAAACACTTTGCTTCGCCTAGAAAAAGCTACTCAAGGGCCTCTTGCTAAATCGCATTTCGGCCCTTCTACTGTTTACCTTCTCCGAAAAGTGTAAATAAGGTGTAAATTAAATAAGCTGCAGATTAGACGATATAGTCAAAACATAGTATAATACAACTAATGAAAACAATGATCCCTGTTACTAGCATTGAAACAATACACTGTGAGGGTAAGGCATCGTTGGGCAGGGTACTTGGAACTGACCACGCTGGAGGTCAGGTAGTAGAGCCTTATGGTCAGCACGTGATTCTTGACCAAATGGATGGCGCGTCGGATATTTGCCCAGTTATAAATATTCCAATGGGCGAAAGAACCCCTGCGGATTTTATTGCTGCATGCTACGAAACTCATTGTAGACGCGCTAGAATTAACACAGGTTATTAGATTATCATATTAGATCGTGTGGCATACTAGTTGTATGCCTGAAGTACAGTCATTAAAGGGTGTGGGTGAGAATACAGCTAGTTTGCTGAAAAAGCTGAACATTAAGTCTGTTGAGGAATTAATTGATTATGTACCAAGGCGTTATGACGATTATTCTAAACTGATTCGGGTAAGTCAGATTAGACCCGGGCCGGTGACAATTAAGGTGAAACTTGGTGCGTTAAAAGCTAGATATTCCAAAAGAGGACTGCACATAACTGAGGCAACAGCTTCTGACGAGACCGGAAGTGTCAAAATCATATGGTTTAACCAACCCTATAGAGCAAAAGCCATTAAACTTGATGAGCAATATTTTGTTTCTGGTGAATTTGCCGGTAACTACAAATTTTTAGCAATAACCAACCCAGCTTGTGAGCTTGTATCTTCATTCCCGGTTAATACGGCGCGCCTAGTGCCACATTACCGTTTAACTAAGGGTTTAGGGCAGACTCAGCTTAGAAAAGCAGTTAAGAGCGCTCTTCTAACTAATAGAGCAGTTGAAACACTACCAAACTGGCTGCTAGCTCAAGAAAATTTGATAGACAGACACAACGCTTTAATGCAGATGCATTTTCCTACAACATTAGAAAATTTAAAAAAAGCTCAAGTTAGATTGGGCTTCGAAGAAGTTTTTAGTTTAAGTTTGGCAAGCGAACTTAATCGCCAAGAGTTTAAGAATGAACATTCATATAACATCGCCTTTAACCAAGAGTTAGTTAAAAAGTTTGTCGATTCTCTGAAATTCAAGTTGACCAACGATCAAAGAAAAGTTGCGTGGCAGATATTTAAAGATATGGAATCAGACGCACCGATGAACCGATTATTAGAAGGTGATGTAGGTTCTGGTAAAACTGTTGTTGCAGTTTTAGCAGTTTTAGGCGCAATGCAGGCAGGTTATCAAGTGGCATTTATGGCTCCAACGGAGATTTTGGCCAATCAGCACGCCATTAACTTAAAATTAATGTTAAAAAATGTAGGTTACGATGACAAACTATTACTTCTAACAGGTAGCATGCTAACTAAACAAAAAGAGCTGGCAAGAGAAGCGATTGAATCAGGAAAAGCCCGAATAGTAGTTGGTACTCACGCAGTAATTCAACAGTCAATTAAGTTTAAGAAGCTTGGACTACTTATTATTGATGAGCAACATCGTTTTGGAGTTGAACAGCGTAAGGCACTTCAAGCCAAAGCCAAAAAAATGCCCCATGTTTTAAATATGACGGCTACACCAATCCCTCGCAGTCTAGCTTTGACTTTGTACGGAGAAATGGATGTTTCTGTAATTGCAGAGCTACCTCCGGGTAGAAAGATTGTTGAAACAGACATATGGGTCTTGGAAAACAGGGAACGAGTGTATAGAGAGGTTGCGTTGGAACTCGATAAGGGCAGGCAAGCGTTTGTTGTTTGCCCTCAAATAGAGGAAACGGATTTATCTAATATCTCGGTTAAAAAAGTATATGATGATGTATCAAAAAAGTATCTAAAAAAGTATAGTATAGGTCTACTTCACGGAAAAATGAAAAGTTCTGATAAAGATAAATTAATGCAAGATTTCATAAATAAAAAGTTTGATGTACTTGTGAGCACAACAGTTATAGAAGTAGGTGTAGACATAAAAAACGCTAGTGTGATGGTTATTGAGGGAGCTGAGCGCTTTGGTTTAGCACAGCTTCATCAATTAAGGGGAAGAGTGGGTAGAGGTTCTGATGAGTCGGCCTGCCATTTAATTATGAGTGACAATAGCGAGCCCTCAACTAGACTCAAGCTACTAGCTCATGAAAGTAATGGGTTTAAACTAGCTGAATATGATTTGAATATGCGTGGACCCGGAGCAATTTACGGTACTATGCAACACGGCGCGCTGGATTTAAAAGTGGCTAAGTTGACTGATGTTAAGTTGATTGAACGTGCCAGAAACGCCGCCAAAGAGTTTGTAAAAAAGGGTGAAAATCTGTTAAAATATACTCAGTTGAAAGCGCGGGTGGATAGCTTGCGCAGTATTACAAACCTTAATTAAGATTTTAGGAGATAGATTTTAGATTTTAGATAAACAGCTTTTTGCTTACATCTAATGTCTAACATCTAATATCTAACCTTGTATTCTGGAACTACACTAACCAATAAATCAGGCGCAATAATAGGCACGCATCAAAAGATTGACCGTGTAGCTTATAAGTATTTACTTGAATTAATAAAGAATCGCAGTGGATTTCCAATTATTAAAGATATTCTTCATTTTGAAGGGAATAACGGACCTGACGCGGTAAAAAGGAAAAGCCCAGCGGTAGACGAACCATGGCACTATTACGACCCTTTTGACGAGGATGACACGCAATTATTATTTCTTCTGACAGAGCACTATAAAGAATTTGTTCAACAGCTAAAAAGAGGCGAACCAGAACGCTGTGCTTTTGACGCTGCCTGGATTGCTCACGCAGTTGTAGACGGGCTGACTCCGGCACATCATTTCCCATATGAGCAAAAATTGGCAGAAATTCGTGGGGGTGATAAAGAATCACGAACTACAATAGCTGACAAATTAGTAATGCCCGGCGACACTATAAAAGAAAAAATGATAAATAACTGGGCTATGTGGGGTTTTGGAGGTTTAATGTCCTCTCACGGGTTTTTTGAACTTGGAATAGCGGCCGCCGTTGCAACACTACGTTTTCCGACAGCTAAACCGTCTGATAGTGATATTCAATTAATGCTCGAAATTGGATTTGAAGAATATTTTAAGAGAACAGCTCGACAGATTGCAATGATGGACATGTATGAAAGTTTTCTGGAACACGGTTGGCGATTAAAATTAATACGAGACATTCGTAATGAACTAATGCCACAAATAATAAAAACAGTTTGCCTGGTCTGGTATTGTGCAATGCGCGACGCCGGACTCCTTAAGGGCAAGAGATGACAGAACAGTTTCCAGTTTCCAGTTTCCAGTTTCCAGCTTGGCTTAGCGCCTCACGCCTAGCGCCTCACGCCTATTTTGCAATTGGAAATTGCAAATGAGAATCATAGCTGGGGAGTTTAAAAGTAGAGTATTGAAGAATCCTAAAGGTCGCCGTACTCATCCGATGAGCGAGAAAATTCGGGGTGCTCTGTTTAATTCTATCGGTGACATTACAGGACTAACTGTGTTGGACGCATTCTCTGGCTCAGGAGCTGTCGGCATAGAAGCACTAAGCAGGGGTGCTTCTCATGTAAACGCTGTAGAGCTTAGTGCTGATTCTTTTGATATTCTGCAAGCTAATAGAGACTTAGTCACAGATAGTTCGCGGATGGAAGTTCATAGGGCTAATATTAAAACTTGGCTTAAAAACCAAGAAAATCTTTTTGATTTAGTAATTGCAGACCCACCATATGATGCGGTTTCGATGAATGCACTAGAAGTAGTATCAAAATACGTAGAACATGATGGTCTACTGATAGTTTCACTCCCGCCAGCAGAACATATAAAATTCGATGATTTCAAAATAATTGATGAAAAACGCTACGGAAACGCAAAGTTAGTATTTTACAAGAAGTTAAAATGAATATACGACCTAATCTGGTCGTATATATTTGGTGGGGATGAAAGGACTTGAACCTTCACGAGTTGCCTCACTAGTTCCTAAGACTAGCGTGTCTACCAATTCCACCACATCCCCATGCAATTGTTTAACAATTATAACTTAACAAACCTTAAAATTAAAGGGTTGTATAAGACAAATAATAAAATAGTTTGTTATACTTGTCGTATGCAAGTTAATAAAGTAAATAACTCACATATGCAGCCGGGGCAACTTCTTCGGTAACTTTTATTTTTTGAAAAATTTTAAGCCGGAGAAGTGCCCCGGCTTTTTTATTTGGTTAGATTAACAAAATATAGGAGAATGAAGTTAATGAAAGTTAGCACAAGCGCTTATAAAGGGGCAAGAGATTTTTACCCAGAAGATAAACTTCGGCAGAAGTTTCTTTTTGATAATTGGAAAAATGTTGTTGAGAGATTTGGATACGAAGAATATGATGCTCCAATTTTAGAACCTACAGACTTATTCCTGATAAAAGGTAGTGCGGAAATAATTGAAGAACAGACATACACTTTTAAAGACCGAAGCGACAGAAGTGTAACCATTAGAACTGAAATGACGCCCACTGTCAGTAGAATGGTTGCAGGTAGACGTCAAGAGCTGGCATATCCGGCTCGCTGGTACTCTATTCCGAACTTATGGCGTTATGAGCGTATGCAAAGGGGTAGGTTAAGAGAATTTTGGCAGTTGAACGTTGATATGTTTGGGGTTAGTTCAAGAAATGCAGAGCTAGAAATGTTACAGATAGTTGATGGTTTGTTTCAGGAATTTAAAGCTAAACGTTCTTCATATCTAATTAAAGTCAACAGCAGAGTATTAGTTAATACGATGTTTGAGTTTGTCTGCGGAATGAATGATGAGCAAACTGCAAAGCTGATTCATCTTACGGATAAAAAAGATAAAATGCCTTCAGCTGATTTCAAAAAAGAAGTAGACAAGATAACAAAAAGCATCAAAAAAACTGAAGACTTAGTTAAGCTGTTAAATATTAAGGATTTAGCAGACTTACCAGATGAGCTGTTATCTAGCTCTAGTGCTAAAGAACTCCGTGATTTACTAACAAGTTGTAAAAGTAGCGGTATAAATAATGTAGTTTTTGATATTACTCTTATGAGAGGGTTTGATTACTACACAGATATAGTTTTCGAGGCTTTTGATACTAACCCAGAAAACAATCGTTCAATCTTGGGCGGAGGCCGATATGACGGATTGGTTGCGCAGTTTGGGGTTGACCCTATTCCAACTATCGGTTTTGCAGTTGGCGATGTAGTCTTTATGGATTTCTTAACCACACACAAGCTTATTCCAGTGCTCGGAATTACTCCAGACGTAAGGATTCTAGTTGCTGAGAAAGAATCAACAGCAGATGCTCAAAAACTTGCAAGTGACCTTCGTGACTTAAGGGTTAAAGTCGCTATAGACTTAACAGAGCGTAAGCTAGAAAAACAACTAAAAGCAGCTGATAAAAGCGGAGTTAAGTATGTAGTATTTGTGGGAGAAAAGTCAGATATATACACTTTGAAAGACTTAAAAACCGGTAAAGAAGAACGTCATTCAGCTGATAGAATCGCAAAAATCATTATGGATACACGCAAGAAGTATTAAGTACGTTGCTAGAAGTACACGGTACGAAATAAAGGTCAAGAAGATAGATACACATATTATACGCTATAGCGTATAATATGTGTAAAAAGTACAGGGCAGTGGACAGAACATGACAGAATTGATAGAGTAGAGACTTATGAAGATACACGTGGAGAGAACAAAAAATACTACGGCAGTGGTTGAAATTTCAGCTAGTTTAGAAGAGTTAACTAGTATAAAAAACAAAGTGCTAAATAAGTTAGCACCAAGAGTTAAGCTATCTGGTTTTAGGGATGGTAAAGCTCCACTGTCTATGATTGAAAAGTCTGTTGACCAGGCTTTACTGCAGACTGAGTTTTTGGACGAAGCAGTCAACACTTTATACGTTGCTACTTTGCGAGAAGAACGGATAAGACCAGTAGGACAGCCTCAAGTAGATGTTAAGAAGTTCGTACCTTTTACAACTTTAGACGTAGTTCTAACTATCCCAGTTGTGGGTGAGCTAATAATACCTAATTACAAGAAGTTTAGCGCCAAACGAGAACAAGTTAAAATTGGCGCAAAAGAAGTTTCTGATGTATTGAAGAATCTCCAGATAAGAATGGCAGAAAAGAAAGTAGTAGAGCGTGCTGCTAAAAAAAGCGACGAAACGGTAATCGATTTTAGCGGAACTGACGCCAAAGGTGTAGCGGTTAAAGGAGCAGAGGGCAAAGATTATCCACTGGCTTTGGGTAGCAATACATTCATCCCGGGATTTGAGGACAATGTAATTGGTATGAAGGCTGGAGATGAGAAAACATTTACGCTGGCTTTCCCTAAAGATTACGGTGTTAAAGCACTGCAGAACCGTAAAGTAACATTTAAGGTCACAGTAAAGTCTGTAACAGAAGTCATTGAACCAAAATTAGATGATGATTTTGCTTCAAAAGTTGCAAATTTTAAAACTATTGATGAGCTTAAAGGAGATATTAAGAAACAACTTGAACATGAACAGTCCCATAAGCTGGAAAGAGATTTTGAAGCCGCAATAGTAAATGAACTAACAGATAAAACTAAAGTCGAGATTCCAGAATTATTGCTAAAAGAACAAGAACAGCTAGTTTTAGATGAAGTAAAGCAAAACGCAGTATACCGGGGAATGACGTTTCAAGAGTACCTTGAAAACCAGGGTATAAAAGAAGAAGAGTTTATAAAAAGAGAAGTTGCACCCGAGGCTCTACGTAGAGTCAAAGCTGGTTTACTATTAAGCGAAATAGCAGATATTGAAGGAATATTAGTATCGCCTGAGGAGCTAGAGGCCAGAATGCAACAGCTAAAAGCTCAATACAAAGATCCTGAAATGCAGAAACAGCTAGATTTACCAGACAGTCGTAGAGACATCAATGCTCGCCTGCGCTCAGAAAAAGTTATCCAATTCATAAAAACGATATAATTAGCACTCGTACTTGACGAGTGCTAATTTGATTTGCTAGACTTATCATTAGCAAAGGAATAGTAGTGCTTGCGGCATCGCCGTCATACGTAATACGTACTACTAAATGCTAAGATGAGTAGCATATTGATACCAACAGTAATAGAAAGTGACGGCCGAGTAGAACGTGCTTACGATATCTACAGTCGCCTGCTTAAAGAGAGAATTATATTTTTAGGTAGTGATGTAAACCCACATACCGCGAACTTAGTAGTTGCGCAGCTACTATTTTTACAGAACGAAGACGCAAAAAAAGATATCCAGATTTACATTAATAGTCCAGGCGGTTCTGTATACGATGGGATGGCGATTTATGACACAATTAAGCACATCAAAAACGACGTTTCTACTGTCGGAATCGGTTTGCAAGCAAGTATGGGGGCTTTCTTGTTAAGTTCCGGTACAAAAGGTAAAAGGTTTTTGTTGCCTCATTCTAAAGTAATGATTCACCAGCCTTCTTCTGGTACACGCGGAAAAGTAACAGATATGGAAATTGATTTGAAAGAAAGCCTAAAGGTTCGAGAGCTTCTGAATGAGATTTTAGCTGAGAATACCGGTCAGAAACTGTCTAAGATACAAAAAGACGTTGACCGTGACTACTGGATGACCGCAGAAGAAGCAGTTAAGTACGGTCTAGTAGATAAAGTAATTAGCTAGCAGTTAAACTTATCCACACAAAATATTTGACAAACAGTTAATTATCAGAGAAACTGTATGATAAGAAGTAGAGTACCAGTGAGCAGTGCTACGTTTGTCTCTTAAACGGCACGGAATTAAGCCTCTCGTAGAACCTTCGGCTAGAATATTAACGTAATAATTACAACACACTATTTGATCAATAGGGTGAGGAGTATGGACATCTATGCCAAAGACTACCAAGTCAAAGCCAATTGCGCGCGGCGAAAATAAGCGCAAGTTCTTTACCAATAAAAAACAAGTTATCGGACTACCAAATTTAGTAGACCACCAAAACAAATCATTTAAGTGGTTTGTTGACGAAGGATTGGGAGAAATATTAAGTGAAATAAGCCCAATTGACGATTATACGGGTACAAAACTGAGCATTAGGTTTAAACAGTATCATTTTGAAGAACCAAAAATGACTGAAGAGGAAGCGCGTGAAAATAACGTTAGTTTTGACGCACCCCTTAAAGCAATAGCTGAACTAACAAATAAGGTTACAGGCGAAGTAAAAGAACAAGAGATTTATTTAGGTGATTATCCATGGATGACTAGCCGTGGAACTTTTGTTATTAACGGAGCAGAACGTGTAGTAGTCAGCCAGCTTATCAGAAGTGCTGGCGTTTTCTTCACAGCTGACTCACATGGTGGCGTTAATTATTACGGCGCGAAAGTTATTCCAGGACGTGGCGCATGGTTAGAATTTGAAACTTCTACATCTGGAGCTATGTTTGTAAAAATAGACCGCAAAAGAAAAATCCCTGTTACAACTTTGCTTAGAGCGCTAGGGATGAACGAACAACAAATGCGTGATGAGTTTAAGCATGTAGACAGCGGAAAAACTGGGTATATAACTGCAACTCTTGAAAAAGACCCAGCCCGTGGAGTTAACGAATCTTTAATTGAGGTTTACAGACGGCTTCGACCTGGAGATTTAGCAACTGTTGATAACGCAAAAAGTTTAATAGAAAATATGTTTTTCAACTACAAACGTTTTGATTTTAGCCGAGTTGGACGTTACAAGATTAACAAAAGATTAAATTTGGACGTTACTAATACCATAGAGAATAGAATCATGCGCCTTGAAGATTTGTCTGCAATTGTAGCTGAAATTATAAGATTGAATAATACGCAGGAATCACCTGACGACATCGATAGTCTTGCAAACCGACGCATTAAGCTAGTAGGTGAGCTAGTCCAAAGACAATTTAGAATTGGGCTTCTTAGAATGGAAAGAAACGCTAAAGATAGAATGTCTATGAGCGAAATTGAAACTGTCACTCCTTCACAGCTCATTAATGCACGCCCAGTAGTGGCAGCAGTCAGAGAGTTTTTTGCAAGTTCACAGCTTTCACAGTTTATGGACCAAATTAACCCACTCTCAGAGCTTGCTCACAAGAGACGATTAAGTTCTATGGGACCTGGTGGTCTCTCAAGAGAACGTGCAGGGTTTGAAGTTCGTGATGCTCACGCTACTCATTATGGTCGTATTTGTCCTGTTGAAACACCTGAAGGTGCAAACATTGGACTTGTATTGAACATGGCAATGTATGCTCGCATTAATGACTACGGTTTCATAGAAACTCCTTACCGAAAAGTCATAAATGCGGTCACAGCTAAAGATGCAGTAGGATATACTGCTTCACACAATTTAGAAGATATGGCAGGAAAAGTAATCGTCAAAGCAGGTCAAAAAATTACTGCAGATCAAGCTAAAAAACTTGCAGCTGTTAAAGAACGTGTGTCGTGGCCGGTAAAAGCGGTTGTAACTGACAAAATTGAATACTTAGACGCAGCAGACGAAGAACACGCTGTAATTGCAAGTGCCGGAGAGGAAGTAAATGCCGACGGTCATTACTCTTCATCCAGAGTTAGTGCCAGAAAAAATTTGCTTGCAACAGAAGTGGACGCTAACGAAATTAACTACATGGATGCAGCCGATAGACAAATTATTGGTTCTAGTGCTGGTTTAATTCCTTTTGTTGAAAAGAACTACGTATATCGTTCACTCATGGGTAGCAACCAACAACGCCAAGCAGTACCACTTATTGTTCCAGAAAGCCCAATTGTTGGAACTGGCTTAGAGGGTGACGTTGCTATAAACTCAGGTCAAGTAGTATTGGCTGAAGAGGATGGTGAGGTTTTGGAAGCACACGCTGAAAAAATCGTAATAGCTTATAAAAGCACAAAGAAGTCATATTACCCAGTTCACTTCTTGCGCAGTAACGAAGGAACATCAATCAACCAAAAAGTGGTTGTAAGTACTGGAGATAAAGTTAAGGCAGGCGACATAATCATTGAAGGTATGTCAATTGACGGTGGAGAGTTAGCACTTGGTAAAAACTTGACTGTTGCATTCATGCCATGGCACGGATACAACTTTGAGGATGCAATAGTTTTGTCTAGAAGATTAGTACAAGACGATACTCTAACTTCGATACATATTGTTGATTACATGACAGAAGTTCGTGAAACAAAACTTGGGCCTGAAATTGTAACTCGAGATATTCCAAATGTGTCTGAGGACGCTCTACGTCACCTTGATGAAGACGGAATTGTAAGAATAGGAGCAGAAGTTCATCCTGGAGACATTCTGGTTGGTAAAATTACACCAAAAGGTGAGCAAGAACTATCAAGCGAAGAAAGACTACTTCGAGCTATCTTTGGTGAAAAAGCTAAAGAAGTACGTGATACCTCGCAGAGAATGAGCAATGGAAAACACGGAAAAGTTGTAGGTGTTAAAGTTTTCTCAAGAGCTAACGGACACGAGCTAAAAGCTGGAGTAATTATGCAAATCCAGGTATTCGTTGCACAGATGCGAAAAATTTCTGTTGGTGATAAATTAGGTGGACGTCATGGTAACAAAGGTGTTATCGCAAGAATTCTACCAGTAGAAGACATGCCATTCACAGCAGACGGAACTCCAGTTGATATTGTTTTGAACCCACTTGGTGTGCCAAGTCGTATGAACATCGGTCAGTTATTTGAAACTCACCTTGGAATGGCCGCTAAAACTCTTGGATTCAAAGTTGCTAGCCCTTCATTCGACGGCGTTTCAATTGAGAAAATTCATGAGTTACTAAAAGAAGCTGGTTTACCTGAAGACGGAAAACAGCAACTTTATGATGGGCATACCGGTGAGCCATTCAATGAAAAAACTACAGTTGGTTCTATGTACATGATCAAGCTAAATCACATGATTGTAGACAAGATTCACGCTAGATCTACCGGACCATATACGATGGTTACTCAACAGCCTCTTGGCGGTAAAGCACAAAATGGTGGTCAGAGATTCGGAGAAATGGAAGTTTGGGCGCTAGAAGCTTATGGCGCAGCTAACATTTTGCAGGAAATGCTTACTATAAAATCTGACGATGTTTATGGACGAAGCAAGGCTTACGAATCAATAATCAAGGGCACTGAAATAGTTGGGCCAAAAGTACCTGAGAGCTTCAATGTTCTTGTAAAAGAACTTCAAGGCTTAGGTCTGAAAGTAGATTTGATTGAAAAAGCCGGCGATAAAGAAGAAATTCTTGATGCAGAAGAAATTCTACAAAGCAACATCAAAGACGAAGCAGATCACCCATCAGTAATTGATGTACCTGAAGAAGCGATTTCTGATGTAGACGTAACCGAAGACGCTAAGCTTGGAGATGATTTTGCAATAGTTGGCGTAGATGACGAAACAGAAGAAGTTATAGTAGATGAAACTGAGGATGCGCACGTAGAGCACGAATATGCCACTGACACTGAAGACGAAGGAGAACAGTCATGAGAAAATATACAAACAGCATAAACATTGAAGATTTTGATGCAGTTCGTTTAGCAGTTGCTAGCCCAGAAGATATTTTGGATTGGAGCAACGGCGAGATTACTAAACCAGAAACTATCAACTATAGAACTCAAAAACCTGAACGTGATGGTTTGTTCTGCGAGAGAATTTTTGGACCAGTTAAAGATATAAACCCACATGACGCAAAATTCAAAGGTGTAAGAAGCCGTGAAGCAGCAGTCGACAAGAAGGGTGAACTTGTCACCAGAAGCATTGTAAGACGCGAACGAATGGGTCACATTCAACTAGCTACACCTGTTGCACACATCTGGTTTTTGAGAGGCACACCGAGTGCAATTGGCTTGCTACTTGGTATGACAGTTAAGAATTTAGAGCGAGTCGCATACTTTGCTAGCTACATTGTTGTCAGCGTAGATCAAACAGCTAAAGCAAAACTACTTACTGACAAAGAGGCAGAATTTGCAGCAGCTAAAGAAGCAATAAAGATTAGATATGAAGCTGAAGCTAAAGTAGAAGGTGCAAACGTCAAAACGCTAGCAGAAATGCAGACAAAAGAACTAGAAGAACTAGAACTAGGGTTTGCAGAGTATAAGGCACAACTACAGTCATTAGAACGTCAGGCACTATTATCTGAGACAGATTATAGAAATCTTCCAGAAGAAATGAATGATGTTATCGAAGTGGGTATGGGAGCAACAGCTTTGAAAGATCTTCTAACAGAGGTTGATTTAAATAAGCTGATTGAGTCTTTGCAAGTTGAAGTAGAAGAAGCTAAAGGACAACGACGCAAGAAGTTAATGAAGAGATTGAGACTACTAGAAAGTATGCATCGTGCCGGCATCAAACCTACAAGCATGTGCGTCAGCGTACTGCCTGTGATTCCTCCGGATCTTCGACCTATGGTACAGCTAACAGGTGGCCGTTTTGCAACGAGTGACTTAAACGATCTTTACCGAAGAGTAATAAACCGAAATAATCGTTTGAAGAAGTTAATTGACTTAAATGCGCCAGAAGTAATTTGCCGAAATGAACAACGTATGTTGCAAGAAGCTGTAGATGCTTTGATTGACAACAACAGCACTCGCTCAGGACGTGCAATTGCCTCAACGGGTCAAAGACGACGCCTAAAATCACTTAGCGATATGTTGAAGGGTAAGCAAGGTCGATTCAGGCAGAACTTACTTGGTAAAAGAGTCGATTATTCAGGTCGTTCAGTAATTATTGCTGGACCTGAGCTGAACATTGATGAGTGTGGACTACCAAAAATGATGGCTTTAGAGTTATTTAAGCCATTCGTCATAGGTTGCTTAATCGATAGAGACCAGGCCCATAACATTAGAAGTGCAACAAGAATGATAGAACTAGGTGAAATAGCAGTTTGGGATGCCCTAGACTTTGTGATTAGAGAAAAATATGTACTTTTGAACCGTGCACCAAGTCTTCACAGACTTTCAATTCAAGCATTTAAACCTGTTCTAATCGAAGGTAAAGCTATACAGCTTCACCCGTTAGTTTGTAAGGGTTTCAACGCTGACTTTGACGGTGACCAAATGGCAGTTCACTTACCTCTCAGCAACAAGGCTCAAGCTGAAGCTAGAGATATTATGGCAAGCAACAAGAACTTGCTAAAACCAGCAGATGGTTCTCCAATTTTACACATCGAACAAGATATTGTTTTGGGTTGTTACTACTTAACATACGACCGTCCTGGTGTGAAAGAACAAAAGCCTAAATCATACAGCAGTATTGCGGAAGCAGTTATGGCAAGAGATAAAGGCGTTATAGTAGTGCAAAGTCCAGTAAATATAACATACAGAGGTGAAAATCGATTAACGACTCTTGGGCGAGTAATATTTAACGAAATATTCCCAGAAGATTTTCCGTTCCAAAATGACGAAATGACAAAGAAAAAATTACAAGGTGTAATGGCGGCAGTTTTTGCTCAATATGGTCAAGAAGAAACGGCTCGAATCGCTGATGAGCTAAAACGAGTAGGATTTGAATTCGCAACCCGTTCGGGACTTTCCATGGGTATGTCAGACTTTACTGACGTCAAGGGTGTAAAAGAACTTATTGAAGGTGGAGAGAAAAAGACAGCAGAAATAAGTGACCAATATGACCAAGGTTTCATAACTAACGACGAAAGATACCGACTTACCGTAGACAACTGGATGAAAACTGATGCAAAAGTTCAAAAAACTCTTGCTGAACAATTCGTTAAAGAAGATAGTTCTATGTCTACCGCAGTTAATTCAGGTGCAAGAGGTAACATCGGACAGGTTAAGACAGCTGTTGGATTACTGGGAGTTGTTACTGATGCAACCGGTAATGCAATTGAGCTTCCTATTAAGAACAACTATAAATCAGGTCTTACGCCACTGGAGTACTTTACTGCTACTCGTGGTGCACGTAAGGGTATGATTGATACAGCTCTAAAGACAGCAGATTCAGGATACTTAACAAGAAGATTAGTTGATGTTTCTCAGGACGTATTTACTACTGATGAGGATATTGAAGACCCAGGTTTTGCAATGTACCGCTCAGACGCTGAAGAAATTGGCGTAAGTTACCGAAGCAGGCTTCAAGGACGTTACGCGGCAGAAGATGTTGCGAAGTATGTCAAGAAGGGTGAGTTATTTACCCAAGAAATTGCTGAATCAATTGAAAAAGACGAAAAACTTGATGGTGTAAAAATCATGAGTGTTCTATCAATTCCTTCTGTTCGTGGAATTCCGCAGAAGAGCTATGGTGTTGACCCAGCAACAGGACGACTTGTAGATTTGTATCACCCCGTCGGCGTTATTGCAGCTCAAAGTATTGGAGAACCTGGTACCCAGCTTACTCTTAAGACTTTCCACTCCGGTGGTGTTGCGGGAGAAGATATTACAACGGGACTTCCTCGTGTTGAAGAGTTGTTTGAAGTACGAACACCAAAAGGTCAGGCATTTTTGTCTGAGTCTGATGGTAACGCAAAAGTATGGGAAGAAGGCAACCACTACATAATTCAAGTAACACCAAAGGGTGTAAAAGTTGAAGAATTAGAAGTAGGTAAAAGAGTTGTAGCTGTTGCTTCAGGTAGCGACGTACAAGTCGGAGATGTTCTTGCAAGTAAGAAAAACGGAGAAGACCCTCTGACTGCACCAGTTGCAGGTATAGTTGAAGTAACTAAGACTAAGCTGATAATAACTCCTGGCAAACAATCCGCCGGGAGATACGAAATACCGAACTTTAAGCAAGTATTGATTAAAGATGGTGATGACGTTGTAGCAGGTCAAAGACTAACTAACGGTTCAATTAATCTTCATGAGTTAATTACTCTTGCAGGTGTAGAACCAACACAGCGCTACATCATGAACGAAATTCTGCGCATCTTTGCAGCTCAGGGTCAGAACATTGCTGATAAACACCTTGAAATCATTGTGCGTCAAATGTTTAGTCGTGTACAAATTGACGAGCCGGGTGACAGCGAATATGTAACAGGTGACATTGTTAGCAAGCAGTCAGTTCTTGAAACAAACGAAAAGCTTGCTTCAAAAGGCTTCCAGCTTGTTAGGTACAACCAGTTGCTACTTGGAATAACAAAGGCATCACTAAGCACAGATTCATTCTTGAGTGCTGCCAGCTTCCAGGACACGACAAGAGTATTAATCGGCGCCGCTACCAGTGGTAAGGTTGATAATCTGTTTGGTTTGAAAGAGAACGTTATCTTAGGTCGTCTAATCCCTGTTGGAACAGGCGCCAAGGGTAATGAGTTAGTAATTGAAAACGAAGAAGTATTTGAAGCAGCAGTTGCAGCCGAATAATATATCTGTTAAAATAAGTACATTAAACATAAAGTAATCCGAGCCGTGGAACAAATTTACTACTAGGCATAAGGTAGTAAATCCATGCAGCAGACAGATTACAAATCGAAAGGAACTTATGCCAACAATCAATCAATTAGTTAGGAAGCCTCGTAAAACGGCTAAGCCTAAAAGTAAATCACCTGCGCTTCACCGCGTGGTGAATAACTTAAATAACACAAACTACGAAAAATCTGCCCCGTTTAAGCGTGGGGTTTGTGTAAAAGTAACTACTAAAACACCTAAAAAACCTAACTCAGCCTTGCGTAAAGTTGCCCGCGTTCGTTTGAACAACGGCTACGAAGTGTGGGCATATATTGGTGGTGAAGGTCATAATTTGCAAGAACACGCAGTGGTAATTATCCGCGGTGGTCGTGTTAAGGATCTTCCTGGTGTTAGATACCACATTGTTCGCGGGGCTCTAGACCTTCAAGGTGTTCAAGACCGTAAAAGAGGCCGAAGTAAATACGGCACAAAGAAGGGCAAATAATTATGCCACGTAAAACTACTAAAGCTTTGGTTCGCCCAAAACTACCAGATCGAAAATATAATTCTGAAATGGTACAGCGATTAATAAACCGTGTAATGCTAAATGGTAAAAAACAGTTAGCAGAACGCATTGTTTATGAAGGAATGGAAAAAGCCGCAAAAAAAGTAAAAAACGAGAATGTTATCGAAGTTTTTGATAAAGCAATAAAGAACGTAACTCCATTTATGGAAACTCGTTCACGACGTGTCGGTGGTGCTAACTATCAAATTCCTTTTGAAGTTAAAGGTCAACGTCAAAAACATCTAACTGTTATGTGGTTTGTTCAAGCAACACGTGCTAAAAAAGGTATGCCAATGAGTGAACGTATTGCAATTGAGCTTGCAGACGCATATAACCAAACTGGTGTAGCCTTCAAGAAAAAAGAAGATACCCACAAAATGGCAGAAGCTAACCGAGCCTTCGCTCACTTCGCGAGAACTTAAGTATGGGTGATGTTCTTCAAGCTGAAGTTAGGCCTCCAGCTTTAGTCGCCACCGCTCTCGGATGCCCTTATGGAAAAAGTGGTGAACAAGCAATGCTAGCAGACGACCAGATGCATGAGATTCTAAAACCAACAGATGGTTTTAAAGAAGAAGATGATGAACTGGTCTTTCTTGAAACTGTGGCTGAAGCACAAAATAACGCTCTAAACATATCCCGTGCAATACTGGCTTGTGAAACCTGCCAAGGTAATCCGCATACAGTAGACTTGACAGATAAAGTTTGCGCTTTTGCTTTGGACGCCTGCATGGGAAACGTAGGTAATCCGATTGATGTTAACCAATATTTAGAATCACGTGACGACTTCGGCAATTAAACAACTTAAAACACTTTAGGGAAAAAGGACTGAAAAAAATGGCAGGAAAAAAAGTAACACTAGATAAAATTAGAAACATCGGAATTATTGCACATATTGATGCCGGTAAAACCACAACAACTGAAGGTATTTTGTACCGAACAGGTTTGAAGCATAAAATTGGTGCTGTACACGACGGCGAGACTACAACTGACTGGATGGCACAAGAGCGTGAACGTGGTATTACCATTGTATCCGCCGCTGTAACTTGCTATTGGAAAGACCACCAAATTAACATTATTGATACTCCAGGTCATATCGACTTCACTGTTGAAGTAGAACGCTCACTTCGTGTTCTTGACGGTGCTGTCGTAGTATTTGACGGTAAAATGGGCGTTGAGAGTCAATCTGAAACTGTTTGGCGTCAGGCTGATAAGTACGGCGTACCTCGTATTTGCTTTATTAATAAGATTAACCAAACTGGCGGAGACTTTTATAAATCACTTGAAAGTATCCATAACAGGCTTACAAAAGCAGCCTTTCCAATTCATCTGCCTATTGGTTTTGAACAGAGCATAAATGGAATCGTAGATTTAGTGTCTATGAAGGCCTACACATATAAAGATTTTACAGATAAAGAACTTGTAGTTGGTGAAATTCCGGCAGATATGATGGATCAAGTTAAAAAATACCGTAGCTTGCTTATTGAAAATGCTGTAGCCGAAGACGAAAAGATGCTTGAAAAATATTTTGAAGTCGGTGAAGAAGGTTTAAGCGAAGCGGAAATTAAAGAAGCAATACGTTTAGCAGTGTTGGGCGGAAAGTTTTTTGTCGTAACTGGCGGAGACGGACGAGGCGTAATTGTTGAAAAAGTTCTAGATTTAGTTACTGAACTTATGCCAAGCCCAATCGATAGGGGCAGTACTTGGGGAGAAGACGCAAAAACTGGGGACAAGCTAGAACGAAAACCTTCAGAATCAGAACCTATGTCAGGCCTAGCATTTAAAATTGCAACCGACCCGTTTGTCGGAAAGTTAGCTTATTTTAGAGTTTATTCGGGTAAATTAGTATCTGGTTCGTATGTATTGAATAGTTCAAACGGTGAAAAAGAAAGAATTGGCCGTATCGTAAGAATGCAGGCCGACAAACGTGAAGAAGTACCAGAAGTTACGGCCGGAGATATAGCAGCAATTGTTGGGCTTAAGGCCACTACTACTGGTCATACATTAAGCGACCCAGCTCATCCGATCGTGCTAGAAAGCATAACATTCCCAGAACCACCTGTAAGTATTGCAATCGAGCCTAAAACTAAGGCTGACCAAGAAAAAATGAGCCTTGCCATGCAAAGGCTTGCAGAAGAAGACCCAACGTTTAGAATCAAAGTTGATGCTGAAACTGGTCAAACAGTTATTAGTGGTATGGGTGAGCTTCATCTTGAAATCATTGTAGATAGAATGAAACGCGAATTTGCGGTTGAGGCAAACATCGGAGCACCACAGGTAGCGTACCGTGAGACTATCCGCAAAGAAAATGTTGAAGTGCAAGGTAAATTTATTCGTCAGTCTGGTGGACGTGGTCAGTACGGTGACGTATGGCTTAGACTGTCGCCAAACGAACAAGGTAAAGGCTTTGAGTTTATTAACTCTATTAAGGGAGGAACTGTTCCTTCTGAGTATATAAAACCTGTACAACAGGGAATAATCGAAGCTATGAACAATGGTGTATTAGCTGGATACCCAGTTGTTGACATTAAAGCTGAGCTATATGATGGTTCTTACCACGATGTAGACTCTAACGAAATGGCCTTTAAAATCGCCGGTTCAATGGCGCTTCAAGCTGGCGTAAAAAACGCAAAACCAGTACTTCTAGAACCTATCATGAAAGTAGTTGTTGTTACTCCTGAAAACTTTATGGGTGACGTAATCGGTGACTTGAACGGTAAGCGTGGCCGTGTTGAAACAATGGAAGATTTGAATGCTGGAATTAAAGAAATAACTGCGTTTGTACCGTTAGGTGAAATGTTTGGGTACACTACTAATCTGCGCTCAATGTCACAAGGAAGAGCTAGCTCCTCAATGGAACTTGACCACTATGCCGACGTTCCAAATAACGTCGCCGAAGCCATAGCTGCCAAAAACGCAAAGTAAAGTTAGTAAATATGTCTAGCAAGGCATAAAAACTGTCTCTAAAGCTACATAGAGTACTGCGCTCAGATTAAAGTATTTACTAACCCAAACAGGTATGTTATAATATCTTTATGATTAGAGGAAATGGTACAGAATTTGATCCGGCTGCAACAATAGCTACTGCAGGCAAGATGATTGGTAGTATTAACACTCCCGAAATGGTAGAGGCTGTAAACCTAATGTTGGGCTTAGTTGAAAAACCTACTCCACAAACGGAAGATAGGTGCGGAGAGCTAACATGGGGCTTAAGTGTTAGGACTCCAGAAGCAGATGCATACTTGCAAGCTGATGCTGTAAGACTTGGTGCTCGTGTTGCTTTAGAGGGCGTCAGAAATTCAGACTACGCGGAATCGCCGGAACTGAACTGGTTACTCTTGTTAAGAGGTAGTATTCAAAGCACGTTAAGAGGCATTCCAGGCAGGAGAAGATTAGGCTCAAACGACCTAGGCTTGAGAGCTTATGCAAGGCTGGAGGGTACCGAACTGATAAGTTGGTTGCTTAATCCAAGAACTGAAAGTGGCAAAGATGTACAATCTGCCAGAGCGGTAAGGGCCGCACTAGACCAAGCTGTTGGGCTAGGTGTGGTTGGAAGAATGTATACCCCACCAAAATTTAAGCTGAGCAGTTCGCGGTCTAAATAGAGCTTTACAAGTTTTAAATTATTCGGTAATATATTGATAACTCGCGTGAGGGCTTTTGCTAGTGACGTCATAAAACACTAGTCAATATGGATCGCGAAAGTAACAATTCATTAAACCCTTATAAACTAAAAGGTGGGATAGCAACCACAAAAGAAGTAAGTAGGATTTATAGCGTACTTAAATAGCTATAAAACAACTAGTTACTTTAAAATCCCTGAAAGGAATTTTAAAAAATGGCAAATTTTGACAGAACTAAGCCACACGTAAACGTAGGAACTATGGGTCACGTTGACCACGGTAAAACTACGCTTACAGCTGCAATAACTGCAGTACTAGCAAAGAAAATGCCTAGCGAAACGAACAAAGCTGTAGCCTTTGATCAAATCGACAAAGCACCAGAAGAGAAGGCTCGTGGTATTACCATTGCAACTTCTCACCAAGAATATGAGTCAGAAAAGCGTCACTACGCACACGTAGACATGCCAGGTCATGCTGACTACGTAAAGAACATGATTACTGGAGCTGCCCAGGTTGACGGAGCAATATTGGTTGTATCAGCCGCTGATGGTCCTATGCCCCAAACTCGTGAACACGTTTTGCTTGCTAACCAAGTTGGAGTTCCAAAAATCGTTGTTTTCTTAAACAAGATGGATGTTGCAGACGCAGAGCTAGTTGAATTAGTCGAAATGGACATTCGTGAACTACTTTCAAAGTATGGTTACGATGAAAATTCACCAATAGTTAAGGGTTCTGCACTAAAAGCTCTTGAAGGTGATGCAACTTATGAAGAATCAATCATGGAGCTTGTAAAGGCCATGGATGATTTTATTGAAGAACCAAAGAGAGATCTAGACAAGCCATTCTTGATGCCTATTGAGGATGTTTTCTCAATTAAAGGTCGCGGTACAGTTGCTACTGGACGTATTGAAACTGGCGTAGTTAAAGTTAACGACGAAATTGAAATTGTTGGAATCCGCCCAACAGTGAAATCAGTTGTTACAGGAATTGAAGCTTTCAAAAAGTCTCTAGACCAAGGGCAAGCCGGTGACAACGCAGGTGTACTTTTAAGAGGTATTGAGCGTGAAGACATCGAAAGAGGTCAGGTTCTATGTAAGCCAGGAACAATTACTCCTCACACAGAATTTGATGCAGAGGTTTACGTTTTGACTAAAGAAGAAGGTGGACGACACACCCCGTTTTTCAAGGGATACAAGCCACAGTTCTACTTTAGAACAACAGACGTAACTGGTGAGGTTGAACTTCCGGCTGACAAAGAAATGGTTATGCCAGGTGACACAATAACCTTCAAAGTGAAATTGCTTGCGCCGATTGCTATGGATCAGGGACTACGTTTTGCTATCCGTGAGGGTGGCCGAACCGTAGGTGCTGGTGTTGTTACAAAAATTACTAAGTAATTAATGCGACTAACTGGTCACTAAACAAATTAGGGGTCGATAAATCGACTCCTAATTTGTTTGTTCTTGGCATATATTGAAAGTTTTCGCTCTGTATCAAAAATAGCAGTATTAGGTATACAGCTAGATTTTTGCTCCAGAACGAAGAGCTTCCAATCTGCACTCAATCCAGTCAGTCTAAGGTCCAAGCTACAAATAAGTTTACTAATGGCTTACTTTATTGTAAAATCAGATCATAAACTAATCGTGGTGACTAAAAGTCGTCTTGTTTCGCTTAAGAATATAAGAAGATGTTACATCACAGGGAGAATTTTTTATGGCGGAAGCCAAGAAACCAGTAGAAAAAAAAGCAAAACCAGCAGCTAAGCCAGTTGCTAAAGCTGAAGTTAAAGCACCAGAAGTTAAAAAGTCTGCGCATGTAGCTAAGCCAGCTGAAGCAGCACCAATGAAGCAGAGAATTCGTATTCGTTTAAAGGCTTATGACCACAAGGTTATTGACCAGTCAGCAAAACAAATTGTTGACACAGCACTTAGAACTGGAGCAACAATTGCCGGCCCGATACCTCTCCCAACACGTAAAAGTACCTTTACTGTTGTAAAAAGCCCTCACGTATACAAAAAAGGCCGTGAACAATTTGAAATGCGTATTCACAAACGTCTTATTGATGTTCTTGAGCCAACCCCAAAGACAATTGATTCTCTTATGAATCTTAGTCTTCCTGCTGGCTGCGACGCAGAAATAAAGATGTAACTTTAAGGTTAAGAGTCTGGCATCTAAGATCAGGGGATGGTAGAATATTGCTAATGGTTAAGAAAAAGAAAACTTTATATAAAAATAGTAGAAAAAATGCATCGGTTGACAGGGACTCTGCATTCTTCTTGAAAGCTGTGGTATTTTTGATTCTTGGATCTCAGTGGATATATATTGAGTCTGCAGGGAGTAATTTTCAGATACCAATCCCCGTAGGATTAATTTTAGGGCTAGTTTTCGCCACACATGAACACTTTAAAATTGATCGTAAAATTGAATATATTATCCTTTTGTTTGCTTCATTCATATCCTTCTGGCTCCCCTTGGGTCTAGTGTTGCAAGTCTAGCATATCGTGACTTGTGACTCGAAACTCCCAACTTTTTCATTGTAGAATTGTCTACGTATTGACAGATGAAATAATCTTATGTTAAACTGTTAGGAACATCGCTATTACTTGGTGATTTGGTAAGTCCAAAGAAAAGGGAAACTGCCTCACACCAAGTGTTTTTATGTCTAAGACAATAGAAACAGTAACAGTTGTTTTAAGTGATAAAAGTTAATAACAAAGGGATAAATGAAGGCATTAATTACCAGAAAAATTGGCATGACAAGCACAATCAGCGATGATGGTGTTGTTAGTGCTGTTACTCTGCTTTCTGCAACTCCCTGCGTAATTACTCAAATTAAGAATGATGAAATTGACGGTTATCAAGCCTTACAAATCGGATTTGAAGAAACAAAAAAAGCTAATAACGCACAACTCGGCCACAACAAGCCAGCTAATATTCAACCTAAGATTGTGCGCGAATTTAGAACAGAAACAACAGAATTACCAGAAGATCTCGCAGTAGGAAGCAAACTTACAGCCGAGGTCTTTTCAGTTGGAGACATGGTTGACGTTGTTGGTACAAGCAAAGGTAAGGGTCACGCAGGAACAATCAAGAGACACAACTTTCACAGACAACGAGCAACACATGGTGGCAAAGGTGACACTCGAAAAGTTGGTTCAATTGGTTCTATGTACCCTCAAAAGATTTTTAAAGGCAAGAAAATGGCCGGACGTATGGGTGGCGAACGCATAACTGTTAAGAACCTTAAAGTTTCGATAGTTGATGCAGAAAAAGGCTTACTAGCAATAACTGGTGCAATTCCTGGCCCAAGACACAGCATTGTCCTTGTAAAAGGAGTCAAATAATGGCTACAGCAACATTTACGAAAGCCGGCGCAAAGGCCACTTCACCTGCAAAACTCGACAAGGCTGTTTTTTCTGTTGAACCTAAGAATCACGAACTATTAAGACAAGCATACCTAATGTATTTAGCAAATGGCCGAGAAAACCTAGCAAAGACGCTAAGACGTGGTGAAGTTAGCGGTGGTGGACGAAAGCCTTGGAAACAAAAAGGAACAGGACGTGCACGTTTTGGTTCTATAAGAGTACCAATCTGGCGCGGTGGTGGAATTACCTTTGGCCCACTTGGTGTTGAGAACTATTCAAAGAATATGAACATTAAGGCTAAGCGCGTGGCTATTCGTCAAGCACTGACGCTTAAAGCAGGTTCTGGAAACATGATTATTATTGAAGATTTTAGCGCAAAAGACGGAAAAACATCTGCGGCCAAAGCACTACTAAGCAAAATAGGAGCAAAGGGCCGCATTTTAATAGCGGTAGATTCAAAAACACCTGAAGTTGACAGGTCTGTAGCTAATATAAGCAAAGTAGAAGTTGTCCAAGCTAACTATCTAAACACCTACAACATTATGAATGCCGACACATTGGTTATTACGACTAAAGCTCTTGAAATAGTCCATGCATGGCTTGGTGAGAAGAAAGAGGCCATAAAGTAATGAGTATTATCGTCTTAAAGCCAAAAATGAGCGAAAAAACCTACGCACTTAGCAACTCAAGAGTTTACGTGTTTAATGTTGACTCTTCACTTAACAAGCATCAAGTAGCTAAAACAGTTGAGCAAACTTATGAAGTAGTAGTCACTAAAGTAAACATGGTAAATACAAAGGGCAAAGCAAAACGTGCTTATAAAGGCCGAAAGTTTGAAAACGGAATGCGTTCTGATCTTAAGAAGGCATATGTAACGTTAGCTGAAGGCAATGCTATACCTATTTTTGCCGCTGTTGAAGAGGCAGAAGTTAAAGCTGAGAAATCTACTGAAGTTGCTAAAAAATCTGCAGAAAAAGCAGCTAAAAAAGCCAAAAAGGATGGGAAGTAAGCCATGGCTATAAAAACTTATAACCCAACAACTCCTGGTCAGCGCGGAATGACAACTCGTGATTTTTCTGCAATCACAACTAACAAGCCAACCCGTTCTTTGATAACTATTAAAAAGAAACAATCAGGACGTAATAATCAAGGACGTATAACTACAAGACACCAAGGTGGTGGAGTGACTAGGTTTTTAAGAAACATTAATTTTAACCTCGCGCCTGGCACAGAAGCTATAGTTGAACACATTGAATATGACCCAAACAGAAGTGCCGATATAGCACGACTTAAAGACAAAAACGGTGAGCCGCATTATATTATTGCTGCTAAAGGCTTAAAAGTTGGTAAAAAAGTTGAATCAGGTGCTGAATCGCCAATTTCTACCAGTAACCGCTTACCGCTTAAAAATATTCCAGCTGGTTCAGTAATTCACGCGGTTGAGTTAATCCCAGGTGGAGGTGCACGACTTGTTCGTAGTGCTGGAAACAGTGCACAGCTTATCGCTAAAGAAGATGATTATTGCCAAGTTCGTTTGCCTAGTGGAGAAGTAAGAAAAGTCCCTTCTGCTTGCATGGCAAGTATTGGCAGTATCGGAAACGACCAACATCAGAACGTTAAGTTTGGTAAAGCAGGACGAAAGCGAAAAATGGGCATTCGCCCATCTGTTCGTGGTGTAGTTATGAACGCAGTAGATCACCCTCACGGTGGTGGAGACGGTGGTAGACACGGCGTTGGTGGTAGCACAAATCATGGTCAGGCACCTAGAACACCATGGGGTCAGAAAACTCTTGGCTATAAGACGCGTAATCGAACCAAGACATCAAATAAATTTATCGTGAAGAGCCGTCACGAAGCGAAGAGGAAATAAGGAATAACATGTCTAGATCACTGAAAAAAGGACCATTTATAGACCCTAAACTAGCTAAAAAGCTGGCTGCTCTTGGAAATGACGACCGAACAATTGTAAAAACTTGGGCGAGAGCTTGCACAATACCTCCTGAATTCGTAGGCAGAACAGTTGCTGTACATAATGGTAAAGTTCACGTTCCTGTATATATCACAGAAAATATGGTTGGTCATAAATTAGGAGAATTCTCTCCTACACGTAAGTTCCGCAAACACGGCGGAAAGATAGCGAAGGCGGAATAGTATATGTCAGTAATAGCATTAGCTAAAGGTGTACACCAAAGCCCAAGAAAAGTATCAGAAGTAGCTGCTTTAGTACGAGGCCGAACTGTTGCAGATGCACTAGTTATATTGAGCCACACACCACGACGTTCAGCTTTAGCGGTATCTAAAGTTATTTCAAGTGCAAAGGCTAACGCAGAGCACAATCATAGCCTAAAACCTGATACATTGAAAATTACCGAAATTACCGTTACAGCCGGCCCACGTATTAAACGATATCGACCAGCAGCACATGGACGCGCACTACCCTTCCAAAGAAAAACGAGCCACATTAGAGTTTCAGTTGATGGTGAAGTTAGAGTTAAAAAAGCAGTTGCAAGCAAAGAAAAGCCAGCAACTGAAAAGGAGACCAAATAATGGGACAAAAAGTTAACCCAATTAGCATGCGTCTTCAAGTTAACAAAAACTGGAGAAGTAAGTGGTTTGCAAGCAAGCGTGAATACCGAAATTTCTTAACGGATGATCTGAATGTTCGAAGACTAATCGATAACAAACTAGGTTCACGTGCTGCAATCAACAGAGTTGACATAGAACGCTCACCTAATCAGATTACAATTACAATTCAAACTGGTAAAGCCGGTGTTGTCATTGGAAGAGGTGGAGCTGGTGTTAACGAGTTGAAGCTTGAAGCTGAAAATATTTACAAAACACCTGTAAGAATAAATATTGAAGAAGTAAAAAAGACTGAATTATTCGCAAAACTTGTTGCTGAGAACATCGCAAACCAAATAGAGCGCCGAATTGCATTTAGACGAGCTATAAAGTCAACAGCTGCAGCTACAATGCGTGGTGGAGCAAAAGGTATCCGTATTGAAGTAGCTGGCCGATTAAACGGAGCTGAAATGTCTAGACGAGAAAAAGAAGTTCAAGGTTCAGTTCCGCTTCACACAATTCGTGCAGATATTGACTTTGCGAAAGCTGAAGCAAAAACCCCAGCCGGAATCATTGGTGTAAAAGTATGGATATACAAAGGCGAGGTAGTCTAACATGTTAGTTCCAAACCGAACCAAATTCAGAAAAGTACGCAAAGGACGAAATGATGGACCTGCTACTTCTGGTAACTCAATAGCTTTTGGCGAGTACGCACTTCAGTCAATTGAAAACGAACGAATCACTAGTAGACAAATAGAGGCTTCTAGACAAGCAATGACTAGATATATAAAGCGTGGTGGACAAATTTGGATAAGAATCTTTCCGCACACACCTATTACCAAGAAACCGCAGGACGTCAAAATGGGTGGCGGAAAAGGAAATCCTGAATATTTTGCAGCAAAAGTACAAGCTGGAACAGTGCTATTCGAAATTGCTGGAGTAACTCCTGAAGATGCAAGCGAAGCAATGAGACTCGCATCTCACAAGTTGCCTGTTAAGACTAGGTTTATCAAGCGAGAGGTATCATAAAATCATGTTAAAAATGGAAGAAATACGAGAAATGACTACTGAAAAGCTTGCAACCGAAACTACAAAGCTTAGAGAAGAAATTGCTGAAATGAGACGAAGAGTACACATGGGCGAAGTTCAAAACACAAGAATTATTCGAATTAAACGCCGAGAAATGGCACGAATGTTAACCGTACTAGGTGAACAACTATCTAAGGAGAGGGCATAATATGGCACGATCAATTATAGGAACAGTTGTATCTGACAAAGCTGATAAAACTATTGTATTAAGCACGACTGTAAGAAAAACTCACCCAATATATAAGAAGCAGTTCAGCAGAAGCACAAAATACATTGCGCACGATGAGAATAATGAAGCTGTTGTTGGGGATGTTGTCGAGGTTGTAGAAACCAGACCAATATCTGCAAGAAAGAAGCTTAAATTAGTGAAAATTATCTCAAGGGCAAAAATTGCTGAGGCTGATCGTGTCGAAAACGTAACCGCAGAGCCAAAAGAAGAAACTGTTGAGGAGAAGTCATGATACAACAAGAATCAAGACTAGGCGTATGCGACAACAGCGGAGCGAAAGAAATTCTTTGCATCAGAGTATTAGGCGGAACTAGAAAGCGTTATGCCGGAATTGGTGACACTATTGTAGCTACTGTAAAACAAGCCTCTACTAGCGGTACAGTAAAGAAGAAGACAGTAGTAAGAGCAGTTATCGTGAGAACAAAAGACACAATTCAAAGAAAAGATGGCTCGACAATTAAATTTGATGACAATTCTGCAGTAATAATTGGTGACGACAAACTTCCTAAAGGTACTCGTATTTTTGGGCCAGTTCCTCGTGAACTAAGAGATTTAGGCTAT
This sequence comes from uncultured Candidatus Saccharibacteria bacterium, assembly GCA_964419675.1. Classification (GTDB taxonomy): domain Bacteria; phylum Patescibacteriota; class Saccharimonadia; order Saccharimonadales; family SZUA-47; genus CAYQPN01. Next base: position 221,024 of record CAYQPN010000001.1, read on the forward strand.
GCAAAAATTATCAGCCTTGCCCCGGAGGTACTTTAAATGAGCTTCAAGTTAAAAAATATGGAAACTATGCCTGTTTCAAAGATTAGATTGAAAAAGGGTGACACAGTAGTCGTTCTAAGTGGTAAGTATAAGGGTCAGAGCGGAAAAATTGAAAAGACACATCCTACTTTAAACAAAGTCACTGTTGAAGGAATCAATATTGTTAAGAAACACATAAAAGCATCTCAAACAAATCCACAAGGTGGAATTGTCGATATTACAAAGCCAATTTGGGTAAGTAAAGTAGCTATTGTTGAACCATCTAGTAAGAAACCAAGCAAAATAGGTTATAAATTTGATAAAGACGGCAATAAGGTACGTGTATTTAAGCGCAACGGAAAGGAGATAAAGTAATGGCTGAAACTAAAACCAAAGCACCTATAAAGAAAAAGTCTGCTACTGTATCTACTTCAGCAAGGCTTAAAATTCAATATCTAGAACAATTTAGGACCGAACTAGTAAAAGAGTTAGGTTTAAAAAATGTAAACCAAGCACCAGTTCTTATGAAAATTGTAGTAAACGTAGGTCTAGGAAAAGCAAAAGATGAGAAAAAATTGATGGAAGTTGCAAATAACACGCTCGCCAAGATTACAGGGCAAAAACCAATCGAGCGAGCTTCAAAAGTATCCATCGCAACGTTTAAATTACGTGAAGGTAGCAAAATTGGAACCATGGTTACATTACGTGGTGAACGTATGTATGAATTCATGGACAGAGTTATAAACGTAGTATTACCAAGATTAAGAGATTTCCACGGTGTTTCTAACAAAGCTTTTGACATGCAAGGTAATTACAGCCTTGGGTTCACGGATCAATCAGTTTTTCCCGAGCTGTCATTTGAAGAGACAACTACACCACATGGTCTGCAGGTGAATTTCGTAATAAATTGTGAAAACGCAGAAGGCGCAAAAGCTCTATTAGTAAAGTTCGGGATGCCGTTCATGAAAGAAGGAAAATAGTATGGCCAAGAAATCAATAATCGCACGAGATTTAAAGAGAATAAAAATGATAGAACAGTACTCTGCTAAACGCGCTGAGCTAAAAGCGGCTGGAGATTCAGAGGGTTTGCATTTACTACCTAGAAATAGCAGTCCTACAAGAAGAACTAACAGGTGTAGTGAATCAGGACGATCCAGAGCTTATATGAGGCAGTTTGGTTTATCTCGTATGTCGTTTAGAGAACACGCTGTTAAGGGTGAAGTGCCCGGCATAACGAAAGCAAGTTGGTAGGATTAATATGGTATCAACAGACCCAATAGCAGATATGCTAACAAGAATCAGAAATGCCCAAGCCGTTCTTAAGACTGAGGTTACTCTTCCTTTTAGTTCAGTCAAAGAATCAGTTGCTAAAATATTAGTTGAGAATAAATATGTAGAATCTATAAAAGTTGAAAAAGACGGCTTTAAGAAGCTTCTTGTTATTACGCTTCCAGAAAAAACTGTTATCAATGAAATAACTCGCATAAGTAAGCCAGGACGTCGTGTATATGCAAAAGTTAAAGATATCCCACATGTTAAACAGGGACGTGGAATCGTTATAGTGTCTACTTCGCAAGGAGTTATGTTAGGTTCAGATGCAAAAGCTAAAAGACTTGGTGGCGAAGTCTTGTGTAAGGTTTATTAAGGAGAAATAAAGTGAGTCGAATAGGAAAACAACCAATCGAAATACCGAGCGGAGTGACAATCACTGTCGATGAGCATGCTATTACGGTTACAGGACCTAAAGGTACACTCAGTCAGTTTATGATGCCCGGAATAAGTGTAACCGTAGATGGGAATATAGCTACAGTATCAAGAATAGATGACGAGCAAGTCCATCGTTCTAAGCACGGCTTGGTACGTAGTTTGGTAAACAACATGATAATCGGAGTTACAACTGGTTATTCAAAGAGTTTAGAAATTAACGGAGTAGGTTATAAAGTACAATTAGCAGGAAGTGGACTAAAGTTAAGTCTTGGATTTTCACATGATGTTAATTATGCGTTTCCAGAAGGCATCACAGCTAAAGTAGAGCAAAACAATATAACTATAATTGGTAATAGCAAACAACTCGTAGGACAAGTAGCTGCCGATATTCGTTCATTAAAGAAACCTGAACCGTATAAGGGTAAGGGAATCAAATATACTGACGAAAGAGTGCTCCGAAAGAGCGGAAAGTCGGGTAAGGAGTAGATTATGAGTGAAATAAATAGAAAACGCAGTAATCGAATTCAACGAGCCGCTCGTACTAGAGCTTCAATAACTGGAACATCTGAGCGACCTAGATTGTCGGTTCACATCAGCAACACGAACATATCAGCGCAGATCATAGACGACGAAAAAACGATTTCATTAGTACAGGTGTCGTCAGTCGGAAGTAAAACTAATGGAACAATGACAGAAAAAGCTAAAGCAGTTGGAGCAGAAGTAGCTAAGAAAGCAATAACTAGTAAAATTAAACGAGTTGTATTTGACCGAGGTGCAAAAAAGTACCACGGAAGAGTGAAAGCATTAGCCGACGCAGCCCGAGAGAACGGTTTGGAGTTTTAATATGGCCAGAGAACCACGAATGGAAAGAGAAGAAAAGCAATTTGACGAAAGAGTTGTTGCTATTGACCGTGTTGCACGTGTAGTTAAAGGTGGACGTAGATTTAGGTTTAGGGCCTTAATGGTTGTAGGAGACAGAAAAGGTAGTGTTGGAATTGGTACTGCTAAAGGCGCCGATGTTACCGCAGCCGTGGCAAAAGCTACTGAAGTAGCTAAAAAGAATATGGTAAAAGTAGTAGTAGAAAAAGACACTATACCCCATGATCAAGAGGCTAAAGTAGCCGGAGCTCATATACTTATAATGCCTGCTGCTCCGGGTACTGGACTGATTGCTGGAGGAGTTGTAAGAGTTGTATTAGAAGTAGCTGGAGTAAAGAATGTGCTCTCTAAGTCTATTGGGTCAAGCAATAAGATTAACGTAGCTTACGCAACAGTTGAAGCTCTTAAATTAATGCAACCAAAAGCTAAATGGCACACGGAAATGTTAAGAAAAGCTAAACCTGCCGATAAAAAGCCAACAGTTAAAAAAGAAGCAGTAAAAGTTGGACCAAAGGATAAATAAATGAAATTTAACGAACTTAACGTACAGAAAAAGAAAAAAGCCGGACGAGTAGGTAGAGGTATTGCTGCTGGACAAGGTAAGACAGCAGGAAGAGGAACTAAGGGTCAGGGTTCAAGAGCAGGCAGTACTCGAAAACCAGGATTTGAAGGTGGCCAAAACCCATTGTTTAGAAAAATACCTAAACTACGAGGATTTACACCTTTCTGGGATAAACCGACGACACTAACAACCGGAGATTTGAACGTGTTTAAGGGTCTTGTAGACAACTTCACACTATTCGAAGCTAAGGTTATTGCAAACCCTTCAGTAATAGTAAGAGTTGTATTAAGAGGTGATGTTACTTCCAAAGTGGACGTAAAACTTCAAGGTGCTTCTGAAAAGGCTATTTTAGCTATATCAAAAGCTGGCGGAAGCTTTGAAAAAACTGCGAGAGTTAAAGCAGCTGGAAAATCTGATACCGAGAAATAATATTTTTTCATACATAATGTTTTAAAAATAAAGTCCCCAACTGTTATAATTGACTTCAACGGGTGGAAAACGAAACAAGAGGGTAAATAAATAAAATGAATTGGCGAATAATATGGCGATCATTAAAGCATAACGATATGCGAAATCGGGTGTTGGCGGTATTAGGCATGATTATTGTTTTTCGTATGTTGGCACAAATACCAATACCCCTCGCAGACCCTACTACACTCAAAGATTTATTAAATACATTATTCACTGCGACTCAAAATACGCAGTTATTTAGTTTTTTGGATGTTCTTTCGGGCGGTGCATTAGCTAACTTCTCTATCATGCTAATTGGGCTGGGCCCCTACATTAATGCGAGTATTATAATGCAACTTCTGACCCAGGCAATTCCTAAACTTGAGGCGATGAATAAAGAGGGTGAATACGGACGAAAAAAGATTAATCAATACACTAGAATTCTTACCTTTCCGTTAGCTATTGTCCAATCAGTAGGAGCACTATATTTAGTAAGACAGCAGGCTCAACAAATATCCGGAGTAGATATCACCGCTAACGCCACCGCAGGAACTTGGATACTCATGGTCGCAGCTCTCACAGGTGGGGCGATGTTACTGATGTGGTTAGGTGAGCTTATAACCGAAAAGGGTGTAGGAAATGGAATAAGCTTATTAATAACAGCAGGTATAGTATCTCAACTCCCTTCAACGGTCGCGTCTATTGTGACAAGTATCTTCTCGGGCGGAAGTAGTGTTACTTTACTCGGAAAGACTATAAACTATAGGACAGAATCCTTATTTATAGCGTTAACAATACTTGCAGCTACGATTTTGACTACTTGGATAGTAGTGAAACTAAATGAGGCGAAAAGAAATATTATAATAAATTATGCTAAACGAGTACAGGGTAACCGCACATATGGAGGTGTAACAACCAATTTGCCAGTTAAACTTATTACTGCTGGAGTAATACCTGTAATATTTGCAATTGCGTTCTTGAGTTTGCCTAGTTTTATTGGACAGTTGCTAACCACAAACAACAGTGCCAGACTTGTAGAATTAGGAAATAATTTATTGTTATGGTTCCAACAACCATCTAGTCAAACTTTTGCACAACCAGGATGGATACCTTACATTTATCCTATCGTGTACTTCACTCTAATTGTTATGTTCACCTACTTCTATACAAGCATAACTTTCAATGCAAAAGAAATTGCTGAAAATTTGCAGAAGCAAGGTGGATTTATAGAAAGTGTACGAAGTGGAGCAGCAACTGAAAAGTACTTGAAAGTAATAGTAAATAGATTAACTTTCTTTGGAAGCATCTCGCTTGGTTTAGTAGCTCTTGGTCCTATAGTTGGTCAAGTCTTTTTAGATACCAGTATATCCATAGGGGGAACTAGTGTATTGATTTTGGTGGCTGTAGCGCTTGAAACACTTCGTCAAGTTGAATCTAGGGCATTGATGGTAACATACGATGATTACTCAACACCAGATTTTGTATACGGACCTACGAACGCTGTAGAAGCTGCTAGTGGTGCTAGACGACTTAAGTTTTTACCTAAGAGAAAAGCAAAAAAATAAACTCTTTACAAACAAGCCCTAACTCTGTTATAATTCTAAGTTGAATATAATTTATGGCAGCAAACAAGGAAGTAATCGAATTAACTGGGGTCGTGGTAGAAACATTACCGAGTACTCAGTTTAAGGTAGAACTTGAAAACGGACATAAAATTATAGCCCATGTAGCCGGAAAGATGCGTAAACATTATATACGTATAGTTCCAGGAGACAGCGTGACGGTTGAACTGACTCCTTACGATCTTACGAAGGGTCGAATAACCTACCGCAAAACTTAAATTTTTATTAAAACTAGAGCAGTGTGTCTGCCAAAGGGCAGATCCGCAAGAGACTAAATAGTTAGTTTCGATCCTAGCAAGAGAGGATTCATCAAAGATGAAAGTGCGTGCAAGTGTAAAAAAGATCAGTCCGGACGACAAATTAGTACGTCGTAAGGGTAGATTGTATGTAATAAACAAGTTTAAGCCTAAGCACAAGCAGAGGCAGGGTTAGATATGGCCAGAATATCCGGTATAACAATACCTAACGAAAAACAAATACTATATTCGCTTTGCTATGTACATGGCATAGGTAGAAAGACTAGTTCAGACATATTATCTAGAGCCAACGTGGAAGCAGCAGTTAGAGTTAAAGATTTAACTGATGCCGAAATCTCTAGAATCCAGGACGTAATTAATGAGAGATTAGTTGTTGAAGGTGAACTACAAAGAGTCGTGACTGCCAACATAAAAAGACTAAAAGATATAAAGTCTTACAGAGGATCACGTCACACATTGAATCTACCATCAAGAGGTCAACGGACTAGAACCAACGCCAGGACACGTCGTGGTAAAAAAGTAACTGTGAGCGGTACTGCTAAGAAGGCCGCTACGAAGACCTAAAGAGGATAATTTATATGAATGATGAAACAACAATCACACCAGTTTTAGAAGAGACAGACGAAAAGAAGCCTGTTAAGAGTAGAAAAAAGAAAGTAAAGCGAAGCGTCCCTTACGGACAGATGCATATTAACGCAACGTTCAATAATACTATAGTTAGTTTTACAGATCATAACGGAGCAGTATTAGCCTCGTCTAGCGCAGGAAGTTGCGGTTTTAGGGGTTCTAAAAAAGGAACCGCCTATGCTGCCCAGATTGCTGCTGAAAAGGCTGGAACACTAGTAAAGCAACAGTTTGGAATGACAAAAGTTGACGCTATTGTAAAAGGTGTAGGACAAGGACGGGATACCGCTATAAGAGCATTGATAAACTTAGACATAAGTGTTGAGAAAATCAAGGACATTACACCTATCGCACATGGTGGTGTAAGACCAAGAAAGATGAAGAGAAACTAAAATGGCTAGAGATATACAGTCAATAGTAAAAATGTCGAGGCGGGAAGGCTATGCATTGCACCCTAAGGCGCATAAGGCACTTGTAAAACGATCAACCCCCCCAGGACAGCAGTCTTCTCGTGGTTACCGACAGAAGACAAGCCAATACGCATTACAACTTAGAGAAAAGCAGAAAGTTAAACGATTGTACGGATTGCTTGAAAAGCAATTCTCAAACTTAATGGTAGAAGCATCTAGGACAAAAGGCCAATCAGGACAAGTTTTGCTAAAGCTTCTTGAACTTAGGGCTGACAATGTCATTTATAGAGCTGGTTTTGCGCCTAGCAGACGAGCATCGCGACAATTAGTCACGCACGGTCACTTCATGCTAAACGGCCGTAGATTTGATATCCCGTCATTAAAGCTAAAAATTGGCGATGAACTAGTACTTAGAGATCACAGCAAACAAACTGATTATTTTAAGAGGTTAGATGAAACAAGCCCAGCTATGGAAGGAGCTGTATCTTGGTTAAAGGTTAATCGAAAAAATGTTTCGGTTTCAGTTAGTGCTGAACCGGTAAGAGAAGAGACTGAGCCAGATATCAATGAACAATTAATAGTCGAGTATTACTCGCGATAATTTAGAAGGAAAGAAAATATATGTCAAACCACATTAACACACCAACTATAACCAGCGTTCAGGATGATGCCGATAACACAGCTACATTTGTCGTAGAGCCACTTCACAGTGGTTACGGAATGACGCTAGGAAATAGTATAAGAAGAGTACTTCTATCTAGCATTTCTGGCGCAGCTATAACATCATTTAGGATTGATAACATTGCTCATGAGTTTACTACCGTTAAGGGTGTAAAAGAAGATGTAGTAGACATTATGCAGAACCTAAAGGGCGTAAGATTTAAGGTTTATTCAGAAGAACCACAAACCCTTGTACTAGAGAAAAAAGGCTCAGGAAATCTTACGGCAGCAGACATTAAGACTAACGCTGACGTAGAAGTTGTTAACAAAGATCACCACATCGCTACCATAGACGGAAAAACTGGATTTAAGGGCGAGGTTGTAGTTGAAGTTGGTCGTGGATATCGAACAATAGAAGAAACATCCGAAACACGCCAAAGTTCAGATTTTATTGCTCTAGATGCAATATTTACTCCTGTCTTAAGAGTAAGATACAAAGTTGAAAATACTCGTGTAGGACAAATGACTAACCTAGATAAGCTAGTATTAACAGCAGAAACAGATGGAACTATTACTCCGAGAGATGCCTTTGAAGAGGCTTCAGCAATTTTGGTTAATCAATATGCTGCTCTAGCTGGTAAAACAACTGTCGAAGCTGTTCCTTTGGAAATGCAAGCTCCAACTAATCAATTTTCAGGCTCAAGCGAATCTGAAGAAAAGGATGCGCTTACAACTTCTATTGAGGATTTGAATTTCTCAGCTCGTACAACAAATGCACTTATAAATAACGATATTCATACGCTAAAAGACCTATTTAGTCTTACAGATGCAGAACTAAAGGATCTTAAAGGATTTGGAAGTAAAGCACTCGATGAAGTAAGAGAAAAATTGGCGGAATTGGAACTCTAATATGCACAGACACGGATATAAAGGACGTAAATTTGGTAGAGAACGCGATCAGCGTGAAGCTCTAATTAAAGGGTTAGCAAACAGCTTGGTGCTTCACGAATCAATTGAAACAACTCTAGAAAAAGCCAAAGACTTGCGACCATACTTAGAAAAATTAATCACAAAAGCAAAAAAAGGTGATTTACATAATAGAAGACAAGTAATAGCTGGCTTGCAGACACTGGAAGCTGCTCATAAGCTTGTAGACAGTATAGCGCCTAAAATTGCTCGTTCTAGTGGATATTTAAGAATAGTAAGAACAGAAACAAGACGTGGAGACAATGCTCAGCTTGCCAGAATTTCATTTGTAGATGACCTAAAAGCCACTAAAGCGAAGTCCCGTAGTGCTGAAGAGTCTACTACAGGGATAGCAAAATCTGAATCAACGGACGTAAAAGTAAAAACTGCTAAAACTGTTTCAACAAAGCCGGCTGCAGTTAAAAAAGCGCCTGCTAAAAAGACTGTTGCTAAAAAAGGAGCGAAATAATGAAGACTTATAGCGCAAAACCAGCTGACATAACCCGCAAATGGTATGTTGTAGATGCAAGCGAAGCTCCTATTGGTCGTATAAGCACTAAAATTGCAACTCTACTAACAGGCAAAGGCAAGCCGATGTTTACTAGCCATATAGACTGTGGTGATTTTGTGGTAGTTATCAATTCTGACAAGACAGTCTTTACAGGTCAAAAAGAACTAGACAAGAAATACTACAGGCACAGTGGCTTTCCGGGTGGAATAAAAGAACGGTCAGTTGGCGAACAAAGAGTTAAAGACTCAACTTTTTTGGTTAGAAATTCTGTACGGGGTATGTTGCCAGTTAATAAATTAAGAGACGCAAGACTTCAAAGGCTGAAAATCTATACAGGTGCAGAACATGGTCATGAAGCTCAGAAACCAGAAACGTTAAGCTTCAAGAAGGGTACAAAATAATGGCTGAACATTATACATACGCAATAGGACGAAGAAAAAGTGCAAACGCCAAGATTCGTCTAACGAATGGAAAAGGACTAATCACTATTAACGGGAAGTCAGCTTCAGATTACTTTGCAGGCGCCTCTAAACTACTAGAGGGATTACTAGAGCCATTTAAAGCTATAGAAGATAACAAATATGATGTTTCAGTAGTAGTTGATGGTGGCGGACATTCAGGACAGGTCGACGCTATTAAACTTGGAATCGCTAAAGCACTAGTTTTGAAGAATGACGCGCTCAAAGCAACTCTTAGAAAAGCTGAACTATTAGGAAGAGATTCGAGAGAGAAAGAACGTAAGAAGTTCGGTCTAAAGGGCGCTCGAAAACAACGCCAGTTCACAAAACGTTAATTACAAAAATTACTGCAACATATTCAACTTGTAAGTTATACTAAGTACTAATGAGTAAGAAGGTAATACTAACTGGTTTACGAACTAATGCTGAGTACCATCTAGGAAATTATTTAGGTGCTCTAATGCCAATGGTAAAAATGGCACATTCTAAGGCTGGAGAGTATCAAGTAAACTTGTTTGCACCAGATCTTCATAGCTTTACAACGCCCATAGATTTCACTACTTTTCATGAACAAACTTTGCAGAATTTGAAGCTTTTTGTAGCTTGTGGCTTTCCGTTGGATAAAGAAGACGTATACTTGTACCGCCAGAGCAGGATACCGGCTAATTCAGAACTAACCTGGATATTATCTTGTTTCACGGGCTTCGGAGAGATGGCCAGAATGGTTGAATTTAAAGATAAATCTGAAAAACTCGGAGATGATAGAGTTACAGTAGGGTTGTTTAGCTACCCAATGCTTATGGCATGCGACATTTTACTCTACAATGCTTCATATGTCCCTCTTGGAGAAGACCAGCGCCAACATCTAGAATTCACTAGAGAAATAGCTAAAAGAATAAATAATAGGTTCGGAGAATTGTTTGTAGTACCTGAAGCACAAGATAAACAACAATCTATCCTAAGCCGAGAAACTGCGCCTAGAATTAGAAGTTTGCGAGATCCTAGCAAAAAAATGAGTAAAAGTGTTGATGATCCTGCAGGAACTATTAAGCTCAGTGATTCACCCAAAGAAGCTACTAAAAAAATAATGGGTGCGACAACTGACAATATTGGAATTATTAATTTTGACTGGAATTTGCAGCCCGGGATAACAAATTTACTTCAAATTCTATCTATATTGCAAGAAGTACCTCAGTCTGAGATTAATAAATTGTGGACAGGTAAAACAAGCTACGGAGACTTAAAAACAGCAGTATCAGAAGCAGTTGCAAAAACACTTGATACTATTCAAAGTAGTTTAAAAAATGTATCTGAAACTGAACTTATGAAAAAAATTGAAGAGTCTGAAGCAAAAATGAACGAGGTCGCAAACCAAACGCTACGAAAAGTACAAAAAGCAATCGGTCTGTATTAATAGTAATGCCAAAACAACACCTGATAATAACTGAAGATGACGGCGTTGTTCGAATTGATAAGTTTTTAGCAAAGAAATTTCCTGAATACTCTAGAGCTGCTCTTGCAAAGTTATTCGACCTAAATCTAATTAAGCGTGAAGCTATTAGTCTAAAACCAGGTGAAAAGGCGCGTCCGGGTAACATAATCGAATATGACCTAGGGCCACTTCAAGAAGTCCCTGAGGTTATTCAGTTACCTATAATCTATGAAGATGACGACGTAGTTGTAGTAGATAAACCAGCCGGAATAATTTCTCACGCAAGAGGGCGTTTTTGGCAAGAGGCTTCAGTTGCTTCATTTGTCCGCGACAAAGTTAAAAATGCTACAGGTGATAGAGCCGGAATCGTACATAGACTAGATAGAGCGACGAGCGGTGTAATGATTTGTGCGAAACATGAGGCTGCTTTAAAAATGTTACAAAAACAATTTCATGATAGATTAGTTAAAAAGACATACATAGCAGTAATTAAGGGTGAACTTGAGCCTAAAAAAGCTCAGATAATTGCGCCTATAGGCAGGAACTTGAACAATCCAAAACAATTTCACGTAACAACACTAGGAAAACAAGCAGAAACAGTTTATGAAGTCCTTGAAAGTGAAAATGGTTACTCTCTTGTTCAGCTTACACCTGCTACAGGGCGTACGCACCAGCTAAGAGTACATTTAGACCACATAGGTTACCCAATAGTTGGAGACGCACTCTACAACGGCGAGGAGGCCGATAGGCTATTACTTCACGCACAAAGCCTTGAGATAAAGTTACCGAGCGGGGAAGTCAAGTTATTTAAGAGTAAATTACCCAAAGAATTTAAGGATAAGCTGAATAATGTTAAATAATCTTCTTCTAAATCCAACCACTCTTAAATGGATTAATGCATATATAAAACGGCCTTCTGCAAGTTTATTGATAAATTCTAATGGCGACCAAGACACAGCAATAAAAATTATCGAATCAATTCATAAAAAGCTTGTAAGTACTAAATCGCCTTTAATTACTGTTTTCCCAGATAAAGATAGTATAACCATAGACCAAATTAGAAGTTTACAGCATTCTCTCTCGTTAGTTGCTGATAAAACAAAAAGTCAGATTACGCGGATAGCCATAATACATCAAGCGAACTTACTAACGAATGAAGCACAAAACGCGCTTCTGAAACTTATTGAAGAGCTTCCAAAAAGGACAATAGTGTGTTTACTAGCAGATAATAAAAATAACTTGCTAGAGACAATTATATCAAGATGTTTTTCCATAGAGATATTGCCAATCTTTAAGGAACAAGCTATAAAATACGCCGATTTAGCTGGCTATGATAAGGCAGAGTCACAAAAAGCTTACTTACTTTCAGAAGGAAATGCTAGCTTGTTCACTCAATACCTTCAAAATGGATATACAGAAGCAGAGATTCATATAAACAAAGCTAAGCTTTTTGTATCTTCTAGCGGATTTGTAAGGCAGGAGATACTGTTGGAACTATATAAGGATAAGGAAGCATTGAACAGTTTTGTGAAATATTTAGAGCTGATAAGTAAGACGGCTTTGAGAAGTGCGAATAATTTAAAAGCTAAACAAAACTGGAGATTAGTTTACCAAGAAACTATTAAAGCAAAGAAACAATTAAGTTCAAATGTTTCTCCAAATCTAGCACTACTGAGATTAAGTTTGGAAATATAACTATTTTGCGTAGTATAATGATGCAATGACCTCATTAATATTTTTGTTTGTATTCGGTGTAATTGCACTACTTTCTAGCAAAATAAGAGATACAGAACTTTCTCCTATACCCCTTAAAATTAGTGATAGAATGGGTAAACTTTGGGAAATTGCCCACCAAGGAATGCGAGACAATAGATTGCTGAGGGCCGAAAAAGCACTATTGACTATACTAAATATGGATGAAAAGAACGCTGCAGCCTATAACCGCTTAGGGATTCTATATGCAAAACAAAAAGAATTTAAAGATGCCATAGACTGTTTTGAGATTGCTAGCAGTATCGAGCCATCAGCCTCAAGCCTTCATAACTTGGGACTAATATATTATGAAACGGAGAATTTTGAGAAAGCTTCGACCGCTTTTGAACAAGCTCTAAAACTAGAGGATCAATTAGCAGCAAGACACATAGCGCACGCTAAAGCTAATGAGAAACTCGGAAATCACGGCGTTATGGTGTCAGCACTTCAAAAAGCGGTAGAGCTTGAGCCTACAAGAGAATCACTAACACTTTTGTACCAAGCCTATATATCTCAGGGAATGGAAAATGAAGCAAAATTAGTAGAGAGACGGTTAGAGAGAACTAAAGCGGTATCGTCTCAAACTCCGAAAAAAGTCATGCGTCCCAGGAGAGTCGTTGTATAAGACTGAAATTATTTTTCAGTCATCTTAAGGATAAGGATAAGGATAACAGCGCTTGACAGTGCAACAACACTATTTGTAATAATTATTGCTAGAGAATTTGCCTCAACTCCATACAATATCCAAACTATTGAGCCAGAAACTAACAACAGGTAAGTTGGTAAAGATAAATCTCTGGTCTGACGTGTCTTAATAGTCTTAACCGCTTGTGGCAGAAAAGCAGCGATTGTTAAAACTGCTCCGATATACGATAGTGTTTCCATTGTTTGAGTATAACAGTTACTTCGTAAAAACGTTTTTGTGCAGGGTGTAGGATGAGTGACCTAAATAATCTAAGCGCCGAGTACAACTCGGGTTTGAAACTATTTAGCGAACCTGCTGCTTTGCAGCACGGTTCGAATACATAAACATGTACCAAATAAAAAAATCCCGTTAGACGGGACATTTTATATGGTGCAGGGTGTAGGATTCGAACCTACGAACTCGAAAGAGGACAGATTTACAGTCTGTTGTGTTTGACCGCTTCACTAACCCTGCGTTCTTGCGCATATTATATTATGGAGCCACCTATCGGATTCGAACCGATGACCTGCTGTTTACAAAACAGCCGCTCTAACCAGCTGAGCTAAGGTGGCGTGTATACATTTATACTAAATGATTCTAGCAAATAACAGATGATTTTGCTACCATGAGTTAGTTAAAACCTAATAAATCAAGCCCAGGTAGCTCAGTGGTAGAGCGCATCCATGGTAAGGATGAGGTCTCGAGTTCAATCCTCGATCTGGGCTCCACACTTTAGCCTTGAAGAATCGAAACGAATCTGTTAAAATCTATTGCATATGGGAAAGACATCAGATAAACGAAAAATTGTCGGGCTTGTTTGCGAGGAAACCGGACATCGTCACTATTACACCATGAAAAATACTCAGAACTCTCCTGATAAATTAAGATTACGTAAGTATAATCCTTTTTTACGCAAACACACTTGGTACGTTGAAACAAAGAAAAGCTTAGGCCGAAACGAAGTAAAACCTCGTAAAGGTTAGGCTAAACCCCTAAGTCTAATATAGTGTTAATTAGCTCGGCATGGCTCCATACAAGTGGTGTGACGCCGACTACTGAACCGTCTTCAGGATTTATCTGCTCGGATAACATGCCGGAGGGCAGGGCGTGCTTAAGAGCCCAGTCTATGTAGTGCACTGTAATGTCTGATTTACTAATTCTATTATAATATTGTGCCATCCAGAGCGTCGTAACACACCAAGGGTTACCCATATGTGGTTTAGGACTTTTAAAGTAGTCATCATGCTCGTAACGAGGAGTACCACCTGATGGGGACACATCAAGTAGAGTCTCTTCAATAAGTTTAGCTGTACTTAAGATTTGCTCTTTGTTGCTCGCATATCCAAAAGTAAAAGCGGAATATAGGCTAGACACATCTAAAGTATTGTCAAAAGTCATATCTCCACTTTCTTCAATCAAAAACCCTTTTCTGAAGGCTCTACGTTCTGTATCAAAATACATATCAACGTTTTTTATCATTTGTTCTGCGCAAAGCAACCATTTTTCACTGTCCTTTTCTTGACCAAGCTTTTGAGCTAAGTATGCAGCTGTTTTTAAGGCTTTATAAGTAGCCCCGGAACTGAAGGTATTCGACAAAAACTTCTGTTCCCATAAATCGTATGTTGCATGTGGAAGTCCTGTTCTTTTATCAATGTAGCTACTCATAAAATTAGCCATTGGCTTAATCATAGATTCATACATTGAATGTATATACTCTAAATCTTTTGAGTACTCAAAATATTCGCCTAACATAAATACGATTAAAGCTGTTTCATCTTCTTGAATAGCGAGTTCTGAGTGCCTACCGTGGAGTAGAGGATGCCAAGTACTACCAATAGCTTTATCTGGTTGGTATTTATGCATCATATAGCCCTTAGGTGCCATAATATCCCTACAGTACTCGAAGAATTTCTTCGCTTCCTCGTAAATTCCAAGTCTAATAAGTGGCCAAACGGTAAAAGCACCGTCTCGGGGCCAAACGTAACTATAATAATCTCGGTTATAATTATATATAGAGGAGTCACAGGCAGCAATTATTCCACCCCTGTTGTCTACATGCGCTTTTATTGTGAATAAAGACGTAAGTACGGCTTTTCGATAACGTGGGGCTAACTTTTGCAGATGGGTTTTTGCAGGGCTCAGCCATTTGTCCCAATGTTGCAATTGCAATCTTTTTCTTGAGTGTATGCCTTCACTAAGTATAGCTTCATTAATGTACCTAGCGTCTGCTTGTGAATCAGAAGCAATAACCCAGTAGTGTAAAGATTTAGACTTTCCGGATTCTAATAATGTAGATAGCCTTAATACAGAATCGACGCCTGCGTGTTCTACACTACTCATAGATAGCTCGCCATCCTCTGCGTCTTTGAAGGTACCCTCTTTGCCTTCTACTCCGTAGCCTCCTGCGGCATACTGGTCAAACGCAACTCCGTCGTCAAATTCAGCTTTTATAAGCAGCGAACATCTACCCTTATAATCTAGTATGTAGTGACCGTCTGGGACATACAGAGCTGTGTCTGAACGTCCTTCACTACTAATCTGAAAAACTTGATGAAAAAATATCCTTACATCAGCTTGTTCTTTAGCAGTGTTCTCTATTCGAACGTGCCGAATTAAGGCGTTATTATTACAATCAACATATGTTTCGATGTGTAGAATTACATTAAGCTCTGCATTCTCATGTCTAGAATTAGTAATCATGGCATCTTCTTGTAGCACTATAGAATTTTCCCAACCAGAATTATGTATCCAGCTAAACTTACCGTTTATCCATACGCCAATATAGTGAGGTGCGATGCGTGAACTGTTTAAGTTCTCTAAACCTACATAAGGATAGTAAAAATCATGTATTAATCCACTTTCATCTATTCCAACTGCCAAGCTACCATTTCCGAGTATTGCGCTACGAGCCATTAATGTCTACACCTTTCCTAATAATCCTGGTAGTCAAGTCTCTGTATGCGTTCATAAAATACATATACGCCTTATACGGGGAATCGTAGGGGCTAAAATAAGCGTGAACATCACCGTCGTTAAACCACTTAGTACACATATAGTAAACGTGGTCGCTGGTCTGAAGCCTGCGCCAGTCACGAATAATATCTGCGTCGTTAGTCAACGTCACAGCAGTCTCTAGCTCATACAGCGATCTTAATGCATCGGTTTGCATGTCGTTTCCGAGCCATGCAGTTAAATCTCGCTCTGTATCAGCCCACGTAATGGTATACGGCACATCTACAAAATCTTTAGGTTCGTGTGACTCAGCAGCTTCTGTAACTGTTTCAAACTTATTACCTGGTTGTTTTAACCATTCATTAGGTAAATTACGCAAAAAATCAAAAATTCCGGTATCTGCCCATTGATGTTCGCCGAAGGTTTCATAATCCATAAACAAATTAACTACTTCTGAGCCAGGGTCTGATTCATTCATCCAATGTGAGTACTTTTCAGTTGTAAGTGGCCACTCTGACCAGCCACGGTTAGAAAATCTAAAAGCAACGTCATCGCTGAGTTTATAGTTTTTCATTAGTAGTTTAATATTCTTTGTATAAGCAGGGCGATAAACAAAGTTGGGAGATCTCCATCCTAAGATAGGATCCCAACCTTCAGTAATAATGGCTTTATAGCCTGCCTCGTCTGCCCAATAGGCAAGGTCGTTATTGTAAGAAAGTTCAGTATTTCTAAATGCTGTTGGCGTAAGACCAAACAATTTTTTTATTTTTTCGGTATGTTTAGATACTTGCTTAACAAATTCTGAACGAGAATAGAAAAAGGCAAGTGTATGCTCATAAGTTTCTGTTAAAATCTCAACTTTACCAGTTTTAACTAGGTCTACAAAAGACTGTAGTACATCAGGACGCCACATTTCTAACTGATCAATAAGCGTACCCGTAATAGATAAGCTCACTTTAAATTCTGGGTAATTATCTAATAATTCTTTTAAGACTTTATTTGTTGGTAAATATGATTTTTCTGAAACTTTATCAATAATAAGGTGATTATTTGTATCTACATCATTAGATTCATCATTGAAATATGAATGATCATGCCCAGCATTAAAAACAGAATAGGGCTTAATACGCCAGGGTTGATGGGCGTGAAGGTATAAAACAATAGATTTACCCACGACTAACCTCAATTGCTTGTTTATAACTATCCTTCATGATTGCAGTGGACGTGCGCCAGGTTTGTGCTTGATACTCTTTATAACTTTCTATCCGCATTGTTTCAGCGAGTGCTTTGTTGTTGCATAGAGACAAAATCATGTCTGCCATCTGATCGGTGTCCCAAAAATCAACCTTGAAGCAGTTACGCAATACTTCGGATACGCCAGTCTGATTACTAATAATTACAGGCAGTCCGTAGCCAACTGCTTCAAGAGCAGCAATACCAAAGGGTTCCGATACACTTGGCATTATAAAAACGT
Source organism: uncultured Candidatus Saccharibacteria bacterium (assembly GCA_964419675.1). Lineage (GTDB taxonomy): Bacteria > Patescibacteriota > Saccharimonadia > Saccharimonadales > SZUA-47 > CAYQPN01. The sequence goes on from CAYQPN010000001.1 coordinate 238,443, forward strand.
CGCCTATTTTCATGGTATCGCGCCAAGGCTTACCCGTTCCGTTCATCCAGCCCTCAAATATAACGTTTTTTGAAATTCCGTAATGTGCTGCGAGTTGCATAAGCTCTTCTTCTTGTTCTCCGCCACCAGCAAGTAGAAATAATATTTTTGGATTTTTTGCGATAACTTTTTGAGCTGCTTCTAGTAGGTTTGTCAGACCTTTTTGGATTGTTTTTCTTCCGGCATTTACGACTACTTTATAACCATTTTGTTTCATAACATCTAAATATCGATGCAAATTATAGCTTTCGTCTATATCTGCTTCTACTTCCATGGAATTGTGAACTACATGAATTTTTTCTGCAGGTATGCCGTATTCTCGGATAAGTATATTTTTCATGTATTGACTAAGAGCAAACACTTGATCTGCCATCATTAGTCCAGCTTGTTCAATTTCACGAACTTCAGGATTACCATAACCCCCAGCAGATTGATCAAACTGCGTGGCATGGACATGTACAATTAAGGGCTTTCCGGTTATTTGTTTTGCAAGCATTGCTGCCTTAAAAGTCAGCCATTCATGAGCATGAATTATGTCAAACTCTTTAGACTCTACAAGTTTTGCTACGTTGTACGCATACATGTCGTGTTGTTGTTGTAAGTCTAATCTTTCAATTACATTACGTCCTGTTTTGCTACCGTAAGATGCCGTGTCATACACTCCACCTGCAAAACGTACCTCTTCAACAGTTTGAGGGTGCGCAGCTGTAATTTTCATAAAGTTAATATCAAAACTTGCTGTATATGGAAGTATAAATTCAATATCGACACCGTGGTAACTTAAATTTTTACACATCTGATAGCATACAATTCCCATACCACCCGCGTGATGAGGAGGAAGTTCCCAGCCAAGCATTAAAACCTTCATTTACCACCTCTAGAAATTTAGTATTTGTTCTTAATTCTAGTATAGAGTTTTGAAAGGATAAACACAAGCGAAATAACAGATGTATTATTCTAGTAAATGTGCTATAATTAAATAAATTATGAAAGAATTCGAAAAAATTCGCAATATTGCGATAATTGCGCACGTTGATCATGGCAAGACTACACTTGTTGATGGTTTATTAAAACAGTCCCACACATTTCGTGACAACCAAGCTGAAATGAGCCAAGAACTAATCATGGACAGCGGAGATCAGGAAAAAGAACGGGGTATTACTATAACTGCAAAAATTACGGCTGTTGACTGGCACGGATATAGAATTAATATAGTTGACACCCCTGGGCATGCTGATTTTTCAGGTGAAGTGGAACGAACATTAAGAATGGCAGACGGTTGCATTTTAGTTGTTGATGCTCAAGAAGGACCAATGCCACAAACAAAATTTGTACTTAGTAAAGCCTTGCAGCTAGAGCTAAAACCTATTGTTGTTATAAACAAGATAGATAAATCTGCTGCCAGGATTGTAGAGGTAGAAGACGAACTAGCCGACTTGTTTTTAGAACTTGCAGTACATGAAGATCAACTTCACTACCCAGTCTTATATGCAGTTGGCAGAGAAGCAAAGGCCTGGTCTAAAATTCCTAGCTCTTTTGAGGATGAAGGTGACTTAACAGAAGTTTTTGAATCGATTGTTAAAGATGTACCAGCACCAAAGGTTGATAGCGAAGGTAGCTTACAACTCTTAGTTTCTTCTCTAAGATATGATTCGTTCCAAGGAAAATACGCAGTAGGAAGAGTTGAAAGAGGAAGTATAAAAAAAGGTGACCAAGTTACGCTTTGCTCTGAAACAGGTAAATCTAACGTTAAAATAGATAGAATATATAGAACAATTGGTGTTAATTTTTTTGAAATTGATAGCGCCATCGCTGGCGATATAGTTTCTGTTACCGGTATATCCACTGCTAAAATTGGAGATACTATTGCGGGGATGGATAACCCTGAAGCGCTTCCACGTATTGAAGTAGAAGCCCCAACTCTAAAAATATATTTAGGCCCAAACACTAGTCCACAAAAAGGTAGAGAAGGAGAATTTAACACATCAAGACAAATTGGTGACAGGTTAAAACAAGAATTAGAGACGAACGTAGGACTTGAAGTAGAAGAACAGGGAATTGGCTTTTTGGTTGCAGGCAGAGGTGAGCTTCACTTGTCTGTACTTATCGAAACAATGCGACGTGAAGGTTACGAGTTTGAAGTTGGGCGCCCGCAAGTTGTGACCAAAATGGAAGATGGAGTTGAGGTTGAACCAGTTGAAGAAGTGCTTGTAGAAGTACCTGGAGAGCACGTTGGTGCAGTACAGATGGAATTCGGTAGAAGAAAAGCAAACTTGGTGGATCAATTTAACTCAAATAAAGGCATAACAAAGTTAGTCTATAAAATGCCAACTAGAGCGCTACTTGGTGCTAGAAACATACTTATGACAGCAACTAAGGGTACTATTATCATGAACACCCTACTTGATTCATATGCACCTCTAGGGCAGGCCTTAAATCAAATTAGAAACGGTGTGCTTGTAGCGTGGGAATCAGGCGTTGCTACACCATATGCACTGCAAAGTGCTGAAGAGCGAGGTGAATTGATAGTTGGCCCAACGCAGACTGTCTATGCTGGTCAAATCGTAGGAATGAATAGCCGTCAAGAGGACTTAGAAGTTAACATTTGTAAAGAAAAACACCTTACCAACATGCGTAGTAGTTCATCTGATGGCGTTGTTCAGCTAACCCCGTATACTATATTTAGTCTTGAACAGTGCCTTGATTTTATTGAAAATGACGAGCTACTTGAAGTTACCCCTAAATCCCTAAGACTTCGCAAAAAAGAGCTAGACCACAACAAACGCAAACGCGCCGCCAAAAACTAGCTATAAATAGCAGGCATTTACTAATAGGTCATTCTGTGCTATAATATGTTGATGTCACAATCTACTATTAATGTGATTCGACCAATCCCTACAACAGATTTAGTGCGTGAACAAATTGACTTAATTTATAATGATACAAAATTAATTATTGCTGGATCACTCGGTAGAACTGCTGCTATGGGTGGTACTACCGAATATTGGTATCGTGCACATGGTCAGGTTCGCGATATTGACACTTATGATCCTAGGCATGAAACTGATCCTGATACATTAGCGTCCTTGGATGGTAATCCACTGCCGATAGACGTCGTTGGTGATCGTTGGTTAGAAATTTGTGGTAATACTGCCAGGTTGAGCCTACCTAGAGACAGGAATATTTATGTAGAAATGCCTGCTTCTTATTTTGATCCTACAGAAGTTTCTCTGTTAGGAGTAAAGGTAAGGACCCTAAGACCCGAAATACTATTTGGACTTAATCTAGCTATCCCATACGACAGATTACGTCAAAGAAGTGCAATTCAAGGTTTTCAGTCATGGGCGCTCGCTCAAAAAGGCTTTAATATGAGTATGGTTGATCCTTTCAGAGAGATGGCACGTATTATTACAGACCAAAGACCTGATTACGTAAGATATCTTCGAACTAAAGACTTAGTTAACCAGCTGCCTACTCCCTTATTTATGACAGTTCGCTCTGTATACGCGTTTATGAAGAGTATGAAGAAATCAAGCTAATATAGTGCTTACATAAGTATCACAGCTACCTGTGTTTTAATCTTTCGCCACTGTCCCTACATATCACGTACTTGACCAAAAGCTATGCGGTCCAGGATTGTTCCTTGCATATCCAGCATCATGGCAGGGGTAACCACAAACTCCCCATATCGGTTATTTATAGCATCTACTGCGTCAGACACCCTTTTTTGTGCTTCGTACACCCTGTAGGGCGAGTCTCCTACCTTCAATCCCCAATCTTCAGTCTGTTCAAATAAACTTGTTTGAACTGGCTCCCATGGCTGTAAATCAAATACATTAAAAGCGATAATCCGTACTTTGCCCGGTATCTCAGCCATACGTAGAAGCTTTTTGGCGGCTTCGTAGATATCCATCGTGCTGTAAAGCCTATGGTAGACTTTCTCCCCATGATGCCAACTTCTCATTTTGTACATATTTTCAAAACCGACAGGTCTCTCGCCTTGGTCTTCGCGGCCAGGCTCTAAACTGTCAGCTGTGGACTGTGGACTATCTTGCGCAAAGCCAAGGTATAAATGAATTCCAGTGGCATATAAGTTGTTTTTACGTAGCCTACGGCCAACTTTTTCGCATAGTTTTATTAAAAGTTGCTCTAGCTTTTCAATATCCATGGTTTTGTCACTTAGAGCATGTTGATGACCGATACTTTTACGACTAAATTCAACTGCATCAGCCTCATAACCACGCAAACGCATATACCAGTGATAGCCATTAATGCTTTTGAATACCTGTTTTTTAAGAGTTAATAAGTCTGCATTTAAAAAGTCTAGCGGGGTATAGATACCGGTAAGTCTTAACCTGGCCCTAAATCTGGTGTTGATGCCAGGCAAATCAACCAACTTCATATTCTCGTACTTCTCACGCAAATTAGTGTGGTCAATCAGCGTCATACCATCTGGTTTATCAAAACCAGCTGCATATTTGGCCAAGAAACGGTTAGGGGCAATACCGATGTTAACGGTTACCCATTCACCCAGCCGCTCCCGTATTTTGACTTTTATATCTTTACCGATTTCAAGCATAGCCTTGTTGTGTGCTTGTAGCTCACTAAGTTCGGAATTTATAATTTTAGACTTCGTCGTTTTAAGTATTGGAGAGTGTTCAAGGTTCAGTACAAATTCATCGATAGATTTAGGCGCAACATCGGGGGTGTACTCTAGCATTAACTCCTTAAACAAACGATGTGCTTCGCGATATTTAGCTGGGTCAGGAGTCATAATGATTATTCCTGGAGCCATAGAGCGTGACTCCTGCACATTTACCCCCAGTTTGACGTTCTTAGCCTTGGCCTCGTAGCTAGCAGCTATTATCATACCTCTGGGCGTGTCATACGCTGAAACTCCTACGGGGCGACCACGCAGTAGCCTATTGGCTTGCTGTTCGATGATGGCAAAACAAGAGTTTAGGTCGATGTGCATGATATAAGGTAGTTCTATATTTAAAAGTAGATTTTCCTTCATAATTCCTCTTTTGCTTACTTTTCCAGCTGTAGAGGAAAAGTAAGTCGACTGTCGCGCGAAAAGCGACATTTTACAGTCAATGTTGATGTATGTTCATTATCAACCGTAGTTTACTTCGGTTGAGCCGGCCATCATGTACTCTTCCAGGGTCCAGTTTAGGTTGCTAGCGTCAAACATTAGTTTGAAGTAGGTTGATTCATCTTTATCTGTTAGAGAGAAATGGTGCAGGGTAGTTAGCCCTCTTTTTGTTTTGTGGTAAAAATCAACCTTACCCAACCGATAATCAACATTATTCCAGGTCATTATGGCGGGCTTAAATATCCTGTGTTCTTTTGAGTAGATGGCTAGCACGCTAACCGGCTCGTTCAATCCTGGCCTCATTTAAGCACCCGCCGTTTCGCTAGAGTTACTTATTATTGACCCTATTTCATTTAACAACTCACCTACTGGTGTCTTTGATATCAATTCTCGAATGTTCACGGGCTCAGTCTGCAAGCTAGTATCAGCAATTAACTTACCAAAATAATATATACGCATTTTAAAATACTCCAATTTTAAGTTTAAAAGAGATTGCTACAGTGTTATCGGAAGCTGTAAACCGTTATTTGAATTGGAGTAGGCGAGTGTTATCCCGGCTACGTATTTTAGTAATAGAGTTTGTGAGGAGGAACCCGCCAGCTGGAAGGAGCCCTTACATAACTAACTAAATATTATCATACTTTGTCTAGTTAAGACACAAACCAAATTATTGACAATATTACGCTTGTGTGTTATTATTAAATGATGAGTAAAGATAAATTACTAAGTCATTTAGATCCTAGACGAGAGCCTTTCCCAACTGATCCAAAAGCTTTTATAGCCCATACGCTAGGTATTCCCCTACCAGAGCTAATCTTCCAAGACACTCGGGGACAAGGTATTGAAACACCTGACTCGGAAACTCCTATAGCACCTACTGATTCGCAACAATAACAAAGTAAGTTACTGTAGCTAGTGCTAGCAACGTTCCAGAAATTTTCATAAATAAATAAAGCGCATTTTGATCTACTACTTTTTGTTTATTTTTTATAGATACTCGGTACATCAAAATAGTAATTGCTGAAAAGCTTAAAAAAGCGCCGAAAGGTATAGTCAAAAAGCCAAGTAGCATTATTTCAGGTTTTGCACATGACGGTCCGTATAAAGAGCAGGCCGACGTTTTTTCAACTATTATGCCCCATTGCAATAGTGAGTGATAAGCTGCAATACCCGTACCAACCAATGACAGAGGCAGAACATACAAAAAAGAAAATTTATCTCTTCTTAAAACAGCTGCACCTAAAATAAATGGTAGCGGAAACATAAATATTCTCTGCCACCAGCAAAGAGTGCAGGGATATAGCCCAGCTGCTTGGCTCAAAAGTAAGCTAGCCAGCACAGAACCGGTAGCTATAGCAAAAGCTGTTTCATTGGTAAATTTATCCAAAAAAACGTTAATCTTGTTCATCATACTTTGGTTAAAACTTCTCCCTTAAGTGTTTCATGCTGTATTCCCAGTCAGAGTCAGTCTTCTTGTGCGGGTTAAAAATGTTTTGCGGGTCAAATATGTCTTTAACCTGCTTGAACAACTCAAATGTTTTCTTTCCGTACATTGTCTCTAACCAAGGTCCGCGTATCATACCGTCGTTATGTTCACCTGACAAAGAACCGCCGTACTTGAACACAATTGCATTAATCTTCTTCATTGCAGGCTCTAATTTAGCCTTTTCTTTCTTCTTTTCGATATTCATAAGTGGAATAATATGGAAATTTCCATCACCCATGTGTCCTGCGATTGTGGCAAGGAACTTGTATTTCTTAATTACTTTGCGCACTTCAGGCAAAAACTGAGGAACGACTGCCGGAGGAACAACCAAGTCGTCCATGAACGGGGCAGTGTGCTTGTCTTTAACCTTGCTTCTTAAAAGGTTAAAGCTTTGTCTGCGCATAATCCAAAATTTCCTTGCTTTGGCTTCTGATTCATCTTCTTCAAATAACGCCTCGTGGTTATAGCCTTTTAAAGACTGTCTGAGGGCGTGAACACTACTTGCTACTTCATCCGGGCTGTCGCCTTGAAATTCTACTAATAAAACCATCTTTGGGATACCACGCAACAACATAAGTGCGTTTGGTATTAGCTGAAAAGCGAGCTTAATCATTGACCACCAGCCGATAGTTTTATAGAAATATGGAAAAAGCTTAAAACTCAGCATTAGGGTGTAGTTATCAAAACCTTCAAATGTTGCTGGTTTGTGCTTTAAAACGTCATTAATTAAATCTCCTAGGTCGTCAATTGTTCTCAAGAAAATAACCAAAGTCCCAGAATGCTTAGGTGCCTTAACTAGTTTGAATTTAACATCAGTGATAATACCCAGTGTGCCTTGAGAGCCAACAATTAAACGGGTAATATCAAAAATTCCTGTTTCTCTATCCCAAACATTCCACATATGATATCCAGTTGAATCTTTTGAAACATGCGGTTTAGCAGCTTTAATTTCGTCATAATGTTTCTCAACCAGGTCAAAAACTTTTTTGTATAATTTACCTTCAAAATCGTTTTGACCCATTTTTTTGACGAGCTGAATCTTATTTAACGCCTTCATTTCATATTCGTTACCATCAGCCAAAATAACTTTGATTGATTCTATGTAATCTTCAGTCTTGCCAAGTTGCAAAGACCTTTCACCTCCGGCATTATTAGCAACCATACCGCCAATTGAACACAAATCACGAGAAGCAGGGAAGCTAGGCATCACAGCACCATGTTTTAGAGTTTCTATTTCAAAATCTCTGTAAAATACCCCCGGTTGTGCATGACCTATCTTTTCTGATACCTCATAGATTGAGTTCATGTATTTGGCCACGTCGATAATTATTGAATCGTTTACCGCACCACCAGACATACAGGTTCCAGCACTTCTAACAGTTAATGACAGGCTGTTGTCTTTTGTTTTGTTAGCAGAGACGTACTTTACTAACTGCTGTATATCGCTAGAATCCTTCACTGACACCACAGTTTTTGGCACAAGCTCAAACATACTTGCGTCATGGCTAAATTTTTCTAGTGTTTCTGCCGAGCTATCTATGTCACCCTTAATAAACTTTTTTATATCTTCTTCTAAACTGCTCATGATTTAAGCCTACTTTATTTTTAAGCTTTTATCAATCTGAGCTTGTAAGTATAATTTATATGCTTTGGGGGTTGCGCCTAAGACGCTATATACGTATAGTTTTATTCAGATATGAAACAAATAGTAATTGCCGGTGGTGGTTTTGCAGGAGTTAGATTAGCAAGAAAACTAAAACGACTAAAAAATGTATCTGTGACCGTTATCAATGATTCAGCTGATTTTAGATATAGCCCTGCGCTTTATCGGGCTGCTACGGGGTTTAAGATTGGTACAGTTAGAATTCCGCTAGAGTGGATGCTTCTTGACGTTGACAACGCGAATTTAACAATTGGAAAAGTTACAAAACTTGATCAAGCTAACAAAAAATTGATTCTAGCAGATAACCAATCATTTGATTACGACTATCTGATACTCGGGCTAGGAGCAGTTACTTCATACTTCGGCATAGAAGGGCTAGATAGGCTTTCTTTTGGAATTAAATCGGTAGAAGAAGTTATGGAACTAAAAAATCATATTCACGAAAAACTAGCTTCTGGTTCTGACAGCGAGCATAATTACGCAATTGTTGGTGCTGGGCCAACTGGAGTTGAGTTGGCTGGGGTGCTAGGGTATTATTTAAAACGAATTTCAAAAAGGCATAAAGTTAAAAGCTCGAAACTTAATATATATTTAGTCGAGGCTGCACCACGAATATTGCAACAAATGCCTGAAAAAGCGTCAAGAGTAGCCGAGCGAACTCTAAAAAGATTAAACGTGAAAATTTTAACAAATACTCTAGTTAAGTCTGAATCAGTCAATAGTCTACATACTTCTGAAGGTACTATTAAAACGCATACCGTTATTTGGACGGCGGGAACTAACAATAATCCATTTTTTAAAGAGCACGATAATATTTTTCAGTTTGATAAACGTGGCAAGGTAATAGTTGATGAACATTTATCGGTAGAGCCGAATATTTACGTTTGTGGTGATAATGCTTCAACTCCACACAGCGGTTTAGCCTACACTGCTGTCAAAGACGCTAATTTTATTGCAAAAGATATTAAAAGTCGATTGAGGCATAAAAAGCGGAAAGACTATAAACCTTCAGCGTCATTACAAGTTGTGCCTGTGAGTTTTAACGTTTCTGTCTTGCAATACAAAAATATGGTGATACACGGCAAGATGATAGGTTTAGTGCGTAAAATAGCTGACTATATAGGTTACAGTGATGTTTTGGGGCCTCTTAAGGCTCTAACTATCTGGAGTAGTACGGAACAAACCGAAGAATCATGTAGAGTCTGCAGGAAGTAAGTAGTTTTTTAAAATTAAAAAAAAAGACCGCGTATGCGGTCTTTTTTAGTACTACTAATTTATTATGCTAGTATTGGGAATTTCTTTACGATATCTTGTCTAGCCCACCATTTGCCTAGTCCCCATACCTGAGTTGAATTTGATGCCATAACTCCCCAAAGTACAAGTGCGTAAACTATGTGGTCGTCTAACACTGGATGATTAGCAGGCGGTAACACTGCTGACCACATCATAAGTAGTATTAGTGATCCTGAAACTGCAGCTACCTTAACTCCTACTCCCAACACTAATGCCAGCCCTACTAAGCCTAAACCTGCCATGAATAGAAAATCTACTAAGTGATTTCCGGCCATATTATTGTAAGTTTCTTTTAGCGGTCCTTTAGGTGAGTTCTTGAGATATCCTGCTGTTGGCGAACCACCTTTAGCTACAGCTTTGGTACACAGTACTTTCACTGATTCAGTCTTTGTTGCTGGGTCTACAGTTCTACATGTTGAATAACCGAGTCCAACGAATTTATCAAAGAACGCCCATAAGAATATTAATCCTATTGCTACTCTGAGCATTGCCCAGATGTACGGTGTCTTATCGGCACCTGATTTTGATTTTTTTGCCATAATTTTCCACTCCTTATTATTGCTTATGGCTACATTGTAATCCTACATAGTTCTAAAAATCAACTAATTATAAAAACCTGACTAAAGCCAAGTTTCTAAGATTGGCAGGGGAGACAGGGATCGCCCACATTCTGCGGGCCCGGAACTTTCATACTGCCAAATAATTGACAATCTGAAAGATTCCCTTGCGAATTGCCGACTGGCAATTCTCACCTGCGAGGTCGCAGAACCAATCACCGTAACGTCTAACAAATTTAAAGACCCAACCTTACGGCTGGGCCTCTAAATTTGGCAGGGGAGACAGGGATCGAACCTGCGACCTTCGGTTTTGGAGACCGGCGCTCTACCAGCTGAGCTACTCCCCTTCGATTAGCTAACAGTTATTAGTTTACAGTTTACAGTTGAGAGCTACAAGTCATAAATACATTATTTAGAGTGTTAATTAATAGGTATGATTGAATCGTTTGGTTCAATCTGTTATAAATATACGTAATGGCAGCTAAAGCTCGGCTAAATAAGCCAATAATGATACTACTATACGGCTTTCCTGGTTCAGGCAAGTCTACTTTTGCTAGGCAGTTATCTGAAGGTTTAGACTGTGCACATATACATAGCGACCGAATAAGATTTGAACTTTTTGAAGAACCAAGGAGAGATAAACAAGAAGAAGAAATTATTACTCACCTTATGGATTACATGGCTGAAGAGTTTTTGGCGGCCGGTGTGAGTGTAATTTATGACGCAATTACTATGCGTAAGAGCCAAAGAATGAGACTTCGTGAACTTGCTAGAAAAAAACATGTGGATAGTTTAATTATCTGGTTCCAGATGGACCCAGTTACTGCCTTTGACCGTCTTAAAAACCGTGATAAACGTAAAATAGACGATAAATATGCAACTGAATATACTCCATACGATTTCAAACGCTACGCTGCCAATATGCAACATCCACAAAACGAAGAATTTGTAGTTATCAGTGGTAAACATACATTCTCAAGCCAAAAAAGTGCAGTATTCAAAAAACTACTAGAGCTTGGCTTTATATCACCGATAGAAGCCAACGCAAAACTTGGTAAACCCGGCATGGTAAATCTTGTTCCAAGACAGCTTGCCGGTAGAGTTGATATGGCTCGCCGTGATATTAATATCCGTTAGCTAAATGCATAAATTTATAGAAATTGAAGGCTTACATAAGCCAGTTATTATAACCAGGCGTAGGGGTTCAAGAAACTTGCGCTTAAGTATTAAAACCGACGGTACGGCTAAGTTAAACGTACCTTATGGTGTCTCAGAGCATTCTGCCAACAGATTTATACGCTCTAAACTTGACTGGATTATTAAACATCAGAAACCATCAGTTTCTATTAAAAATAACGACCACATCGGAAAATCTCATACAGTCGCCTTTGAATGGTCAAAACAAGAAAATATAACAACTAGGGTAGGGAATAACTCAATTAGAATCAGAGTTCCAATCGATGTTAAAGAAACCGATCCAGAAGTTCAGAGATTGATTAAAAAAGCCTGTGAAAGAGTTCTAAATAAAGAAGCGAAGCATCTACTGCCTCAACGTTTAGATTTTTTATCAAAAAAGTTTAATATTCCTTACAACTCTGTAAAAACAAAAAAGCTTAAAAGTAGATGGGGCTCATGCGACACCAACCAAAATATTATTCTAAACAGCTACCTTATACAGCTAGATTGGAGCTTGATTGACTACGTTATTCTTCACGAACTAACGCATACAAAACACAAACATCACCAAGCAGACTTTTGGGGCAGTTTAGAAAAAATTATGCCTGATTATAAAATGCGCAGAAAACTGATAAAAGCTCATCCAACTGACATAGTACCTACTAACTTTTGACATCCCCGACTATTAAAAGGCATAATATTGCTAATGGCTAGCGCAAAAACACCTAAAACTGCACCAACTAATGAAGCTAAGCTTGAGCACCAAAGGTTAGACAGTCTTATCAATAGCATGGCCGATGGTGTTATTGCTACAGATGAATATGGCAATATTGCGCTTTATAATGGTGCTGCTTTAAATGTCCTGGATGTAAACGCTATCCAAAAAGGCGACCCAATCGAATCCGTATTAAAACTTACCAACGAGCAAGGTGATCCGCTGGACACAAAAAGAATAATACTAGAAGCAAAAACTCAAGTTATATCTAGAGATTACAAGCTTAAATACACTGATAGCAGTATTGTCAGTATTTATTTAAGTATTTCTCCAGTTCATTTAGGTTACGGTAAAACAGGCGACACCGGTTTTGTATTAATTATTAGGGACATAACGCGTGAAAAATCTTTAGAAGAAGAAAGAGATGAATTTATAAGTGTCATAAGCCACGAACTTAGGACACCTGTAGCTATAACTGAAGGGGCTATTGGTAATGCTCAATTTATTGCTGATAAAACCGGAGACTTAGATAAGATTAAAGAAGCTTTAGAATCAGCTCATAGGCAAGCACTTTACTTAGAGGATCTGATTAACGATTTGTCAACTTTATCCAGAGCCGACAGAGGGGTTTTAGAAAAAAACTTAGAAGATATTAATGCTCACGATTTTGCCGAGAGCCTATTCAACATGTATCAAAAAGACGCAGAAGCAAAAGGCTTAAAGTTAAATCTTTCTCTAGACCCGTCGCTAGAATTGCTTCACTCAAGTAAGTTATACGTTCAAGAAATTATGCAAAACTTTATAACTAACGCTATTAAATATACAGAAGAGGGAAGCGTAACGATAAATGCTAAAGCTGTTAAAGACGGAGTGGAATTTTCTGTTACTGACACAGGAATTGGCATAAGCAAAGGCGACCAAGCAAGAGTATTTGATAAGTTCTTTAGAAGTGAAGATTTTCGAACTAGGGCTCAAAACGGCACGGGTCTGGGATTACACGTTACTCGTAAGCTTGCACAGCTGGCAGAGGCTAAGATTAGCTTAGAGAGTGAACTAGGACAGGGCTCAACCTTCAGAATCTTCTTCCCTAATCTTAAGTAACCCTTTAGCCACATTTTCCGACATCCACCCAGGGCGGATTGCACGTCATACTTTTACCTACAGGTGCAAAAGTATGCAAAACGCCCCGCAGCGGGACAAAAAGCGCAGTGTAGCTTGTTTTTTTCTTGTTGCGCAGGTGAGGATGCAAGCATCCCTCGGTATTTCTAAGATAGGAAGACCTCGGGCAACTCTCTGCTCTACTTCAACAAGAAACCCCAAACTCCTCTGGCTTTTTGTCTTTATGCTGGTTGTCTGTTACTTAAGAGTTAAAACTAGCAATAGTCTTCATCCGGAGTTAGAATGAACTAAATGAACAAGAAAAACACATATCAAGTTATAATTCCGTCTAATACATTCCCGTTACCAGAAACACACGAAGTATCGGCAGCTCAAATTATATCCAATTTCCTACACGCAGATGCTGAGTTTATTGTCAGAAATAATTACAAAAGTCCTGATATTAGAATAAATGGGTTATTATGGGAGATAAAAAGTCCCACAGGTTCAGGAAAGCGCAATATAGAGCGTCAGCTTCAACATGCTATGAAACAGTCAGATAACATCATTTTTGACGCAAGACGGTCAAAAATCCACATTGCTAAAATTCGCAGCAACCTAAATTACCAGACAGGGATAACAAAAAGGCTTAAAAAATTACTATTAATCACAAAAATTGGAAAAGTAGAAGTTATAAAATAGTAGTCTATAAAATGAAAAGAACCCGACTTGTGTAATCCAACACTGCCGAGGTTCTTACCTAGAATATAGCACAAGCTTAGAGCTTATGTCAAGGCGTGGACCCATTTATTGGTTTGTGGGCCTAGTCGTGGTCCAGCCAAGAAGCAGAGAAGGAAATGATTCGACCATTTTTCAATCAAGATTCATCAGTTTCGAGACGATGCTGGTCTGGCTACGAATAACATAAATCTAGGAAATATCCCCAAACAGGGCTAGAATA
>CAYQPN010000002.1:0-131131 GCA_964419675.1 uncultured Candidatus Saccharibacteria bacterium
GAGTCTGGGCCGTGTCTCAGTCCCAGTCTGGCTGATCATCCTCTCAGACCAGCTACAGATCGTCGCCTTGGTGAGCCGTTACCTCACCAACAAGCTAATCTTACGCAGGCCGCTCCCAAAGCGCCCGAAGGCTTTGATCCGTGGATCACATGCGGTATTAGACACCATTTCTGGTGCTTATCCCTCACTTTGGGGTACGTTCCTACGCGTTACTCAGCCGTCCGCCGCTCGTGTACTTTCACGCATTATTCGACAATCCTTCGTTAGCCAACGAAAAACATTGTCAGACAGTATCCATTTTTTAGGTGGACTTTTCCGTTCAAATAATCTGTGAAAGCCTTACCGCTCGACTTGCATGTATTAGGCACGCCGCCAGCGTTTATCCTGAGCCAGGATCAAACTCTCCATAAAATAGATAGTTTCATCATGAACCCAATAAAATTAATTTACTGACTTCTGTATTTAAAAACATATCGTTCTGCTAATTAGTAAACTAACTAGCAAATTGACGTTGATTTGCACTATTCAAATTTTAACGTACGTTTAGAGGCAATCGAATACTAATCCCTAAATGCAGACTTTCAATTGTAAGGGTAAATTACTATCAAGTCAAGAGTAATGTTGCATATAGTGTTGTTATTTTGTCGTTTCGGTTTCTTCGTCTTCAAGAATCTCTTCCTCAGAAACTAACCCCATAGAAACGACTTTATCGCCTTCTTTTAGGCGCATTATTCTGACACCTTGGGTAGCTCGACTTATCTGAGGAATATTCTTTAGTCCCAAACGAATAGTCTGACCTTGTTGAGATATGATGATTATCTCCTGCTTGTCGGCTTCTTTAAGGCTGGCTACGCCAATCAGAGCACCTGTCTTAGCATTAACTACTGCCGAACGTATGCCTACGCCTCCACGAGCATGTGCCGTAAACTGAGCTACTTTAGTTCTCTTACCAAAACCAAATTCACTTATAACAAATATACTAGCGTCTTCTTCTACGATCGCCATCCCGATTACTTTATCGTCTTTACGCAGTCTAATTCCTCTTACACCTCGAGACACACGTCCCATGCCTCTGACTCCACTTTCATGGAACCTTATGGCTTGACCTTGCAAAGTAGAAATAATTACTTCATTTTCTCCGGTAGTAAACTTAACCCACTTGAGTAAATCTTTGTCGTCCAAATTTATGGCTATAAGTCCTGTACTTCGAACGTTTTTGTACGCTTCTACTGATGTCTTTTTAACAACACCATTCAATGTGCACATAAACAAATATCCCTTTTCCATCTCTTTATTCTTAGCGATTATCGAGGTTACTGTTTCATCCGGCTGTAGCTGAAGTAAGTTTACAATCGCTACTCCCTTGGCATTTAACCCCACCGATGGAACTTCGTATGTTTTTAGTCTAAATACTCGTCCCTTATCAGTGAAGAATAGTAGGTGGTCATGAGTGTTTGCTAACACTAAATGCTTAACCATATCTTCTTCCCTGGTGGTCATTCCGCGTCGACCTTTTCCGCCCCGTCCTTGCTTGTGATACTCTGCCGAACTACTTCGCTTGATATAGCTAGCTGATGTCATTGTCACAACAACTTGCTCGTTAGGAATAAGCTCCTCTTCACTAAATTTATCCAGCTCGCTGGGTATAATTTTAGTTCTTCTCTCCTCTGAGTACAGCTCTTTCAGTTCTTTGAACTCTGTGACTATAATCTCTAGAACCTTCTTCTCGTCTGCCAGAATCGTTTCTAGCTCTTTTATCAACTTCAGCAGTTCTGCAAGCTCATCTTCAATCTTTTTGCGTTCTAGTCCTGCAAGAGTACGCAACTGCATCGCCAAAATTGCTTTGGCTTGTAGCTCTGATAACTTGAACTTCTTCATTAACTTTTCTTGCGCTTCATCGGTTGTTTGGCTAGCTCTAATCGTAGCTATAACCTCATCAATATGGTCAAGAGCAGTCTTTAAGCCTTCAAGTATATGAGCTCTATCGTTAGCCTTACGAAGTTCAAACTCGGTACGTCTGCGGACTACCACCTGGCGATGCTTAATATGCTCCTGTATGATGTCTTGCAAGCCCAATACCCTTGGTTGAATACCGTCTATTAAAGCCATCATGTTGAAGTTAAACGAAGACTGAAGAGGTGTGAGCTTATAAAGTTGATTCAGTAATTTCTTAGGAAAAGCATCCCGCTTTAAATCAATTACTATTCGTACGTCTCCCCTTGAACTCTCGTCACGAAGATCAGATATCCCAGTTATTTTCTTTTCTTTATATAGTTCGGCAATTTTTTCAATTAATGATGCCTTGTTCAAACCAAACGGAATCTCAGATATTAATATTTGCTGTTTACCTTTATCGTTTTCGATAATTTCTGCAATACCACGAACTACAACACCGCCCCTACCACTGGCATAAGCTGCTTTTAGAGATTCCTTGCCGTATATGATTCCACCTGTTGGAAAATCTGGACCCTGAACATACTTGAGCAAATCATCAAGCGTTGCATCATCATGCTCTATCTGATAAATAGTTGCATCAAGAAGTTCTGCAAGGTTATGTGGAGGAATATTTGTGGCCATACCGACTGCAATACCCAACTGACCGTTCAATAATAGGTTTGGTAGCTTTGCTGGCAAAACGGTCGGTTCTTGTTCAGAACCGTCAAAGTTATCGCGAAAGTCTACGGTATCTTTGCTAATGTCTCCAAGAAGTTCCTCGGCAATCTTAGCCATTTTTGCTTCTGTATACCTATAGGCAGCTGGAGGATCTCCATCCATAGAACCAAAGTTACCCTGCCCCTTAACAAGCATGTGACGCATTGACCATGGCTGAGCTAAACGTACCATTGAGTCATAGATTGAGGTGTCACCATGCGGGTGATACTTACCTATAACATCACCAACTACGCGGGCACTTTTTACAAATCTTGACCCAGAACGCCAACCGTTCTTGTCCATTGAGTACAAAATACGTCTATGGACTGGTTTTAGACCGTCACGTACATCGGGCAAAGCACGCTCAACGATAACACTCATTGAATAACGGAGATAACTATCCTCCATTACATTTTCAATTGTGCGACTTTCTACTATCCTTGAATGGGTCTGAGGTGCCTCTACTATCTCAATTTCTGGAACAATCTCTTCTATCTGATCCTCTTTTGGTGTGTTTTCTTCTATATCTGCCATCTTATATATCCAAATCTTTCACAAATTTTGCGTGAGTGGTAATAAAGTTCTTACGTGGTTCAACTTCGGCACCCATAAGCTTGTTAAAAATGCTGTCTGCTTTTTCGGCATCTTCAACTTTAACCTGAACAAGTACGCGTCCTTTTGGATCCATTGTACTGTCAAATAGCTGTTCGGCATTCATCTCTCCCAAACCTTTATAGCGCTTTATCTCTGTAAATCCTGCCTGGCGGAAGCGCTCATCGTCTTTATTAATTACTGTACCTTCTTTTTGACGGGCTGCAACGTGTTCATCCATAACTTTTTCCAGTTCTGCCTCATCAAAAATCAGTACATTACCATTCTTTCCACCCTTTACTAGCTCAAACAACGGGGGCTTCGCTAAATACAAGTGCCCGCCGTCGATGACCGGTTTCATGAATCTAAAGAAGAACGTTAGAAGCAAAGTGCTAATGTGGCTTCCGTCAACGTCGGCATCGGTCATAATAATAATTCTGTGATAACGTAGTCCGGATAAATCAAACGAATCTTCAATCCCTACACCTAATGCTTTTATAAGACTAACAAGCTCATTATTGGCTAACATTTTATCTAAACGAGCACGCTCAACATTCAAAACCTTACCACGAAGGGGCAAAATTGCTTGAGACTTACTGTCTCTACCAGACTTAGCAGAACCACCTGCAGAGTCTCCCTCTACAAGATAGATTTCTGACTCTTTAGGATCTTTATTGGAACAATCAGCGAGCTTACCTGGCATACTTGCACCGTCCAGAACACCTTTACGAATAATATTCTCGCGAGCCGCCCTAGCAGCTTTTCGTGCTCTAGCTGCAAGAAGTGCTTTACCGACAATTTTTTTAGCTGAAGCAGGATGTTCTTCGAGATAGTAGTTAAACCACTCAGCAAAAACTGTCTCTACATACCCACGCATCTCCGGATTACCTAGCTTGTTCTTGGTTTGACCTTCAAATTGCGGATCGGGTAGTTTAACCAAAATAACTGTTGTGATTCCCTCTCGACAATCTTCTCCAGATAAATTCTCTTCTTTCTCTTTTAACAACCCGCTTTTCCGAGCATAGTCGTTGATTATACGGGTTAAAGCTGTCCTAAATCCTGTAAGATGAGTCCCTCCGTCAGGGTTAAATACGTTATTAGCAAACGGCTTCACGGTCTCTACGTAGGTTTCTGTATACTGTAGCGCCACCTCAACAGAACAATCTTCAATATCTTTTTCAACATAAAACACATCATCAATAGGTTCTTTACCCCTGTTTAGGTGCTTTACGTAACTCTGTATTCCTCCCTCAAAATAAAAAGAGTAGCTTTTGCCAGTTCTTTCGTCCGCTACAAAGGTTTTTGTACCTTTCGTTAAGTAAGCTTGGTGACGAAGATAGTCTAGTACCCATTCATACTCAAAAGGTTCTTCAGCCATAATTGAGTTATCCGGCCAAAAAGTTATTACTGTGCCTCTTCTGGTGGTTGGTCCTACCTTGGTAATTTTTGTCTGAGGGGCGCCAAGTGAATACTCTTGTGTATAGTGGAACCCTTCAAGATAAACATCTGCAACTAATTTTCTAGATAGTGCGTTTACTACACTTACGCCAACACCGTGAAGCCCACTAGAAACCTTATAACCACCACCGTCAAACTTACCGCCAGCATGCAAAACTGTAAGTACTGTTTCTAGAGTGCTGACGCCTGTTTTTGGGTGCGTGCCAATAGGAATTCCGCGGCCATCATCTTCAACTTTCACTCCGCCGTCAGCAAGAAGCGTTACTTTAACCTCGGTGGCGTGCCCGGCAATGGCTTCGTCGATACCATTATCTGCAACTTCTTTTATCATATGGTGAAGACCGTCTATACCGGTACTTCCAATATACATACCTGGTCTCTTACGGACCGGTTCTAGGCCCTCAAGGACTTGAATCGAACTAGAATCATACTTCTCTGTTTGTTTATTCACAATATAAGAACCCTCTTCTTTTTTGCCGTTTATTTCACTTACCCTTAATTATAGCGAATTGTAATGAATCACACAAATAATTACTATTGATTGAACACATAAAAATGTGTTTCAATAGCATTAGCGAAATGCTCAAAAATAAAGGATACAAATAATGTTCAAAAAACTGATAGCAAATTTACCGTTTAACCCAAGTCTTATACACCAGGTGGGCTTTTATTCTGACCGTTTACGTGGTGAAAAAAGTATTAGACGCATTAGTCTGTTGTTTATGGTGATGGCTATGATTGTTCAAACTGTTGCTGTAATTAGTCCACCTGAAAAATCTCTTGCTGCATCCAATAACCACATTATTAATGGGCTCAAAACCAGAAAAGACATTATTGACGCTTGGGATCAGTCAGGAAGCGATATTCCTGCAATTTATGGACGATTTGGACTTACGAGAGATGATATTCTGGCGCTTCCTGCAGATCCGAACGTCACCATAAAGACAAATGATGGCAATGACTACTGGTCTATTGGCCGTACTTCTCTGGGTTCAATAACGGGTGTCAAGAAAACATACGTAGACAGCCAAGTACCTGTTCAATACGCTGGACGGGAGACGCCAGCCACAGCCGACGACCAATTTGTTTATTACAGACAACTAAAAGCGTGGGACATAAAAAATCCCTACAATTCCTATAAAGCATTCAAAGGTACAATAGCCAAAACAGGCGAAACGTTCTGGATCCTTGTCGATTGTGGTAATTTTACTAAAATTGGCAAATTTAACGAGCCTAATCCGGGTTTAGACATAAGAAAAACCATAGAAAATCCTAACAACTTGCAGTCGCTAAAGCCTGGTGATTCGTTTACTTTCAGATTCGAATATCGAAACACTGTCCCTGATTCAGTAGCAAAAGATGTATATATTGACGACACATTTGACCTTAAGAACTTTGATATTGTTAGCCCAACCAACCTACCTCTTAATGGAAGTTACATGAAATACGACGTCGGTAACTTACCATATTCTGCAAACTATCAGGTTCTTAAGATTACTGTCCGGTTGAAGAACCCGCTCGAAAGTGGAATTGAAGTCTGTAATGCTACGAGGCTTATTGCTTCTAACGCTCCTCCATCTTGGGGTGGACCTGCCTGCGTAAAGGTAATTAATCCGTGTATATACGACGCAACTAAGCCAAGCAACAGCCCTGACTGTATAACCCCGAAGGTTGTATGTAGTGTCGTCGATTCAATTGTAGATAGAGTGACCAGAACTGTAACATACAAGACAACACTGGTATCAAGTAATCCTGCGACCACTACGGTCTATGACTATAGTTACGACTTCGGAGATGGGTCTCCAGCCCTGGTTCAGACTTCTGCTGCGTTAACGGACACCGCCTCCCACGTATACGCTGCCGGATCATACACAGCAAAAGTGGTCGTGACATATGGAGCTGAAGGATTGAATGGTAAACAAAAAACCGACACATGCAATGCGCCTATCGATTTTGATAAACCGTTTGGCGAATCAAAGACCGTAAAGAATATTACTCAAAAGTTAGAAGGAACAGCTGCCCTTAATTCCAAGGTTAAGGCTGGAGATGTGCTGGAATATACACTAACAACCACTAACTCGCAGAACTACGAACGAAAAGACATAACTATCTCTGACTATATTGGGGACGTTCTGGACTACTCAACGCTGGACACAGAAGGGTTAAAACAAACTGGTGGTGAGTTTGACAAGCAGAAATTGAAGATTTCTTGGACAGGCATAACTATCCCTGCAAACGCATCTATAGATAAGGTCTTCCGTGTCACGATGAAGAACCCAATCCCTGCCACAAATTCTCCTTCGACAGTCAGTACAGACTTCGACTGTAAAATTAGTAACCACTACGGTAACGATTTGACCCTGTCAGTGCAGTGCCCTGCTGTAAAAGGAATCGAGTCTATCCCAAACACTGGGCCTGGTTCCAGTTTACTTATGGGTACAACACTTGTCGCGGTAGTAGGATACTTCTTCGCAAGATCTCGTTTGTTAAGTAAAGAATTAGACTTGATAAGAAATGATTATGCAATAACAGGAGGAATGTAATGTCGGAAAAACAACCCTTACACGAACATAGTGAGCTACTTAAGCCAATCGAGTCATCACCTGAAATATCTCAACAACTTGATAGTCGCGAGCTGTCCTCGCATGAAAAAAACCATGGGTCCAAAGAACAAGTTGAAGCAATTGCGAAAATGGCTGAGAAGCATGCTATAGCTGGTAAGGAGGTCTCTGCGGGAGAGAATGAACACACCAATAACCAGCATCCCGCAATGATAGGCAAACACTTGAAAGATATGGCTTTTTCAAGGGCATTGACTCGTGCCCGAAAGAAGCTTTCTACCCCCTCCCGTGTATTTAGTCGGTTTGTACATTTAGCTCCCATCGACAAAGCTAGTGAGGTACTTGGAAAGACAGTAGCACGACCATCAGGAATGCTAGGAGGAGCAATCATAGCCTTCCTAGGTACTTCTGCATTGTTATGGATTACCCGGCATTACGGATATGAATACAATTACTTACTTGTCATAATCCTCTTTGCTATGGGTATGGCTGTAGGTCTACTTGGTGAAGTTCTATTAAAAGCTTTTCGTAAATCTAAGTAGACAATTCTCTGTCTATTATTGAAACTTAGTTACCGAAGATTTACTACGTGTTCGTTTTGAAGTAAATCATCCGGGCTTTTCGGCGTTGTATTGCTTTGTTGTTGATTTACTATAGGCGCTACAGGAGCCGTCTGCTGAACTTTTTGACTGCCAACTGGACTTTGTTCATCGCCTGGCATTTGAACCGCTACAGGAGGCCGTTGAGCACCCTGAGAAGCTGGTTGGAGTGGTGTCCCTATTTGAGTACCTGATGGCTGGGATGGCACTGTTGCTGTACTAGGATTTTTGAATGGTGATGCAGGAGTTTTAAAAGTATTAGTTTGGCGTTTTTGCATCCAATCATCCAGGAAGCTTGAGCCACTACTTGGAGGCTTTTGTGCTCCTGGATTAGCATTAAAGTTCCTTCCAAAATCTGGACCTTGCTTTGCAGCAGTTACCGGCTCGTTCGTTCTTAATCGTTCAAATATTTCCTTTTCAACAATTGCTTTCGGCCTTCCGTGCTTTGCAGCAGATAACTGCTTTAGGGCACTTGCTAGCTCTTTGTTTGGGGTCCCCAAAGGTGGTAATCCGGTCATACTAAACGGCTGAGTTGGTATTCCACCAATTAACATTCTAACCACCGCATTATAGTTTGGAATACGCTGTAGATCGTCCATATCAAAAACTGGGGTAAACTGTTTGACTAAAAACTCTGCATCCGCGGTACCAACTCTGAAAGACACGATAGTACCAACATTTCCAAATACAGCGTCCCTTATTTCTTCCGTCAATTGAGTAGTGAACTGGTTAGCCACAATGAGGTTTAATCTATACTTTCTTGCTTCACTAAGAATTGTTGCGAAAGAATCCGTTGAGAAGTTCTGAAACTCATCCACATAAAGCGCAAAGTCTGTTCTCTCATCTTCGGGGATGCTGGCTCTACTCATAGCCGCGGCCTGGAATTTCATAACAAATATCATACCCAGTAGCTTAGAGTTGAGTTCACCGGTGCGTCCTTTGCTTAAATTCACGAGGAGAATTTTTTTGTTATCCATTATTTCACGCAGATTGAAAGAACTCTTTGTCTGGCCAATAATATTACGCATCATTTCATTACTTAAAAATGCACCAAACTTACTTACGAACCAACCAAGGACTTCACTTTTATGGTAGTCGCTGGTTTGCGCCATCTCCTTATTCCAAAAATCTAACACTGTATGGTCGGTAACATGTTTTAACTTATCTTTTGCGTATTGGTTATCTGTGAACACTTTAGGTATGTCTATAAATGTCGCTCCGACCGGATCAGCCATGATCGTTAATGCAGCGTTCCTAAACCAGTGCTCATAACGTGGTCCAATAATACCTTGATGTTGAGGGTCGTAAAGTTTATAGAGCATATTAATCGCTTCTTGTATCAGAAAGTCCTTTTGTTGCGGACTATCGAATTCAAACAAGTTTAAACCAAGAGGATAATCCATGTCAGCAGGACAAAAGTAAATCACATCTTCTGTTCGCTCTTTTGGAACCATAGCAAGCAACTTTTCAGCCGTATCACCGTGAGGATCAATAAACGCAAACCCCTCTCCGTTTAGCATGTCCTGTAGAGCCATGTTTTCTAGGAACGTTGATTTACCGGTTCCTGTCTGCCCAACTGCATAGACGTGACGTCGTCTATCATTAAGATCTAGATTAATCTTCTTTTTTGAACCTCTGAACACGTTATACCCCAACAATAGACCGCTGTCAGGTATATTTCTTGGGCCGTCGACCTGCTTGGAAGCCTGACGCTCTAATTGCGTAGTTGGGATATTACTCTGAGTAGGAAAATGGAAAAGGGTTGCTAACTCTACCGAATTTAGGACTGATTTATTATTTTCAGGTGGGAAAAATCTTAAAATATAAGAAGTTATGAAGCTATCGATGTCTTTAGCGGCCGCAAACTTGAAACCATTCTTACCAGGAGAATCGTATAGCGCAAAAGTAGCGACAAGATTATTTAAAATCGACTGAGCTTTCTGGGATAAATTCGAAGATGAAACAACACGGATTAACACCTCATATGCAGGATATTTAGCCTTTTCTTCAATTGCATCAACTATAGACTGCTCTGTCCCAGATATTTGCTTGTCTTCATGTTTCTTCTCGTCTTTGTCCTCTGGCGGTTTTACAGGTGCGATCGCCAATTGTTTTACCCATGAGAATGCTAGGTCTGACTTTTTGCTCTTCTTCTTACCTTTTCTTTTCTTTTCAGCATATGCGAGCGCATTCTTACGCCATGTGCTTTGAGCCGGTCGAAGAAGAATCTGTATACCGGCACCGTCTTCTTTATCTAGCGTGGAAAGAGCATTAAGAATTGACTGCAGGGTATCTCGCTTAATGTCTTGAAAGGTTGCTATTGGATATGCCGAATCTTCTTTTAATGTTAGTTCCCCGCCCATCGTGGCGCTTGTCTTGCCGACAGGACTAAAAATATTGTGTTCAGCTACTTCTTCTAGACGAGCCGACGGGTAGGCGCTCGTAATCGCCTGCTGGACCACATCTACTAAAGCGACAGGTACTGCAGTATAAAAATGGACAAAACCCCTTGTCCCAACTATCTCAAAGGCAAAGTGTCGTTGCCCATAATACTTACTCTTAAAACCCTTCTGAGTGGTGCTAGCGATAATGTTATAAAGAATCTGCGCTTTAGAGATGGTCTCATCCATAACATCGCGCTCGTCTCTGGACCCCACTTCAGTGTCATCGCTCTGTGGCGGAAGATGTATAAGCATGGGTACCATCTTTAAGCCACGCTCAAAATTCTTCTGTTCCCTGAAAACCTTTCGAGAATGATAATAACCAGTAAAGACACCAACTGCGACAATAAATAGTGCTACCACCAAAAAAATTAATAATCCTGGCATGATTTATTCTTCACTAACCTTTATATCTTTATCGTATCTTTTCTTAATATATTCTGCTTTTACCTTATTTATTTGTTTGTTCTGGTTATACGGATCACCCGTAGTTTGATTGACAATTTCTTTTGCTTTTCTAACCCAAGCTTTTTCTATAAGCTCGATATCGTCCGCAACAGGGGGAACATCTAGTTGCACCGTTGCGCTCACAATACCTTTCGATGTTGATGATGGCGTTGCATATTGAGCTGTTTGTGCTGAGATAATCGTTTGTTGCGTAGATTGTCCTTGGCTAGTCGCACCGGCCTTTTCACTCAACATCGAACCGGCTGAATCCTCAACCCCGTCAAATGAGGTTTCGGATCCTTGTACTTCTGGTAGATCGCCGTCTTTAAGAGTTTCGTTGGGTTCCATTACTATAGATTATATCAGTACATTCAACTTAGTCTAAGCCCAAGTTCTGTAAAAATAGAACACCACAATAACACCGAGGGAGGTTGATAATAAAATATCTCCAAAGCTAAGTTGACCAATTCCAGACATCAGAAGAAGTAAAACAGTGATGCTTGACATACTAAAAATTAACGACTTAGAGAATAAACTTCGTGTTTTTAATAGTTTCTTTGAAACAAAAAGCATCCCAAACGAGAGAGATATCCAAAAAAGTACCACCGGAACAAAAACATATGCGATGTTTCTATCTCTAGGGCTAACAGTAAACAGGAACAATACTAAAGACGAAAAAGTAGAAAAGCTAATTAAAAACAGGTTTCTTTCTTTCACTATTAATATAGTACCAAAATAAAGTACTTAGCTTACTATTTATCTAGAACAAAAAAGTTGCACCAGGAGAAGGGGTGCAACTTTTTTTCTTCTTGTGACTTTAAGAGAAGCCTGGGACGATAAATCCGCCTTAATAATTGTTACTTTATAGCGCTTATCGTCCGCTGGCTTTGACTGACCGCTCTTTTTAGCTTTAGGCTAAAATGAGCGTCGCAGTTTTTTACTTTGATTCTTTTTGTATTTTTATCGAATCACGAGTTCAGAATAGCAAATTTTATACATAATGTCAATAGTACTTATGTTAATTTTCTATTGTAATTATTACTACTTTACTTCTTGATTCGTTGCCTTTTTAACTCTGTTATATATTTTATACTACTTATTTTTTACAACTATAATTTTTTTATAAAATCAGTTTTGTTGTATTAAAATTATCACATTTACAATGTTTTCTCCGAACAACAAATTATCTTAACTTGCGCTAAATATATGCTTGGACTGTTGTCAATCAATAGTACTCTAAGAAGTAACTTAAGGGCATTTATCTTAACTTAAGTTAGTCGGTGTTATTTATAAGCCATAACTTATCTTAATGACCCTTATTAGTTCACTTGGGGGGGGTTAATCACGGCTATCAGACTAGACTAAACAGAATCGCTGAGGCATTCTAAGGTTGCTTCCCTACTCTAATTGCATAGATATCGCTTATTCTCCTGGGTACTTGATGCTTTGTTTTTCTATAATTATTTATAAAGTACAATGCTCTTTGGGTATAGCTGATTCTGTAATAACTACCCCCTCTTTCTTTACTAAAAATGGTTTTGAGTGAACCCAGAAACTGTGGTTTTGCGGTTAAAGTTTCAGCACTATATTTAGGCTTTAAAAAAACTCTAAAATATATATTGACATAAGCATCATAGAGCTATAAGATACGGTTAGCACTTTGAATAAATAAAGTGCTCAAAAACAAAAATGTCTCTATAAAACAACGGTTCCTCGCAGGCCGTTGTTTTTTTATTTATAAATAATTATCGTTTTTTAGATGTTTGCTTTTTTAATAAAGTAACCTTAGAGTTAGATGTAGACATGGGAATATTCTCAACACACGAGGCAGGCGGAAGCGGCACAATGGTTAGCATTGAGACTAGCCTTTCGAAAGGTCTACCTGGAATAATCCTTGTTGGCTTTGCCGGCAAAAGTTTAGACGAATCTAGAGAACGAATTAGGAGTGCTTTTTCAAGTTCGTCGATTATGATGCCGAAAAAGAGGATTACCATAAATGTGTCCCCTTCTGATGTACCTAAGGACGGTGCACATTATGACCTTGCTATAGCATTATCAATATTAGACACTGCAGGAATAATAAAAGTTGATTCAAGGCTTAACCCGGTAGTATTAGGTGAGCTTGGGTTGGATGGTTCGATTAAGCCTGTTCGTGGACTGTTGGGCAAGATACTCTTTGCAATTAGGCAAGGGCATGAGTACTTCATTATTCCCGAGGGCAACGTACAACAAGCGTCCTTGGTGCCAGGCGTCAAGGTCATGAGCGCTAAGAATCTCGAAAACTTAGTTAAAAAGCTAACTGTAGTTGCGCAGGCTCAAATGTATCAGAAGCTAGATAGCTCAGCTCTGCTTAAAATTAGACAAAAATCCCTAGATTCTAACCCTTTATACGACTTCTCAGATATTATTGGACAATCCAGGGCAAAACGAGCTCTTGAAATTGCTGTTGCTGGAAATCACAATATTCTTCTTAATGGACCACCTGGAGTAGGAAAAAGCATGTTAGCTAAAGCTGTTCCAGGCATAATGACGCCTCCGTCTATAGAAGACACCATAATAATTACTCACCTCCACAGTCTAAGTGGTGGAGCCGTTACTCAACTGCTATGGAATAGGCCGTTTAGATCGCCTCATCACAGTTCTAGCGATGTATCTATAGTTGGGGGTGGCCAACGACCGAAGCCCGGCGAGGTATCTCTTGCCCACGGTGGAGTACTATTTTTAGATGAATTGCCAGAATTTCGTCGTTCTACAATTGAAAGCTTGCGTCAACCTCTTGAAGACGGAACCGTAACAGTTTCAAGAGCAAAGGATACCGTAACTTACCCAGCAGGATTTATGCTAGTTGCTACAAAGAATCCCTGCCCCTGTGGCTTCTATGGTAGCTCTAAGCCTTGCACCTGCGCGCCTCTTGAACTTCAAAGGTATCAAAAGAAACTATCTGGCCCCATATTGGACCGCATAGATTTACATGTAACTGTTGATAATATCCAACACGAAAACCTTCTCAAGAAAGAGTCGGGCGAAGAAAAAAGCAAAGACATTAGAAGCCGGATAATTAATGCAGTGGAAATTCAAGAAAAAAGAACGCCAAAAAAAAGAAATGCTGTTTTATCTAATAGAGATATTAAAAACAAATTAGTAATTGAACCTGATGCTAAGGAGTTAATAGACACTGCAGCTGAAAGATTGGGTATATCAGCAAGAGTTTATATGAAGATGATTAAAGTAGCCCAAACCATTGCAGATCTAGACAATTCAGACAGTATAAAAAAGCACCATTTGGCAGAAGCTCTGCAATATAGACCAATAAATCAGGAATAGCCTTGTTTTTACTTCTTTAATCTGATAAGATATCCCTTAGAATTTCATTAATTTGAAGGAGCAGTAGGCCATAAGTACATTTACTCGTATCAACGAGAGGATTCGAGCACCCCAGCTTCGTGTAATTGATGAGGACGGCAACCAAGTTGGTGTTCTTAGCAGAGAAGAAGCGTTAAGGGCAGCGAAAGAAGCTGAACTAGATTTAGTAGAAATTTCTCCTGAAGCTAACCCACCAGTTGTTAAGATAATTGATTGGGGAAAGTACAATTACCAGCGTACTAAGCAGATTCAGAAGAATAAGAAAAAGACTAAAGCTCAGGAATTAAAGCAAATTCGAACAGGTTTAAAAATTAGTGATCATGACCTTGAGGTTAAAGCCAAGAAAACTAGAGAGTTTCTTGAAGACGGTCATAAAGTTAGATACGTTCTTGTCTTCCGTGGCCGAGAACTAGCCCATAAGGAACTCGGGTTTAAACTAGCTGAAAAAATCATAGAGTCATTTAAAGACGAGATAGTGGTTGACCAGTCGTCACAGTTTGCCGGTAGACAACTAAGTTTTGTAATAAGGAGAGCACAAAATGCCAAAATTAAAGACACATAAAGGTACCGCTAAGCGGGTTAAAGTAAACAAGAACGGCAAAGTATTACGCCGTAAGTCTATGGGTAATCACTTATTGCAGAAAAAGAGCGCGAGCCGTAAACGTGGTCTTGCTGGTCTAATTCAAATTACTAACAAGCAAAGTAAAAACGCTAAATTGAGATTGGGAGCTTAAGGAGAATCATGAGAGTAAAAAGAGGCGTAACAGTCCGAGCCAAACACAATAAGATAAGAAAAGCCACTAAGGGAATGACGCTTTCTAACCGCTCAAGTATTAGGCGCGGTAAGCAAGCAGTTGTAAAATCATTAGAAAACGCCTACAGAGACAGAAGAGAGAAAAAACGAACATTTAGACAGCTTTGGAACGCTAGAATTAACGCAGCAGCCAGAGATAATGGAACCACTTACAGCAAGTTACTTCATGGGATGAAACTGAAAAATGTTGTAGTTGATAGAAAAATTCTTAGCGAACTTGCAGTAAGCGACCCGGCCGCATTTTCTAAAATTGTTAGTACTGTAACTAAGTAACAGTTTAACTTTAGTAAATTTATAAGAACCCTACGCTTGAAAACGTAGGGTTCTTTGTATTACTTAGACAGTGACTATAAGCCGGGTTTTGTCACAATCGCCCTTGAAAAGGGCTCTTGTGGCTAATCATCTATCTAGTCCTACTATTGCTAGCAGGCTCAAGCGGTTTATCGGCAGACGTCGGACAAACGACCGTAGTTAAACGATGATTCTACCTCCTTGCAGCAGGCAGGGTTTACCATTCTCTGAAGTCACCCTCAGAGATTACGAGCTCTTACCTCGCTCTTTTCACCTATCCCGTAAGTGTTTAGACTCACGGTGTTTTGTTTCTGTGGCACTTTCCCTAGAGTTACCTCCGGTTGCCGTTAGCAACTGCCCTATCCATTTGCTGCCCGGACTTTCCTCCCTTCATAGCATTGAAGCTACGAACGGCGATTAGCCGTCACGACTAAGCCCTTCTATTGTATCGCATCTGCGCCTTTTACGGCATCTAAAGCTTTGTTCACTTCCCTATCTGCAAGTTTGTTAAGCTCCCGCGGAATATGAGTATATGAAATCGATTTAATTTGAGATGATAACTTTTTTGCAAGTTCGTATAAAGACCACAAATCTCTATTTTTAACCCGGAATATCCCCTTCATTTGGCTGACTACCAACATACTGTCTAGTTGAACATCTAATTCCTGTACTTGATTTTTTATACACCACTCTAGCCCCATGATTAAGGCGTGGTATTCAGCTTGGTTATTCGTGGTAACTCCAAGATATTTGTTATCTGAAAATATAACTTGGCCGTTTGCATCTGTTACCACAAAACCAGACGCTGAAGGACCTGGATTGCCTCTCGAGCCTCCGTCTGCAAAAAGTTTTGATACTTCTCTGAACCTTTCATTTGTACTATTTTGTTCTAAGAATTTTCTTGGTGTTTCGTAGGGTATAAACTCAAACTTCAGAATCGTAACTTGAGTATTCTCGTCTACGTGCTCTCCGTAAAAACGACGAAAAGTAGCAATCATCTCTAAAGAATCCTTAAAATCCCCCCCTGAATTAAAGTATTCTGTACCTAGTTGAGTTATAGCTTTTATTTCAACTTCTTTTATTAACAAAACCCCTGTTAGTAGCCAGCTGGATGGGCTTGTATTATCTACTTTGTCTACTAGCTCTACTCTGTCCCCCGCAATAATATCTTTATCATCATTTACGCGGAAGGTGGCGGTTTTTTCGCCTTTTTTTATTTTTTCTGCATATACGTGCTCAAACTTAAGCTGTTTCATGACTATAATTATACTTTAAAACTATAAGCAGGGTTAACGTAGCCATGATTTACCTGCTGTAAGTAAAGTGGGATTTGCCCGCACGTATGTCTGGGTATAACCCCTATGATTTATTGTTCAGAAAATCATATTAGCTACGTTTCCCTGCAGTCCTATTATATCGACGATGGCTAGATTACCGCAAGCAAGCTAAAGTAGGATATTCAATATAAATTGGCGTGCATTATCGATTATTGGAAATATAACAGGCGATAAGAATGTTAACAAAAATATTATTGCTAGCAATCCAAAAGATTCAATCTTCTCCATTACTCGCTGAACGCTAGGTGGAGCTACGGCGTAGAGCACCCTGGAGCCGTCAAGCGGAGGAATGGGTAACATGTTAAAAACGAATAAACTGATGTTAAGAGTAATAAATAATTCCAGTAATTCGTATGTGAAACCCTGAGGATCCAGGGCTTTTAAAAAAGATGCTCCGACTATGGCCAGAGCTAGATTAGTTAAAGGGCCAGCTATGCCAACCGCAGCCAACCCAATCTCTTCTCCGCTGATACGAGAAGTGTTAATCGGTACTGGCTTGGCGGCCAATATAGGAGGCATACCTAAAAAAAGCAAAATCCCGGGCAGCGCGATTGATAAAAACGGGTCGATATGTTTAAGGGGATTTAAGCTTATTCTACCTGCAGAATGAGCTAAATCATCCCCTAGTTTATACGCAACCAAGGCGTGCATCAGCTCATGCACAGATACTGAAAATAAAAGCAAAACCAGAAAGATCAATATTCCAGAAAA
The DNA here is from genome assembly GCA_964419675.1 of uncultured Candidatus Saccharibacteria bacterium. Lineage (GTDB taxonomy): Bacteria > Patescibacteriota > Saccharimonadia > Saccharimonadales > SZUA-47 > CAYQPN01. The sequence goes on from CAYQPN010000002.1 coordinate 17,266, forward strand.
GTTTTGTATATCTATCATTTTAAGTGTTGCTAGTAGTATAACATTTAGTCCCCTTCTAAATAACAGATTGACCAAACCGTTAAAACGTAGTATATTTATAAGCTGAACATCAAATAGATAGCGAGATTACATGAAAGCATGCGACATAACCGGCAAAAGTAAACAGTTTGGAAAGAATGTTAGCTTTTCACAACGTCATACAAGTAAAGTCTGGGAGCCAAACCTGCAAAAGAAGACTCTTATAGTTGATGGCAAAAAAGTACGAGTTAAAATTAGTACAAGTGCTCTTAGAACACTTAAGAAAAAGGGACTAGTTAGCTAAACTAATTAGACTACTCTGACATTTAAAGAGCTGTTTGGTCAGCTCTTTTTTGCTTTAAGCACTACTAGTTGTGTCTGGGTTGATGCAACATCTGGACGCGAAACCTTATAAGATTCTACTTCTTCGCCTAAATTCATCGAGCTAGCCGAAACAAAATCTGATAACGGTGCAGCTGGAACTTCATATTTCAATCCACTGACATCGTAACTTGAAGGTATAACCATACCTGGTTCAATCTTCTTCATTATTGATAAGGCACCTACCGCATCAAGAGTAAAGCCGTTTCCTCCAACGGGTACTACTAGTACATCTGTTCCACCTGCTAGTTCAAGTAACTCGGATGAAACGTCGGGATGTATGTGTCCTAAAAATGTAACCGTAACTCCGCTGTACATACATTGAAAAACCGTTGCACTCTCTACGCCTTCTTCGTCCATATGGGATCTGGCCTGAATCGCGACTAGAGATAAGTCACCTACCTCAAATTCACCAGGGCTGTCTAGTACAAGCCGTGCTTTGGCTTTCGCGCTATCAGATTCAAGCATTTTATTACTGTAAACAAGTACGTTCTTTTCGGCTGTAATTGTCTTTGAGCCAAGTGCATCTAAGTTGTCGTCTATCACAATTGTTGCTTGCTTGGTTTTTACACGAAAACAGTTAGCACCAAAAAATTCAATTTCCATAATTTCTCCTATTTCTTACTAAAAATATTATCTTTATCCAAAACTACTTGCTTCTTAGCAGAGTCGAATTGTAGCCAAAATTTATCGTTTATCTGCCGGCGGTAATCCCATTCAGTTCTTTCCATGACAGCAAATCTCAGTTCTGTGTTCTTTTCTTTTTCTAGCTGGGCAATGACCCCATCAACTGCGGTATGGTTTACGTCGCCAATAACAAGAATATCCACGCCAGCTGAATCATCTCTAGTAAATATCCCACTATAGGCGATACCTAAGACGTTTCCAGTTTTTATCCATTGTTCAGCCTCAGCTGACTCTGTAACCTGTTTTTTATCTGGTTTTGTTTCAGCTATTTCTTCGGTCTTTACTTCTGGTTGGGCTGCTTTTGCATCTACGGGAGATTCTTCAACTGCCTTAGTTGTCTTGGCTGGCTGTTTCATCTTTTGACCTGCAAACATGCTTCTTAGAGCGTCATAATGTTCATATTTCTGGCTCACTTCATAGTAGAGTTTATTGTTGGTGCTATCGGATGTAATAAGGCCAATGGACAACAGATTGGCAAGTTCACGGCGTACTGAATTTATCTGTTCTTCAACTTTTCTGGTAATTTCGCGTACATAGAAAGATCTATTTGGGTTACCCATAAATAACCTCAGTAGTTTAACACGCGTCTTTGAACCAAATAACTGTTCTACCATATGTCCCTTTCTACAAACTATTGTAACAGATTTGTTCAAAGAACAATTAAATCTGTTTAGCTATGTATTTTTCAGCTTGAGACTGTTGTTCAAACCATTTGATGTCTTTATTTCTCTTGAACCATGAACGCTGTTTTTTTGCATACTGCCTATCGGCAGTCTCGAAGTCTTTAATTAATTGTTCTACGTCGTACATGCCTGTTGAGTCCTTGTGTGTCAAAGCTATTTTATAGCCAATGGCATCCAAACTGTTCGTAGGATTGCCGTATTTTTCCAAAACTCTGTCTAGCTCTTTCAAAAATCCATCGGCAATCATTTTTTGAATTCTTTTCTCAATTCGCTTTTCGAGCATTTCTTTGCCTGGATCTAGGCCAATAACAACTGCTCCAGCACGAATTTCATCCCTCTGAGAAGCTAGTCCCTGAGATTCTATAGTTCTTATCAAGTGACGAGGGTTATGAGAGTTGTTCGGGAGCTCAAGGCCTTGAGACACAACTAATGACTGAAGTTGTTCAACGTTCATCTTTTCTAGTTCATCCCTAGACAAACTTGATGAACTTTTGCGGAAAGGAAAATTATAAAGTAACGCATCTATGTAGAGGCCTGTACCCCCAACAATAATGGGTAATTTACCCCTCCTTAAAATGTCATTTATTGCCTCGCTAGCTAACGATTTGAACTCAGCCACAGAAAACCTATCATAAGGCTCGATAACGTCCAGCAAGTGGTGTGGCACGACCTTCTGGTCATCTTCTGAAGGTTTTGCAGTACCAATGTCCAAACCTCGTCTAATAGTCTGTGAATCAGCGCAGATAATCTCGCCTTTGTACTTTATAGCTGTGTCCATTGCCAGTTTTGATTTACCGCTAGCAGTAGGGCCTACGATGAACAGGATTGGGGGTTGGGGATTGGGGGTTGGGGAATCTACGTTTTTTCTAATATTCAATCCCCCATCTTCAATCGCAAGCTCCGCTTGCTCTGGCCACCAAATCAATTTTTCAACATCAACCTTAAAATCTCCGTCTATTTCAGTAACTTCAACGCCCTCTGCCTTCAAATGCTCCGCGTGTGCCCTTCTACCTCCGGGGTAACCAGATGCTAGCCGGCCTTGCTTGTTTACCACTCGTTGCCAGGGTAGTTTTGAATCACCAAAATGAGCAATGCCCCCCACAATCCTAGCCGCCTGAGGGTTTCCTGCAAGCGCAGCTAATTGCCCATAGGTCATAACCCTACCTTTTGGTATTTGAGCGACAAGATAAACGACCCTTCTAGAAAATTCTTTATTCGATTTCTGCACTAAAGTACTCCTCTACTGACTGCCAGTCACGGCATAAAGTCAAATGCTTCGGCGCCGAGTGATGCCAACCATAGTTTCCAAATAATATCGCTTTAACTCCGTGGTCAATTGCGGATAAACAATGCTCAGGGTTATCATCAATTAACCATGAAGCCCCGATTTCGCGGCATACTTCTCCTTTTGAAAGAGGCTTTGCTTTTGTTTTATGATTTCCTAAAACGTGAAGTCCTTTATGAATTACCCCCAGATTTTCTTCAATCCATCTTGCTGTTGCAAGAGCCGTCTCTTTGTCTCTTGAAGTAACAAGAACTATCTCAAAATCCTGCGATAGTTTGGCTAAGACGTCAGCAGCCCCCTGTTTTAGCACAACATGAGACTGATCAGTTGACATACCCCGTTCTAGCTCTTCATAACTTATTTTATGATGTACATTATGCTGCTCCCAGACTTGTTCGTAGTAGCCCCAATATTCACCAGGCACTCTGTAATGATGCTCCTCCAGGTTTATTCCTAGCTTTGTATTCACCAGCAATCTTAAGGCATCGGTACTGTCTGCGATTACGTCATCAATATCTACGGCGATAATTTTCTTACTCACATCGTCTCTTTTACAGGCTACTTCTACTTACCCTGCTTTTTGCTTCGTTCACTACTGATTTCAAGAAATTATCTATTAACATTGGTGAGGGCTCTTGTACTTGCATATCGTCTCTAACTCTTGGTGTTACTTCACTGGTTTCAATTTCTTTTTCACCAATAACTAACGTATACGGCACTTTCCAGGTAACAGAATTTCTAATCTTCTTACCAACTGATTCGTTGTCATTGTCTGCTTTTACTCGCAGTCCTAACACTTTAGCTTTTTCAACTATTTCATCAACTAGTTTTAGTGTTGGTTTTTCTTGATTTACAGAGATGATTCTTACTTGTTCTGGCGCTAACCAAACCGGAAACTTACCTGCTGTGTGCTCAATGTATACGCTCAAAAACCTCTCGATTGAGCCTAGAAGCGCACAGTGAATCATTACTGGTTGCTGCGGCTCACCGTTCTCACCGATGTACTCAAGCCCAAACCTCTCCGGCTGGACAAAGTCAAGCTGGACTGTTGCTACTTGGTGCTCTCTACCGATTGCGTCAGTAGCCATAAAATCTATCTTAGGACCATAGAAAGCTGCCTCTCCCTCCACCTCAAAATACTCAAGTTTATTACTTATCACAGCGTCTTTAAGTTGTTTCTGTGCCTGTATCCATAGTTTTTTATCGCCAAGATATGCATCGGTATCATCTCGATACGATAAACGCACCCGCAACTTAAGTCCAACAGCAGAGTACAACTCTTGAGCAGCAGCAAGCAGACCGTCAATTTCCACCTCAATTTGGTCAGGACGACAAAACACATGACTGTCATCTTGGGTTGCAGATCGAACTCGGTTTAGACCTCCAAGCTCACCAGATTTTTCGTCTCGATAGATTGTAGTAGTCTCAAGATAGCGAATAGGCATATCTCGGTAACTTCTCTGTCGACTAGCAAAAATACGTGTGTGGTGCGGGCAATTCATTGGCTTAAGCGCAAGCTCGTCACTTGTTTCCTGGCTTTTAACCAAAAACAGCTCGTCCCCAAACTTTGCCCAATGCCCACTAGCCTCGTACAAATCTTTTTTAGTCATATGAGGAACCCAAACTTTTTCAAAACCCCTGTTTTCTCGAAGTTGATTAGAGTATTTTGATAATTCTTCGCGGAGTACGGTGCCCCTCGGAGTAAACATTGGCAAACCAGAGCCTACAAGGTCGGAAAACAAGAATAAATCAAGTTCTACCCCGAGTTTGCGGTGGTCACGTTTTTTAGCTTCTTCAAGCATGTTCAGGTGTTGGCGTAATTCCTTGTCCGTGGCAAAAGCTACCCCATAAAGCCTTTGCATTTGTGGGTTTGTCTCTTTGCCTCGCCAATACGCTCCCGCAACCCTCATGAGCTTAAAGGCACCGACTTTTCCAGTAGATTCAACATGTGGACCTCGACAAAGGTCAGTAAAACTACCGTTTGTATAAAAGCTAGCAGAATCGACTTTAGATTTACCGTCTGACAGTGTGCCCATCTCTTCTGCCGACAAGTCTTTGGCCATTGTTGTACCAGCCCTCTTAAGGTCGTTCAACAGTTCTTCTTTATATGGCTGTTTCTGCTTTTTTGCCCAATCAACTGCTTCGGTAATTGTTTTTGATGATTTAACAAATTCTTGATTTTCTTTGATAATCTTCTTCATTTCTGTTTCAATTTTTTCAAAATCTTCTTCAGAAATTGTTACCTTAGGGATATCAATATCATAATAAAAGCCATCCTCTACCACTGGTCCAACTCCTAATTTGGCATCAGACCAAAGAGTTGTGACGGCAGTAGCCATAATATGGGCCAAACTGTGGCGCATTGCATACAATTTATCGTGATTATCTGACATTAACGCTCCTAAACTTGAGTTTGCTATCTTCCCTCAGTATAGCAGGGGTACATAAATATAAAAGAGGCTGTTTAGCCTCTTTTATAAGTACTTGTATTGTGATCTCTCGCAATTGAGCACAATACGCTAGGATTGGTCCTATAAAAACCTCTCCCAAAACCTCACCTTACCTGATATTACAGTAGATAGTACTATAATGCTAGCAGATTATTACTGGCTTTATCCACACCGTGTGGGTAAGAATTAACATATATCACGGTTGGTATAATTATGTGTTCATTATTGCTATCTATAGCTTTTACAGCTATAATCTACCCCTGTACAAGGGCAATTAGCTCATTTGGCTAGAGCGCCACATTGACGTTGTGGAGGTGAAAGGTTCAAATCCTTTATTGCCCACCAAAACTAGAACCGGTCCATCTGACCGGTTATTGTTTTGGTTGATGATATATGTGAATCTTTCCCTAGGTGAAAGGCGAAGAAGCCCTGTGGGCTTTTGAGTTTTCCTTGCTTGGCCGAGGCAAATGCGGTTCCGCTCTTTGCCGAGCAAATATGGGCAAATCCTTTGTTGCCCCCATCTAAATCTGATCTATATGACTAGTTTTTATTTTTGATACCCTTCACAAATCCGCATCATGTATCGTAAGTTGTGGATTGAAGCTAGCGTGCCGGCCAGTGGGTCGCCAGACTTGAATTGATGGCGCAGGAAGGCTCTTGAGAACCCATTTGCACATGTGTAACAATCGCAGTCATCTTCAATTGGCCTAGAGTCTTCTTTAAATTGCTCGTTTGTTAGAGCCATCTTCTTGTCATTTTCTCCCCATACTGATGAATGTCGGGCATTTCTCGTTGGCAACACGCAATCTAACATATCAATGCCGTTCTCTACCGCTATTCGTAAATCCTCTGGTGTGCCAACACCAAGAAGAAACCTGGGGCGCTTTTTATCATACAAAGGGGCCAAAGCTTGTAAGACTTCCGTCATCTCGTCTCTGGTTTCTCCTACGGACAAACCGCCGATTGCTATGCCGTCTACATCACTATTTTGAATAATTTCTAAGCTTTTTTTGCGTAATTCAATATCTAAGCCACCTTGTACCACCCCAAACAATAGGGGTCTCTCCCCCGGTTTCATATTCTTGGTTAAGCGCTTGAATTCCACTACACATCGAGCTAACCACCTGTGCGTTCTATCATATGCATCTTTAACATCCTTTGGTTTTGCATCTTTTGTGCCTATCAAATGATCAAAAGCCACTATCATATCCGAACCAAGATCTAGCTGTATCTGCATAGATTTTTCAGGCGTTATTGTGCGAGTGTCACCATTTACCGGGTCTTTGAAAGTAACTCCTTCTTCGGTTACTTTGGCGTGTGCATCCAAAGAAAAAACTTGAAACCCACCAGAATCGGTCAACATAGGGCCTTTTCTATTAGCAAATTTATGTAACCCACCTAGATTATTTATAACTTCTTCTCCTGGATTTAGATGCAAGTGATAGGTGTTTGCCAGAACTATCTGCACACCCGTATCTATAACCTGCTGCGGGGTTAGGCCCTTCACTGCTCCTCTTGTACCGTCCGGCATAAAAGTTGGAGTAACAACATCACCTGCTCGTGTGTGGAGTATCCCTGTTCTTGCGTAATTACCTATTAACTTTTTTTCTGTGAATAATTGATACATCAGAGGTCAATTGTAACACAGGGTATTGACAAAGTGACCCTGATATGTTAGCATAAGCAGGTTAAGAAGAGGTATGTGTGAACAACACGTCAAACTCGCTTGATGGTTTTAATCTTTTTTATGAAGAACTGGCTTCTGTGGCTCCCCAAAGGAACCGTATCAGAAGACCCAGAACGAAACTAGCCAAGCGTACTTAACGGTTAGAGTGGACGACCGGCCCCGCACGTTTTTAATGTGCGGGGTTTTACTTTATCAAAGTAAAGTTACCCACAAAAAAGCTTAAGTTATGCACTGGATAAATCTACTGCGTTATGTCAATATGTTGTCATGGTATTACTAAACAAAACACAATTGAGGCCATAAATAATGTTCTGCCCCTACTGTACGTCCAAGAGTAGAGTTATTAACTCACGCCATCAAAAACGCTTAAACTCCGTTTGGCGACGCAGACAATGCGAAAATTGCCAGGCTATATGGACTACAAACGAGCAAATTAAAGGCGCTAGCGCCTTCAAAGTGCTACGGGTCGGTAAACTAGAGGACTTTGCACCTGAAAAGCTTCTAATAGGCTTATATGAAGCTTTAAAGCATAGAAAAAACGCAGAGATCGATGCGCAATACATCCAAAGTACAGTTATTCGTAATATTCAGCTGAATGGCGATCCGGTTATCACAATTGAACAGATAGTTAATGAATGTATAGAGGTGCTCAAAAATTTCGACAAATTGGCCAGCGAATTATACAAAACCCTGCATACAAAAGCCTCGTAACTAACAGATAAGCTATACTTACACCGATGCTTCACATTGTTATTAACGAAAAAACTATGGGTTCAAAACTACTGCTATCTAGATTTGAGTTGCGTTTAGAGCGTGGTGAAAAAGTTGGTTTTTTGGGTAGAAACGGTACCGGTAAAACAACATTAATGAATCTTATTAACGGTACTGACGAGGATTTTGATGGGGAAATTAAGTTGCCTAAGAATCTTCAACTCATGACAACCTCACAAGAACATACGGACCTGCATAAAGCAGATGTTCTGACTTTGAACTATATCACCGCTAAGCTACCAAAATTTGCTTCCCTACATCACATATTAGAGTCCTACCCTAAACACATCAGTGATAATCCAAAAAAGATGGAAGTTTACAGCGATGCCTTGCAGGAGTTTTCTGATTTGGGATACTACAACGTCGAAAATTCCCTGGCTAAATACTTTGATTCTTATCAGTTAGATGAATCTCTGCTTAATAACAACTTCTCTACGCTGAGCGGTGGTCAAAAAAGATTAGCCGAACTAATAGCAATACAACTGGCAGAGCCGGCAGTTGCACTATTGGATGAGCCGACAAACCATATGGATTACGTCGGCAAAGCTGCGTTTATTAGTTGGTTAAAAAACACCAAAAGCGCCGTTTTGGTTATATCTCACGACCGCTATGTGCTTGAAGCCGTGGATAGAATTGTTGAGCTTAAAGATAAAAAAGCTCATAGCTACAAGGGTAACTACAATGCTTATCTGGCACAAAATGCCACAAAAACGTCTAATTCGATTAACGAATATGAGATAACCCAAAAAAGAATTGATAATATTAAAGAACAAATCAGATATGCTCGTTCAAGAGCACCTGGCTATAGAGGCAAGGCTGGTAAAAACCCTTGGGTAGTCATGCGTGAAAGACTAGAGCGAGAACTTGCTGAAATAATGGACAAAAACCAAAAACCAAGCTTCTGGATAGATAAAGAATCTGCCAAAAATCTCTCTGTTAAAACAACGAATTCTTACCACAAATACAAAGCTAAGAATATTTCCATTTCTAGTTCAAAGACTGAACATGGCAATTCTTCACTCATAGCATTGGATGGGATTAGCCTTGGCTATCAAGGCGTGCCACTGTTTAAAGACTGTAGATTTAGCCTCACAGCAGATGACAGGTTGCATATTGTGGGCCGAAATGGCGCCGGAAAAACTACTCTTATCAACGCAATCCGAGATGCCTCAGAAAACAAAAAACCAGAAACACTTATCGGCAAGGGTTTTATAGAAATTAACCCAGCCTTGCGCTTGAGCAACTACGAACAAGAGATAGGTCCCGAGCTATTAAACCTTTCTCTATATGACGCAATAGATAAAATTCTAAGAGACAAAGAGATTCCGTCGACTCACCAAGCAATATTTAGGCTAATGGACAATTATTTATTCAACCCAATAATCGATAAAGACGTTTTAGTAAACCAGCTTAGCGGGGGTCAAAAAGCACGATTACAATTGATTAGGCTACTCGCCGGCAAACCAAACTTGTTAATTCTAGATGAGCCCACAAACCATCTTGACCTGCCTAGCATTGAAGAGCTAGAAACACATCTAAAGTCATACACTGGCGCAATTTTATACATCACACACGATAGTTACTTTGCATCAAACATAGGTGGCAAAACGCTACATATCGGGTAATCGTTCTGCTAAATTATTAGTGAGAACTTACTACTTCACCGCTGTCAGACTTGACAGCTTTTTCAGTAATATCAAACTTATCAAGGTACTTCCCAAACATTAATCGTGTCTGTGAATATATTGCAGCAAAAGAGCTGTAGCAGATAGTTGTAATTGGCAACAATGCCCACTGAAGAACCATCCAGATTGTTCGGTGTCTCTTATACCGTTGAGGCTTTGGGGGCAATATTTTAAAGCTTAAAAACATCGTGATAAAGATACCAAGCATGGCTGCAGTTTGTAGTTTGCTAGATATCTGAGGGAGCTGGTTAGCCAAGAAGTCTGTTTGATGAAATAGCCATGGTATTAGTGCCCCAAAGGCTAGAATTAACGGTGACGTTGCCCAGCTTAAATGTCCCTCAACCAGTCGCATAAATTTAAAAATTCTATCGTGCAAAGGAATTTTATTCTTTTTAAAGAATGCGTATTTAGCAACATACGCGATATCTGATACGCCCCAGGCCCAACGTCTTAACTGGATAAACTGGGCTTTTAAGGTACGTCTATACCCGTCAGCTAATACTGCATCCTGATAAATAGGTAAAAATATTGGTATAACTTCGTGTTTACCATCAAAAGCAAAATAACTACGCCAAAACTGATGTCCGTCTTCTACCACTGTTCTTACACTCCAAAAATCCGTTTCAAGTAGGGCTTCTAGACTCTGGGCGTGAGCAGAAAAGTTGCGCAACATATGCTGCCTAAGAGCCTGAATCATCATCCAGTATGAGTTTCCTGTAGCGATTACACGCATCGGAGCCGGTGCGTCCCAAATATTGTTAGTAAACATAGGAATCGGCTGAAAAGATAGCATTTTAGGGTCATGGCAAACAGTGTAAACATATGATAGCCCAGCAAAATATGACGGATGTGGGCGATTATCTGCGTCAAGTGTAGTAACCAGAACATTTTTAGGATCATAACCGTTTTGCTTCACAATTCTTGCAAGCTCCCTACCCGTAAACGTTATATTTCCGCCCTTGCCTATTACTTCTCCTGGTGCATCAATATGCTTAACTGCTTTTGAAATTAAAAATACATCTTCATACTCTTTCATTAGCTTTATAGCTTGTTTTTCTACGGCAAGTCCACCCCTGTTTTCATATGCCAACAGCACTATAATTTTTTTCATGTCATAGTGACTGTTTTTGATGTTCTCTAATGTTGGTTGCAGAATTTCGCGAGCTTCATTCCAGGTTGCAACTATCACTGCGTGGATGATATCTTCGCTTTTAATACCATTCGGGTTCTCGTTTTGACGCTTCTTATTGTCATAGTGCCATTTGGGGAATTTTTTAGTTTCATTGTGTTCTTGATCAAGGTCAGCTATTAGCTCTTCCCAGTCAATTTTCTGATGCTGTTGCAAAACCCGCCAACCCTGAACGGCACGAATGTTTAAGGCTACAGCCTTTACAAACCAGAGGAGTAGATAGCCTATCATGAATATTGCAGCCAAACGAATGCTGGTAAACGCCAAAATAAAAGGTAGCAACAACACCAGCCAAGACACCAAACCAGGAAGTATTTCAAACAACCTATAACTAAAGTTCTTATCCTTCTTAAATGGTATTTCGTACTTCATGGAATTAGGGTTAAAGAGTTCTAGTTAAAGCGTTAAAAACGACGAGACAAAGTGTCAATGTTACTATGTTTAATCCCAGCATACTAATCGCTAGATGTCGTCTGTGTGTATATAGTTTAACGCTTAGAAGTACGCTTAAGACAGTAACTAGGACTGCAAAAACCGCAAATTGATACAAATCACTCGTTGGTCCACTAACCTGAATGCTTCGGCTAGAACGATAAGAAACAATACTTGTCCCATTTAGTTCAGTGTCTACGTTCAATAGTACGTTAAATACAGCTAACAACAATAGCGCGCCGTTTGCACCAAGCATGGCTAACACAGATTTATCATGAAAATATTTTTTTGGAACTAACATTTATTGATTACAAGTATATATGAGTTGGGATTTAGTATCTAGAGGCTGACAAAAAAGCGCATTGGTGCGGGTAGCGAGAATCGAACTCGCATCTCATCCTTGGGAAGGATACATTCTACCACTTAACTATACCCGCTGGAGCCGAAGACGGGAATCGAACCTGCGACCTGCTCGTTACGAGTGAGCTGCTCTACCAACTGAGCTACTTCGGCGTGATAAGTGATATCAGAGGTAATTATAGCAAAAGGAGTCCTGTTTTAGTCTCTTTCGAACCGAGTTCACAATTTTCTTGGCTGTCTTTGACTGGGTGTTTCAGTGTCTATCTGGTGGGCCCGACCCGACTGCGCTTTGCTTGCACGGTATCTTATTTCTTACATGCTAAGAGGTAGCATGACGAAATAAATACCTGTAGACCGGACGTTCGCTTTGCTCACTCTTCGCCAGTTCAACATCCAAGTCGGAGTCAGAGCAAGAAAAAAGCCCCATGCTTTGCATGAGACTTTTGTCTTGGCGGGCCCGACCGGATTTGAACCGGCGATCTCCTCCGTGACAGGGAGGCATGTTAGGCCACTACACCACGAGCCCGCGCGTCTGCATGTAATGGTGCCCTCGCCACACTGTCGGCAAAACAAGTTTGACCGTCACTGTTGGCGCTTTCACCAAGCCGCATCCTTTCAATTTTGAGAATCCCCTCTCAAAATTGTAAAGCTACAGTTCGTACAAGCATTTGTCACTCGAAGTGGCAAAGAATGCCACAGTTCGAATACTTCGGTCATCTTATCAGTTTAGGGGCTAAAAGACAAGGGTTTTACGGTGTTGATTGCTCTGGTTTTACTGGGTCAAGGTATAGTTTATACGGTTTTTGTTCTTTACGGTCGTTCAAAATATCGTCCAAGCTCTTTAGCTGGAAAACAACGTGGGCGCCTGTTGCCTGCTCGCCGTTTACCCCAAGATTTTTTACAATTTCAAGAGCATATCCTGTCCCGTAAGGAATAATTGTGACTTCAGATATTTGTCCAACTGGCAGATTGAAAAGTGTATCTACTGTTTGCTGAGAAACGTTACGATTAGACTTGTTGACTTCTCCAAATTCTCCTGCAGACTCTTTAGTTGACAGGTCGTCTGAGTATTCCAGCGCTATCGCACCAAATTCTTCGCCAGTTTTTAGCCGTGCCAACGCTTCTCTGGCTCTATTTTCAGTATCTTGGTCTGAGGCGCGAATAACTTTTTGTGCTAGTAGCTCGCTCGTCAAACTTCTTCTGAAGTCGCTCACCGACCAGTCCCAATATTCTCGCAAAACATCTTCAAAAATCTCATCACTACTGCCCAGACGATTCTGTTCTTTCGCTATCTTTATCTGAGTATCTACCTCTGACGGGCTAACTGAAATATTCAGTTCCTTAGCTAGTAACTTAATGTATGCATCGTTCACGACTTTGTCTATTGCCCGCTGCTTATAGCTATTCAACTGAGCCTGACCTGCCTCTGTTTCGAAGCTAAGTTGCTGCTGGTTCTCGTAGTAATGAATGTAGTGCCTCAGTTCGAATAAATAATTTTCATATGCAATAAAAGTACCTCCTGAGCGCGCAATTGGAAACGGAACAATCCGTGAAACCTGATACATAAAATTCGACGTTGTCTGGAAGTGGTACAACAGAGCGACTGAGAATATAGAGAATATCACTACTACCGACATAAAAATACTCGCGGTAATCAAAACAATACGATGCTTAGAGTGCTGAAGTGGATATATGTACTTCCTGGCTCCTGATAACATATCTTCTCTGTGCTCAGCAACATTATCATTGGTTATCTGAGGCACAGAACCGCTCTGCGTTTGATCGCGCTTTTTTAAACGCTTCTCTCTAAATTGTTTAATTTTCTTTCTCATTATTCTTCGTCTTCCTGTTGTAGCCTACCCGGAGGCGCAGAGTTATGTATAGCTATTCCTCTTGAGCGCAATATTTCTAGCAATTCGTGCTGTATATGTGCCGGCTTATGTACTTCATGTATTACTAAATCTCCTACATAAGTCTGCACCATTATTGTACCAAACCCCAGTAGAGTTTCTTGTATTCCAGAAATCTCATAATTAACCATTTGTATCTGATTTAGAGCTAGGTCTACGACCTTTTTATTGAAGAAACCTTTTTGAGTGATCTGAATAAAACGTTTATCGGTAACTATGTACACACTAAAGTACCAATAAACCCAATGTGGGAATGCAACAATGAAACCCAATAGAAAACCGGCACCAATGCCCCCGTAAAAATAGCTTAATTCTGGCTTAATAAACGACGGTACTGTACCAAGCAAAATAGCTAACATAAAGTAAATTAACCCGCGCCTCATTACGACTGGGTGTTTACGAAAAACCAGCAGCACTTCTTCGTCATCGTATTGCCCTTTAAAAGCTTGTTTAGTAGACATATGTTTTTATATTACGCTAATGGTTTATGAATATCTAATATGGTGATCCGGGTGGGAGTCGAACCTACAACCTTTTCCTTAGGACGGAACTGCTCTATCCATTGAGCTACCGGACCACATATCACACTATCTATTATAAAGGTTCGACTCCGAGTCGGCCACAGTCTTACTTGCAACAAAGTCGCAAATCAGCTGTCGCCACACCTCGACTCGGCCAAGGCCGGGTCTCCGGTCTTGCAAAAGTCCACAGGACTTTTTCACCTACAACCTTTTCCTTGAGGTGCCGAACTGCTCTATCCACTCAAGCTACCGGACCAATAGAGGTGATTATACACCTCCTACTTCTTATTTCTTGCGGGATTTTGCTAGAGTAAATTTTTCATTAACTGTTTCATATTCAAACATCTCACTTTCACTAAACCAGTGAGCTATCTCTTCTACGGCTTCTTGTGAGTCTCCTGAAGCGTGGATAATATTTGGAGTTGCAATACCATGTGCATTAGCATGCTTGAAGCTTATGTGTGAATAGTCACCCCTAATTGTGCCTGGAAGTGCCGTTTTTGGCTCTGTCCCACCTACCATCTTGCGGACAACTTCTACCGCTTCAACCCCCTCAAGTACATAAGCGATTACTGGTCCTTCGCTCATCATCTCTAGAGTTACGTCAAAGATTTCTTTGCCTCTTCTAGTTACCATCTTGCCGATATCTTCGTAGTGCTTAAAATAGTGATCATAATCAGGTAATAGCATTTTTGTTCCAACGATTTTTAGGCCGGCTCTTTCAAATCTTGTAAGAATTTCTCCTACAATTCCTCTTTGAACTGCATCAGGTTTCAGAATAATTAGTGTTCGTTCCATTTATATTTTCTCCTATTTATTACCTTTAGCATATCAAAATAACTTCTTAAGCACCAATCATATTTTACCTCACCTACACATATTATACGCTATAGCGTATAATATGTGTACTACGAATGAAGCGCAGTTTGTTCTATTGCCAATGATTAGTTTAAAATTTGTGTCGCACAATCTAGCAGATTTCGCTACAATTATGAATATGCTTTTATCCAAAACTAAGACAGATTTTTTAGAATATTTAGAGATAGAACAAAACCGTTCACAAAAAACTATTGAAAACTACGACCACTACCTTACTCGCCTACTTGACTACGCCGGCGAAATCAAAATTAGCGATATAGACCCCGAATTAGTACGAAAATGGCGTCTTTGGCTAAACAGATTAGGTACAAACACCGCTGATGAGTTGCAAAAAAACACCCAAAACTACCACCTAATAGCACTCCGGGGATTTTTAAAGTTTTGTGCCAAGCGCGGTATTAATGCTATGCCTGCAGATAAGATTGAACTAGCCAAAAGCAACCGAAAACAGGTGACATTTCTCAACACAGAGGAGTTAGAGCGACTATTTAATGTCCCAAAGCTTGAAACAATAAATGGTTTACGCGATAGGGCTATTTTAGAACTTCTCTTTTCAAGCGGATTACGTGTTTCTGAGTTAGTAAATCTTGACCGTGAACACATTAATCTTAAACGCAAAGAGTTTATGGTGCGTGGAAAAGGACAGAAAGATCGACCCATATTTATTAGCGACACGTCTGTTTGGTGGCTAACCCAATATCTTGAAAAGAGAAAAGATAACAGCCGACCATTATTCATCCGCTACAGTGGCTCTAAACAGGTCAATATCAGCGGAAATTATTACCGCTTAACTGCACGTAGCGTTCAACGACTGGTGGCGCGATATGCCCTGCTTGCGGGGATTACCAAACATGTCAGTCCGCATACACTAAGACACAGCTTTGCTACTGATCTGCTCATGAATGGGGCAGACTTACGTTCAGTCCAGGCAATGCTTGGTCACAGTAACATTTCAACAACCCAAATCTACACCCACGTCACCGACCCGCATCTAAAAGCGATACACCAGAAATTCCACCGCAAACCAGAAAGTAGCTAAGGAAAGAGCAGCCAACTAACGAATTTCGTTCATTGCATGGATAGAGAAAACCGCTATCCGGTTGTCTCGTAGGAGGTAGCTAGTTACATTGATCATCTATACTACTGGCGCCAATAGTATATTGTTTACATAAATCTGAATTAAACTGAAAATCTGGGTAGACATACTCCTCATAGACAGGCACCCTAGCTTGTAGTCTCTTATATACATCACTAGCCCGCCCCGTTACATCCACCACAACCTGCCCTTCGCTAAAGAGTAACTTATTGCCCAATGCATCTAAGGCAGTTATTTGTACATTAAGATTACTGTATATCGAGCTCATCTTCACATAGTATTTTTGCTCAGCGCCTAAGCCATTTATTGTTAGTAAACAGTCATGATCGACTGTTTTAACGCATTGAACTCCGACATGCTTACCAAGGTTTGAATCTCCTTTGAAGTTTGCGAAAACAACACTTGAAACAGCTCCAGGTGCTCCAGATGCGCACGGGAAAAGAATTGTGCTAAACTGCCCATTTGCAAGAGCATCTCTACTTAGAACAGCGGGTACTGGGTAAATATCCAGTTTTAACGCTCCAACGGTATTATTACCCCATTCATTTACCTTTAAGTTTGAATCGACAGCACACGAGTTTAGTGCTCCGTCGTGATCATTGTCTGTCCATTCAAAAACGAATGAATCGGGTTTTGCACTGGTAGTAAAAGAAACTAGCTTTGAGGTACTAGAAATGGAGTCGTTTCCAAAATATAGTGAGTCGGGATTAGGATTGATTAAAACGCATGTGAAATAAACGTCTTTTTCCGCTGACACAACACCGTTATTATACTCACCGGACGGAAAGCCACACGTGTTACGGGCTGGGGTGCTTTTTGTAACTCCCTTAACGGCTACGTTTATCCCAGACTCTGCAGCGTAGAATGCCTGAGTTGATAACTGCTCATCAATTGCTTGGCGTTGTTCTCTCTGGGCAATGCGTGCGAATCCTAAAGTTATTAAAGACATCACGACCATCAATACCGACGCTACCATGATAGAGACTAAACCAAATTCATTCTTCTTTAATTGCTTAATTTGTTGCATTGCTTATCCGCCTTGTTACTATTGTACTAAGTTCTGCGATTGAACAAAACTCTGCGCCTGTATTATTAGCGCAGACGACACGCCCAGCACCAGTATCATCCGTGTAACGTAATAAATCTTGAGCTCCGTAAGCGATAGAAATCTCTACTTTCCATAAACCTGAACCGGACGAAACCTCGTTTACTTCGAATTTAGTCAATCGCATATTGTTATCCAGCAAAGATTTTTGGGTCGAACTGAGAGCTGCTGGAGAGTTTAAATCCTGTGGTGAGATACCGGCTGCGCATAGGGTATCGTCACTAAGTAGAGCATTCTTGATTTCTTTCTTGCTTGGATCGGAGTTTACACTACCGGTGTTCATTCTATCAATTGCATAGCTATATAATTTATTTCCTACGCAGAGTGTTCCTTGGGCGTTATCGCTGGTTAACACTTGCGGCCCTGCTGGACCAGAGGTGGGCTGAATTTTCACACCAGAAAGTTGAATAGACTCCTTAATTTCATCCATCAATCTCCGAGTAGTTTCTTGAGTTTTAGCTCTAGTGACACCTTTATAGTAGGTTCGACTAACTTGTACGATACCAACTAAACACATAAGCAGCACCAAAGAAAATATAACAGTAGAAATCATCAGTTCAATAATGGTGAAGCCTTTTGTTTTACTCATGGGTTGCGGTACACCAAAGTTACATTGGCTTTATTAGAATCACTACCACCAGGAGGAGTCCAATCAACTACAATTGTGTAGGTATCTCCTGATAGCGAAAGTGACTTATTAAAAAACGTTTCCTCTACACATCCTGCTGGGAATGGTGCTCCGCCGGCAATAGCAATAATTGGCTGTGCTTGACTTATATCTATACAAAAACTCCCCACTAATCTTGGGTCACTTATCGCTATACCCAAGGACTTTATTTGCTCAATCTGAGATTCTGCAATTCTTGTAGCTCTTGTTCGTTCTTGCGAGTACTGACTGGTATTTAAGCTCCTAGATGACGTAGCGTACGCGCCAGCCAATATTAAGCCGATTATTGTCATAGCCAGAAGGACTTCAATAATAGTGTCCCCTGTCTGATTAAGAATCTTCACGGACAAACTCCGCTTGCTAGGTCAAATTCGGAAATAGTACTAGTAGCAACACTGCCCGCACCTATAACAATTCTGGCGCTACGTCCTTCTTCAGTCTGTACGCAGACAAATATACCTCCTGGAACGTTAACCGGGCTAGTGTCTACCAAAGTTCCAACCCTGTTAGCATAATAGCTGACGGCTTGCGCTTGCGTTGGCAAGTTCCCAGTTGTCAGATATACATTTGTCGTTAACGTCCCGTTTTTTGATGCGCTCCCAGCCCCGCCATTTAACCCCGCAATAAAATTAATAGTATCGTATGTTACGTTCGGGGCATTCATTTGAGCAATTTTGGTAACCCTCAAGCCATATCTCAGAGCCTTATACTCGGTCAAGTCTACGTTATTTGGATCATATGCCAATGATGGTTTCAGCTCACTAAGTTTTAAGGACGACTGTACTCCGATGTCAGTATTGACGCCTATCAAAGTGCCAACTCCAATATCTTCTGTCTGCCCTGCTACATTAAAAAATAAGCTTTTACCGACAAATACGCATTTTGTGCTGGTGCCTTTGTCATTAGTGGCTGAGGTAGAAAAACCAGGTTTTCCGCTGACGTTAATTGAGCATGTACCCCTACTACTATCTGGGAAAAATCCATTTGATACGTCATTAATCACATCTTGAATCTGTGATTCAAAATCCCGCACCGATTGAGAATATTGTACATTGCGTTGTTGGCCATTCACAGCTGTTGCAGCACTTACGAACAGTAATCCAGATATTGCAAGGAACGTCATAACCTCAACAATCGTATACCCAAACTCTCGATGAAGTTTCATATAGCTAATTATAACATAAGCTTTATCTGTTAAAGACCTAAGATTCTCAGATACAAATCAATGACACTTTGACCTGTCAGCAACACAAATATGGTCGCAACTATCAAAAGGGGTCCAAACGGCAGTTTACTTTTTAATGACTTGCTACCACTCAATATTCCAGGTAGCGCTACCAAAATACCAAGTAGTGAAGCAAAGAAAAGAATAAGCCACGAAAATAGAGGACTACCAAGGATAAGCCCCAGCCCGAACCCAAGCCTAACGTCCCCAAAGCCTATCCAGCGACCCTTACTGACAGCGTATAACGCCCAGAAAAAACCACTCAACAGAACACCAGACAATAGTGGCATTAGTAGACCATCATAGGCACTAAGGTTATTAGTCGTAAATCTCAACGTAGCAAATGCCATGCTGCCATAAATTAATGGATACACTATCTTATTAGGCAGAATAAACCATCTCAGGTCATACCAAAATAAAGCAGACATCAAGATTAGCAATACAATCCAGATTGTGAACAATCCGTAGCTGTTAAAACTCGCTAGCTCATATGGCCAATACAAATATGACAAAGCCAAGCTTAAACCCATTCCAACTTCAGCAAAGATTAACTGCGTGGGCAATTTTTTGTGACAGTATCTACACTTTCCACTCTGAATTAGCCAACTTAAAATCGGAATCAAGTCAGTAGGCGTAAGCTGCTGATGGCAATTATCACATTCTGACCGGCCCTTGACCCAGTCCTTTTTATCATGCATCCGCCAAGCAAGAACTAAAGAAAAACTACCAAGTGCGCTACCGAGCACGAACAAGAAGATATACATAAGAGCCATTGTATTAAAAAAAAGAGCTAACTCCTAGTGTTAACCCTTTCTTAATTTAATACTTCTTTGCTGATTTACTTATTATCGGCGCAGAATATAGCTCCGCCTTCAAGCTTCATCTGTATGGCGTAATTTCTTGAGCTTGCACCTGCTGCAACAGTAGACTCTCCGCTACAAACTTCACCGGTTACATAACGGATTGAGCCAGCCGTGTTTCCGATTGCAGTCGCACCAACTACGGTTGTAGGCGGATTAGTCCCGGATCCGTAACCTACTGGTTCTCCTGTTGATGGATCGACAATACTGATACTGCAAGAAACTGGAGGACCTGCTGTACAACCTAGGTACCTAGCGAAAAAGCCCAGTGCTGTCGTTGGAGTGCCGAAGTTTGAGGCCCCCGAGGCTAAGCTAGCAACAGGATATGTCCCATTATTATTACCTGAGTAGCTATCTATTTCCGTTTTTATTCTTCCAAGAGTGTCTTTTCTAGCCGAATTTCTCTGACTACGTTGCAGCTGTGGAATTGCAACAAGTACAATTGCCATGATTAGCCCCGCAACAGCCAATACAATCATAACTTCTATAATCGTAAAGCCGCCTTCTTTATAACCTAGTTTCTTACCTATTCTGTTTAACATTTAATGGTGCCCTTCTTAAATTGTTATTTGTCTAATAGCTATAATAATGCGCTTATGTTTAATTTGCAATATTATCCAAGAACTCCCTGGCCAACTAGGCCATAAATCGGTAGCAGAATTGCACCAACTATAATCAAAGCCACAACGCCCAGAATGATCATTAGCAGTGGCTCTACGATGGTTGAGATAGACTTGACTGCGTTATCTACCTCTTTTTCATAATATGTGGCGATTTTTTCTAACATCTGTTCAATTGTTCCGGAATCTTCACCTATTTTTATCATTTGCGGAACAAGTTCTAAAAAGTTAGGGTCATTTTCTAGTGATGAAGAGAGTGATTTTCCACCCTTTACCTTCTCTATTGCTGCTTTTAGCGAGTCTTCAACGTGCACATTTGAAATCGCCCGTCCGGTAATTTCTAATGTTTGGATTATCGGCACTCCACTAGAGACAAGGGTTGTGCCAGTACGAGCAAACCTGGCCATATATAATTTACTAAATAGCGGGCCAAGAAGTGGTGCATGCAACTTAATAGAGTCTACAGCTGATTTGCCGGTTATCGTACGAGCCCAGCGGGTTGTAAAGAAGCCGGCCAGCCCAAGTACTATAAGCACTGCCCACCAAAAACCGGTAACAAAATTTGATAACGTGAGTAAAGCAACAGTCAAGAACGGTAACTTAGCACCGGGGATTCCTTTATATAATTCTCCGACCTGTGGCAAAACGGCAACAACCATAAAACCAACGACACCAATCATCACAATCATAACAATCACTGGGTATATTAACGCCCCTCTTACTTTACTAACTAGCTCTGCATCTTTTTCTTGTTGACTGGCTAGCCTATCCAGAGAGTCGTCCAAAGTACCAGATGTTTCACCCGCAGCCACTAAACTTATAAATACCTGATTGAATACATTCGTATGCTGTTCAAGCGCTTTAGAAAAAGCTACACCACCTTCAACCTTAGTAATTACATCGGCGAGTACTACTTTGAAGCTCTCGTTTTGAGTCTGGTTAAGAACAGAGCGCATACTCTGAACAAGTGGTAGCCCTGCGTTCAATAGCGTAGACAGCTGTCTTGAAAAAATAACTTTATCTTTAGTGCTTATTCTATTCTTATATCGCAAAAAGAAATTTCCGGAAACCTTAGGCTTCACAGATAATGTTGCGTAGCCTTGTCCTTTTAAAATCTTGGCTATTTCTTGTTCGTTACTGCCTTCAAGAGTACCTTTAACTTCTTCGCCTGTTGCTGGATCTTTAGCTATATAAGAATAGGTAATCATTTGGTCTAGCCTCGCATTAGTCTATCGAGTTCTTCGATATCAACTGCAAAATTACGAGCCTCATCATAACTTATTGTCCCTGAATGTATCATGGAAACTAGTGTTTTGTCTAAAGACTGCATCCCAAATTCTGAACCAGTTTGAATAACTGCATCCAGCTGATGAGTTTTTCCTTCACGAATAATATTTCTAACTGCAGGTGTAGCAACTAAAATCTCTGCAGCCACTACACGCCCTCCGCCAATAGCTGGCACTAATCGCTGTGAACAAATTCCCATTAAAATATTGCTAAGCTGCGCTCTAATCTGTGACTGTTGATGGGGTGGGAAAACATCTATCATACGGTCAATACTTTGTGCGGCAGAGTTTGTGTGAAGAGTTGCAAAAACTAAGTGCCCTGTCTCAGCGATAGTAATAGCACTAGCGATAGTTTCTAAATCACGCATTTCTCCAATCAAAACAACGTCAGGGTCTTGGCGTAGCGCACTACGGAGAGCAGCAGAAAATGAAAAGGTGTCGTAGTGTACTTCTCTTTGTACCAAGACGGATTTTTTTGACTTGTGAGTATACTCAATCGGATCTTCGATAGTAATAATATGTACTGGTTTTTCGCTATTTATTTTATCCACTAAAGACGCAAGCGTAGTCGATTTACCTGAGCCAGTAGGTCCGGTAATCAAAACAAGGCCTCGTGGATAATCAGCGAACTTTGAAATTGTAGTGGGCAGTCCCAATTGTTCAATCGTTAATATTTCATTAGGGATTAGCCTAAGAGCAGCGGCTAAATTACCCCGCTCATGATAAGCGTTAACGCGGAACCTACCAAGGTCACCAAAAGCAAAGCTAAAATCAAATTCTTTATCCTTAAGCAGAATCTGCTTCTGGTCATCGTCCAATATTGCAAAAACAAGTGATTCCACCGCAGATTCTGTAAGCACCTCCGTACCTGAAACTGCCACTAGAGATCCATCAATACGAAGCATGGGTGTTAAACCAACTTGCAGGTGAAGGTCAGATGCCTTCTTCTTAATGACTTGCTCAAGTAGAATTTCTATTCTTGGTTGTGCTGCTTGTGTTGCCACCCTTAACTCCTTCTTAGTTTCACGCACTATCCTGTGCAGTTACTCTGTTAACTTCCCCAATTGTAGTTTGACCGGCTAGTGCTTTCAGATACCCGTCCTGGCGCATGGTAATCATACCCTCTGTTTGTGCAACCTTTTGTATTTCCGTACTTGTCGCCCTTTTGATAATGAGCTCCTGGATACTTTCGGTTACAGCAAACACCTCGTACAGTCCCATTCGGCCCTTTAAGCCTTCTGGAGATTGCGGGGTGACCTTGCCCTTAAACAAAGTATAAGCGTTTTGGTTGGCTAGAGGCAAGTTAGAATATCCCAAATCATTTGCAACCCTTGTTACCTCTTCTGGAGTTTTAGGTAAGATATTGCCGATCGCTATGTTTATAGCTTCTGTTTCTGCCTTGGTAGATTGATAGGTCTCGCCTCCTGGAACTATCTTTCTGACCAGTCGTTGACCTATAACTGTGTGTACCGTGCTGGCAATCAAAAAAGGTTCAATGCCCATGTCTAACAATCTTGGCAAGATTCCAGCAGCAGAATTTGTGTGCAAAGTTGAGAAAACCAGGTGACCTGTTAATGCAGCCTGAACAGCCAGTGTTGCCGTTTCTTTATCACGAATTTCTCCAACCATGACAACATCTGGATCTTGGCGCAAAACTGACCTCAGCCCTGACGCAAAAGTTAATCCAACCTCAGGGTTCACTTGAATCTGATTAATCCCCGGCATTTTATACTCGACCGGATCCTCAAGTGTCACAATGTTGATTTCGTCGCTTTTAATCTCTTGGAGCAGTGCGTAAAGTGACGTAGATTTACCAGACCCTGTTGGTCCACTAGTTAGAATCATCCCATTTGGATGAGTCAAACCATCTCTAATAGATTTAAGAGCTCTACCGACAAAACCCATGTCCTCTAATTGCAAGACTGTCCCACTCTTATCTAGCAGACGAATCACAACTTGCTCTCCCCAAACAACCGGAGATATTGCTATACGGAGGTCGATAGTTTTTCCAGCAGCAGAGATAGAAAACTGACCGTCTTGCGGAATACGATGTTCGTCAATCTTTAAGTTTGCCAAAATTTTAACTCTAGAGATTAACGGCGCCTCTGTGCTTTTGGGTAACTTCATAATTTCTTTTAGAACGCCGTCAATTCTGACTCTAATTTTTAGTTCATTTTCAAGAGGTTCAATATGAATATCACTAGCTTGATTATTCGCCGCGTACTCCAATATTGATGATATCGCTTTACTTATTGGCGAATCCTGAGAAATAGCCAAAGCGTCTATCTTGGCCTGAGTGTTAATTTTGTCGTCGGGCCCCTGCTGGTCTTCAATCTGCTTATCCAAGGCGCTGGCGATATCGTGGTCTAAATCAGCTGAATACTGATTTATAACGTTTCTAATTCCCTCTTCACTGGCGACGTAAACTTTTAGTGGCCGACCGACCTTATTGCTCAAAAAATCCACCGCCTGAACGTTATCGGCATCAAGCATCGCAACCACTAGCCGGTTCTGCATTTCTCCCAATGGGACTGCCATATAGCGCTCTGCAATCTCCTTGGGCAAAAGCGACAATATTCTTGGGTCTACTCTTGAGTTACTAAGGTTCACGTAGGGCATTTTAGCAACGTGAGCGATGGTCTTAGTAAGTTGTTCGTTTGTAAGATGCCCTTCATTCAGCATTTCTGTTAGAAGAGGTGAATTTTTCTGTTCAGCATCAGACTTTAGCTTATGCATTTTTTCAGGGGATATCAGGCCTTCAGCAACTACGGCCTCTTCCACCTCTCTTTGTAGGGCTGGCGACAAGATACTCATACGCCTCCTCTACCGAGAATTAAACGGGTTAGAATTATTTTCTTCTCCAATTTGAATCGTTTGGGTCGGATTGTTTGAAAGCTCGTTAAAATATTTCTCGGGTGGCCTAGTAAATTCTGTAGATATTGGACTCACAACCTCAACATTAGTCTGTCTATTCTTCGGTGAAGAAATCAGAATACCCGAAAGAACAAATGAAACCACAGCACTTATTACTGCTACCGTAACGATTGTAACTAGGTCTTTCTTTTTCATTATTTCACTACCTTTGTGCTTATCTGAAGCCCGATAGAGGGTTGGTAAAAAGTCCTCAGCGTCAAGTTAACGTCTAAACTATCACTACTTCCTTGAAAACTAAGACTATCTACATAAAAAGGCCTGATGGATCGCTCAAGTGTTTCCAAAAGAAGCTTTGTTTGCGCTGCTGATGCCCTGACGTTAATAGGATAAGGTATTTCTAAAGGTGTAGTGACATTTACCGTTGGCTCTTCGCCTGTATCTGATCCTGCTATTGTCTCCTGACCGCCTAATGACGTAATGCTGTATCCACCGTCAGTGAGAATTTTTTCTAAACTAGTAGAGAGCGCCGGAAAGTCATATTCTGCCGGCAAAGCGTCTAAAACTAACTTAGAGTTTGAACCATCTCTTGGGCCTGAACCATTAGCATTTCCGTTGATAACATTAACTTCTTCTGAGGTGAATGCAATATATACTTTTTCTAAATCTTTTACTGCCGAGGCGTTCTTTTCTAGCACACTCAGCGCCACTTTCTTTTCTTTAATTACACGACCGTGATACAGACTTTCGCTTATCAGCGCCTTTAAGGCAAATAAGCTAAACATTAATATGAATACAGATATTGAAACCGCCACAACAACATTTGCATTTGCTTTATCAATTATTTGTCGCCTGTTAGACTTGTTAATTTTTCTAGCGGCCATCTTAATTACTCACTCCTGTGCTTTCAGTACCGTTAACGCTATCCTCTTGCTTGAATAGTTCTAAACTTGGCGCACCGATTGATGATCGGGTGGTAATCTTGTTAGGCACAACTAAAGTAATCACTTTCGTGTTGTTGAATAGAATCGGGTCAAATGTAAAAGTCAGAGTATAGCTTGCTTTTTCTTGGTTTCTCGTCAGTTCTGTTGCAACATTCGTGAACGCGATGATGTCAGTTTGACCATCTACGGCGTAAGTAGCAAACTTTATAGTGTCTGCGTATTGGTTAATGGCGGCAAAATCACTTGCGGAACCCTCAATCTTAATAATAGAGTCTACCATATTCAAATCTAGCTGTGAGATACTAACGTCTGCTGGTGTTAAAACGCTCAAATAATCGAATATTCTTGAAGTGTATGGGTTGCCTTCGTGTAGCGATGTTAGGGAGTTGTCCTGGTTTTGTACCGTCAATATTTTTATAAGATTAGGAATTGCTTCAATCTCGGCTTTTTTCGCTGTAATATCCTTCGTTAAATCGTCTATACTCTTGTTTTGAGCCAAATGAACTAAGCTAAACATAGATAACACAATGACAATCGCAACTAAAGAGCTCACGAAAGACGCCGTAAATATCAAGCGCTTAAGTCTCTTTGCCTTCATGTATTCTTTTTTTACGTCAGGAAGAAGGTTAAACTGAATCATTCTGTCCTCTCCGCTAATCCTGCCGCTTTGGAAAAATGGTTAGATACAGCTAGTAGTTCGTTCTCTTGGCTGGCAGGGA
This sequence comes from uncultured Candidatus Saccharibacteria bacterium, assembly GCA_964419675.1. Lineage (GTDB taxonomy): Bacteria > Patescibacteriota > Saccharimonadia > Saccharimonadales > SZUA-47 > CAYQPN01. Next base: position 43,597 of record CAYQPN010000002.1, read on the forward strand.
AAGTCGCGTTGCTCCAGGCATTTCCAATCTCAACACCAATACCAAATTTGTTTGCAAGCATCAATGGGAACTCGGGCAAGACCGATGCACCTCCGGTAACAATAATCTTTTGAATTGGGTGGTCTACGTACCTTGTGTTATAAAACTTGATTGATTTTTCAATTTCATTAACTAAAACTTCAATTGTGTTAATAATTGCGTTATAAATTTGACCTTCGAGCTTATCTTTGCCTACGCCAAACTTAAAGACAAATTGTTCTGCCTGTTTAGCATCTATGCCCAAATTTTGCATTGCAGAATTAATAATCGCTTCGGTTCCTGTAGGTATTGAACGCACTAGTCTTGGAGCATCGTTAAGCGTAACTACAAGGTCGGTTGCCTGAGAATCAATATCCAGGAGTAAAGTTGGTTCTGCGGTATTTAGAGGTAATAACGCACGTGTTAAGGCTAAACTTTCTGGTTCAAATGCAATAACGTTTAGGCCCAGTGATTCAAGCAAGTCCAGGCGCTTTTCAACAAAATCATTACTTACGCTAGATAATAGCACTTCTACTTTGTTCGCCTCTTTAGGAGAATCTCCTAGTAACGCCCAATCTATTTTTGACTCACTCAAAGGAGTTGGAATCAAAGCATCTGCTTGGTATCTTATTGCCTTGTCTAGCTCTTGTGTGTTGAGTTTTTCTATATCTACAACTGTCAAAAATACCTTGTTTGACGGCAAACCAACGGCTACATTAGAAGTAGATACTCCGGACTGAGCAATTACTTGTTTTATCGCTTGACCAAGTTTTTGTTGATCAGCGTTAGCGTCGCTTTGGGTAATCTTAGGGTCAACAAACATAGACCCATACCGGTGCAAAACCTTATTTTTACCACCTTTCATCTGAACGACACGCAATGAAGAAGTGCCTATGTCCAAACCAAAGAATTCGTTTCCACCAATTACGCTCATGCTTAAGGGTTATTATAAAGCATAAACGTCATTTTATACACCCTCTTTTTTCTAAAACTAACCCCGTAGCCGTCCTAACTGCGCCCCAGATGCTATCCCCTGTTCACTACCTCTAATTGTAAATAGCTAAAGTTGAGCAAATGGTTAAACGCAAATTGATAATGTTGCAGTGTTAGTATCTCGGTGGCAAAGATATCAAAGAATCCATCTTCTTAACACCACCACCAGTACCATTGAGCCCTGTCTCGTTACCTCTTGGAGCCATAAATACCTCTGGCGGTAGTCTGAACATTTCTGCGCCAGACGTCAGAGCAGCTGTATAGTTTTGACCAGGGGTAGACCTATTCAAAGTGCCTCCAGTTCGCCATAATTTTATCTTATTCGCTACTATTGCACCGTTTACAGTCAATGAATTATTACAAGCTCTACCAATCCCATAATTAGCTGTTTGATTAGTCAGGCTAGTCGTTGCATCAGTAAATGTTTTGGCTTGTCCAACATTCATAGTATTTGGTATGCAAGTATACACCGTGCCCTTAGAGATTACTATCCCGTCAAACTGGGTAACATTACTTGCAAAATAGACGTTACCCGTTGCGTAAATAATTGTCATCGGAATATTTGAGACACTTCCCCAACCACCAAGATTGTATACGGGCTGGTTACCGTTGCTACCAATCAACACATCACCTTGAACCATAACTCGTCTATAACCATTTAAGCTTGCGGCCCCAGAGAAAACTCTTATCGGACCAGTATATTTTCTAGAGTTATTGAAGTTAATATCTATATCTGACCCAGGGGTTAGCCCCATACCAGTAAAATCTTGGCTCCAGGTATCTGCAGCGCATAACGGGTAGTCAAAACTACCGCCGTAACTAGGGCTATAAAGTAAGCCTCCAGCTACTGCAGTTGTATTTGCAAACACATCTTTTTTAGGATTACTATTACCCGTACCATCTTGGGTAATTGCACTTCTAAATCCATTCACTGCTCCGGCTGCAAAAATTGCCATCTGTGCACCAGAACCTACAATCTTTGTATTGTCTGCTCTATCTGTATCTATATAACCCTTAGTTGCACCACCCGAAGCGCTGCAAGTACCAGAACTAATCCCGTACCCTGCAATCACATCAGACTGGAAGAATTGGGTGTAGGGATAGGTCACCACTCTTATTGTTGTAGGGCCTGTACAGTTCACTTTTACCCCGTCTGGCTGAGTTATATATGCGCTGAAGTTAAAGTCACCTACCCCTAATATGGCTGGCAGAAGTTGTTCAATATCTCTAAACGTAACTCCGCTATCAGGCGGTATGTCAGCACCATAGTTATTGTAGTTTTGTGAACCAACACCATTTATTGATAACGTTACTGGGTAGCTAGCTGGAGCAAGTGCTGCTCCGCCAGCTCCGGCATTATTTTTAACTCTTATTTTCAAGCTTATTGTGTCGTTAGGTTGAGCATATGGCAGAATACCACCAACAACAGATATAGTTACGTTGCAAGCAGGCGCAGGCGCAGGAGCCTTAACATCAAAACTGCCTGTACAAGTTATAGGCGTCCATTCAACCCCAGGTTTTACTAAGCCCCAGTTAAACACTACCCCATTCTGAGCAGTACCAGGCGCAATCATGGGTTGGTTTAACGCCACACCATCTGCGTATGCAATATCCGTGACTGTAAATGTTTGGTCGCCGCTCGTCACGGCTGGCCCCCGGGCATAACTCCATCCTCCCACCAGATAATTGTTGATGTTTGTTCTTGGATACTCATTACCCCAATTAGGCCCATTCACGCCAAGTGTCCATCCATTACCACCCTTAATATTGACATCAAATTTAATTCTATCGCCAGTTCTAATATTCGAACTGTTATCAGAAAACCTAACTATATTACTAATCGTACAAGCCGTTGGTGGCGGAGCCGAACAATCACTCGTTCCTGAATCTGTTATGAACGTCGTATCTATAGTAAGTGTGTTAACCCTTGTCATGTGCCTAATAATAAAAGAATACTTATTTCCTGCTTTTATTTTAAACCTACCGTTTGCATCTGTGTTGGCTTTAATATTTGTTTGATCAATCAGCGACTGCACAAACGGGTTTGGAACTGTTGTCGTTGGAATATATATTGAGGCGTCATTGCCAGATCCCGGTAGGGCACTAAGTGGAAAGCCCTCGCTATCTATCCATGGTGGTATTTGGGGTGATGGAATTACTGTTCTAGTGCCGTTGGGTTCGGTAATCTCCACCATTCCCCTGATGTTGGTTTGTTGGTAGTTGTTTTGACCATCACTTCCGGTATCTAAATCATACAGCTCAATGCTAGCATATGCGTTAACTTCACACTGTAAATCAATGTGTTGATCCCAGTATCCGCCAATTGTGCCTACACCTCCTGGCCTAGGTTGTGCGAAACTTGAGTAGCCTATGCCGCTAGAGGGGCATGAGTTAGGATAAGTTGGGTAGATCCCTGTGTCACAGGGTAAATTTAAATCAGTAATCCCAATTCGTACATCCGGATCTTCGGCTCGCAATCGGAAATGATTATAGTAATACACCCCTGCATCGGTATTATTGGTACCTATCCCATCAGCCATAAAAAGAAACTTATTAAAATTACCATATGTACCCCCGGAGGATGTCGGAGTAAACGTAATTGCAAGGTCTACTTGACCGAAACCACACCAAAATGAGCTATTGCCAATCGGTCCTGAGGCGCTAAAAATATAAAAATTTGTATGGGAGAATCCACTGGGTAAGTCCATCCAGGTATGACAGCCGTCAACTATTGTTATAGTTATCGGTGTCGAGATATTCTTAGGTACATATATGTTAGCACCCGTTATTTTGCCGGGCATACAGCCCGACCGCGTTTTACATAGCTCTGTAATCATATAGGTAGTCTCACCGTTAAATGATGTGTCCGGATGATTATTGCTCGGTGCTGCAGGTGGGTTTAGTGCAAAGCTACGATCATGATGAATAAATGTAACGGCTACTAACAAAGTTAAGAAATAACCTATGAATAGAATCTTTCTTTTACTCACGTTGTTTCTCCGGCGGTACTTCTGATTCATAAACCTTGCCTTGTGCAAGTGCGTCAAAAGCATTCTGTGCTTCCGGCTTTTCAGAGTCTAACACTTTCGTTATCAGTTCGTTTCCCGCATTTAGGCAGATGCTTTGCAGGTCTGTTTTTTGAGCATTTTTAGCTGAGTACGCACAGTTGGCATAGGCACTTATGCGTAACGGTAGCGGATTATTTACTTCATCTGCATATTTTTTAAATTCAGCAGCAGCATCTTCCCACGATTGTTCATCTATCAATTTTTTGGCTTTTTCGTAGTCTTCAACAAGTTTGTCGACTGGCAACTGTTCAATAACGGGGCTATTTACGACCTGAGTGCCTTCTCTAGATCTATTGGACAAGTATTTATATCCTACATAACTAGCCCCAGCCCCAAGTAGCACCACCGCAGATACCAGAATTATATACTTACGTTTCACAAGCATAAGTATATCAAGGTTTTGTATCAAAAAAAATTGTCATACTTTCAAAACACCAAGCAACTCCAAGGCAATAATAGCCGTGAACCAGGCTCTCTACGACTTAGGCTGCCTTCTTTTTATTGCGTCGCCCTGCTTTTGCCTGTGCTAACCCGGGTGTGCCACTGGGTAGACTGTCACCGGGCTGTACGCCATAACCAAGGTCTTTCACTGGCCTCAAATGTCGTTTTACTTTGCTGGGGTTGGTTGGATCTGGCTCGTCTCCACTATTTCTACGTCTCACTAGTAAGATAAGCCCGCCTAGCACTGAGACTAAAACTGTTCCGCCAAGCCATTTTTTTAACTCAGGGCTAATACCGCCAGAGCTACTCCCATGACCTTCAACCATACCTCCAGATGTAGGCGAGGAACTTTCTGGGCCTGTTGTAGTGCCATCGTTTGTAGTCGTGGTTCCTAATACTGTAGTAGTCGTCGACTCTATAGTAGTGCTAGTAGTTGGCGACGTGGTAGTGGTACTAGTAGTGGTAGTGACGGGGGCGGTGGTAGTTGTGACTTTTTGTGGTTTTGTGGTTGTTGGTGCTGGTGGCTGTGTAGTTGTTGGTGGGGGCGATGTTGTTGGAGGTGGGGGTGGGTTAGGGCCACACACAGGTTCTCCATTATGATAACGACCTTGATAATACCAACCAATAAAGTATGGGTCACAAATCTCATCAGCATGTGCAGTACTTACCCCACCTGCAAACGACGCTAAAAGTAGTGCAAAGGCACCAGCTGCTTTAGCCTTGTTTTCAGATAAAAGTTCTATAAGTCTATCCCAGGCCCCTACTTCTTGCATCTGTGCAATAACTTCTGCGTTAAAACCACTTGTCAGCTCCTCAATCGTAGCAATTTCTCCCAAAGCAAAGGTTGAATCAACAGGCCCGGTCTGCCCTAGTTCCTCAAGCCACTGTCCATATTCCATACCAAATCTTTCATTCTGAGCTGTAAGTCTAAGATCTTGAGCAACGGTGTCAAAAGGGTTCGGTGGCATGCCAGCAATAGTTAGCCCCTGGATTTCCATGGTTATGCTGTCTGGTGAGGTTAAAGTTGAGCTCATCTTTAGTTTCCTTTGTTGGGGGTTATTTAATAATAATCGCCCTATATCCTTATTTATACCAGTGGCTTATCTGTTTGTAAACTTAAAAGCGAGGACGCAAATAGGGGTTTCTTTCTGTGTTAACCACAAACTCATCACCTTGCCATACCAAATCTGCATAAACCCTCTCTCTTACGGGCATTACCTCTAGATCTGTCAATATGGTCGTGGTAGTAGTAGATGGTGTCGTGTCTGTTGGAGTCGTCGGGGGTGGTGTGGTTATTGGTGGTTTGGTTGTTGGAGGCGTAATGGTGGGTGGCTTAGTTGTCGGGGGTGTAGTTGTTGGTGGGGGCGATGTTGTTGGAGGTGGGGGTGGGTTAGGGCCACACACAGGTTCTCCATTATGATAACGACCTTGATAATACCAACCAATAAAGTATGGGTCACAAATCTCATCAGCATGTGCAGTACTTACCCCACCTGCAAACGACGCTAAAAGTAGTGCAAAGGCACCAGCTGCTTTAGCCTTGTTTTCAGATAAAAGTTCTATAAGTCTATCCCAGGCCCCTACTTCTTGCATCTGTGCAATAACTTCTGCGTTAAAACCACTTGTCAGCTCCTCAATCGTAGCAATTTCTCCCAAAGCAAAGGTTGAATCAACAGGCCCGGTCTGCCCTAGTTCCTCAAGCCACTGTCCATATTCCATACCAAATCTTTCATTCTGAGCTGTAAGTCTAAGATCTTGAGCAACGGTGTCAAAAGGGTTCGGTGGCATGCCAGCAATAGTTAGCCCCTGGATTTCCATGGTTATGCTGTCTGGTGAGGTTAAAGTTGAGCTCATCTTTAGTTTCCTTTGTTGGGGGTTATTTAATAATAATCGCCCTATATCCTTATTTATACCAGTGGCTTATCTGTTTGTAAACTTAAACTGGTATGATATTCCGCACACTCTAACCACCAAATCTACGACAATATTAAGCCTAGTATACTGGTTTTGAACACTTTTGTCAACTCTCAATCTGTTATATTGTATCTTTGAACCATAACCGCTGTGGAAACACCGTGCATAACCACCTTAAGATCTGCGAATAACCACTAGCATAACTCCCCATAAACCGTGCTGTAAGCTAGTCTGCGCTTAAAAAAGCCCGTGATTCTACTGCTCTAATTGTCTATTTCTTATTTGGGGGGATAGGCAGAAGGATACTGGTGGATTCCTTGTAGGCTTGGTATTTCTTGTCTTTTCCCCACTTAGCATCAGCAGATTTCTCTAACAGCGGTATACCGCTTACAAAAAGTAGCAAAAACGAAATAAATAATGGCCCAACCATTGCATAATATTGATCTACCCCACTTAAGCCGGATACAACAAAAATATAAACACCAAACCATACCAAAATTTCACCAAAATAGTTTGGGTGTCTTGAATACTTCCAAATGCCTGAATCTATCCATTTACCCTTGTTTTTGGCATTTTGTGAGAACTGGAACTTTTGCCAATCTGCTGTTGTTTCTATCACTAGACCAACCAACCACACCAAAAACCCTACAATCATAAACGTTGTTATCGGTTTTACACCTTTTTCAATAAAGAGTATCGGGCCAAGCATTACAGCCCACACTGTTATCGCTTGCAAAAACCAAAACCTACCAAATTTCCAAAAGTTGTCCCGCATACCGTCAAACCGATTATCTTTTCCGGCTTTGTTAATACGGATATACAGATAGACACCTATCCTGCTTGCCCAAAAGAGAACCATAGATGCAAGAATCCACTTTTGAAACAATGCCCCACCATCCTTAACCATCGCGTACAACACCAGCGCAAAAAACGTTAATGCATACGAAATGTCAGTCAGCCTGTCGGTTTTGTTTTTAAAAGCCACCATAAACATTGAGAGGTTGAATACTATTGATATTAAAAGTGCGTAGATTAGTTCCATTTCATTCTCCTTTTTCGTCTAGATGTCTTTTATATAACATTCAACTCGAGCCATTTCTGATACCAGTTTAGCAGAATCCAGTTTTTTAAACATGTGTTCTGTCTGACTTGCATGCGCTTTTATGCATTGCACCTTTTTAGACAGAGTTTTATCGTCCAAAACAAAACATATATCAGCGTCTTTTTGGCTAACAAGTCGCGGACATTTGCAATTAAAATAAACATTATACTTCGAGTCTAACTGCTTACCGTATTTCTCATAACTTTCGTGATTCTCGCAGACGCAAAACAGCTCTGATTGAACACTAAATTTGTTCAATACATCTTTTGTCCATCTGTAAACTGTCTTGTGATCATCATGCCCTGTAATTCCCCCTGGTTCAAACGTTATAACTGTGTTGGGCTTAATTTTTTTAATATAGCTTATTAATACTTCTACTACATCGTTATGATTTAGACTGTCTAATTTACCGTCGGCATGCCCCAACCAATGGTGCTCAACGCTACCCATAAGTTTTAGGCATTTTTCAAGTTCATTTTTTCTAATAGTACCCAGGTTTTTTGTTGGCCACCTGCTATCGTCAGCACTGCTACCTGCATCGCCGTATGTGGCGGTTATTAGAACAACCCTTTGACCATTGTTTAATGCAGCGCTTAGTAACCCAGCGCAAGAAAAAGCTTCGTCATCAGGATGCGCCCAAACTCCCAAAATGGTCCCCAGCTTTTTCACTTCACTATTGCTGTACTTCATAAGACAATCTTACAATACTCTGTTAAAATAAGAATAGTGAGTTTATCTATTGGAATTGTTGGATTACCGAATGTTGGAAAGTCTACTCTGTTTAATGCGCTGACAGATAGCTCAGTTTTGGCGGCTAACTACCCCTTTGCGACGATTGAACCGAACACCGGCATAGTTCCCGTTCCAGATGAACGGCTTAACAAACTGGCCGAACTGTATAAATCTGAAAAAATAATACCTGCCACCGTTACTTTTGTAGACATTGCAGGTTTAGTGGCCGGCGCCAGTACGGGAGAAGGGCTAGGTAACCAGTTTTTAAGCCATATTCGAAGTTGCAGTGCCATTATCCAAGTTGTGCGAGCCTTCGATAACCCAGACGTGCTTAGAAGTGATAGTTCGCGCGACCCAGCACATGATATTGAAGTAATAACTACCGAATTAATACTTGCTGACTTGCAAACTATTGAAAAACGTCTACCAAAACTAGAAAAAGAATCTAGAGCAAACCCAAAGCTAAAGCCAATTAGTGATTCGTTGACGCAAATAAAGAAATTACTTGATGGTGGACAACCTGTCTGGAAAGATAGAGAGTTACTAGGCGCATATAATGAGCATTTATCTGACCTTCAGCTGATGAGCGCAAAGCCAATTTTGTATCTGTTTAATGTTGACGACAGCCAACTTAGCAATGATGGGCTGAAAAAGGAGTTATCTGAACTTGTGGCCCCTGCTCCAGCCGTTTTTGTATCAGCAAAACTGGAAGATGAATTACGCGGTTTAGATGAAAATGACCGCGTAGAAATGTTAGAAAGCTACGGCCAAAAAGAATCAGGACTATTGCAGGTCATACATGCTGCATACAGTTTGCTGGGGTTACAAAGCTACCTTACAGCCGGCGAAAAAGAAGTACGCGCCTGGACAATCCACAAAGGCGACACTGCTCCACAGGCCGCCGGAGTAATTCACGGGGACTTTGAAAGAGGTTTTATCGCAGCCCAAATTGTAGACTACAACGACCTAATGAATGCTGGCTCTGAAACGGCCGCAAAATCTGCTGGAAAGATGCGTACCGAAGGCAAAACCTACATAATGCGTGAAGGTGACGTTGTGGAATTCCGTTTCAACGTGTAAAGACGCGACTAATTTTCAGCTAAGATAACGTTTCTAATTGCGTCGCCCAAAGCTATGATGTTTTTTGTTCCTACGTTTTCAGTCAAAACAGAGATAATCAATCTTCTGCCACCGTTAAATTCAACAATCGCCGTATCGTGATATTCAACTTGTTCGTTAAAGCCAATCTTGTTGTATACTTTTTCGTTCTCAAAACTAACGTTAAGTGTGTCTCTGTATATCTGTTCGTTCATTGATTCTAAGAACGCACCTTGAGATGACTTTGAAAGCCCAGAACCTCTTGAAATCATAGATAATATAGTGGCAGCATCGGCAGACGTTGTTGTTATAGCGCTCATGTTAGTATTATTAATTCCATAACTTTTTAGTTGCTGCGTTAACTCTGGTTTGCCAATTTCTGCCCACAATTTTTCAGCACAAGGGCTATCAGAATTACGAATCATCAAATCTAAGCACTCTGCCCTTGTCTTACCATTTAAATAAACCTCCGTAGGGTCCACTTGACCTGCGTCTACCTGTTTGTAGCCGGCATACGCAACATATAATTTATATATACTGGCCCCGAAATACACCCTACTAGGATCATGCGATGCAAGAACTGTTCCGTCTTCTGAAGCTATAACTACACTAGCGTTCCCTGAGATTCCTGTAACCCATTTATCTAAAGCATCTTGAAGTAATTTGGCTTCGGCGTTAGTGTCTACTGGTACTACAACTTCTTCTGACTTATTTACAACTTCATTAGTTGCACTAATAGGTGGCTGAACCGCCACTTGCTCTCCTTGGTTTGAAGATTCGTTTCTAAAAAGCAACAACAAAGCAACGAAAATTATTAAAACTGCTAGCAATATCAGCGCTAGCAATATCTGACTTTTTTTGTGCTGAACTGGGTTTCGTCTCCACGCCATATAAGGCTACTTTATCATATCTCCTACAAAAGTGGCTGACGATAGGCAGTAAACTTGGTTGGGCGAAGTTTCGGCAATAGTGGTGAGTGTGGTTGCCAACTACTCTTATTAACTTCGTCCTCTGGAACATCTGTTCTGTGTGTCGGATGCTTTTCCATCTGTCGGGCTTGGGTAATTTTATCCTGTACATAGCGGCAAGTTTTTCTTAATCTACCGTCACTTAAACTTCTAAAGGATAGTTTTTTTGAACCGGTATGAAGATGAAGAGATGCATCAAGCAAACGCCCGGCAAAATCCACTTCAGTGATCATTTCATATCTCAAATCTTCAAGATTTAAGAAAAATGGCCTTTTGTCCACCAGTAACATTCTTCTATCCGTTGCAAGTAATAGCCCTGAACCACCCTGATACCACCCATAGGTACAATGATAAATAATCTCGTCAGAATCAAGAATATGCATAAGTTCTTTTACCTCGGCCCGGCCGAAAAACGTAAATGAAAGTCCGATTTTATGAAGTTGGCTGTAAACAATTTGTTTTGTGATCATTTGTATCTCCTTTGTGACATAAGAACAAATATATTTAAGCATTAGCTATAGTTATTATCTGTAAGTCTAGACACAAAGGAGCTGTGATCTTCATCACAATTGCAAATATCGTGTGATGCTGAAACAATGTGGGCATGTCTACCCATAACCAACAAAGAGATAAACTTAAGTCCTTTTTCTACTCTAGTACTAGAATCCAGTACAAAAAAAGCGAAATAGTTATTAGACCAGAGGACGAGCCAAGTGGAGTCTACCTCATAGAATGGGGTTATGTTAAGGCCACTGTTATGACAAAATATGGTGAAGAAAACCTGCTTCTTGTGCGTGGCAGTGGAAGTATATTTCCGTTAATTTGGGCCTTCACTGGCGAACACCGTAGCGTAACGTACCAGGCGATGGAAGAGACATCGTTATGGCGCGTCAGTAAAGCTGACTATCTTGATTTTCTTCAAAAACACCCTGATGTTATGCCCATAATCTTAGACATGGCAATTGAGGCCTACAGACTACACTCTGAACGAGTCATGACCCTCAGCTTTAGAACCGCACGCGAGAGAATAGTTTCATATCTACTCGTTTGTGCAAACAGATTTGGTGTAGAACACGGTGATGTAACAGAAATTGTTGCACCTTTCAGACAAACCGATATTGCAAGCTCTGTTAACGCAACACGCGAAACAACTAGCCGTGAGCTGAACGCGATGCGTAGAAAAGGCTTAATTACTACTATAAATGGGCATATTGGCCTGGTAGACATTAAGGCATTAGAACAGCTACTTTGAGAATTTGAGCTTATAAAAACGTTCGACGTTACCTTTGGCGCCTGCGACTTGGCTGTCGGCTTTGCCTAAAGTGATAAAATTATTATTGCTCAGCCAGTTTTCAAAATCTTTCAAGATATTACGCCGTATTGCGCTATTTTTGATAATACCCTTATTAATTTGACTTTTACCTGCCTCAAATTGAGGTTTACACATTATGATTAGTTGCGAGTCTTTAGTCACGAGTCTAGAGATAGCAGGAAGCACTTGAGTTAAAGATATAAAGCTAACGTCAGCAACGACTATGTCTATCTTTTCTTTAGTTTTAAAATCACGAATATCGGTTTTTTCATGCAGATCAATTTTAGGGTTATCACGAAGTTTCGGGTGCAACTGATCTGTACCTACATCAACTGCAATAACCTTTTTTGCGCCATGAATTAAAGCAAATTGAGTAAAACCACCAGTGCTACTACCAACGTCCAAAACAACTTTATCCCTAAAATCTATTTTAAATTGCTCCGCAATCGAAGCTAATTTAAGTGCTGCGCGTGATACATATTGATCACCTTCAACCACCAAAACATCATCGCTGCCAACATTAAAACTAGTTTTAGTAATAATTTTATTGTTAACCTTCACTAAACCTAACAAAATATAGCTCTCGGCTTGCGACCTACTTGTAACCAGTTTCCGGAACTGTAACTCTTTATCAAGTCTGTTCATAAATATCCTGTAAAATAATCTTGGTTAGTGCAGTTTGGGATGATGAACAAGCACAATTGCCGAAGGCATAGACTATGCTACGACGAGACAATTTGACGCAGTTCATCACCCAAAGTGTACAACTGCAAATCATTTACTTCTTTCGTTCGCGGTAAGCGTTAGTCTCAGTATCTACCGAAATCTCATCTCCAACTTTTATAAATGCTGGGACACGAACACTAATACCTGTTTCAACTGTCGCCTCTTTCAGAACGCTACTGCTTGTGTCTCCTTTTACTACATTTTCTGTGTAAGTTACTTTTAGATATACGTTTTTGGGTAGTTCTATACTGACGGCATTACCATCAAGCTTCATAGCTTTTACAACATCGCCTTCTTTCAGATAACCTGACTGGTCACTGATGACATCTGCGTTTAATTCAATCTGCTCAAACGATTCGTTATCCATAAAGTAGAATTTTGTGCCGTCATTATACAGATATTGAATGTTTGAATAAGTTAAATCTACATTATCCAACTGTTCATTGCCTTTAAAGGTTTTTTGCAAAACCCTACCGTCCAGCAAGCTTTTAATTGTGACGTTTACTATTGAACCTCCCCGTCCCACAACTTTTTGGGCATACTCAGTAACCCTGTACGGCGTACCGTCCAGGGCAAATACCGCCCCTTTTCTCAGGTCGGTTACTCCTAGTGCCATAGATCCTCCTAATTACTGCTAACAAAAGGCAATAGTGCCAGGTGTCTAGCTCGTTTGATAGCTTTTGCTAGTTGTCTTTGCTTACTTTCAGTTAAACCTGTCTTTTTTCTCTGTTCAATTTGTCCATATTGGTTCACGTATCTTTGCAAGGTTTTAAAATCCTTGTAGTCAAAGAACGGGATGTCTGTCCGGTGTTTAAAAATCTTTGCCACTTAAGTTCTCCTTATTTGCGCAGACGATTTTTAGAGTGGTCATTTACTTTACTCTTGCGACAATTTTACCAGCTGTATAGTTTATACACCTATCTAAAATGTGCTCGGACTAAAGCAAATGACACTTGGCAAAAAAGTCGCTGCTTCTCTGTTGTTACTTAATAATTTGTTAATTCTGAAGTATTTTGAGCAATCTTTTAAGGAATTTTGGGTTGTGCAGTCTGGGATGGAGACCGAGCACAATTGGTGAAATCGTACGCTATGGTACGATGAACCAATTTGACGCAGGTATCCGCCCAGAATGTGCACCCACAAATTTCTTAAAAAGGGATGTCGTCAAGATTTATAGGCTCGTCGCCTAAATCCTCAACTTCAACGTCTTCTTTTTTCTTCGTAGATTTTGCTGGTGCGTCAGATTCATCTGAAGCTGAAGACGAACTTGGTGCTGAGCTTTCGCCAGCATTCCTGTCTCTGTCTCCGCCTACAAAATTAAAGTCTTCTACTACAACTTCTACCTTTGAGCGTTTTTGGCCTTCTTGTTCCCATGACCGTTGTTGCAAGCGTCCTGAGACCAAAATGCCACTACCCTTTTTCATGTATTGGTTAATTATTTCCGCTGGTTTGCCCCAAATATTACAGTCAATGTAGTCAACTGCTTCTTGTTGCTCACCGCTAGCGTTCTTCCAACTGCGGTTAACCGCTAGTGAAAACCCACATACATTCTGACCGTTTGGTGTTGTTCGTAGCTCGGGGTCCCTAGTAAGATTCCCCATCAAAACAACTTTATTAAATCCTCTCATCGTACCTCCTTATTTATAGTTCCACGTCGTTTACAATTTCATTCTACCCCACTTTGCTTGGTTTCTGAGCATATGTGACTCAGTAAACTAAAAGCGAAGTGCAGGCCGTTTCGGCCGTAGCGGTTTACTGAGTTACTTGTGCTCAGATAAACCAACTTCACCCTCTATTCTTCTTCGTTATCGTCATCTTCGTCATCACGATCACTGTCGCCACCCTTGGCTATTCGCTTATCGCGATTAACTTTCATAGCTTCAGCTTTAGCAATGGCTTTCACGTCAACTCTAGTCAACAAGAAACGAATTACTTCGTCTGTAATGTTCAAACCATCATTGATTTTTTTAACGCCAGCTGTTGGCAATTCTAAGCTGTAAAATACGTATACAGCATGTTCATGTCCAGCTATTTTGTAGGCTAGCTTACGCTTACCCCAATTGTCGGTTGCTTTGATACTTCCTTTACTAGCTGATACAAGTTTCTCAACCTGCGCAGACGCCTTTTCTAGATCAATTTCTAGATCAGGATGATAAAGTACAGCAAGTTCATATTGCTCCATCTAAATGTTTTCTCCTTTCTTCGGTTTATAACTTACGCGCCTAAGAGCCGTAAGCTAAAGTTAATTATTACAGATGTAATTATACTCTATAACAGATAAAAATCAAAGTTCTTCTAGCGCTTGGTCGGCTTCGCTCAATGGCTCGACCCCCAAATTGAATACTTCTGAGGTAGAAGATACCAGTACATCGCGTGGTTTTGAACCATCTGCCTGGCCTACAATTCCCTGTTCTTCCATCATGTCTATCAGACGTGATGCCCTGCCGTAACCTATCCTTAGACGGCGTTGTAGCAAGCTTGTACTAGCTTTTCGGTTGTCTACCACTACTTGTACGGCATCCTTCCATAAGTCATCGTCTGAGTCCATCGGCGCATGATCTGGCACTATCCCGCCCTTACCGTTAAGTTGTACTGGTTGGCTAACAACCTCATCATCATATTGTGGTGGACGCTGGGTACGAAGAAAATCGTTAACTCTTACTATTTCTTCATTGGTAATCAAAGCACCCTGCACACGAATAGGTTTTGGCATTTCGGTTACCTTGAATAACATATCACCCATTCCAAGTAGCTTCTCTGCACCCATAGAATCAATAATGATATTGCTGTTAACTTGACCAGCTACAGTAAATGCGATTCTAGCCGGTACGTTGGCCTTGATTAGTCCGGTAATTACGTCTGCGCTTGGCCTCTGAGTTGCAAGCACCAAATGTATTCCGGCTGCGCGAGCTTTTTGAGCTATTCTAACTACCAAAGCCTCTACATCCCGGGCAGCCATCATCATCAAATCGGCTAGCTCATCAATGACAATAACAATGTATGGCATTGAGTCATTATCGGGTAGACTATTGTATTCTTCTATGTTGCGTTTGCTTGCTTCAGCAAATGTGCGCAGACGCCTTTCCATTTCTGACACTGCCCATTTTAGCGCACTAATACATTTTTCTGGCTCCGTAATAACGGGAGTAAGAAGATGCGGGATATCTTTATAAGAGGTTAACTCAACCTGCTTAGGGTCAACCAAAATTAGCTTTAAGTCTGCTGGGCTATTTTTGTATAAAAGGCTTGTTAGCAGCGTGTTAATCATCACTGACTTACCCGACCCAGTTTGACCAGCAATCAAAAGGTGAGGCATTTTGTCTAGTGAAGCCAATACGGGCTGACCAGCTATGTCCCTACCCACTACAAAACTTAAATGTTCTGTATCATTAACCCAACGTTTATCTTCGATTACGCCTGCAAGTCGTACTGTTGCGGCCTTGATGTTTGGCACTTCTATTCCAACAGCTCTCTTGCCTGGTATAGGTGCTTCAATCCTGATACTTTGTGCCGCTAAGTTTAGCGATAGTTCTTTATCCAAGGCTGAAATCTTGCTTAATTTAGTCCCGGCCGGTGGTTTTAGTGTAAATTGCGTAACCCTTGGCCCAACATTAGCCCCTTCCATTTCTACTTCAATATTAAAGTTAGAAAATGTATCTTTGATAATCTCTGCATTAGTATTTACATCACCAGGGTCTGCCTTATCCTGCTTTTTTAACAATAAATCTACAGTAGGTAGTTGCCAATTTGGGTCTCTGGCTTCAGTTAGAGCCTCGTGATTTTCTTCAGGCGATAATTTAGGCGCAAAAGTGTTTTTTAGCGTACTTCTGCCGGAATTATGCTCAACAGGAACTCCTTCATTCAGCTGAAAACCTGGAGCGCCTTCAGCTTTTTCTTTCAGCGTGCTAAGGTCACTATCTTCGTCCGTTGATTTACGTTGAAATGGCTTAAGAAAAATGTATAGCGGTATTGAAAAAGTCCAGCATGTTGCAAGTAATGTAAGTACAAGAAACAGAATGCTGGCTGGCAATTGATCCAGCGCGGCCAGCACGGCACCGCCTACTATTCTACCGGCACCACCACCTTCACCGCCAGCAGTAAGACCCGCTGCTGACTTGCCAACAAAAACTACATGAAGCCAGGCTGATAACGCTAACAATAGGCTTCCCATACTAAAAATTCTGCTAATCGGAAGATTGTGTTCCTCGGACTTTAGTTTGTGGACTCCCCAATAAGCAAGTGCCACTGGTGATAAATAGGCAGCCAGCCCTAAAACAGACTCAACAATATCAAACATGCCAACTGGCAAGCTCCCACCCGTACCAAAACCACCCAATAAAAGAAAAACCGCTGCCACAATCATTAACACTCCGCCGGCCTGTCTAACAAACATGTTAGGCTCGCGCGGAACTTGATTTACTTTCTTCTTAGAAGTTTGTCTTTTGTTTGATCGTCTTTTTCTTTTTGACATAGTGATTATATTTTAACACTTATATAATAGTGATGAGTTACTGTTGTTATTTTAACAAAACTTAAGCGTTTTGTCAATGGCTATCAGTCAGTACGGGCATCTTGGCCTAACAGTTGTTGGCGCAACTGCTTGAAACGTTCTTGCTGATCAGATGCGATTTGTTCAGGAGTTTTCTCTGGCTTTTGAGGGAAGTTACTACCTTCTGGCTTATCTGCACCGCGTCCACCAATGATATTTACAACCGGAATAACGATTGGGCTCCGCTGGGTTTGTTCGTATAGAAAATGAGTAACGTAATCTTTCAATTCTGCTTTGAATCTGTCTAGGTCAACTCGCTTATAGCGCTGAATTACTGCACGCTTAAGCTCTGTTCTGAATAAATTCATTAGCTCTTCTGAATCACGCATATATATGAAACCGCGACTAATAATGTCTGGGCTTGTCATTAACTGACCAGACTTTTTATCAATAGTTAGAATAACTACAACCAGTCCTTCCTCAGCCAAAATTAGACGGTCTTTCACAACCACATTGTTAACAAGCGCTCCTGTCTGATCTACAAGCACTGTTCCGGTTGGAACCTCGCCAATAATCTCCATTTTTTGATCACCAACGACAATAATTTGACCATTTTCGGCATTCACTGTATTTTTGCGAGGAATACCCTCTTCAATCGCTATGTCTATGTGGCGCTTTTTACTAGCAAAACTACCGTAGATTGGTATGAAATATTTAGGTTGCATGAAGTTAATCATGTCGCGATATTCTTCTACGCTAGCGTGACCTGAGACGTGCAGTGGACCACATTTATCAAGTTCACGGGTCTGATGACGAAAGACGTGAACACCCATTCGCATTAGATTATCAACCATACCGGAGATTAGGGCATCATTACCAGACTCTGGAATTGGCGTGCTACTTAACACTACTGTGTCTTGTTCTTTAAGTTTTACGTGCTTGTGTTGACCGGCTGCCATACGTTGCAGGGCAGAGTTTGGCTCACCCTGAGAACCAGTACACATAACCACGATATCTCTATCCGGAATGTTACCAACGCTATTAATAGGTACAAATGTTCCCTTAGGGATTTTCATAAACCCATTACGCACCGCCATTTCAAGCGTGCTCATCATGCTACGGCCATCAAGTGCAATCTTGCGATTATGCTTAACGGCAGCGTTAACAATCATCTGTACGCGGTTAACGTTAGTAGAAAACAGCGCTACAAACATCCGTCCTGGGGCTTGTTCCATAAGATCAACAAAGCTTTGTTCAATTGTTGATTCGCTTGGTGTTCTACCCGGACGTTCGGTTGTTGTGCTCTCTGATAAAAGTGCTAAAACCCCTTCTTTTCCAAGCTCTTTTAAGCGTTCAGTGTCAGTTTTCTCATGATCTAGAGGGTTTGGATCAAGACGGAAATCACCGGTGTTTACGATACGTCCTACTGGGGTATCAACAACCACACAAGTGCTCCCAGGAATTGAGTGCGTAATGCCAACTAACTCTACAAAAAAGCTACCCAGTTTAAGCCTTTCATGAGTGTGCTCGTTCATAATTACGGTTTCTAACTTGAAGCCTTGAGGCATAGGCAAACCAAAGTTGCCAAAAATCTCTTCTACACGACCGATGGTAAATCGGCTACCGTATACTGGTGCCGGAATCTTGGGAACAATATGTGGCAAACCACCAATGTGGTCAAGGTGCCCATGAGTAATTACATACCCTTTTAGTTTGTGTTTAATGCTTTCAAGATAGCTAAAGTCACATACACCGTAGTTAATACCTGGTAAATCAACCCCAAGGTCGTTACCAGCATCAATAACGATTGCTTCGTTTGCGTACTCAATTAGCATCATGTTTTTTGAACCACCACCGTCCATACCACCAAGACCGATTATTTTTAGCCTTGGGCTGTCGTCGATTACGTTGGCTCTTTTACCATTGACGTCACCTTCGGGCAATTTGTACTGGCTAACTATTCGGTTAGCGTCATCGATTGACCTTTTTTGAGCTCTTATAGCCTCTCCCCTGGACGCGCTACGCGCTTGCTCGGTGGTCTTTGGTCTAGCTTGAGCGCTAAATTGTTGTTTTTGTTGAGGAGGTCTTTGGCCTCCTCTTTGATTATTTTGTTTGTTCATTTATTCTCCTTTTTTTCTTGTTAAATAAATATTTAATTTGTTGTTTTCAAAAGCAGAGGTACTGATTGAAAATCGTCAATCAGTGTTTGTCTAAGAGCTCCGTTATACAGAGCTGCTGCTGGATGATAAAGAGGCAAAACAACTATGCTTGTCTCCTTATTTTCTAACAGTACTTTTATCCGTTTTGGCTTTCCGTGATCTGCGCTAATGTGCAGATTTTTAATAAATGCTTCCCCGCTGTGACGCCCTAGTGTTGCAACTATTTTAGGTTTTATTATAGCTAATTGTTTAAGTAAATACGGCCAAAATTCTTTCTTTTCTTCAGGCAGTGGGTCACGGTTATTTGGCGGTCGGTATTTAACAATATTAGTTATATATACATCGCTACGATTCATGTTGGCACTTTCTAGCATTGTATCTAGGAACTTTCCAGCTGCCCCAACAAATGGAATTCCCGAAGCGTCTTCGTTCTTGCCGGGCGCTTCTCCGATAAATACAACTTCAGCATCAGCATTACCATCACCAAATACTAGTTGGGTTGCAGTTTTGGCAAGTTCTTTGCAGGGCTGCTGAGAATTAATGAGCTTTTTTAGCTGCTCGAGCTCTTGAATTTTTGTCATTTGAAAATGCTAACTTAACTGCTATTTTTAAATACCTTACGCTATAATATACGCCCACAAAAGATGCTAAGTATGCTAGTAAACTTCCAGAATCGATTGCAACAAGCATAATGCTATAAGTTGCAACAAACACTAAAAGACTTAAAACTGCCGGGTATGTCCAGGACTCATTTTTACTACTGAATATTCTCTTTTTACTCACCCCTCCCTACCTTTCTACTTTGTTTCTTTTTCTTTAGCTGCTGCGCGCATACTTAGCTGAAGTCGCCCGCGGTCGTCAATAGCTACTAATTTCACTGTAACCATATCACCTTCTTTAACAACGTCGCTAGTCTTTTCTACTCGTTCATCGCTCAGCTCACTGATATGCACTAAACCATCTTTGCCGGGAAGAATCTGTACAAAAGCACCGAAATCCATGACACTAACAACTGGCTTGTCTCTATAAATTGTTCCAACAACTGGATCTTCGGTCATGCCTTTAATCCAAGCAATGGCTGCATCAATCTTAGACTTATCGGGGCTGGCAATCATAATTGTACCGTCGTCTTTAATATCAATTTCTGTCCCTGTTTCTGCTGTTATTTTCTGAATCATTTCACCTCCCTTACCGATAATTTCACGGATTCTATCTGGGTTAATCTTAATTGATTCAACTCTTGGTGCGTACGGGCTCATTTCAGCTTTTGGCTCAGCAATAGTACTCAGCATGTGTTGCAGAATTTCTGCTCGGCCTTGTTTTCCCTGCTCTAACGCCAGCGCCAAAACATCTGTACCGAGTCCATGAACTTTCATGTCCATTTGAAGAGCAGTAATACCGTTCGTAGTTCCAGTTACCTTAAAGTCCATGTCACCAGCAAAATCTTCAGCATCAGCGATATCACTTAATATAAATGGTTTATCGCCGTCAAGCATTAATCCCATGGCTATTCCACTAACAGGTCGCTTAATTGGTACTCCGGCGTCCATCAAAGCCATACAGCTTGAGCAGGTTGCTGCCATAGATGTAGACCCATTTTGACTCATAATTTCGGTTACTGATCTGATTGCGTAAGGGAAATCTTCTTCACTAGGCAACATCGGTAATATGGCTCGTTCAGCCAAGTATCCATGACCAATTTCGCGCCTGCCTGGAGACCCTAGTCGTTTTACTTCACCAACTGTCCAACCTGGTGCATTGTAGTGATGCATATAGCGCCTATCACCTGATCGCTCCATGGTATCAATCATTTGCGAATAACTAAGTGGCGCGAGCGTAACAATGTTCATGGCCTGAGTTGCGCCCCGAGTAAACAAACTTGAGCCGTGAGCTCTTGGCAAGAAACCAATCTCGCTCGAAAGCTGTCTTATTTCGGTCATTTTTCGGCCATCAGGTCTAATTTGATCTTCTACTATTCCCTTTCGAGCATCTGCGTGAAGCGCCATTTGGAAGGCTTCTGAGTAATCATTTTTAACTTCGGCGTATGCTTCTTCACCTAGTTCTTTTTCAAAATTGGCATGCATTTGCACTCGTATCTCGTCTATCATGGCATTACGCTTTGGATAGTCGATTCTTAAAGCTCTACCTAGCTTGCCCTCTACCCATGCACCGACCTTTTTCATGATTTCTTCATCAGTCTTCAAAAGTTCAAACTCTAGAGGTGTTACGCCAACTTTGCTTACAAGTTCCTGCTGAAGTTTTATAGCAGGTTGCATTTGTTCGAAGGCAAAGTTCATTGCGTCAATAACTTCTTGTTCGCTAACTTCATTAGCGCCAGCTTCAACCATCATAATGCCGTCTTTAGTACCAGCAACTACTAAGTCTAACTTGCTTGCTTCATACTCTTCATAGCTCATGAAGGCCTTCATCTTGCCGTCTTCGGTGAGTCCAACGCGCAATCCTGCTACAGGGCCCTCAAATGGAGCTCCGGTCAGCATTAAAGCAGCGCTGGTTGCAATCATAGCTATCATATCTGGTCTAAAACTTGGATCCATACTAAGAACACTTGAAATACCTTGAACTTCTTGGCGGTAACCCTTTGGCCAGAGTGGTCGAATAGGTCGGTCAATGATGCGTCCAATTAATATTGCATCGTCACTTGGGCGGCCTTCTCTTTTTATAAATCTACTGCCACTAATCTTGCCGGCTGCATAGAATTTCTCTTCATAATCTATACTTAGCGGGAAGTAATCCATCCCTGATATTGGCCTGTTACCAACCATAGCAGTCCCCATGACGACTGTGTCGCCATATTTGACTAGCACCGTAGCTGAACTTCTAAAGCCTACTCTGTTAACTTCTAATGTTAGTGTTTGCCCGCAAAACTCGGTTGATACGCTTAAAATATCCTTACCTAGCGGATTTATTGTCTGTGACATATATTCTCCTTTACTTGTACCGAGTGAACTCAGTAACAGGGTTCAGTTTGCGAATCTTGCCGCAAGCTGTGCTCTATCACTGATTACTAATGTAGTCCACTCTTTGTTATTTTTCTTCTTTCTCACGTATTTCGTAATTCCTAGAAATGCGTGCGAGTAAAAAACCTAACTTCTAAAAACGACTAACGGCGAAGACCCAATTTCTTTATAAGTTCTAGGTAGCCTGCGCTATTTTTTTCTGCTAGATACTTAAGGAGCTTCTTCCGTCGTCCGACAAGAACAATCAGCCCTCTTCGTGCCATGTGGTCTTTCTTGTTTATTTTCAAATGCTCTGTAAGTTCATTAATGCGAGCAGTGAATGCCGTTATTTGGGCACTTGAAGATCCGGTATCGGTCGCAGTTTTGCTGACGCTTTTTTTCGCGCTTGCAGTCTTCGTTTCTGTCATTCTTAAGCTCTATTCTAGCACCTCTTTAATCATTTTGCAAGAGATGATTGAATATTCTGCTCTGACAAATCTTCAACAGCTAAAGCATTCAAAATCCTGTAATCTCCAACTTCTGTTCTATTCAACGCGCTCATATAGGCTCCTGTTCCTAATTTATCGCCTATATCAACGGCTAGAGATCTAATGTACGTGCCGCTGCTAACTTTAGCCGTGAAGGTAATCTTAGGCCAGCCATAATTTATATCTCGAATTTCGTATATAGTAACCTGTTTTGGAGCCAGTTTTACCTCTTTGCCTTCCCTTGCTAACTGATATGCCCGCTTTCCGTTTATTTTTTTGGCGCTAAATGCCGGTGGCACCTGCTGAATCTCACCCACAAATGATTTTAAGAGTTCCGTAACCAGGACTTTTTCTGGGACTATCAACTTTTGACCTTCGACATTTGACGTTATTACGCCTTCAGAATCCCCCGTGGTGCTAGTCTTCCCCAAAATTATTTCAACCTCATAACTCTTGTCATGCTTAATTAAAGCGGACATTTTTTTAGTGTATTTGCTGCCAACACAAAGCACTAATAATCCAGTTGCAGCTGGGTCAAGCGTACCTGAATGTCCTACCTTGACTGACCTGGGCTTTTTATTTTCACTTTGGGCCACAATCTTTCGCACATAATTAACCACGTCAAAACTCGTCCAACCTTTAGGTTTGTCTACTAGTAATATTCCCTCCATAATTCCAATACTACACTAGATTAATTATCGGATAGGATAAATCTATTTGGCTGGAGGATTAAGAAATGGATTTGCGGTCTTGCCATCTGCATCAAAAAACTGGGGCGTCATTGGTGGTGGGACCGGTGGTGGTGCTGTTTTATCGACTACTTGTGGTTGCTGTTGAGGTAGTTCTGGAGCCGATTTATTTAAATCAACCGTTTGAGCACCAATTGATTGTCTGGGTGTGGGATTTTGTGGCTCCTGTGCCTCAGTAGCTTGAGAAACTGCTTCTCTCAACGAACCTAGATGTTCTTCAACATCTGAATTATTCGAATCTACGGATAAATGTGGGCTGTCTATGGCTTTTTCTAAGTCTGCCAAAGTTTGATGAGACGGTGGCATAGCAGGCGGAACGATAGGAAGAGGTTGGCTCAGATTATTTTCTGAATTATCAGATTGCGTTGAATCTCCATCAGCTTTTAGAGGCTCGATGATTTTTTGATGTTGCATCATCGGTCCTTCTATTTGAGCGGTTGGTAGTGTAGGTTTATCTTCATCTGAATCTGGATTATAAGGTGTAGGAAGACTCGATTCATGAGTAAGACTAGTGCCTTCAGAACCTTCTTGGGGTTGGGCTACTTCTTGCGATGCTTCAGGTTCCTGAACTTTGTCTGCCAAGGGCAACTCGTCTGGAACTGTCGATTCTTCACTATTATCGGTGTCTAAATTCCCGTGCTCATCAATATTTATATTCTTTAGCTCATCTAACTCTTCGTCGTCATGCGAGATCTCTAATGAACCATCGTCATTCACCTGTGACGTATTTGCATCTTGAGAAGCAGAATTTAGTACTTGTGGTGCTGGTTCTGGCGCTTCAAGCTCCTCTGCGATGAGTTGTTGGTTTGCCCCTGATGCCATCAACTGTGAACTAATAGATAGCGTAAATGGTTGCGTTTTCTCATTTTTAAACCTATCGGTTTCCGAAACTATTCCTGTTAGTAGCGCAGTTGCGGCCTGACCGTCCAATAAATCATTACCCAAATCATTTACGATGCTAGCTATCATTTCACAAATAGAGCTAGCCACTTGTCCATGCCAATTAATGTTGCCCAGTTCGCTGTTAATATCCTGTTTGGTAACCGTAATTACGCTAGCATCGTGCATGATTCTGCCGTGTGCGGTAATTGCCTTATCTAAATCTTCTTTCTTGGTCACGCCTAGCGCAACAACTGCGTCTACGTTAAAGTCTCCCTGGCTGAAATTAAGATCTTTATCCGTAATCGAAGTTCTGTACGGAGTAATAAATATTCGGACTACATCATCTTCGACTTTGTATCGAAGCTTATCTGCTTTGGACTTATCAAGCGCAATTATGAAGTCACGCAGTGAGTCTGTTGTCGTCTCAATAGTTTTTTCAGGCTGCAGAAATTCTAATGCTGAAGGAACAACACCGCTAAAGACTGTCGTCGCGTGCTTGTTTAAATGATTTAAAACGATAGTTAGGCCAATGGCAGCAGAAAGTTCATCCAATGTTGGGCTGCTAGTAACAGTTACCAATACGTTGTTGGCTGAGGCTAATTGTTCTACGACTTGTTGTTTCTGCTGAGTATCCATAGGTGTTTTTATTTTTTGATTAGTTACAGGGGCAGAATACCACAAGCACGATTGTTTGTCCAGGACTATTTACTTTTCTCTGTTAATCCGGTATAGTTACACCGATAACAATACAAGATAAAACGTCTTTAAGGAGATTAGCAACGATACTATGCCAATTATAAAATCTGCAAAAAAGCGTGTTCGAGTAACCCAAAAGGCTACGGCGAAGAACGCAAAAGTTAAGAAAAGTCTTCGAGCCAGCCTAAAAGCCTTTCAAACTGCCGTTAGCGGTAAAAAGGATTCATCAAGTTCGCAAAATGCTGTATTCAGCTCAATTGACACCGCTGTAAAAAAAGGCATTATGAGCAAGAATAAAGCTGCTCGAAAAAAGAGCCGTCTAAATGCACAGGCCAAGGCAACTGGCGCGACTCGTTCAACTGTTAAAAAAGCAACGCCTAATAAAACAGTCGCTAAGAAGCCAGCAACTAAAAAAGTCGCTAAAAAGAAAACCGCTAAGAAATAACTGTTCTACTTCCCTGATATTTCAGGGCAACTTCAGAAAAGAAAGTTTCAAGTGCTGATTCTCCGTCAGCACTTGTTTTAATTAGGTAATCAATATCGGCTAAAGAGCTTACGTAAAAACGTAAATCTTGTTTTGTCATTCTTCTGGCCAGCTGAAGCGACTTTTTTGCACCGTACGGTGACATTCCAGCGCTAGTCAATGAACTTTCAGTCTTTTGGGGGCTCAATACAGCCAAAGCCAGTTGCTGAAGTTGCCAGGTAATCATAGCTATTATTTGCTGGTGTTCTATACCTTGGGCTCTTTGATCTTGGTATAGTTCCCACGCCCTTTTAGACTGACCATTGAACAACGCATCAAGCATCGTAAAGATTTTGCTTTGAGGAGTTGGCTCAACAAGCGCTGTTATAGCTTGTTCAGATATAACTTTTGTATAGAGAGAAAGTTTTCTTATCTCACTCTCCAAATGTTGCTGATTGGTCCCCACTAAATCTATTAGCATCCTAACCTCGGCTATAGCTATCTCAGCATTATTTTCATGAGCGGTATCCTGCACCCACTTTTCTAGTAGATAGGGAGACAGCTCTTCAAAACTTTTAAAATCGGTCTTATTTTTTAGGAAACTATAAACTTTTGACCGCTTGTCGAGCTTAGCGTCGACAAGTATCAAGTCGGTAGACTCGGCAACTTGGCCTACGATTGTCTCAATACCTTCAATTATTTTACTAGATTGAAAAAAATCTCTTACAATAACTAATTTCTTTGGCTCTAAGAACGAGATACTTCTTACTGCGTCCAGAAGATAGTCAGTTGAATCTAAATCTGAACCATCATATCTCTCAATTGTATTAGCACCATGTGCTTTTTGGTGGATACTTTGGATTCTATTTAGCTCACCTGCAATCGCTAATAAGTTTTTTCCCGTCAACGTGACTATCATAGGCTACAATATACCACTTCTCGCACTGTTAGTCTCATGAAAGGCTACAAAGAACACGTCTAATACGCACTAATATTCGTATCGATAACAGAGATAGGGACTGAACTACTTTTTTGTTCGTTTTATATTTGGTGGTCTTTGACACTTTGGGCAGAGGTGTGTACCCCTACCAGCTACACGCGTCTTTTCAATAGTAGTTTTACAACGTGGACACGCCAGATTTTCCCTGTGAAAAACACGGGCAAAATCCATATAGCTTCCTTTTTTACCTTCGGCATTAACATAATTCCGATTCGTACTTCCACCTTTATCTAATGCAAGATTTAGAATGTAAACTACTTCCTTGTGTAGTTTTTTTAGTTGAGTTGACGAAAGGTCTTTAACAATTGAAGCAGGATGTATACTAGCTCCCCATAAACTTTCATCAGCATATATATTGCCTACGCCGGCTAATACTGTTTGATCTAAAAGGGCTGCTTTTATTGATGTACCCGGACGCTTTCTTACCTGTCCTAGGAAAACTCCTGATGTGAATCCCTTTTCTAATGGTTCCGGCCCAAGTTTTTTTATAAAAATATCTTCTTTTACAATTTCAGTTGGAATCAATTTTACCCAACCAAATTTACGTTGGTCATTAAAATATAAATGCGATTTATCTGAGAATGCAATCACTACTCTAGAGCTCTTGTCTGGAAGTTTGCTAATTAACGAATCGTTAGGATGGCCTGCCCCAAAACGTTTACTACCAACAAAAACCAGTTGTCCTGTCATCTTTAAATGAATCATTAAGCTATAGCCTGATGACAGCCCTATCAACAATACTTTTCCTCTACGACCAACAGATATAATCTTCTCATTTATTACAAATTTATCTACTGAGTTTTTGTCGTTGGGGAAAGACTTATGATTATCGTTAGTGACAGATTTTATCTTTTTCCCGACGATTAATTTAATTAACCCACGTCTTACTGTTTCAACCTCTGGCAACTCTGGCATAGTAAATATATTGTATATTATGCTGCCAACCTAAAAGCAACGTCTAAACATATGTCCGGTTCAAGAAGTGGTGTCATATGGTGACCTTCGTATTCATCAACTGTTCTACCGGTCGGTTTAGGGACTATCCTATCTTTGGTACCATAAATTTCAACTTCTCTTTCAAAAACTTGACCATCTCTAAGTCTATCTATATCCGCTTCAGTATCACACTTTAGAGCAGTAATCCCTTCTGCTACAGCCAACAATGGGTTCCTTAATAAATTATTCGCCGACATTCTGAGTAGGGCAGCCTCATTATTGTAATTACCTCTTATAGTTCTAGTATTTGCCAAAACTTCGCGAGCCATAGAAAAAGGACTAGGGCTATAACCGTTTCTACCGACTGCAGAAACAGACCCAAAACCATAAACCGAGTAGCAAAGTCTCTCCCTGTTGTGTTCTACAAAATTCATAAAATTAACAGCATCCTGGCCGGCTTTAGAATGACCTATTAAGTGCAGTACCGCTTTGCCGGTAATAATTACTGCCTGCTTTGCGGCATCGTGTATGTCTTTTGCTCTTTCTCTGTCGGAGTCCCAAAATGGAGCATTTCTGGGATGCCCAACTGTCATGACATCAAACCCGTTTTGAGCCAAAGCGGGTGCTACTACCCTGCTCATTGTACCCTCGCCCAACCAGCCTGCCATAAGTAACACGATTCCATCATGAGTCATTCTACGGGCTCTTTGTGATGGAAAAAATTCGTGTTTTCTATTTTTCACTCTACTGCAATATAACCATAAACATTACCAGTAAGCAAACTGGGGGTGTTAAGATATTCTCATGGATTCATTATCAGAGTTACTAAAGTCAAATCGCCCGGCAGAGCCACCACAGATCAAGGCTCTTAAAGAATACGTCAAAAAGTTTCATGATGAACCAGCGCAAGCTAGAGTCGGTCAGCTTGGATATTCATTAACTGTTCCAAACTCTTCACTGGCCAGTAACTTACAGATGGAAATGCCCAAAATAGTTGAATACTGTAATTTGGATAAAAAACTATTTATCCGTATCGGCCACTTCTAGCAATTTGTTTATTTCACTTAAGAATTGCCGAAAAGACTTATAATGAATAGCCTTCATCCCTGCTAGCTCTGCGGCTTCACAATACCTTGCTATATCATCAACAAATAAACATGACTCGGGTTCAACACCCAGTCTTTTTGCTGCTAGCTCATAAATTCTAACGTCGGGCTTAGCCATGCCAACGGCATAAGACAGAACAAAATCGTTAAACAAATTAATATCGTCTTTTTCGAATAAACTTTCCAGCCAATTGTCAGACGCGTTAGACAAAAAACCTAGTTTATAGGAACCTTTCAAATTATCTTTTATATATGAAAGCAAGAGATTATTCCGCGGGTTAGTGTCCATCTCTGCTCTGGCTTGAGCAATATCAATATTAGCCATGCTCGCAAAATAATATAATTGCTGGTCATAACTAATCCGGCCCAAACTTGCTTGGTCGTTGATTGCATGTGCCCTTTCGCTCAACTCTTCATTTTTTGAAAAATGTTTATCTATGAATTGTTCAAGAGAACCGGCAACCAGCACACCAAAACAATCAAAAATAATAGCCTTAATCATTGTTAACAGTTTACAGTAAACAGTTTAGAGTTAACAGTTATTAAAGACCGGTGCCGCTAACAATTGTGTTGTAGTCAGCAACTTGGCCCTTAAAAAGAGACTTTATGACTGACATTTTTGCACCAGAAGTTCCCTGTTTTGCACTACAAGATGTGCCCCATCTTCTAAGATCTGAGTCTAGCTCAATGATGTAGCGTTTGCCTGTTGCACAAACGCCTTCATCGGCAAAATCTTCTTCAGCAGTAGTGTCTTTTATCCTTGATGTCACGCTGTTTTTATCTAGCGCACTTAAGAATGCGTTATAAGATTCAAGGGTGTTTGGATAGCTTTTTTCTGAAATAAGAATTTGTCCGTAAGCCTTATATAACTTCATAGTTACGGTCTTTTGTGTAACTTCAATTACATATGAACGCTGTTTATCACTAGCCACAATTGGTCCTTCGGTGATAAATCGTGCAGAAGCGGTTGTTTCAATGTTGTAAGGCTCTTCAGTTGTAGCCTGTGAAGTTGTGCTTTTACTACCGCCCTTAAAGACATTCTTAGCTATTGAGGCAATTCCCCATCCAACCAATACCAATGCAAGCAGTGATATAAAGATGACAATTATCCAACGTAATCGTGATGCAAACTCCATGATGCAAGCATTATATCACATTTCAATAATTATTGCAACACTATTTCAAGACCTTACTAATGATATGCGCTATCTCTGGATACAGACCATCCAGATTTAGCTGGTCCGGACTAACTATCCACCTATAACTCTTATGCTCTTCCGTTAATAAGATTTTTTCAGGCAATGTTGCCTCGACAGTATAGTAGTGAAGAACCAGGTATAAGTCACCCTCAAATTTCTTATCCGGTAGAAAATACACTCCTTTAAGATCTGCAATCTTTTCTACCTTGCTTCCGGGAAGCTCTTCGACAATTTCACGCTTGAGTGTACTTTCGACGTCCTCCGCATCGTTCATTCGTCCACCAGGAACATCCCAATGACCGTTTCGATACTGTAACAGTAGAATACCCCTGGGGTCCTTGATAATTCCTTTAACGCCGACGTAGAATTTTTTTATTGCCACTATAATTCGCCCCAGTTTTTGCCTATACTCAAATCAACTGTTATTTTTTTCATCACTATTTACTTTACTCCGTATAAGAGAATAAACAAAAATATATGGAACGACCCGAAGAAGAGCATTTGTGTTCGATAAAACCTGTGCTTATTAAATAACGCGTAGACACCAGCTACAAATAGGGCTAAAACAAGGCAAAGATAAGAAAGATACCAAATAGGCATGAGCTCTAACAAAAATGGCGAGATTAATACTATACAACTAATCAACACTCCCATGGCTACAGCAGCTCTAGTGTGTAATTTTTCATGTACGAAATTATTAGGAAATATTGCTTGTATTTGCTCAAAGATAAAACCAACAAAGGAGAGATAGAGCAATTGTGAAGAACCTTTTTCAAGGTAAAAATATTTATAAGCAAAGTATAGAAATGCGAGCCCTCCAACGAAGTGGCCTATCGAATACGTTAAGTGGGTATTTTTGCTTATGGCCATATGGTGACTTACCGATGTTTTTCTATCTTGTCTATGTCGGTAGATAAAATAAAGCATAGGACCATTTGTACCGATAAAAGAAATAAAAATCAGCGTAAGAAGCATGATTTATATACAGCCCCAGTTTTTTAGGTAATACTTTGCCTGATCAACTCGCCAAGGCAACTCTTTTTTTATGTATTTGTCCTGGACAATTACCGCTAGTTCATATACCTTCGCAAAAATAAATATCTCTAAAGCTTTAGTACTCCCTGCTAGATTGCCTATCTGATCAATAATTAACTCAACAACATCAATCCCAAACCTTACTAAAGTGCGCATCTCTGAGTGAATACTGGTGTATCTTAGCTCAGCAAAATCTATTAGCCCAACCAGTTCGTTATTATCATTAAATAACATATTGTCCTCGTGCAGGTCTTTATGTGCTATTTGGTTGCCTACACAGAATCCATACGGTAATACTTCTCTAAATTCAAAGTAAAGTGACATATATTTTTCTGCGAGTTCACTCGGGTGTTTTTCGCAAAATTCAGCAATTTTTTTAAGCCAACTATCTACATAATAAAAATCGTTTGGGTCATTCTTCAAAATACTATCAATGTTTTTTCTTAACTTGGGCGAATTAATTTCTTGAATGAAAGTTGCGAGTTTGTCTGCAAGGTTCATTCTTTGTTCTTTTGTGAGTTTAGATGCTACTTGCGGGGTCAGAGTTACACCCCCTACATACGATATCTGTAAAAATCCTAATTCTTCATTCAACCCAATAACTTCCGGGATCTTCAGACTCACCTTTGAGTTAAATAAGTCATACAAATTTTTCTCTTTTCTTAACAGATTAAAATCCGCTTCTTTTTTCGGAAATTTATAAACATAGTCGCACCCCACAATTGCAACATTGTTCATTTGACCTCTATCTATCCAATTAACCTCAACATCCCTATGTTTTCTGGCAATATACTTTTCTGCCTCCTCTATCCTCAAATCTCGCCCCAGTTTTTGCCCATAGATACATCCACTTTCAGATTAACCCCTAAGTCTGGTTTAATGTTTTCCATCACACTCACCATCATTTTGCTAACCACACCCGCATCTTTTTCCAAACATTCAACCATTATGCTGTCGTGAATTTGCATGATTTGGAAAGCACCTTTTGGCAGTTTTGGCTCAATGGCTGTCATAGACATTTTTGTTAAATCAGCGGCACTCCCTTGAATTGGCATGTTGATGGCTGCACGATATGCGCCTTCTCGGACCATGAAATTACTTGACTGCACATCTGGTGTTGGGCGTCTGCGCCCCATAACTGTCTCAACGTATCCCTTATTTTTAGCCTCATCACGGAATCTTTCTATCATTGCTTTCAAACTTGGGCGAACTTCAAAATATTTATCTATAAACTGCTTAGCCTCTGCGTAACTTATGCCTGTTCCCTCACTTAAACCGTGAACGCCTTGACCATACAAAATACCAAAGTTAACTGCCTTGGCGGCATAGCGCATTTCTTTGGTGACTTCTTCTGGTTTCACACCTTGAATTAGGGCCGCTGTCTCCGTGTGAATATCACGATTCTCATTAAACGCTTTAATCATGGGCTGATCGCCTGACATTGCAGCTGCAATGCGCAGTTCAAACTGGCTGTAGTCAGCACTTATTAACACGTTGCCTTTTTCTGCTACGAATCCCTTGCGTATCTCTCGCCCTAACTCTGTCCTTACCGGTATATTTTGTAAGTTCGGATCAATGCTAGAAAGTCTACCGGTAGCCGCAATTGTTAAGTTCATTGTGCTGTGGATACGATCGTTTTCATCAACCATTAAAGGCAGTGGGTCAACATAAGTACTCTTGAGTTTTGTGTATTCCCGGTATTTCTCAATCTCTTCAATAATAGGGTGCAGGCCCTTAAGTTTACCAAGCACGTTAGATGCAGTACTGTAGTGCCCTGCTTTTCCTTTTTTAGACGAGGCGACTGGTAAACTTAATGTTTCAAACAATATCTCCGATAATTGCGAAGGGCTTGAGATGTTAAATTCTTTGTCAGCGTAACCGTAAATTGTTTGCTCAACGTCACTAATTTGATCGCCAAGCTGGTCGGATAGCTTCGCAAAAAACTTGGGGTCAATCTTCATCCCTGCTCGCTCCAATCTGGCCAGAACCGGAATTACCGGCCAGTCAACTTGCTCTGATAATTTGATTAGACTCGTTACTTCGCTCATTTGTTCACCCTGATTTGTAGCAAGTGCTCTAATTACAGCAACGACTTCTGCTGATCTAGCCAATAGTTCATCATCATCTAGGTTTTCCAAATCAACTTGTATGCCAAGATCGCTTTCAATCAACTCACTTAATGACTGGTCCCGACGAAGCGCATCAATAATGAAAGCTCCTATCAAGCAGTCGTGGCCAACCCGTGGGAGTTTATCAACTTCAAGTTCTAAAAGTACCTTGAAACTATTTTTTAAATCATACCCAATAACAGATTGGAGGTTGAGAATTGGGGATTGGAGAAGCTCTATCGATATGTTCTTGCGAAGGTCTATTGCGTAACAAGTTTTTTCGTCTGCAAGTAACAAAACTGTCGGGTTTTTGCCGTGTTTACCGCTACTTCTGGCGTGTAGAACAACATCATCGTTACCGGTCAGCTTTATTTCTTTTAATTGTTTATCATTTGTGACTGATACGATATCTGGTTTTTTCAAATCATCAACGTGGTTTACTGTTCCCGAACTTTCACCCCCTGCTTCGTACTTCGTACTTTGTAGCTCACTAGATGTAACTTTCATAATCTCAGGAAGATTACGAAGTAGCGACCTAAACTCTAGCCTTTTTAGAATACTTTCGAGTTTATAAACATCGAGCTTTGCAACGTCCATTTCAGCCAAATCTAGCTCAATCGGGGCATCATCATACAAACGAGCAACTTCTTTACTCATATAGGCAGACTGACGCCCTGCTTCCAATTTCTGGGCAATAGTGTGCTTAATTAAAGCCAGATTCTCATAGACCCCGTCAAGCGTTTTATATTCCCTGAGTAAATCTGAAGCTCCTTTTTCTCCAATGCCTGGCACCCCTGGTATATTGTCAGAACCATCCCCTTTTAGAGCCTTTGAATCCAAGAATTGATCAGTTGTAATCCCGTATTTTTGTTCAAAACTCTCAGGATCAAAACGCTCAATATTTGTTAAGCCTTTTTTCAAAGCATACATGTGAGTTAAGGGCCCAAGACACTGCAACATATCTAAATCACTACTAATTAGCATTGTTTCGATACCTTCTTCTGACGCCTTTTTAGCTAAACCGCACATTATGTCATCAGCTTCATAATCATCAAGTTCATAAAGTGGCCAGTTAAATGCTTCTAAAACCTCATGTAAAATTGGAATTTGCGCATAAAAATCTGGTGGTGCGGGTTTACGCCCCGCTTTATAATCTGGATAGATTGCTAACCGTTTACGGATGTTAGTTTTAGGCTTATCCCAAGCTACACATACATAATCTGGCTTTAGCCTTTTGATTAGCTCTAAAGCCATCGCACAAAAACCGTATACCCCGCCCGTCGGCGTACCGTCTTTAGTAGATAAATTAGGCATGGCATAATAACCGCGGTAAAACACCGACTTACCATCAATAATTGCTAGTTTCTTACGCTCTTTGACCTCTGGCATAATATAAGTATAACTCTTCTCCTGGAAATATTGAGCTTAAGCGCTTACAATAGGATTCAATGAGTCATGTATTTGAGCTATTCATAAATAAAGACAAAGTTACAAAAGAAGACTTCCAGACCTTCTACACTACGCTGTCCGGATATATGGGTGGTTTAAAAAAACTATGCTTTCACATATTACTAATAGATAAGCATGTAAGATATTTTGTGGCCTCTGATAGAGATTTAAGTGCCATCTCAAGCAATGTTACATTCTGCGTACTGAAGCCTGCAGAGGAGAGCGTTGTTGAACTACCAAAACATAGTTCAAGAGAAAGGTTTATAAACTTCGTTAACGGCGGAAGTTTATTAAATTTACAGGAAAAAGTCTCTGTCAAAAGGGGTAAAAACTTGGAGCACTTCGTATGTGATGTTCGTCGGGTTACTTCAGGAACGGCAAAAGTTACTATCAAACTGTATTTTAAAAATGCCGGGGGCGAATGGTCGCTATCTAAAAAATTAACCAACAAGTTTCCTGCTCATTTATTTGCCTTCGATTTTAATACAGCCAACAACTTTATGAAAAGCGAGATTCCAAAGTATTTAAACATTGAAAAAGTACTACACATGATAGTGTCAGAAAATATCAATGCACTTTTAGAAGTTAACACTTTCCCTTATTTCCCAAAATCTTACTACCTACCCCTACCAGCATATGAATTCGATAAACACTCGATGATTGTAGGCGCATCAGGAAGCGGAAAATCTAAATTTATTGAATTATTCATCGACCGTTTAAATCGCCTACCTAGTAAAATTAACTACCGCGTAATCGTCATTGACCCCCATGCCAACTTAGCAAATGACCTGCGGGGTATTGAAGGATCAAAAGTAATAGATTTTAACGGTGAAGCCACGGAACTATTTGCAGGAGCAGAGGCCGACATCACAGCGGCTACTGAGTTAACGACCACACTTATGAAATCGCTTATGGGTGATAGTTTCAACCCAAGAGTAGAACGAGTTCTACGCTTTAGTTTGTTTGTCTTGTTTACAGCTCAACGCATGTCGCTAGGTATGCTAAAGCGCTTCTTAACAGATTTGGAATTGAGACAACAAATACTTGATCATGTTGCGGGGCATGTTCCACAAAACATCAGCCAGTTCTTTGCAACGGACTTTAACGAGATACGAACTGCATTTTATAATGAGGGGTTATTACCGATCATCGCAATTGTTGACGAGCTTGAACTGCAGCCTGCTCTGCTGGCTGAAGGCGGAGTATCTCTCCAGCAAACCATCAATAGTAATTTTTTAACCGTATTTTCCCTCAACAAAGTTAGCATGGGTGAGAAAGTGGTAAAAACTGTCGCCGGCTTACTTATCCAGCAAATTTTCTTACTTGCACAATCTCGAGCATTTAATGAACGCGTGCTACTGTTCATAGATGAGGTGTCTGTAGTCCAAAGCCCCGCTCTTGCCTCAATACTATCTGAGGCGCGTAAGTTTAATCTGTTTGTAATCCTTACTCAACAATACTTTTCACAAGTTGATAAATCATTACGTGACTCTATTTTTGCAAACGTTTATAACTATTACTGTTTTAGGGTTGCCGAGGAAGATGCAGAGTTGTTAGTTGGTAACTTACCTATGGAGCTTCCGAAAGAAATGCTTCTGGACGCTAAATCTAAAGGAGTAAAAGAAGAAACTGTCAAAATGAGAATGCTAACAGACCTGCACCCGCGCGAGTGTATAGTGCGGGTATCTTCTAACGGGCTACTACTGCCCTGTTTTAAAGCGCGTACATTAGACGTTTCACATAACGTCGTGCAGACATTCGTTCGTGATGATTACAAGCTTCAGGAATATACAGGCACACCGGTTACGATAGATAAGTTTGTAGAAAAAGTAGAAAGCGTAATCAACGAAGAACAAGTTTATTCTCCTCAACCCGAACAAAATATTGTCTCTACGGGAGAGCCACCGCCTGGACCGCCAGGCTCTAATATCCCGCTTGGGATAGTAGAAATAGAGCCGGTAATAGAAAGCAGACCCTCTAGCTTAGATGAAATAATGAATCAACAATCAACTAAAGATAACGAAAACGGAAGAAAGGAAATATCATGAACGACAATCAAGCAAAAGAAATCATAGACAAAATTATCGGTCAGATATTTGGATTACAAAATCCTTATACACTTGACCAGTTTGCCGCTAAGTTCGCTTTTGATATTCGCCTAACTTCAGAAGTATTTGATAGTACTACCGGTGAAAGTACTTGGGCTCAAAACACAAAGCACAATAAGTATGTCAAATTTGAGAGATTAATAACTTCAGATACTGACAGCATGGTCAGCAAGAAAGATGTTAACTCGATGGAAGATATATTGCACTACTGGCAAGAAACAAACTATACAGCAACCGAGCGCCACTTAAATTCAATGAATGTCGCAAAAAGTGATGCAATCTATGGTTCTCAGAATATATATAGAAGTATTGACATACACGATTCTAAAAATGTAGTTTTCAGTGAAAGTAGCAATAATCTTGAATTTGCGGCAGCTATTCAGAGATCTAACAACTGTGTTTATTCTTTGAGAATCGACGACAGTAAAAAAGTTAGTAAGAGTTTTCAGGTTTCTTGGTCTGGAAACATATCTAATAGTTTCTTCATTAAAGATGCTAGCAATCTAGCAGACTGCATGTTCTGCTCGCAGATAACAGATAAGAGATTTTGCATTGCTAACATGCAATTTGAAGAAGCCGAATACCGTAAATGGGAAAAAATCGTCAAAGCCTGGATACTAAGCAATTAAACACTAGCATTCTCGATGCGGTTTTAACGCATGTATGGCTAAATGACCTGCTGTATAGCTAGCAAACAGTAGGCCTCCCCACGTTGAAGCTCCATCAACCCCTGCTGATTCTAGGGTAATTGAACTTGCAAGCCCCCACGAAGCAGTCATATCAACCTGCGCATGGTTTAGGCTTGCCATAGAAGCATTACTATGCTCGTGGAGTGAGTTAACTTGCTGATATGCATACGTGTTCCCACCTGCAATAGTTGTTGCACCTAATAAATTTATAAGATTCTTGTTAAAGTTGTCGTGTGGTATATTACCTGCTCTTATTTCAAGTCCGAGTCGATATGCAGTATATCCTGACAGCAAACTAGCCATTAACATACCTGTTTTTAGAAAACGTTTAAATATTTTCGTATCTTGGTCTACGGAGAATTTTTCAGATAGAAACCTTGAACCATGATTTCCTGTATCTGCTCCGTCGTGAATTATCTCTGATATATATGCCTCGTTTCCAGTAAGACCAAAAGCAACCAATGAAACAGTCACAAGCCCAAGATTTGCCAGCGTCGCATTACGAAGACGCTTTATGCGGTTTAATTTTTCCACTAATTTATAATAGTCTACCTTAGCTGGGTTAACCTAAAGCGCTATTTCATTTACAAGTGCATCAAGAAATACTAATTGCCCACTATTACTTCGACCCAGTTTTTTTAAGGCCTCTGATGCCTGATTTGCTGAACGTTTTACTTCGTTCCTAGAATATTCCTCTGCTCGACATTCTTTTATTAATCTTTTTAACTTGTTAAATTCTGATTTCGTAACTTTTTTATTTCCTAGCATTGTTTTTAAAAATCTGGAATCATCATTATTAGAAAATTCGATAGCCTTAATAATTAATAGTGTTTTCTTGCCTTCTTTAATATCGTCATACGGACTTTTACCTGTAGATAGTTGATCTCCAAATATTCCATCTATATCGTTTTGAATTTGAAACGCTCTGCCGGCGCTTAAAGCGAAATTTTCAAGTTTTTTTAGCTCTTTCTTGTTAGCCCCTGCCAAAATTCCGCCAAGTTGCAATGGGTTTAAGAACGTATAGTGGGCGGTTTTCAGTAACATCACCCTGTCTATATCTTCTTCAGTTACTTCTTCTACTACTTCATTAAAAATATCCAGTGATTGACCGTGGGAAGTTTTTATAAAATTATCATTAATATTACTAATTGCATCAATCTTACGCTGGGCTTCTATGGGCAAATTTGCAATAACGTTAATTGCACTATGTACTCCAAATAAAAAACTATTAATCGTAAGGCTTATACCAAAATGCTCAGAGTCACCTTTTAGTTTTAGGCTAGCGTGATATTTTTCTAGAAGCTTGTGAGCCGATGCTCCTCCGCGCCGAAGGTCTGAACGATCCTGTATGTCGTCTGCCATCAAAATGTAAGCCTGAAGCATTTCAATGACTAGCCCGGCTTTTAGAGCTACATCTTCATCTTCCCCGCCAAACATATAATAGCTATTCATGGCCAAAACTCCTCGAAGCCGTCTGCCTCCGCGGGACAGAATTTCGCAATAAGTTTTTACTGCTTCGGCTGGTATATAACCATACTCTTTTTCAGTATTGGATATTATTCGCTTTGAGTATTTTAGTATTTCTTGATCTATTTTGCTTTTATAACTAGCATACTCAATCCTAAATTCAGTGTTTTTCATGTTTGGCACTTAAAAATTCTTTGAGCTTATTTATTGCCGTTTTTTGGAATTGCTCAATACTATTTTGGTCATTAATAATTACTAAATCAGCCATTTCCTTCATAGCGGTCAAATTCTGTACATTCTTGTCTGCTGGATCTACATCAATTTCAGAACGTTCTGTTTCAATGAATTCTTGGAATGTTTTACCTTTTTCATTTGCGTCTCTCCCTCTAGCTAGAGAGCGTTTGTAGCGCACCATAGGATCAGCGTCTACAAAAACTACAATTCCCCCAAGTTCTTTAACTTTTTCGGCTTCTCCGATTGCTCGAATGGCGCTAGCAACGTAGCCTCCAGGAAATTTTTCTTTTTCTGCTAGCCAATCATCGTGTACTGCCTGGACTAGAAACCCGGGACCTCGCTCGGCGCGCATATTATTTATATACGGATCATTTCGTAAAAGTAGCGCTTGAGGGGTATCGCCAAATTCACGTTTTTTCATTAATCGAATCATGTCACTGGTAGACATATGTAAAAAACCATATTTAGCAGAAAGTACATCGCCAAGACTGTCTTTCCCGGCGTTTAGAGTACCCGCTAACCCAATATAAATTGGCTTATCAATTAACATACTCTTATTTTAAGTAGTCCATAAGTTTTTTGCTATCTTTGTGCTTTTTTAGTTTGGCAAGAGCTTTGGCTTCAATCTGGCGGATACGCTCACGAGTGACTGAAAATTCTTGCCCAACTTCTTCAAGTGTGTGGTTCTTGCCATCTTCTAGCCCAAACCTAAGCCGTAGAATTTTCTGCTCACGTTCACTTAGAGACGAAAGTAGGTCTTTTACGTGTTCTTTCAAAAGCTGACCTGTTGCCGACTCTTCAGGGGTTGCGGTGTCTTCGTCCTCGATAAAATCGCCTAAAACCGAGTCTTCTTCATCATCACGAACACTAGCATCTAGTGAACTAATATCTTGTTTGATTTTCATAATGTGCTCAACTTTTTCCACGTCTAGCTCCATGGCTTCTGCAATTTCTTCGTTTGTCGGCTCTCGGTTCAAATCCTGTGTTAATCGACGT
Organism: uncultured Candidatus Saccharibacteria bacterium; assembly: GCA_964419675.1. GTDB lineage: Bacteria > Patescibacteriota > Saccharimonadia > Saccharimonadales > SZUA-47 > CAYQPN01. The sequence goes on from CAYQPN010000002.1 coordinate 83,179, forward strand.
TGTGTTCTGAGTAGTTTATTGATTGTTTCAACCATGTGCACCGGAATACGAATTGTGCGAGCTTGGTCGGCGATAGCACGCGTGATGGCCTGTCTAATCCACCACGTAGCGTAAGTCGAAAACTTAAATCCTTTATCCGGGTCGAATTTTTCTACAGCCCTGAGTAAACCTGTATTCCCTTCCTGAATTAAATCAAGGAGGTCAAGCCCACGCCCTACATAACGTTTTGCGATCGAAACAACTAAACGCATATTTGCTTCAGCCATTTTGTCTTTAGCCCGTTTTTCCCCGGCTACAACTCTGTGAGCTAGTGCTAGTTCTTCCTCAGATGTCAAAAGAGGTATCTTACCAATTTCGCGCAAGTAAAGACGAACTGAATCGTCAGCAACGTCATCAAGATAACGCGTATCTTGTATAATTATTTCTTCATCATCTTCTTCTTCATCGGCCCAAGCATCTTTAGTACTGTTTCCAACAGGTACACCTGGGGCAGTAATTGCAATGTTTGCATCTGCAAGTTCTTCGTATAGCGCATCCAAAGCATCTATATTTTCAGGAGTTTCGGGCAATTCTTTAAGAATATATTTTTGGTCTATCTTGCCATCCTTTTTTGCTTGGTCAAATAGTTCTTTAACTATATCTTCAACACTTTTATCGTCTTTATCTTCTTTAGGTGCTGGCTTTTTTGGCATAATGTTTCTAGCTATTGCCCTTCCGTAAAATTATTTTAATTACTACTTGATTATATTTTTAAGTTGTTCTAATTCTGTAACTTGTCGAAGCAATACGTTTTCTTCTTTCTCGTCTGCTGATTCAAGTTTATTTAAAATCTGTGTTTTCTTACTCTTTACATAAAAGTCGATCAGTCTTCCAAGGAGTTGCTTTGTTTGATAAGCCAGTTCGTCCCATTCAGTATGCTGATACGTCTCTTCAAATAGAAGTAACAACATTTTACCATATTCATCTGTTTTTGCCACATTTTGAAAGCTATTCGTACGCTTAATAAAAGTACTTGCGTCCTCGTTAAAAAAATCTGCGGGTAGTTTTTCGTAATAGTTTCTGAGGTTCGGAACCGACATAAGTATTGCTAAATAATGTTGCTGTCTAACTCTTTGTTCAACTACTTCCCTGTCTTCTGATTCTTTAGTTTGTTGAACATGTTTTAGTCTTTTTACCTGAGCAAGCGGTTTTTGATTAAACTTTTTACTCAACGATTCTAGGGAAGTGTTAGTCTTTTCGGCTACAATATTTAAATAGTGTTCTTGTTCTACGTTATCCTTAAGCTGTCTAATAATATCCAAAACTCTCGACGTAAATACGCGTTTTCCTTGAGCCGTTGAAAGATCACTTGTATTTGCGATTTTTTCGATTAGCCAATCAACCATATACACTGGTGAGCTGACCGTTTTGCCCCACAGAGTAATATCTTTTTTGATTAATTCATCTGGATCTTTACCTTCAGGAATTGAAATCATACTCAGCTCAAGCCCAAGCGTTTGTGCCAAAGGAATAGTCCTCTCTGCTGCCTCTTGGCCCGCACGGTCATCATCAAAAGCAACACGCACGTCTCCTGTAAATCTTTGTAGAGTTTTCAAATGAAAAGTTGTAAGTGCTGTTCCGGCAGATGCTACAACTTGTTTAACCCCCGCTTGGTGACTTGCCACAACGTCAAGATTACCTTCAACCACCACAACATAGCCAGATTTCCTGACGTATTCTTTAGCCATATGCATACCAAATAGCTGTCTTCCCTTGTCATATAAGACCGTGGACGGCGTGTTTATATACTTTGGTGCTTGAGGGTCATCTTTCAATATTCGTGCCGTAAAACCAACGGCCCTTCCCTGTGCGTCACAGAGCGGAATCATAATACGTGAGCGGAACATGTCAATCACCTCATTGTTACGCTTTACAACTAAACCAGCCACTAATAGTTCCTGTTCGCTAAATCCTTTGCCAGTAAGATAGTTGAGTAAATTTTTAACACCGGATGGTGAGTAGCCAAACTTAAAATCAAGTAATGTTTGTTTCTCATAACCCCTGGTTTGTCGTAAATATTTAAGAGGCTCATTATGTTTCATCAGCTGAACTTGATAATATCCCACCGCAGCATTAACGGCTTGGTATAACCTCTCTTTTTGCTGTATGGAAGTCTGAGAACTGACTTCCTTTCTAAATTGGCTAAGATCAACACCGGCTTTTCTGGCTAGTTGCTCTAACGCTCCTTTAAAATCTACCCCTTCAACTTGTTCGATGAAACTGATAATATCTCCACCCTTACCGCTGCTGAAATCATGCCAGATTTGTTTTTCAGGGCTTACAATGAAACTGGGAGATTTTTCGTTTGTAAATGGGCTAAGACCTTTAAAATTTCTTCCTGCACGTTTGAGCTGAACATACTCAGATATAACATCTTCGATGTTTAGCCTGCTTTTAACTTCCGTTACCGCATCCATGACAATAAGTATCAAGTATTAGGTAGTAAGTATCAAGCGTAAGCAACTTGTCACTTCTAACTTCTTTCTTCTATTGCTACAATAGTGCTTATGCAACCTGACCAAAACCAGTACAATTTTATTCTAGACCCGTCGCAGCCCAATAAAAAACCTTCTGCCCTGCAAAATCCAAAACAGCGGAAGATTATGGCAGTAATTTTTGTAGCAGTAGTAGTTTTGTTAGTTACCGTTATTGCAGCAGTTATTCTTTCATCCGGAAAACAAAGCAACAAAAGTAGTGTTGATGTAGCCGCATACCAGACAGAGTTATTGAGATTAACGGATTTAGGGCTAAAAAGTGGTAAATCTACCGACGTATTAGGTAAGATTGCAACGCTCCAAGCATTTATAAGTTCTGACCTTTCAGCAACAACATCTCGCCTGGCAAAAAACGGGACTAAGCTTAGCCCTCTTCAGTTAGGAAGCAAGAGTAGTACCGAAGCTGACAAACAGCTCGAATCAGCTTCAGCTCGGGGTGCTTTTGACGAAGTAATCCTGGACGTTATAGAGTCTACTAGTGCATCCTACAAACAGAGTTTGCAAACTGCTCTTAATGAATCAAGTAGCCCTAAGTTTAAAGAAGTTCTTGAAACAGCCGCAAAGAACATTCTTTCCTACGAAAATATTAGCCTAGACTAAAGTTCTGGCTTTACCTGAGATAGACCTGTTACTAAGTTGTAGCTATGCAATATAAGTGATTCAATTTCTTGTTCATCGAGCTGACCGGTTACTAGTACTGTGTTCCAGTGCTTTTTATTTAAATGATACCCAGGCATGACAGACTCAAACTTATTTCTTAATAGTTCAGCAAATGGGGGGTCGCATTTCAAACTTATACTAACCGGGGACTTTTTTTCTGGTATTAGTGCAAACATCTTATCTTCACCTTCAACCGGCACTTTATATACAGCTACTTCCTTACCAAACGGGTAATCGAGTTTTGCATTAGGCAAACTTAATAAGTATTCTTCAAGCTTCTTATGCGTCATCTTTATTATTTTCAAACCAATCTAAATAATGTTGAATTTCAGCTATGCTTGCTTGAATATCTTCGTAAGCACGGTGGACTTCAGGTTTTTCAAAGTTTACCCCGAACTTGGTTTGCATAACTAGTTTCCAAGAGGTGACGTCTAGCATTCTATAGTGCAATTTTAGCTCCAGCTCAGGCATCCATTGTTTAATAAAAAGCCTATCATTGTAAATTGAGTTTCCGGCAAGGACTGCAGGCTCAGTGCCAAAATGATGCTCAACAAAAGCAACTAATTCTTTTTCAACAGCTTCTGGTGGTTTAGCGCTTGATAACCCCTTAATAAAATCGTCTCTATTTTCAGGAAAGTCTTTCCACCAACTATTTTCTTGCATTCGTCTTAAAACTGTTTCTTTGGGGTGTGCAATTCTAGCTTCATACGAATCCAGAGTTTCTAAGTTTACATCAGTAACTTCTGCCGCAACTTCCAAGATAACGTCTTGCTCTGGTGAAAGGCCTGTCATCTCCAAATCAATCCACAGTAATTTTGTTGGAATAAAATCTTTTTTGCTCATTGCCTACAGTTTACAATCCCTAGGCCACAATTGCTATTTCTAGACCGCTTTTTCTTTAAAATCTAGTGATAGCGAATTTATACAATAACGCATTCCTGTGGGTTGATCTTGCGCATCGTTAAATACGTGCCCAAGATGAGAATCGCAGTTTGAACACTTTACTTCTACCCTACTCATACCAACGGAATCATCTTCTAGGAGTTTGACGGCTTTGGTGTTTTTAACATCGTAGAAGCTAGGCCAACCGGAACCACTATCAAATTTGGTGGCTGAGTCAAATAATACGTGACCGCAGTTAGCGCACATGTAGTCCCCTGTTTTATCGTTATGCAGTAATTCTCCAGAAAAAGGTGGTTCTGTCCCACAATCAAACAGCACTCTTTTTTGTTCGTCCGAAAGTTTTGGATTAATGGGTGTATCTTTCATAGTTTTATTATACAAAAACTGCCGATTAGGACGGTTTTTTGTTCGTAGCTTGACTACTTTTTCTTATCAAGCTTGGTAAGACCAGCTTTTTCGACTACAAAATATACTACAGTTGCTGTTGCAAGCAATGTGATTACAGACTGCAGAATTATACCCCAACCAAAAACTTGATTTGAATCTCCAACCGATACCGTAGATTTTATTCCTGATAGATCTGTTCCCTGCAGAACAACTCCTACCAAAGGATTAATAAATTGATTAACAATTGCGCTTACTGTACTGCTTGCCTGAATACCTATTGCAAGTCCTATTGCTAAACCTACTACTCCCTGTTCACGAACAAAAGTCATGAATCCCTTTATATACTTAGTCATTAAAAATTCCTTTTTTTAATAGCAACATACTACAACGAGTAATATATTAATGCAATTTTAGTTTGCTCTACTTTGGTGATTCAGAAAGTCTTCTGACAGCTATAGCAAATGCCGCCTCACGTACCGATGTATGTTCCGTTGAAGCAAAATTGGCTACCTCTCTTGTAGCATCCTGCATATATTTTAATAGCTTGCTATTTACAGAGTCAATATCCCAATTCTTACCGTCCAAGTTTTGAACCCATTCTAAATAACTTACCACGACTCCACCTGCATTGGCTAGAATGTCCGGAATTACCACAACATTTTTCTCTTCCAGTTTCTCAATCGCTTCTACCTCTACTGGCCCGTTCGCGAGTTCTAAAATTATGCCCGGCTTAACTTCTTTAAAATTATTTATGTTTACCGCCCCGCCTAACGCTGCCAAGACCAGTACATCAGAATCAGTGCTTAATATCGCCTCACTATCTTTATGCACAACCCCTTCCTCTTTAAAGTCGGCAAAGCGTCCGCCTGTCTTTTTGTATTCAACAAGTTTAGCTACATTCAAACCAGTTCTTTTGACTAGAGTCCCGCTAGAATCGCTAACTGCAACTAGTGACCACTCCTTGTGATTTTTGCTGGCAACATCTGCAAAAAAAGCACCAACATTACCAAAGCCTTGTACGGCGTATGTTAGATTTCTTGAGAGAGGCGCATCCCCAACTAGCTCAAGATACGTATCAAGTACTATTACTCCACCACGCCCTGTTGCAGCATCTCTGCCTTGGCTACCGCCATTAGCAATACTCTTACCAGTAAAGCTAGCTTTTGTTTCATCCCCGGTTAATTTTGAATACTCATCTACCATCCAGTCAATAATTTTGGGGTTCGTATTTACATCAGGTGCAGGCACATCTTTATCGGGACCAATAAATTCAACTAGTTTCCTAACGTATCCCCGCGACAGCTCTTCAAGCTCTTCTGCTGAAAGCTCTTTTGGGTTTAATACTATCCCCCCCTTTCCTCCACCTAAGGGCAAATTCAGAAGTGATGTTTTTAAGCTCATGAGAGTAGCAAGAGCCCGAACTTCATCAAAATCTACCTCTGGATGAAACCTAATACCGCCTTTATAAGGCCCCCGAGCATTATTGTGTTGCATTCTGAAGCCCTTAAAACTTTTACCGTTTTTTAAAGTAATTTCAAATTCATGAGCAGCGTTAACGTATAAAATTTTCTCGAGTTGTTCTTGGCTTAAACCAAGTTTTTTAGAGGCAACACTTATTGCCGCATGAGCTGTTTTTAGCATCTTGACTACACTTTCTTAAGTTAGAATATTCTAATATTACAGTGCTGTCTTAGCATTTAAGAAATCCTCAGCGCGATAGCTTATTATTCGCTTGCGGTTTTCGTCCATTTTATTAAACTGTGTAACAGCCGTAGACATGTAGGTGTTCTTTCCAAACCGCTCTTTATTTTTCTCAATAAATCGCCAATACAGACCGTCCCAAACATCACACCAATCGCCTTTTTCATAATGGCTAAGATTTAGAATGTAATTACTGCTACTAATGAATGGCTTGGTTGTCATACTCCCGCCGTCAGCAAACTGACTCATTGCGTAAACATTTGGCACTGTAACCCAATCGTAGGCATCAATGTACATTTCCGTGAACCATCTATAGACATCGTCGGGGTGGAAGTCGCACAAAAACATAATATTTCCAACCACCATCAGCCGCTCGACATGATGGGCATAAGACCTCGTTAGTGTTTTCTTGATTACATCATCTACAGGAGGTATCCCAGTGGTGCCGTTATACCAATCTGCTGTGAGTTTTCTATTATGCCCAAATGTATTGCTGGTTCTTAGTACTACATTTTGTTTAATATATATGCCACGCACATATTCTCTCCAGCCCAATACCTGGCGTATGAAACTCTCTAGGCTTACTAACGGGACTTCTTTGTTCTCGTGGTGCTTCAAGGCTCTCTCTACCACTTCCTGGGGGTTTAGTAGACCTGCGTTAAGCAAGGGAGACAAACCGCTGTGATAAATCCAAGGGGCTTGACCATCTATTGCGTCTTCATATGGTCCAAAATCATCAAGTCTGCCCTCTAAAAATTCATCTAGCCAATCAGAAGCCTCTTTATGATTGGTTGGCCAAGGAAAATCTTCTAAACTTCCGGGGTTTTCGGAAAAGTTGTGTTCAACGTACTTGATAGCTTCTTCTACAAACTTATTAGACCCAAACACCTGAAAACTCGGCAATACTTGGTCTTTTGGCAAACGTTTCCTGGGCTCTTCGTCAAAGCTTAGTTTTCCGCCAACAGGCTTATAGTTTTCTGGGTTAATTAAAATATTAAAACGTTCACGTTGCCACTGATAAAAGTTCGTAAATTGAGACTTTTGCTTATTCGAGAAGAAATCCTCAACCTCTGCGCGAGTTAGGAAAAAGTTCGGAGAATCTAATTGTTCAACTGTCGGTGGAGTTGCCAACGATTCTATTGAGCTAACCAGCCTTCTGTTCAAAACTTCGTCAGTCAAATCAAAGTACGTAACTTGGTCGAAATGACTTAATTTATTCACTATGTCACCTGATTCTAGAAGTTGATGAAACTCAACGTACTCTACCTGATACCCTGCTGGCCACAGAACTTCTTCGACATATCTTTGCATGCAACTTCGCATAAAAACCAGTTTCTGTTTGTGAATAAACAAAGGATACTGCTTATCTCTGCCAAATAACAAAGGTTCTTCAACAATAATTACTTGATCTACCTCTTTTGGTAGATGCTCCGGTGTAAATAACTGATTCGGGTATAGTAACAGTACGCTTTTACTCATTGCTACTATTGTGCCAGGGGATACAGATAAGCACAAGTGCTTTACATAGATTCTGGAGCTTTAATACCTAATATATTCAGACCGTTTTTTAGAATTTCTGCATATTGGGACACCAGGGTAAGCCTTAACTCTTCTCTATCACCACCTATCACTTTGTTTGTTTCATAAAAACGGTTAAAAGCTTGAGCGAGTTCAAATATATAACTACATACGTGGTGGGGTGCTAATTCATCCACAGCCCTATTGACAACCTCTGTATATTCAGTAAGTTTACGTACTAAACTCCTCTCCCCCGGCTCAAGTATCAAGCTCGTTTCGAAATTCGTCCGCTGGCCGACGGATTGAATTTCTGATTTGCGGAGAATACTATTCGCTCTGGCGTGTGCGTACTGCAAATAAGGCCCCGAGTTTCCAACAAGACTAACAGATTCTGCCGGGTCATAAATGACATCTCCGCCAACACGATTTTTTAAGAAGGCGTATTTAATTGCCCCAAGAACCACGTTTTCATCTTCTTTACCTGTGGCTAGTTTATTGGCTTCACGTGCAGCATTAATTACCTCTTGAGCAAGCAGTACATTCCCTTTCCTGCTACTCATCTTTTGGCCACCGGCTAGTTTAACAATCCCGTGAGTAATATGCTCTGAACGTTCGAATATCTCAGGCGAAAAAGTCTTTATAACTTCTTGAACGACTTTCATATACTCTACTATGTCGTTCGCAGTAATCATGATACTTTTATCAAAATGGTAATCTTGCCATTTTGTAATTGCTAGCCCTAAGTCTTTAGTTTCATAAGTTGGTAGCCCATTTGAATTCAAAAATACCCGAGTGTGTAGTCCAACTCTCTCTCCTTTAAATACCACCGCGCCGTCGGATTCCTCTAAAACACCCTTTTTTAAGGCCTCCTTGGCGGCTCTAATCCCGATTTGTGTAGTTGCACTTTCTGGGTAATACTTATCAAACTTTTTAACACCGAGATTCTCATATAGTATTTCAAATCCATCGTAACTCCATTGCCGACAAGTCCAATATGCTTTAGAAAGCTGAGATTCTTTCTCATTGCTAGTATGCAATTCGTATATCTTTTTATTCAGTTCAATAATTTCAAACTTAGCGGCTTCATCGTTCTCATAAGCAGTATTTCCTTCGACATACCTAGCACTTACCCATTCAGGGCGCGCTGTCTCAGCTATTGAACTTAAAAACAGTTCAACATCTTGGGCGCCAATTGTTTGCATGATTGCCCACATTGCTCTCGCTACATGTAAGCCTACATCGCCTCCAAAATTTACTCGCTTTAGGTCTGCGCCCGCAATCTCAAACAAGTTACCAATTACATCACCCACAAGAGTTGTATACAGGTGGCCTGCATGCAGAACCTTGAATGGGTTTGGGTCTGAGTATTCACAAACAACCACCTTATCTTGCCAACTTTTTTCTGATTCAGCTCCTAACCCGTTTAATAAAACTTTATCTGCAACACGAATATTAATAAACCCTGGCCCATCTACCGTCACCTCAATAAAGTCTTCATTTTCTCGCAGTTTTTTAGCTATATTATCGGCAATTTCTTTAGGATTCTGCTTTAGTTCGCCAGCCAATTGCATCGCAACATTAGTAGTAAAATCCCCAAATTTTTCCTCTGGACGTTCCAATATAACTACTGTTTCACGTCCATAGATTTTTTGAACCACTGCCAAAATAGAGTCTGTTATTTTCTTCTTCATATCTGGCATGAGTATATCACCGAAGTCCCCTTTTGTGACCAAAAACTGTATACTAATACGTATGAATGACCCTACTGTGGAGATTGTAACTTTCGTCAGAAAAATGATGGCTAAAGAAGCCCGACTCATAAATAGACTCTTTAGAGGGAAGTTAAAGCCCGGGCACATAACACTATTGTCGTTTTTAGGTCATATTCCCGCTGCTTGGGCATTGTATACTTGCCGTCCGATCTTGGCAGCAGTGTTAATAGCTGTGTTTGGAATTTTAGATGCCTTTGACGGAGCCCTGGCACGTGAACAAAAATCGGCTTCAAAAATCGGCATGCTACTAGACTCAGTCAGCGACCGGTTAAAGGAGATTCTGGTGTATAGCGCACTTGCGGTATTCGTCTCCAATCATGTTCCAGAAATTGGGGTTTGGGTTGTGCCGGCTGTACTAGGAACATCTGTTTTAGTAAGTTACGTCAGAGCTAAAGGTGAAACTGCAATAGTCGAGATTGTGGCTGAAAATTACAGACTAAATAAGGTGTTTTTGTCAGGAATATCTAGATATGAAATACGCACCTTTCTATTAATTATCGGCCTAATCTCCGGCTCATTAGCGCCAATTTTATATCTGATTCTTGCGCTTAATTTAATAACAGCAATTATGAGATTTTTTGAGGTAGTTACTGTACTTAAAACAGAATCAGTTAAATGATAAAAATTGATTTACATACCCACTCTATAGCCTCCAAAGATGGAGGAATAACGCCCGAACAGTACGCTGATATTTTAAAGAACGAAAAACTAGACATAATAGCCATAACAGATCATGACAGGATTGATTTTGCCCAAGGCCTACAAAAAGCTCTTGGTTCTGACAAGATAATTGTTGGCGAAGAAATATCTACTGCCGTGGGAGATGTCATTGGATTATATCTAACGGACATTATTGAACCTGGTCTTAGTATTAAAGACACTATAGACAGGGTCCACGCTCAAGGTGGAATTGTCTATATACCACATCCTTTTGAATCGATACGCAAAGGAATAAGCCGAGAACAACTTGATTCTGTATCTGAGAACGTAGACATTGTCGAGGGTTTTAACGGAAGAGCCTTTTTCCAACATAAAAGCCCTGAAGCAACTGCGTGGGCCAGACTCAACGGAAAAGTAGTTTCGGCCAGCAGTGATGCACATGGTAAATCTGGGATAGGACGAACCTACTCCGCTCTCCAAAATACTCCGACAAGAGCTACCCTAGTTCATGAGTTAGCAATTTCTAAGATGGTAGTATCAAGGCCAACACTAACAAGTGTATTGACACCTAAAATTTATCTTTTAAAGAACCGCTTGAGGGGTCAGAAGTAATTATATGGGTGGTGTAGCGTTTGCACTTTGGTTTTTCCTGCCGGCAGGACTGGCAAATGCCGCCCCAGTTTTGGCAAATAAATTTAAGGCCTTTAGTTACTTTGACTTCCCTTTGGACGGAAAAAAGTCATTCAGAGGGAAACGAATCTTTGGGGATCATAAAACTCTACGTGGCTTAATTGCTGGAGTTCTAACTGCAATAATAATTGTGTGTTTTCAAATGCTTCTCTACAATAATTTTGAATTTTTCCGCACTATTTCACGCTCGATAGACTACTCCCAGTTTGAAGTTCTTCTGCTAGGTTTCGCGCTAGGTTTTGGGGCTCTTGCTGGAGACGCGATTGAAAGCTTCTTCAAAAGACAATTTAGTGTTGCTTCCGGGAAGAACTGGTTCCCATTTGATCAAATCGACTTCATCGTTGGTGGTTTACTGCTAAGCATACCCTACGTTCTCCTAGATTTATCACAATACATAATCATAGCAATAGTCTGGTTTATACTCCATCCGTTAGGAGCGACTATTGCTTGGATGTTAAGGCTTAGAGATTTTCCTTTTTAGACTGCTTAAAGACATACTCATTTGCTTGTTCTATTTTGTCTAATCTACCACGGTAGTTTGTAAGAGCCAGGTCTAACTCACCCTGATTTGATGCAGTTAGGTTGTAAACAACCGTTGGCTTGAGGACATCAAGCCCACAAAAAGCCAGTGTATTATGTATTAACGGATATAGGTGTTGTTCAACGGTGGCTTTATGAATGCCTTTTGACGAGTAGTAGCTAGCTGGATCTCCAACTGAGACTACTAATAGTGCTTTCTTGCCTCTCAGTAAACCTTTTTCAAATTTATTTTCTGCACCCCAAGCAAAACCAAGTGCAAATATTCGCTCAAACCAGCCTTTCAATATAGCCGGTGGGCCACCCCACCAGAGGGGAAAATGAAATATCATCAAATCTGCTTCTTTTACTTTTTCCATCTCTGCTGTAATGTCAGGGCTAAATCCAGAACCGGTGTTCACCGCCCTTTGTTGCTCGAACATATAGTTTGCGTGAACTCCTGAATTGGTAGTGAAGTCCCAAACATTAGCAACTGGGTTAAACTGTTGAGCATATAAATCGCTCACAGCTACTTTATGATCAGCTCTTTCCAATACACTCAAAGCTGTGTTGTTCATGGCAGCAACAAATGACTTCGGATCATCGTGAGCCGAAACAAGCAAAATGTTCATGCTTATTAGTATACGATGTTTTTTGCGGAAGTGTTAAGCGCCAATTGGCGAAAGTGATTTTTCATTTACTTTAAGTCGCAGACTATCAATCTTCCAGCGACCTGCAACTTTTTTAAAGTTGTATTCATAAACACCGTTCATTTTCAAAACGTAACGCTCGCCTTTGTTCATTGAATAGTAGCGTGCTTCAACTTCACTCTCTGCGCTAACTTCTTTCTTTCCCGTCCGTTCAATGTTCATCGCACCAAGAGTATGTCTAGCGCTATAATAGAAATCTCTAATTAGCCTGCGCCATCCATAAGTAATATTTGTTGCAGGTCTGTTACCTGGTTTTTCCTTATTAAATACTTCCTCGTCAATATATGGCGATTCAGTAAAGAGTTGTTCAAGTTTTTGCCATTGTCCTTGATCTCGATATTCCATAACTTGTTCAATCAATTCGCGGATATGAGCGTTAACTGCAGCTGAATACATATTCCCTCCTTATAGATTTAAGGTTATTTCAAACCGTAGCCAAATAATGATACATGACTCCCGAAAAATTAGCAATAGCGATGCTTGAGTGCTAATTATTAGAATTCTTTATCTGTTATTATTAATTACATGACTATTAATATTTTAACTATCGGCAGTAAATCAGGACCTGAAATTTCTTCACTTATTAATAAGTACGAGAAGCGACTACCCCGAACTATTAATATCAATTGGAAATTTATTGGCCATGGTACTGGTGATAACCAGCTCAGTAAACAGCAGGAATCTGAGAAACTGCTTAAATATATTTCAGCAAAAGATTACGTAATACTACTTGAAGAATCAGGACACCAGTATGACAATCAGGCCCTTTCCGTGGAGCTTTTTGAGAAGCTGGCAGGAAAGAATGTAGTAATAATTATCGGTGGTGCTTATGGAGTAACAGACAAGATATTAGGCCGTGCAGACACAATTTGGTCACTGGGTTCTTTGGTTTTCCCACACGAATTAGTAAGACTGATGTTGATTGAACAAATTTATAGGTCGCACACCATTAATATTGGTCATCCCTATCATCATGGCTAGGCGGCAAGATTCTTAATCGTGTCTAATAATTCTGTGGGTGAATGCACCAGCACATCAGGTTTTGCTGGTTGTAAACCCTCCACCCCTCCTAGCCCCCAACTGACACCAATCACTTGAATTCCTGCCTTATGGCTTGCCGTAACATCTCTTGGTTCGTCACCGACATATATTACCTGCTCCCTGCTAAGCTCATGGCGTTTTAGTATACGTTTTAAAGCTTTATCCTTTCCGAATAAAGTCTTTTCAGAAACAACAAAATCAAAATCGGGGAAATTATGTTTTCTAAAAAATTCTTTAACAAGTGGAGCTTGATTTGAAGTTAAGACACCGATAGAAAATCCACTATGCCTCAAGCCTTCTAGCATTGAAACGATGCCTTCGTAAGGAAGGACCTCGTCCATATGTTGTCGCATCTCTCTACCGATTGTTAGCACAATTCTAGGGAACATCGAGTATCTTATATTCTTAGCTTTCATGGCCTTTTTATAACCAAGCTTTCTGAGAGACGGAAATTCTTGTTTTGTTAACGGTAAATAGCCGAATTGTTCAGCATGTTTGTTATACAGCCTGAATACGAGGTCTATACTATTGGCTAATGTCCCATCAAAATCAAAAATTACTGTTGCTCTACTCATAACATAATCATTGTACTATCTCTGAGATTTTTTGAACCTCTTTATGTTTAAAACAGTCTGTCGCATGATCGTTTACTATCCCCGTTGCTTGCAAATGCGCATAGATTATAGTTGAGCCGACAAAACTCATCCCGCGTTTTTTTAAATCACTGCTTATAGAGTCCGACAAGTGCGTTGTTGCCGGAATTTCTTTAGCTGATTTATCCAAGTTAACTACTTGTTTGTTGCCTACAAACCCCCACATATAGCTTGTGAAGCTACCAAATTCCTTCTGGATGCTTAAGAAAACTCTCGAATTATTTATGGCAGCTCTTATTTTCAGCTTATTTCGAATAATACCCACGTCCTTAACTAAACGATCAAAATCTTTTTCAGTAAACTTTGAAACTTTTTCTACGTCAAAGTTTGCAAAGGCCCTACGATACCCGTCACGGCGTTTAAGAATAGTAATCCAGCTCAATCCAGCTTGCGCACTTTCTAGTGTTAAAAATTCAAACTGTTTTTTGTCATCATAAACAGGTACTCCCCACTCCTCGTCATGATATTTTACATAAATTGGGTCTGTGCCGACCCAGCCACAACGTTGTTTTGTATTTTCTTTTTTCATATTTGTTTCGAGATTCGTGCTTAGTTTGCTAGCCCAGGATTTTTTGCAGCTTCTTGGATTACTTTTTTCAACGTATCCAGATTCAAATCTTTTAGTTTCTTAAACCGAATACAACTTCTACCGACACTGACTTTTCCCAGTTCTTCTTTATACTTCTCAGCTACATATTGACCATCCGCTACTGCGCAGACATATACACTTACGTAATTTTTTTGACTAGCTACAGATATTACGGGCCAGTCCAACTTCTCTTTTTTATTATTCGTATACTCAAAAGCTCCATATCCTGGCATATTGTAAGAAAAATGAGGCTGTAGACTCGGTGCTGTAGTACGAATTATTTTGTCGACTGCTTCCAATATTTTTCTTCTGTCAGGAGTCAACATACCCAAATATTCTTCTGTTGAATTGGCGCTTACCGGTTTAAACATGTTCATGTTTTTAGGCCTCTGTTTTTGGAGTACGTGTGTGAGTAGTCTTGCTCACTTCATTAGCAGTAATCATGGCATTACGAAGCTGTTCGGCTATATCGTTCATGCCAGCAGGGCTATGCGGAATCATGATTGTGTTGCTGTTTGAACTAATTCCCACCTCTTTTAGAGTGTCGAAATACTGAGTCATTAGGACTAGGTTCATAACGTCTTGTGCATTAGTGCCGTGAACATCGGTTTGAAAGTCAGCTACACTATCCTTTAATCCATTTATAATTGCTGTACGCTGATCTGCAATACCTTTACCTTGCAAAGCTTTGCTTTCAGCTTCGCCCTCGGCAGCCTTAACTACTCTGATTTTATCAGCTTCGGCCTGCTCTACCGCAGCTACTCGCAACCGCTGAGCAGCATTTATCTGGTTCATGCTGGCTTTAACGTTTGCGTCTGGGTCAATATCGGTTACGAGTGTTTTTGTTATTCCATAACCAAAGTCATCCATTATTTGTTCCAGTTCAATTTTTACCGCCTGAGCAATATTATCTTTAGTTTCAAATACATCATCTAAATTAATGCTTGGCACCCTGGCCCGTACTACGTCATACACATAACTTGTAATCTGAGCTTCGGCATTCTGCAGTTTATAAAAAGCATCTATGACTTTTTCAGGTATTACGAAATATTGAACACTTACAATGACAAATACAAATACGTTATCTTTAGTCTTGGTCTCAACCCGCACGTCTAATTGGCGTACTCTGAGAGATAAGCGCCCAGCAACTCTGTCAATCAACGGGATCTTAAAATTCAAACCCGCGCCCGCGATACGCTTGAATTTCCCAAACCTCTCCACTATTGCTGCTGTTTGCTGCTTGACAGTAAATAGGCCTGTGAATATAAATACGACTATTACTATTGAGAAAAACACTACTGAATCCATCATTCCTCCTCTTTATAAATATTAGTATAACTATAAATAATTAGGCTACAAAATCCTTCACTACTTAGCCAAAATAATAAACCGGCCAAGGTGGTCGATTCTTTAGTTTGGAGGAGAGGGAGAGATGAGTAGCCTAAATAATCTATGCGCCGAATGCAATTCGGGCACTAGACTATTTAGCGAGCTCTTTTTTGCTAAAGCAAAAAGTCAGGTTCGAATTCTTCCAGCTACAACAACACAGAAAGCCACGTCTATGGACACGACTTGTTGTATTGGCGGAGAGGGAGAGATTCGAACTCTCGAGACCCTTGCGGGCCTGACGGTTTTCAAGACCGTTTCCTTAAACCACTCGGACACCTCTCCTAGCTCGAGCAATTATAACAGAGATAAAATCAGGTTGCTAGATTCTGGCGGAGAGAGTGGGATTTGAACCCACGATACTCTTACGAGTAAACCGCCTTTCCAAGGCGGCGCCATAGGCCACTAGGCGACCTCTCCATAATTCCAAATTAAAGAACCCGGATTTAATTATACTCAAATTAAAAGTCCGGGTTCTCGTTAAATACTACTAGCTATTAGAGCCAGAGGCTTTGCTATTCTTCATTTTCATTGCTGCGTGAACTGTCATTGCGACTGCGCCGGCAGCTGTTAGCCAAAAGCCTATGCCAGTTTTGACATATGAGCCTAGACCGCTATCAGGGTAATTTGAGAATACTATTAATAGTGCAACCACTCCGGCAATTAAACCGACTGTTGTCATCATTTTCTTCTCTTGGTTCATAACATTTAGTGCTGCCCCGGCTGCTGCAACCGCACAAAGAAGCAATAATATTCCTGTGCTGTTTAGCCCTGGGCTAACTGATCTTGAAATTCCAAAGATTGAAACAGAGTACCAAGGTAGGAACAAGCCAACAACTGTTGCTGCTGCCCCGCCAACTCCTAGTGCTAACATTCTGTCTTTCTTAAGTTGATCTACTACTTTTGATGCGTCGAATTTCTCTGATTCTGCCATAACACTCCTCTATTTAAAGTTATACTGATATCTTACTCCTACTGGTTTCTAAATAAAAATATAAAGTAAACAAAATGAACAATTTTTGTATTTAAACTTGATGTTAAGCATTTTACAGATGTAGTATATATAAAGATCAATAACTAAATATCCTGTATTTAATACGAAACAGGTATATAAAAGGCAATTTAGCGAGAAATTAATGCCAATAATTGAAATAACCGAACTCTCAAAATTGTACGGCTTTGGCGATGCTACCACTGTAGCGTTGGACGAAGTCAGTCTAACTATTGAAAAAGGAGAATTTATTGCTGTTATGGGCCCGAGCGGCTCTGGCAAGACAACTTTAATGAACGTCATCGGTCTATTAGACAAACCGACTCATGGAGTTTACAAATTGAACACTAAAGATGTGTCTAGGCTTAGCAAAAATCGCCAAGCAAAGGCTCGTCGAGATAACATTGGCTTTATATTTCAATCTTTTAACTTGCTGCCGAAATTAACTGTGATTGAGAACGTTGCGCTACCCCTAGCATATAAAGGCATGCGTCAGGTAAGAAGACTGAGGGCAGCCGAGAGTACATTGAGCCAGGTAGGATTAAGTGATAGAGAATACTACTTACCGTCTCAGTTATCTGGCGGACAATTGCAACGTGCCGCAATTGCAAGAGCTCTCGTAAACGGACCCAGCATTATCATTGCTGACGAACCTACTGGAAATCTAGACAGTGTTTCTGCAAGAGTAGTAATGGAGCTACTAAGCGACATCCACAAGCTTGGGAACACTGTTTTAATGGTAACTCACAACCCTTCCCTCACCCGTTATGCCGACCGAATAATCTATATGCTAGACGGCAGTATTGTCTACGATGAAGCCAGTGTAGTTGGTGAAATACCATCAAGAGTACAGCGAGCAATAAGTGCGCTTAGGAAATCGGATGACGACGAAAAACTCGCAAATGTTAGTGCCTTGATGGAGACCATGCCAGATAACCAGGTGGTTGCAACTCGGGAGAGAGCCAAACAAGGTAGACGAAAAGGCCTGAGAAAAAAGAAGAACAAATCTACTACCTCATCGAGGAGAAATAAATGATTCCAGAATACGTAAAAATGGCGTTGTCATCAATCCGGAGTGCCCGTTTTAGGAGCGCCCTGACAATGTTTGGGATAATAGTTGGTGTAAGTTCAGTCGTAACCATTGTTTCACTGGGAGAAGGCATAAAACACCAGATAACAAATCAGGTGGGTGAAATTGGAGATTCTCTAATCGTTGTAAGACCAGG
This sequence comes from uncultured Candidatus Saccharibacteria bacterium, assembly GCA_964419675.1. GTDB lineage: Bacteria > Patescibacteriota > Saccharimonadia > Saccharimonadales > SZUA-47 > CAYQPN01. Next base: position 101,116 of record CAYQPN010000002.1, read on the forward strand.
AAAGCAAACTAAGGCTAGAGCTGTCAGCTTAGATGCCCTGCGTAATTTTTCAGGAGGGGGTGGAAGTTTAAGCGAGAAAGACTGGAGAGATGCAGAAAAAGTTACAGGAGTATCGTCTGTTGTGCCGGTTGGGGTTATCAGCGGAGTCGCTGGATACGGAGACAGAGAATACAGCGGAAGCATAATTGCTAGTACTTCCCGTTTACCGATTTTGTTAAACCAGCAAATTGAGTTTGGATCATTTTTTAGCGCTCAAGACAACGATAGCAAAGTAGCAGTCATCGGTCGTGACGTAGCTGAACAATTATTTCAAGAGAATGTTCCAATTGGAAAAAGACTACGAATCAGAGGTGTTGATTTTGTGGTCCAGGGCATATTTGAACAGCAAAACTCAGGTACTTTTGCAACAATTAATGTGAACGATTCAATTTTTATTCCATATGACGCAGCCAGGTCAATCAACACAAACATCCAGCTATTGCAGCTTTTTGTAGAAGCCGACAAACCAGAAGATATTGGAACTGTAGCCTCTACAGTACGCTCTACCTTGAAAGCCAATCACGCTGGTCAAGAAGATTTTTCAGTACTCGAAAAAGAAGAGGCCCTTGAAGCTACAAATGAGGTATTTTATCAATTAACGGTGTTTATCGCAGGAGTAGCTTTTATCTCGTTTATTGTAGGTGGCATCGGCATTATGAACATTATGTTTGCAACCGTCAGCGAAAGAACAAGGGAGATTGGTGTGCGTAAATCAATAGGTGCCACCAACAACCAGATACTTGGACAGTTCTTAATGGAAGCGGTTGTACTGAGCCTGGTTGGCGGTATTTTAGGAATCGTAGTTTCGCTACTTGCAAACGTTGTTATACGGGTTACGACAGATCTTCAGCCTGTAATCACCTTACCTGTCGTCGTGGTGGTTTTCGGGCTATCGACTGTAACGGGAGTTATTTCAGGTCTCTTGCCCGCAGCTAAGGCATCCCGTAAAGATCCTATCACTGCGTTGCGCGATGGAGGCTAGAGGGTGAGATTACGTCGTTTAAATAATCTACTATCACTATTGATTATTGCACTAGGTTTATATATTTCATTTTCACCGTTTTTGCCTGAAATTGCATATCGCTTGAGAGATAAATCAGCTGATGCATCAGCTCCTTACTCGGGTGAACTGGCAAAAGAAGAAGGGTCTAGTTCTACTGCCCCTACACCATCCGACAACCGTATAGTCATACCTTCTATCCAACTTAATGAGCCAATCTTTGAGGGAGGTGGAATCGGGGTTATTCGAGACGGCGGAACTTGGCGCAGGCCAGGCACCTCTGAACCAACTAAAATCGGAAACACCGTTATCATCGGACACAGATTTTACGGGAATAACATTTCAACGTTCTATCATTTTGATAAAGTATTGGTTGGTCAAAAATTGGCTATTTATTGGGAAGGAAAAGAATTATTGTATGAAGTGGCAGAAACTAAAGTTGTAGAGACCACCGCTGTCGAAATTGAGGCCCCAACGTCTGACAGAAGGTTGACCCTTTATACTTGCACCCCAATTTGGACAGCAAAACAGCGACTGGTGGTGGTTGCAAAGCCTGTGAACGCACTTGATAATAATAAATAAGCGATAAACAAGGTATAAAATTATGATGAAGAAAAAAGCGGAACCCGAAAAAACAGAAGGCGTAAATAAAATTAAGTCTAGATTTCAACTTACGGAAAAACAACGAACAATTATATTAATATCTTTATTGATTTTTGCAATCGGCTTTATTTATTGGACAAAAAATAGCTACAACCAAAACTTCATCGACAGTTTCTAGAGTAGTCCTGTTAATAGTTATTCGTCCAAAGCCTTCTTAAACTTCTCGATTAAGTCTACTGGTGTTGGGTCTAGACCATTTAATAGCGCTGTGTAAATACTTACAAAATCTCCAAAGGCCACACAGTAAAGAAGTTGTTCAAGCACTGTTTCACCCTTAGCCTCCACAATATTTGGTGACGGTCTCTTTCCGCTTAGTAGGCGTTCTGTCACCTCAAACCTTTTTTGTACTCGGGAATGTTCAAACCCAGATCTAAGCTCTATAACTGAATAAGGTTTTTCTACGGGGTGAGATGTCCAACCTAAAAATTCATTATGTGAAAATTCAGGAATTTCATTACACCATGCAACGTTTTTAGCGTTTTCATTAAAGCTAATCTTCCATTTATACGCAGCCGGATACATCTTTGGTCCAGCATAAATTACCGGTGAAGTTCCTGCAACCTCTAGAGCAAGCTGTTTAGCTGGATTTTTAGCTGTCGGGACATCAGGCAACCAGTTTGCTATTTCTGTTTTCAGAAATTCTGCCGTTTCTTTAAGTATCTCCTCTGCTCTCTCTTCATAAACAAACCCTGCTCTCTCTAAAATGGTCACTATCGCCTTAACCCCGTTAAGTACCCCGAATCTTGGCTGTGATGCTACTGGCAAAAGCGCATAAGGATAACCATATTTTTTTGTAAGTTCAATTAGTCTTCCGCCACTTGCTGCTACAACAATGTGCGACCCAGCCTTTCGCCCCGCTTCAAGTGCAGATATAGACTCTTCCGTATTCCCTGAATAACTTGAAACAACTAACAGAGTTTTATCGGTGATATAAGCTGGCGCATCATACTTGCGCCAAATTTCAAAAGGCAACTTATACCCTGGCCAAGTTAATGACAATAGGGCCCATAGTGCTGAACCACCCATTCCAGCAAATACAATATTTTCAACTTCAAAATTTAGCTCGGGCAAGTCGTACACTGTCTCTAATTGTTGCCACTGCTTCGCCGCAATACCTAAGGCATCCTCGGCATCTTTTGAATGAATATATTTAAGATCATCAAGCATTATTATTAGTATATAGTATTTGAAAATTAGAATTTAAGAATGCAAAAAATTCACAAAATTATTTTAGACTACATAATTGTTATGCTTTTTGGTAGAATTAGAATAATTTCGAATATGCGATTTCAAGCTTCGTAGTATAAACGAAGTAAATAATGGGGGTGAGATGTTCGGTACAGATGATAACACACAGCAATCAGTAAATGATCCAGCAATGCTAGACAACGTCACTCAATTGGCAAAAGAACCAGCAAGCATGTTCCAAGCAACTCCTGTAAGCTCTGACGCCTCGGCCGTTACCGCTCCACAAGCACCAGCTAGCGTTGCAAAGCCTTGGACAGGATATGACCAGACAGATGATTCAGCAAATGAAGATATTGCCGAGGATGATTCAAGCGAAGAGTCTGATCAGTTGCTTGACGATACCGACAACTCTGAAGATGCTGATGCTCCCACACCCATTTCGGACATTACCCCACCACCAACTGCACAATCAGACGACGATCAAACTCCTGATGATAATTCGCATACCGTCGCCTTGGGCCAGCAAGTCTCCACAATAAACTCAGTTATTGATATTGATAAATTGGCAAGCGTAAAACAGCAAGCCCTAAATCATTTAGAGCCACTAGTTGGCAAGCTAAACCAAACTCCTGAAGAGGAATTTAGGACCACTATGATGATGATTCAGGCTAACGACAACCACACATTAATTGAAAAAGCACTACACGCAGCCAAAAATATTAAAGACGACAACGAGCGTGCTCAGGCCATGCTAGACATTGTCAATGAGGCTAACTATTTCACACATCAAGCTTCTGAAGAAGAGTAGTCTTCTATAGATTATTTAGTTCGCGTCTACGAGCTATGGCGTAGCCAACTGCAACAGAGACTATAGGAAAGGTTAACAATATTGAACCAGACCCAGTATTTGGGATGGCAGTGCTTGATTTGGCGACTACTGCTGGTGTATTAACGGCTGTAGTAGAGTTTGGAACACTAGTTGTAGCTGCGCTGTTGCTAACGACTCCTCCAGGCTCAACAGCAGGAGTAGCCGTATCTGTTTTACTAGTGTCTGTAACTAGTGAATTTTCTTTATCATTACCATTAACAACTGCTGTTTTTGTATCTTCCTTAGTAAGCTGACGATAAGTCCAACGACCACCAATAAACAACCCTGCTATTACTCCGACTGTAATTATTAAGCTAAATAAAGCCATAACCCAAGCCCTGCCACTTCGATTATTGCGCTGATTCTCGTAATATTCTTCAAGCTCAGCAATAGTTGCTTTCTTGTCTCTATTAAATAGTGCCATATAAACTCCTGTTTCCACCCGTTTCTAAGCCTATTGTACTACATATTTTATTATAATGCAAGTACTTATTTGCGCTTTATATAATATGGTGAGATAATTTACCTAAGAACTAATGGAAACACATAAAAGAACAGAGGCTATCTTAAGACACTCTTATCGGTTCCCATTGTACATTATTAACTACTCTCGTTGGATAATGCACAGAATCGGATCAATTGAAAGCCAGAGATTATCCAGAAATGAACATTGTGGGGGTTCATCCTACAGGTACAGAGATATTGTCAGAAACGTAGGCCACTTGATGTTAGATGCCGGCAGAGAAGCGCCTTCAGTCTCTATTGAGCTGTGGAGAGAGGGGTTTATGCCATTTGCAAAGGGCCTTTGGGAAAATAAAAGCAGAATACTTACAAGAAAGTTTGGAGAGGACCAGCCACTCGTAGAAAATCCTAATATTGTGCCACCTATGCCCTTACCGACGGATATTATTTCATTAGGAAGCTTAATTGTCGAAACTACAATTACAGAGTTCCCTGCCGAGGCCACAATCCACAGTAATTAAAATAATATATTGTCAAAAATCACTGTTCTATATTTACAAAAACCTGGTCCACGAGATTTACATTCCTAGACCCATACCACCCATACCAGGTGAATCGGTAGCCCCAGAATTTTTCTCAGGAACATCGACTACCAGCGCCCCCATCGTCATAGAAGTTCCTGCAATTGAAACTGCATTTTGAACCGCTTGTTTAGTAACTAATACGGGATCAATGACGCCGGCAGATTTCATGTCTACTAATTTTACAGGGTTATTAACGTTCACGCCCTGCCCGGCTTTGGCTTTTTTAACCTGTGGCAACCATTCATCAGGATTTTGACCAGAATTTTCCATCAAAATTCTAAATGGCTGTTCTAAAGCTTTTGCCAGCAATTGCGCACCGACATTTTCTGTCTCGTTTTTCAATGCTTTTATCTGCGATGACAAGTCAACCAAAGTCACGCCACCGCCAGGTACAATACCTTCATCCATAGCTGCTTTAACAGCAGCAACAGCATCGTCTACTCTAAACTTCTTTTCTTCAATCTCTGTTTCTGATGCTCCGCCCACTTTAATAACCGCTACCTTGCCACCTAGTGATGCTCGGCGCTTTTCCAAGGCTTCTTTATCATATTCGCTACTTACAGATTTAATCTGCAAATTTATCTCAGCAATTCTTGCTTTTACAGCTGAATCCTTGCCGGCCCCTTCAATAATTGTAGTGTTATCTTTGTCTACAATTACCTTGCGTGCAGAACCAATCATGTCCATAGTTGCGTTTTCAAAGGTAATGCCCTGTTCTTCAGCTATAACAGTCGCGCCGGTTAAAACAGCAATATCACTCAAAACATCTTTTCTGCGTTCACCAAAGCTTGGAGCCTTAACTGCTACAGTGTTAAACACCCCTTTTAGCTTGTTTAAAACCAACATTGTCATAGCTTCACCCTCGACGTCTTCAGCAATCAATACCAGTTCCTTTTTACCAGCAGCAACAAGTTGTTCTAAAAGTGATGATATTTCTTGAATATTACTGATTTTCTTATCTGTTACAACAATTGCCGGCTTGTTCAAAACTGCTTCCATCCGGCCGGTGTCAGAAACCATGTAAGGGCTCACAAAACCACGGTCAAATGTAAAGCCTTCCACTACTTCGCTCTCTAGTGTCAGTCCTTGCCCTTCTTCAACAGTTACTACACCGTCTTTGCCAACCTTATCCATGACATCTGCTATCAAGTCTCCGATGGCTTTATCACCAGCAGAAATTGTAGCTACTTCGGCAACGCGCTCTTTTTTGCCGACAATAGGTTCACTCATAGCTTCTAATTGGTTTATAACGTCCGCAGAAGCTTTCTCTAGCCCTTTTCGAAGTTGCATTGGGTCATGTCCGGCTGCGATCAGCTTATTAGCCTCGTTCAATATGTGATACGTCAAAACCGTCACTGTCGTCGTACCGTCACCGGCTACGTCGTTCATCTTACTGGCAGCCTGTTTGATAAGCTCTGCGCCAACTTTATACCCCAATGTTTCATCGTCAACATCTGCAATATCAACTCCTTTAGCCACCGTAACACCGTCATGCGTAACAGTTGGATGACCGTAGCTCTTGCCAATAACTACATTACGGCCTTTCGGGCCTAAAGTTGTTTTAACTGCATCATATAAAATCTTCGCGCCACCAAGAACCCTTCTTCTTGCATCCTCATCATAAAATACTTTTTTACTCATCGTTAGTTTCCTTTTTTATTATTTATCAATTTACCTTTGCGTAAATATTCTCATTTTTTACAAGCATATATTCAACACCCTCTACCTTGATGTCGGTGTTGCTATAACCACCAAACACTACTTGGTCGCCAACTTTTACATCAACAACAGCTGGCCCAACCGCTAAAACACTAGCAATCTTTGGTTTTTCAGCCCCACTATCTGGTAAATATAGTCCACTAGCAGTTTTTGTTTGAGCCTTTTCCTGCTGAACAACAACATAGTCAGCTAAAGGCGTAATAGGAACTTTAGACATGTAGTTACTCCTCTTTAAAATATAAATCAAAAAATTATTGTGAGACAGGTACCCTCGCAAAAAACTGTACCCATTTCTAGCACTCATCATACAAGAGCGCTAATACTCTAGTCAAGGTGCTCTAATTATATTTATCTTAAGGATGTATGACTTTGCGCGCTTTGTTCCTGAAACCGTAAGACATTTGCAGCGGCTACTTTGAACCGTGCTTTGCTATGGTCTATTTTGCCATTTTTGCTAGGTGCTAGGGCTTCTCGAATTACAGACGGTAAAGAGACTTTTGGTATGTATCCGTACTCGCTCACGACAAGCGCACTTGTACCTACACATATATTGCCTAAATTATAGGCGTTTCCAAGGACCTCGGATGCTGGTGAAAATTGTTCTACAGTACATTCACCATCACTCAGAGTATCGTCTAGGTATAGACTACCTCCAGCTACATCGGGAAAAACATACCCTGGGAACAGTGATATTCTAGGTTTTTTTGGACCTGCTACTCTATCTTCTAGAGTTTTTCTTACCCTATTCTTTAGTTCAGCATGTGGGTTAAAGTGCGCTTCTGGTGGCCTAACTAGGTAGTCTAGATCCACAGATCCTTTAACAAACCCCGATTCCTCGGGTTGAGGGCGTCGTAAATTCGGAAAACCCAAACCAACTACAATAGGTGCAACTCTAGCCCCATAGAACTCATCAGAGAGTATCCCTGCTTCTACAAGAGGTGCTGTTAGCCAATCCGCAGGCTTAATAGATGGTACAACATCGTTATTCCAATGCGATATTTCTGAGGTTCCAGACAATAAATTAACAGACATACTATTATTGTAGCATAATTATACATATATTACAATAGTCTTTTGATAAGTTTACTTGAGGTAGTAGAATATATGGAGCATGGCAGAAATAAATACTAAGATTCTAGTGACTGGTGCGGAATATTTTGATGATGGATTTGCAATTAATGCCTATATGGACAATAAAATCCCGGTAAATATACAAAAAGCTATCACTGAACATGCCGAAATAAAAAATTGTTTTGAAAAAGCCGGTATAGAAGTTATAAAAGTTGACGCTCCAATAGATTGCCAAGATGGCGTTTATACCGCAAATTGGGGGTTAGTTAAAGGTAATAAGATTGTCTTGTCGAACTTACCCAATAAACGCAAGGCTGAAGAAGCATACGCTGAAAGAGTATTACATGACTTGGGTTATGAAACTGTTAAATTACCTGAGGGAATACATTTTAGCGGCCAAGGTGATGCCTTGCCATGCGGAAAATACTTGTTCGTTGGCTCACATTATCGCACCAGCCCTGAGGCGCACCCACTACTCGCACGCGAACTAGGACTAAATGTCATTGGGTTGCAAACCATCCCTCAACTTGATGGTAATCAACACCCCGTGATTAATCCCATTACAGGGTGGCCTGATAGTTTTTTCTATGACATTGATCTAGCACTTGCAGTGATAGACGAAAACACAATTGCCTGGTGCCCAGAAGCTTTCCTACCTGAGTCACAAGAACAAATCATAGCGATAAATGACCTCGAAAAAATAGAAGTTAGCCTAGAAGAAGCGATGAACGGCTTTGCTTGTAATCTCGTATCAACCGGTGAGACTGTGATAATGAGCAACCACGCACCAAATCTTAAAAAAGCCCTAGAAGACCGAGGCTTAACTGTTTACGCTCCTGAAGTAACTGAACTGCTAAAAGGCGGGGGCTTCATCCGCTGTGTAAGCCTTACCCTTGCTTAGTATTAGCTTCTGTGGTATAATAAAAAGATGACCGAGCAGTTTTCTCCCGGTAATTATCTTAAAGGCTTGAGCCTGCTATTACAAAGCACCGCCAGGAATCCAGACGGGCCTCATGCTAGTAGGTATATAGACCCAGCAACTGGTGAGGTGCTATCGAATAGCCCTGATGTAATAGTATTGGAGTTTGGTGTTCCTGGCGCACCTATATCTGACTTAATTCATCAGCAAGAAGCTACAGTACTACCTTTCAAGAGACCAGAAGCTACTTCTTAAATCTTATTGCAGCTTTCACTACTTTTACCTCGTCGTAAGATCGCTTTAAAACTCTTCTTTCATCGCCGTCGTCTTGAGGTAAATGACGCAGTTCTTCAGCTTGCGGACCGTTATACAAAATCGATTTTTCATGCCCCTTACCAAGCAACATCACCAAATCGCCAATTTTGGCCATACTTATTGCGGTTTTCACTGCTTCTTCCCTATCGTGAATTTTAAATAAATCTTTGCCCATAACTTTCCCAGATTTTTCGGCGCCTTCAGCAATTTGCCCCAATATTAGTTCGCCGTCAATATCTCTGTCGTCTTCTTCTGTCGCAATCACTACGTCGCACCACTTCCCTGCTATTTCGCCTTGTCGCGCACGTTTCGCTTCGTCACGCCTGCCGGCAGAACCAAAAACACAAATCAACCTTTTATCGCTCAGAGGTCTGACCTCTGCAAGGATCTTTTCAAAACTTTCAGGCGTATGGGCGTAATCTACAATTACTGCAAAATCTTGGCCTACGTCAACCTTTGTCATTCGGCCTTCTACTTCATGTAGGCTATCAATCCCTTTTTCAATCTCCTGCTTACGCAATCCAATCGCGATACCAGCCGAAACAGCCGCCAGCGAATTGTAAACATTAAAACTCCCCGGCAAATGACAATCTATCCGATATTCGTCACCCAATGTTTTTGCAACATAACGTGAACCAGCAGGAGTCAGCTTAATCTTCTCCGCCCTAACGTCAGCCTGTTTTGTGCCGTAGAACATAGGGTTTGCGACATCGCTGGCAAACAACTCCGCGGACGGGTCTTCAGCATTAATTATCCCTATTCTTTGCCCGCCCTTATTCTTGTTAGCTAGCTTAAACAAACGTCTCTTAGCGTCTCTGTAGTTATCAAAAGTACCATGATAGTCGAGGTGTTCATGCCCTACATTTGTCATAACCACAAAATCAAAAGGTACTCCCCAAACCCGGTATTGGGCGAGCGCATGCGACGTTACTTCTAAAACCAGCCATTCTACGCCTTCGTTTTTCATCTTGGTTAGCGAGCTGGTGAGTTTTTTTGCACCAAAAGTAGTCAGCCTAGACGGATTGTCTTGAGGCCCTTGACCGTCCCCGTAATCAACACTGATTGTTGTCATCATGGCCACTTTCTTTCCAGAATTCCTCAACATTTGAGTAATTAACGTGCTTGTAGTTGTTTTCCCATCTGTGCCTGTTACGCCAATAACCTTCATAGACCGCGCCGGAAAGCCAGCCCTTGTCTGATAAATAACAGATTCAATAAGGTGACCCAAAGGTTCAATCTTCTTAAACAACTGAGCGGGCACAAGGCGCTTTATCATCTTCTTCATTATGTTTATTGTACTAAAAAAACCGCGCTAGCATTAACGCGGTTTTTTAGCGCATAGAAGTATTTTGCTTATACTACTGCTGGTTCTCTATCTGTACGTCGCTTTTTTGCACGTAGTGCATCAGCTGCACGGGCATGAGCTTGTACTCTATCAGCTCCTGATAGTACTTTCTTGACTGTTGCTTCTCGCTTAGGAGCAGCTTTAACTTCTACAGTACTAACTCTACCCTGCTCTGTAGCTTGTAACTGAGCTAAGCGAGCCATTTGTGCTTCTATCATTTGCTGTGCGTGAGCTTTTTCAGCTTCTATTCTTTGCACTTCCGCAGTTTTTTGCGCAGCAATTCTGCTATCTAACTTGCCAAGCCTTTTTTCGGCTTTTGTAGCTCGTCTTTCACTAAGTCGTTTTGCAACCTTTTCTCTTACAGTTGCTCTAGTTTCAAGTGTTGCATCTACAACCCGGTTCTTACCGTTTACGGTTTTTTCAGCGGTAAATCTACCAGCTGATTTAACTCCTTCAGCGGTTGCTACTGCACCTCGAACTGTTACGTCCTTAGTACGTCTTGCACCGTTCTTAGTTTTTTCAGCGGTAAATCTACCAGCTGATTTAACTCCTTCAGCGGTTGCTACTGCACCTCGAACTGTTACGTCCTTAGTACGTCTTGCACCGTTCTTAGTTTTTTCAGCGGTAAATCTACCAGCTGATTTAACTTTGTCAGATGCGAATTCCGCACCTGCAACAGTAGTGTCTTTTACTTTGTTACCAATTTCAACTCTTTTATCCCCTACAGATTCGGCGCTTGAGAAGTTAACATTATTAACAAATTCTCCGCTATCATCTACTTCATATTTATATGTTAGCTTTGTTGTATCTACTGTTGCTCCAAAACGGTCAAGTTGCTTTGCAATCTTTCTGTCTTTACGTAACTGTAGAGCATCTTTTGCTAAGCTAGGTGCCTCTTTGAGGTTAACTGCTCCGGCAATAGTGGCATCTGCAAGATGTAGTGCTCCTCGTCCTATTGCTTTAACCGCGCTTCTTAGTCTCTTAGTTTTTTCTACTGACTGCATTGTGTCTGCAGTATCAAGTAACCCAAGCATTGGGTCTGTTGCTTCAGCAACAATCGGCGGCACTCCTAAGGTGCCTTCAACTGGTGGTGCTGGCGCTTCTACTACTGGTGCTGGTGCTTCTGCTCCTGGCATAATTATTTCTTCTTCCTTCTTTTATTGATTAGTTTGTTTTTTTGTTTTAGTTTTAGTTTTAGATATTTACCAAGTTATTATAGCAAATGCTTGACGTTATGTCAATACTATTTATTTAAACTTAAGCTTATTTCTGTTTTTTCTAAAACAAAAACAGTTGGAGTTTCCTCGAAGAGTAATCTAAAAGAAATGACTTCTGGTGCAGTGTCTTCGTATTGAACGTTGATCTTTTTGTGAAACATTTTTATCTTTTGATTTAACTGCTTCATTATAGCAAAAATGTTACTATTTGTCAATCCGCATTGTTTACTGCTACTCTGTTAATAATGATTATTCTAGGGATTGAAACAAGTTGTGACGAGACGGCTGCCGCGGTTGTTAAAGATGGCAGTACGTTATTGTCAAATGTAGTCTTCAGTTCTATGGACTTACATAAAATTTACGGTGGTGTTGTGCCTGAAATTGCCGCTCGCTCTCATATTGAGTCTATAGTTTCCGTCATAGAACAGGCTGTTGAGCCTGTTGGTTGGCAAAACATCGACGCTATTGCGGTGACTCATGGCGCGGGCCTGGGTGGCAGTTTATTAGTTGGGGTTATGACTGCCAAAACACTTGCAATTATTATGCACAAACCGCTATACGCTATTAACCACGTTGAAGGACACGTCTACGCAAATTTCATCACTGAAATTGGCGTAAATACGAAATCCGAAGCACTAAATAACAAACTCGAACTTCCCAAACACGCACCAGAATTCCCAATGTTAGCTCTAATAGTCTCTGGTGGACATTCGCAACTTGTCTTATTTCGAAATCATTTTGACTATACATTGCTGGGTCAAACCCGCGACGACGCCATTGGTGAAGCTTTTGATAAAGTAGCAAAAATTACCGGTCTTCCCTACCCCGGCGGACCAAGTATTGCAAAAGCTGCTGAAAGTGGAGACCCAACAAAATACAAATTACCAAAATCTAAACTAGACCAAAAATACGAATTTAGTTTCAGTGGAATAAAAACAGCCGTTTTAAGGCTTGCCCAAGAACTAGTTGGTAAAGATTACACCTTCCCCTCCCATAAACTGCCAGAGGCGCTCTCAGAGACTCAAAAGAATGATATTTCTGCCAGCTTCCAACGCGTAGCTATCGAAACAGTCGTAGATAAGGCTGTTTTAGCCTATGAAGAGTTTCAGCCAAAGTCAGTGGTAATAGCTGGTGGGGTCGCCGCCAATCAAGAACTACGCCGTCAATTATCAGATAGAATCCCAATTGAAGTTCAATATCCTGACATTAAACTCTGTACAGACAACGCCGCCATGATAGCATCTCTCGGTTGTTTCAAAATGAAACACAATCAACCCGTAGCCGACCCATATACTCTCCAAATCGAACCAAACTTAAGCATGTAGAAATGTAGCGAAATACTAGGCGGCTAGTAGCTGGCCTGATGTTGTATACACTGGCGTATTAGGGAAATAAGTTCGTATAGCAGTGACTCTGTCAATCTGTTGTGACATTGCTTCTGGAATTACCATACCGGCTATTGCACCTCGTGGCACTCCGCCCAATATTGCTGCCGTATCCTCGGAACTTCTACTGGTAGGCGGACGAACAAAATCTTGCATTTCCGGATCACGATAGCCATCGCGCTGCATTAATCCATCCATTCCTTCAGCCTGCGGATCAACAATAAAAGTAACTCCGCGCAATAGAAGTCTTTCTCCTTTTTGAGTCTTAATATTACCTTTCACCAGAGGTTCTTTCGCCGAAATCATATAGTCTTCTAACGTAGTATCTGCAGGAACCCTAAAGAAGTCTGCACATCCGTGCGTCTCAGAATCTTCACTTATACCTATCAGCTCCCCAGACAAGATGCCTTTTTCTGCAACCCCAGCTAAAGCCTCTTCGCTAAACCCATACATCCCCATGCCGTGCAGTAGTGTTCCTTCGGGTAATGTGGGGTCACCCGAGGCAAGAGACTCACGAAGTGGACTGTACAAATCTCGCTCATTCAATTCATGCCAGGTTGATAATTGACTATCTAGCATTTGCATACCCTGCTCGCCCAGCCTAGACTCCATTTGCTGGTAAGGCCTTGTTATTGTGTCTACTGGTGATTGAGCTATTTCACTCATACATTTTTATCCGATCTAATATTCATAGCTGTTCTACGCAAAACGTTTCATTACTTTTGCCGCAAATTGATCTGGGATGTCTTCAGTTGGTAGTGAACGATACCTCTTATCCTGTAAGGATACTAGTTCTTCCGCGCTCTTAACTCTGTAATTGTTTTCTAATGCTGTTCTGGCTCTATCAAACCACAATTTTCCTTCTGGTGTAGCCAACATTATAACTAGGGTTACAGGATTGTATTTTGGAACTGGCAAAGTTGCCATTTCTGCCTCTCTACGTTTTTCCCAGACAGAAATATCTGGGGCATTGTTCATATAGTCTACAATGTGTCCTAATTCGTGCAGAAATATAAATCCAGCAAGAACCTTCGCATCTACGTTTTCACTATCAAACCCCATCTTCTCCATACTTGCTTTAACTGACTCTCTCCGTTTTTTTAACAGGTTTTCGTAATGTTCCAAGCCATCATCAGTGTTAACTATAATTTCGTATTGCCCCGATTCAGTCTTCCCTGAGTGCATTGCGTGACCACCTGTTTCTTTTAAGACCGGATCGTCTGCTGAGCCTAGAGCGTGCACAATTATTCCTGAAAGCCTAGGTTCTATTCGTGTTGCCTCGGCGTATAAAATTGAAAACATTACGCCGAGCTCACCTTTTGATTGCAATAATTCTATATTCGCTTGGTAATTAGTTTGCCCTTCTTGCTCCTCTTTTCTGTCCGAATATAACTGTCCCAAACTGTCACCTTCAACTTGAGTAGTGGGCAAGACAGGTGCGTTGTTTAAGTAGACGACGTCCTCTGGCTGTGGTGGTACGGTTATGTCTGGCATACTTTATTGTCCTACATCAATTTGGGTTGGAAGCGCTGGTTCTTGCATGAAGTCAGGGTTCATAAAATAATTACCACTATCATCTATCAAACCGGCTATGTACTTTTGATTTACAACTTCTGCCTTGATGCCCATCGATGGTATATCACCGTACAAAAGTAGGTCTTCGGGCATTCCACCAGTAACCCTAAAAACATCGAGCCCCTGAGCAACACCTAAACCATCGCCCCACTGTTGCTTAAGACCCTCTGTTATTGGAAAAACCCCGAGCATTCTAAAGCCACCGCGCTTTACCTTCTGATCATCTCTCCCATAAAAACCATTTACTACGTGTTCTCTTATGAACCTTTCATCTGTAGTTCCCAAATATCCAGAATTAAATGTTAAGAACTGCTGAAGAATTCCGTCGTTGCCAGGGAGCTCTAAGCCTCCCCATTTTCTTAAGTATTCTTTACATTGTTCGACAGATTGAATACCCCTCTGATTAGTCCCTAGTACGTAATCACGGTATCCGGAGTGAGCCAACACTTCTTCCTGGGCTTTAGGTAGTTTACCTTTTGACAACTCTTCTATGCCTGCTGGGTTAGGTGCCCATTCGGTACTGCTCCGCTCTCTTTCCCTTTCATCCATTGGGACAACAGCAACAGCACCTCTAAGTACCGCGGGAATCATTTTCCTTGGAGGCTTGAGCGCATCCTGAGCAGTACTTTCAGCCCCTGTGGTTGTACCAGGCGAATGTATCTGTAGCCTTGGGCGTTTTGTATTTGTCATTTTTTTGTTTTTACCTTAACCTGTTTACTATAGCAAATTTTTACTGTTTTGTCAATCCCGCTCTACCCCACGTCCAAAGTACTGCGTTATACGAAATATAGACTTGTCTTGCTTATGCTTCTTTCCCCTGTTAAAATGAACTTGAAAACAAACAGCGTGAAAGTACTAGCCTGTCTGACTAGCGGGATCGAACTTACAAGAACAAAAAGCGAACACTAAATTGGTTTAGTTTTTGCGAATTCTTTGGGCACATAGCATTAGGGGATAGGGCGTATCTACCGTTGATGTTAGTTGCGCAAATTTCACGTGAAAATCTTATGCTTATATCTGTTATTGCTTATACTTTGCCGGTAGGTATACCTCAGCGAATCGTTTTTTACTGGTTAGCAACAGAGATGATATACTAATACCAAGTATGAAGTTGAGTAAAAGCTACAGTCCTTCTGACTACGAATCTGATATATATGACCTCTGGGAAAAAAGTGGTGCTTTTGCCCCTACGGGGAAGGGTGAACCGTTTTCTATGGTTATGCCCCCACCAAATGCTAATGCACCCCTTCACATTGGCCATTCTCTTAACTATTCAATAATGGACATAATTGCTCGTTATCAGAGGTCAAAAGGGAAGAGCGTATTATTTTTGCCCGGTGCCGATCATGCAGGTTTTGAGACTCAAGTTGTATACGAGAAAAAACTTACCCTTGAGGGGAAGAGCCGTTTTGATTTCAGCAGGGAAGAGCTATACAAACAAATCTATGATTATGTTGAAGAAAATAAGACTACTTTCGCCAACCAACTGAGAGCATTTGGCACTAGCTGTGATTGGGAATTTTATACCTATACCCTCGATGATAAAGTTATAAAAACCGCTTACTCTACCTTTAAAAAGATGTGGGACGATGGTCTTATTTACAGGGGTGAGCGCCTTGTAAATTATTGCACCCAACACCAAACTGGTTTTGCGGATATTGAGGTAGTTTATGAAGAGCGCACTACCCCGTTGTATTACTTAAAATATGGCCCATTCACCCTTGCTACAACCCGCCCTGAAACTAAGTTTGGAGATACTGCTGTAGCAGTCCACCCAGATGACAAACGCTACAAACAATATATTGATACGATTATTACCGCCGAAGGTCTAAATGGCCCATTCAAAATTAAAGTTATTGCTGATGAGTACGTAGACCCTAAATTTGGTACTGGAGCAGTCAAAATTACTCCTGCTCACGACTTTAACGACTGGGACGTAGCCCAGCGCCATAAATTACCAGTAGTAAAAGTTATAGATCTTGACGGAACAATGAACGAAAAG
Source organism: uncultured Candidatus Saccharibacteria bacterium (assembly GCA_964419675.1). Classification (GTDB taxonomy): domain Bacteria; phylum Patescibacteriota; class Saccharimonadia; order Saccharimonadales; family SZUA-47; genus CAYQPN01. The sequence goes on from CAYQPN010000002.1 coordinate 117,468, forward strand.
GCCGGCAAATACGCTGGTTTACCGGTAGCTGAAGCGCGTGAACAAATAGTAAAAGCTCTGGACGAAAAAGACCTACTAGAAAAAGTTGATAATGACTACCGTAACAGAGTAGGTGTTTGTTATAAATGCGGAACAGTGATTGAGCCAATGTTGCTTGACCAGTGGTTTGTGGACATGAAAAAGCTGGCAGGCCCAGCAATAAAAGCGCTGGAAGATAAGAAGATTAAATTCTACCCATCACCAAAAAGAAAACAGACAATAAGCTACCTTGAAAATGTAAGAGATTGGAACATTAGCCGGCAGATTGCCTGGGGAATCCCGATACCAGCCTTTCAAAACACTGAAGATAAAGATGATTGGATATTTGACGACCGAGTCGACCAAGAAACAATAGAGGTCAAAGGCAAGACTTATAAACGAGATCCGGACGTATTTGACACCTGGTTTTCTAGCGGACAATGGCCTTTTGTAACTCTTGATTTTCCGGACGGAAACGCCTTTAAAGATTACTACCCAAACAGTCTGATGGAAACAGGGATAGATATCTTGTACCAATGGGTGGCGCGTATGCTTTGTCTGGGACTTTATATCACCGGAAAAGTGCCTTTTAGTGAAGTATACCTACATGGAATGGTTAGGTCTGAAGATGGCCGAAAAATGAGTAAAAGTCTTGGTAACGTGATTAATCCGCATAGTGTAATACAAGAATTCGGAGCCGATGCTCTTCGAATAGGAATTATAAGCGGTCGTAGCGCAGGCGACAGTTCTGCCTATGCCCCCGCCAAGGTAGTTGCAGGAAGAAATTTCTGTAACAAGCTATGGAACGTGGCACGATTTGTCGAAGGGGTCTTAGATAAAAAAAAGGACTTCCGCATTACGCCAGTTACGCCAGCCGATCATTGGGTGTTGAGTAAATTACAACATACCATAACAAATGTTTCTTCTCTTATGGACGAATACCGCATGAGCGAAGCTTACGAGATAATCTATCACTTTATCTGGAATGACTTTGCAGACTGGTATATAGAAGGCAGTAAGAGGGAACTAAACCCGGGAGTTTTACGATATGTGCTGGAATCATCACTAAAGCTCGCTCACCCATTTGCCCCATTTGTTACAGAGACAATTTGGCAGACTCTAGATTGGACCGGAGATAAATTATTGGCTAACGAATTAATACCTAAGCCCCATGAATCTGACTCAAAGCGCGTGGCAGAATTTGACGAGATTATTAAGATTGTCACTGAAGTGAGGGCTCTTGTTTCTGTTCTACAAATCCGCACAACATCGTTATACTTCACTGACGTTCCATTTTTAAGTGAACATTCAGAATTAATTACCAAGCTTGCCAGAATAGTTGGGGTTCACGAAGTGGAAGCAGGTAAAGGGCTACACTTAACTACTACTAATTTTAACTGCTGGCTGGACGTGGATAGAGAAACGACGGAAGATTACGTACAAAAACTCAAAAAACAGCTTGAAGAGGCTGAAAATAAGGTAAAGGGCTATGAAAAACGTCTTGGCAACAAAGATTATATTAAAAAAGCACCTAAAGAACTGGTAGACGAAACTAAAAATGCTTTAGATGAGACAAAAATACTGCTCGAAAACACCAATAAAGAGATTTTAAGATTCAGCGAACCCGCTGAAGATTAATTTAACACCTAAAACTCTAAGGCTTTTCGAATCTTCTCAACAGATTGCTGTGGCCGATAATCGTCAAACCACATTACCCGCCAACCAAGACGTTCAGCAGCCATAAGGTTTGTCCGACCATCATCTACAAATAGAATTTCGTTAGGTGCGACACCAGCAGCCTTGTTTGCTACATCATAAATAGTCTGTTCCGGTTTAATTGAACCAACCACAGAGGAGTCAATGACGGCGCTATACTCAACGTTTGGCAAAACGCCCTTGTCAATCATCATGTTTATAAACCCAGGCATGATGTTACTTAGTAGGCCGACTTTATAATGCTGTGCCGCCCAGACTACAAGTGACTGCATTTCTTCAATCGGCTCTATAGCCTGAAGATAATATTTAGTCCAATCTAACTGTTTTAAGCCTAGCTTTTCGGCAAATTCACTATTAAACTCGTCTATAGCCATTTCGCCCCGGCAAACAGCATCGTTATAGTGCCAAAAAGTTGTTTCTACCAAATCACTTGGCACGCCAGTATCAATCGAAATTTGCGTAAACGCCGTGTGAAAAAACTGGACTAAACAGCCGTTAATATCAAGATAAAGAAAAGAAATACCGCTTTTTGATGTTTTTTTACTTTGACCAATAGTCTGCGTATCAGCATCGACGATCGCGCCCAATAAATCGTCCATGCTAATACGCAAGATACTCGCAACTTTTTGAATTGTAAAAACTGAAGGGGATTTTATAGCTCCACGCTCAATTTTTGCCAGGGTAGAGTAAGACAAACCAGCCTGATGACATAGTTCTTGTTGCGTTAAGCCCGCCGTTTGTCGCGCTTGTTGCAAAGCCTTGCCTAAAGCAAGTTCTGAATTAGCCCCACTCTCATCCATTCCGTTTTAGTCCCTCCAGACTTGAGAACTACACTTTTCCTACACCCGTTCTAAACTATCTCGCTAAAGTTTGACGGGAACCATAACCATATCGTACCAGTTATTGGCCTTTAACTACAATTAATTAGTACTAAAAGGCTACAATCAATTTACTATTCTTTACTTAATTGCTACACACATTATACGCTATAGCGTATAATGTGTGTAGGTATAACAGGTTAATGAATCCGCTTAATTACAAATTAGCCGATTAACCAGAGCAAGCTCAGCGTTATCATCCCTGCTATCAAGCCGGCTATTAGGCCGGCTCCAGCACTTTTACCAAAATTACCACCTGTTCGGTGGTAAAATTGCTTTCCCGCCCATGTTCCGACCCCGATTCCTACAATTAACATAATCCAGACATTACCCATGTTATAAATTCCCTTTTATTTTTTCAGCTTCTTTTGCAAGTTCTTTGTGGTTTGGCTCGCCATCGTTTGGCGGGGAATGAAATTCAGCTCCCGAATCAACAGGAAAAACCTTCACATGCACATGAGGGACTTCTAGCCCTTCTATCTGAACAGCCATCTTTCGCTTACCTGGGTAGGCTCTGCGTTGCGCCTTGCCTATTTTCTGGACTGTTTTCATAAGTGCAATATATTCGTCTTCTGGTAAATCCTCATAATTTTCAACCTCTGTTTTTGGTACCACCAAAACCATTCCGGGCTGCACAGGATGAATATCCATGAAAGCAAAGGTTTTTTCATCTTCATAAACTTTGTGGCAGGGAATTTCCCCATTAATAATTCTGGTGAATATGCTCGGCTCCATAAACTTAATTGTATCAGCTACCTTCTAGGAATGAGTGCCCAATACTTCAACAATTTTTTGCTTGTGCTTATTAATAGCGTACATAAGCTGAGAGTGCAGTGGAGAAGGTAAGCTGTCTAGAGTAAACCAGCCTATCTCATCAATTACCCCTGGTTCACCAATCTTGGCTTTGCTTCTATCAATTTGCATAATGTGGTCTATCGAAACCCAATGAGTTGGGGTGCCGTCATCTAACTTTCTGTGAACGTCTCGAAAACCAAGGGCTATAATGTTGTTCCCAGTCGTACAGAGTTCTTCTTCTAGTTCACGCAATAAGTTATCTTCTATTTTTTGGCCGTGTTTCAGCCCGCCACCCAAGATATCCCATCTACCGTTTTCATCTCTGGCTTTGGGCCCGCGTTTCATCATTAAGAAGTTCCCTTTGCCATCATGGCAAAATGCAGCCGTGGTTACCCCAACAAAACTTATGCCTTTGTGTGCTCTAAGTGTTTCTGAATCTAGCCTTTTCATTTATTTAATCATAGCAAAATTTATTGGCGGAAGAGGTGGGGTTCGTCTTAACTTGCTCGCTCGAGAGCGTAAACGCATCTCGCTCAGCCAAGCATGGAAAACTCGAACATTCACAGAATGTTCTCGCCCTCTCGGGTTCGAACCTAGATACTCGCCATCCTTCGTAGCCCTAGACAGGCGACGAAGGATGGCGGAAGAGGTGGGGTTCGAACCCACGTTAGGCTTTACCCTAAACACGATTTCGAATCGTGCGCCTTCAACCAGCTCAGCCACTCTTCCATATGCTAGTAATTATAGCCTAAAAATGATAAACTTACCTCTGTTGCAGTTTTGGGTTTCAATGTTGTTCTACCCAAAAAGTAATTCCGATTGCTTTTTGAGAAGGAAGAACTTTGTTAGAAGTTGAAGATTTTGCAGTCATTTGCAAAACGAAATATGAACAAAGGTTCTGACGCGCACCCGTAGCTCAGCTGGATAGAGCGTCTGTTTGCGGTACAGGAGGTCGTACGTTCGAATCGTATCGGGTGTACCACGAAAGTAGCCAGGTTTTATGCCTGGCTTTTTTCGTGATGCCACCGATTTGATACGTACGACCGAAAAGAGGTCGGAGGTGAGAAATGCCAATGGCATTTTGCAAGGAAACCTTCTCTTGAAAACTTGTTTTCTAAGAAGAAGTTTCAGGTCTGCAGAATGTGGGCGAGTCGTATCGGGTGTACCAATAAAAATGTCGAACTTTAGCTTCGGGCTTTTTTATTGGCTATATTATACTTAGCCCTGAATTTTTGGAGGTTTTATGTCTGAAAACGTTTTTACTGGTTTCTTAACGGGTTTTGCTTCTGGCTTTTCTTCTTCTTTTGTATCTATACTCTGAACTGTTTCTTTGGCTTTCTCTACGCTTACGTCGGGCTTATTGTCTTCAGGTGCAGATTCTGCCGGAACAGCTTTATCATTTTTCTTCTTAAGTTTATGCAATATTACTAATGTAGCAGAAAGCAGTAGTGCAACAACCGTATACCCAATGACCGGCTTAAACATTTGCTCAGCAACTTTAGGGCCAACATAATTTACGAAGTTAACAGCAATTTCCGGCCCAATTAATTTACTAGAGTCTGTCTCGCCAACTGATACAAATTTATCTACTGTAACAGAGGAACTACCGACGTTAATTAATATTGCTACGACACTTACCAGCATAGCGCCAATAATAAATACCTTTATTACGTGACCTATGCCTTTGCGTATGTTCTTGCCCAAGAACGCCACAAAAAAAGCCAGAGCAACTGCCAAAATCATTAACCAAGTAAATATCTGCCTAGCTTGCCCAAAATAATAAGGTACGTCGCTATTTTGCTCATCAAAACGCAAATCAGTCGGACTTTTTGTATCAGAATTAAATACTGTTTTATCCGTCACGACTGTATCTGGGAAAAACTCGTCTGAGTTTAGCTGTTTACGTAAATCAGCCTCTGATTGGTCAATAACAGCGGTTGGTGGTTTGCAGGCAATAGAAAATATATCAGTTTCTTGTTGAAGTTGAGCAGGGGAACAGTCCGCAAGTGTTGAAACCTTGTTGCGTGCATAAGAAACAATAGCATCTACAAAAGTAGCTTTTGTGACCGATAAATCTACGCTAAACTCAACTTTTTTATCTTGACCATTAAGCCAATTATAAAATCCATCTATAACGCTCTCTGCCACTTTCTGAAGCGTCTGAGGAGTTAGTGATGCAGTAATCGCTGTTTTGACTGCCTCTGGGTCAATATTATTACCATCCTGATTTTGTTGATTACTGCCGTTGTTTTGATTGTTACTTAGATCTTTATTGGGATCGTTGTTTTGCTGATTGTTCGATGATGAATCCTTGTTTAACTGTTTGTTGATATCAAAGTTCTTAATGGCACTGTCTATCGCCACCTTGTATGTTTGGCTACCGCTTAGGTACGATTTAACTACTTCTTTATCGGCAACCGAATGATTTAATGTCCAGAAAATCGAGCCTAAAAACAAAACTACTATTAATAAAAATGAAAGAAACCATAAACCGAATCTCCGTATAAATGTAATCATAGTTAAAACCTAAACCTCCTTGATAACCTATCTATTGCATCTAGCTCACGTTGTTCGTGTGGCAAGAAATTAGCAAGCGTGTCCACAATTTTATCCTCTTCATCAGGCGGGAAGTACATGACTATTGGTGGCGTAAACCGTTTGAGTCTTACAAGCACGACGCTATCAATAGCACCATCTTCAACAACTGAAAAGGACCTAAACCCAGCGTAGGGGTAAAACTGTTGGTCAACCATAACACCGTCTGAATTGATGAGGTATCTTTTTGTAGCCGGTTGACGGCCTGCATATACAGAAATGGCTACGCAAGCCAAAAGCACCACAGCGCTGGCTAGATAATCCCGAGTAATGAAAAAAACAATAAGTACCAACAACCCAGCCCCTGCAAACAAAGCAAAATACCAATTAGATGACTTTTGGTGTTCTATAAATTCAGATGCAGACCATTCAACAGCCTGAAACTCAGGTAGTGGCACCCCTTGGGACTGTTGAAAAGTTTTTTCCGTTAAATCTTCCTGGTTTTCAGGTTGTTGATTTAACTCGCCCTCATCTTGCATACGCTTATTGTACACAGTAGTTTATTTGCTGACTAGTACAAATATGGTTGCTCGAAAACAAAAAAGTCCCTAAACGGGACTATTTTGTTTGGCGGAGAGAGAGGGATTCGCCTGACCAGCAAAACAAATATTAGTTTTGCTAAGGTCACCCCAAATCCAGTTGGTTTGGGGCTAAAGGTTCGGGGAGTGCCACTGGCACTCCCGTTCGAATCCTCCTCTTCAATAAATAATAAAGCCCAGACAAATATGTCTGAGCTGTATTATTTGGCGGAGAGAGAGGGATTCGAACCCTCGCGGGAGATTTCTCCCCCCTAATGATTTAGCAAACCATCCCCTTGAGCCACTTGGGTACCTCTCCTCGTCACAAGGTACGGCTGATCTCTCAAAATTAATTCTATGAGAATTTATTTATTAAAAATCGCCTTCTTGTTCCTCTCAATTCTACATAAGAATGTAGAATTGGGCTAAACACAGAAACCTTTTGCGACTTATATCGTATCGTATCTGTTATAAAAAGAGAAGTGCTTTATATGTTCTGAGCAAAAACTGCGGCGTACACTCGCTTTGCTCCGGCAGATTTCAAAATCTTACTAGCTGCCGACAGAGAAGCGCCAGTTGTCATAACATCGTCGATTAGTAAAATCGTTTTACCTGCAACAAACTCTTTGTTACTTACCATAAACTCGCTTTTCATATGTTCTATTCTATCTGCCCGACTTGAGCCCACCTGACGCCTATTAGTCTTCCTGCTGAGAAGCCTCATAGCCTCCCAATCTCTTAATTTACCCAGCTCATTAACCAGTAACTGTGCATGGTCAAAGCCACGCTCTCTGATTCTTGACGGTGCGGTAGGCACACAGCACAGCACAATATCATCTGACAAAGGAGGAATTACGTCGTTCATAATTGACACAATGGCGCTAGCAGCTTGGCGCTGATACTCAAACTTGTAGCTTTTTATAAGTCTTTCGTTGGCACCTTCGTAAATTCCACAAACATACACTGCATAAGGTGTTAGCCATGATCTACAGCTGTCACAAGTTCTAAAATTATCCGTCAAAGTAGTACACCCGGCACATCTAGGAACTAGAGGTTCATGAAAATTGAACTGACACGTTTTACACAACACCTCTCCCTCAAGCCCACAACCAATACAAACATGGGGTGCCACCAGACCAGCTAATTTATCAAAAACTAACATTAATTATTAGTTTACTCCCTAGTTTTGTGCTTTGTCCTAAGTTTATGATTGATTATTTGTTTCGTCCGCCAGCCGGCGTATTGTGCACGGTGTTGTGTTTATTGTGTTGTAAATATAGCACCCCAGGCTTGCCTATAAGGTTATTACTCCGCTATACTGTCATTAACATAAAAACGCTCGAGGCGAGTAGCCCAAAACAAGGCTAGACGTTTTTACTACTGATTAACGGAGGGTACATAAGATGGCGCGGAAATCTCGCGACGAAGATTTACTGATGGAAGACGAGCTAACTGCTGCCTTTCTAGGTGAAGACGAAATGACAAATAGCATGACGGCAGAAGAACCAATGGATGACGAGCCGATTACGAGTGATGAGTGGGAAGAAGACGAAGCTGTTCCAGGACAATTGGCCGTGGACGTCTTTGAGACAAAGGAAAAATTAGTTGTTAAAGCTCGAACTGCCGGAGTAAACAAGAATGACCTAGACGTTAGCATTGCTGACAATACTCTAAGTATTCGGGGCACTCTTTCAGCTGGTTCTGAGGAAGGTGTTGAGAATTATTTTGTTCAGGAATGTTACTGGGGCGAATTCAGCCGAAGTATTGCACTACCCGTGCCAGTTAAAGAAGACGAGATTGAGGCTGTACTTAAAGATGGAGTGTTGACGATTAGCTTTAATAAGCTAAAGCAGGACACAGTGAAGAAGATTCAAATTCTTTAATTTTAGTAAAACAAAGACGTTTTAAAGAGCGGCGAACAGTCCGCTCTTTTTTTATTTTCTGTCATCAATACCACTATTAAAAGAGCGCCCTGATTAGGGCGCCTTTTTATTCACATTAATAAAATGTACTAAGCAGTTGCTTTATCAAGTACATATCGCACAATAACTTGTGCTAACGCAACGATTATTAAACCAACTACTGCGTAGAGTATCGTATTCTTTGCACCGGTTACGTTACCAGAATCGCCACCCGATGTAATATACTTCAAACCACCAATAATTATCATTATTACGGATATAATACCCACTGCAAGTGAAAATATGTTAATTACGTTTGTAATTAGCGAATTAACTTTAGTGTCGGCATCACCAGTTTCATCACAAGATGAATCTGTCGTGCTTAAACAGGTTCCTTTTTGCAATCCTTCGGTGATTGAAGCCGCTGATACCATTGAAGGTACTGCCATTGGCAACAATAGTCCTAATGAAGCTGCTAGGCTGAACATAATTCTCTTTACTCGTGTCATAGTTTGTTTACTTCCTTTTTTACTTATTTCTCTTAGATTAATTTATAGCACAATCACTATACTCTCACAACTTTTTTAGCAAGGACCGCCACCTGCATTGCGACAATCATTCTCGAATTGGGTAGCGTCTTGTCGTTGTGACTGGTTTAGCCCGTCATCTGCCTTATTTAGCACGAATCTGACCATTATTTGCGATAAAGCTACGATCATTAAACCTACCAGCGCGTACAGTACAGTATTTTTAGCAGAAGAAACATTTGAAGCATCACCTTGAGACGTAATGAATTTTACACCCCCTACTATGATCACTATAACCGTGATGACACCAGCAACTATAGATAGCAGGCCCAGGGCGGTCGTCAAAATTCCATTTAAGCTACCGCTTGAGTCTCCACTATTACAGTTAGTGTTGCTATCGGTAACAGCCACACCCTCACAGGCAGCATTTTTGGCAGCATCAAATTGAGCAAAAGCGCCAGACCCTAATAGCGTTGTTGAAAGTCCCAGCGTTGATAGTGATATAGCGAGTGTTAATAATACTTTTTTCATCCAAATACCTCTTTTTCTGTTTAAAATCGTCCTAATACAAACCTTACCGTAAGTTGTGAGGCTACGGCTATAATTATACCAACTGACGCATAAATTATTTGCATCCTGGATGTTGATATCTTATGGGAATCACCCCTGGAAAGTGTCATTCTTATCCCGGCAATCATAAATACAGCCACTGCGATAATACCCACCACAAATGACAATGCATTGAGAGCCTTGGTCAAGATCCCATCTTTCCCGTAGATCGGGTTGGTGGTTTTTGCGGTTTCAATATCTCTACAAATCGCCGGCACTTCGCCGTTGCCGAAGTCCCCGCTACAAACATCGTTAGATATGTCTACCTGAGCTCCGGCAGGCAAGACGGACAATGCAGGTACGAATAAGCTTAGAGCCAGACTCGCTGTTAAGACAAACCTTTTTAATATTTTCATTTCAATACGTCCTTAAGAAGGAATATTACTATCAAATTTGCACTTAATGACACAACCAAGCCCACAAAAGCATAAATAATACCTTTTCTGGCACTTGCAGCTTTTTCTGGGTCACCGCCAGACAAAATAAAATTCAAAGCCTGAACCATGATAATGATTGCTGTAACCGCAGAAATTGTAGCAAAAACAATTGTCAGCACAGTCTGCAAAGCACTCCCATCTGCATTAACCTGCGGGAGATTAGTAAGACACCCAGAATTCCCCGTTGATCCTTCGGGACAGTTTTTCACTTGAGCGAATAATTTTAGTATTGTTTCCATAATGATTAATTAAAGCTGTTAGCGATAAATGACACCGCGGCCGATGCGATAACGGTTATTGTTAGACCAACCAATGCATTTATTGCTGTAGATTGTGCCTGCTTAGTTTTGTCTGGCGCTCCTTGACTAATAACATAACTAACACCACCGTATATTATAAAGCAAATTGCCACTAAGGCGGCCACTCTTAGTAATATTTCAATAACTGCGGCAATAATTAACCACGTGTCATTTATGCCCTTAATATCCAAGTTACATACCGTTGCATTTGTTAATGGATCTGTGTCTATGTTGCTATCAAGATATTTATACCAGGTGGGGAACCCCAGAAAGGATGACTGAGCACACCTTGCAGCGTACGCTCTTGCTGAGCCAAAAAATATCCCGACCAGTAAAAAACTGTACATAAATACTATGAATATCTGGGTCAATCTTCTAATACGAATCATATGAACATCCCTCCAGGAACCAGAAAATTAGCAATTGCAAAAATAAATAAGTATAAAAACAGCGCAATAACACTATTAGTCACTCTCTTAATGGACGCCTCTGTGGATTGTGGGTTACCTCTTGAAGCTGAGTACTGTATCCCAGCCAAAATTATAGACCCAATAACTACTATCCCTACCCCAGCACTTAAAAACCTGAATAATGCAAAAGCCATATCAATGATTGGGTTGACATCGTTAGACCCCGGGTAACTCTCTCCTCTACAGCCGATGTTAATACTCACTTTTACTACGTGTTCTCCCTTCCCGCACTGCCTACCATCTGCTCCTGTACTTGTATTCGTAGTACCTCCAGGGTTTATCGCCGTACATTCGCTTGGGTTTGAGCTACAAAAACTACTTGACTGAGATGCTGAATTATTCGTAGTGCTGTTAGTTGCTGAGCAGGGGGTACCATCATCGGGCTTTGTCGTCCCGTCCGGGCATGTTTGCAACGGTTCTGCCCATACTATGTTTGAACCGTAAATACTCCCAAGTGCCGTGAAGCTTAATAGCCCTACCACTATTAGAGTTAATAATTTGTTCTTAGCTTGTTTAATTTTCATAATATTCTAATCATATACTACTATGCTACCAACGCTACTTCAATTAAAAGCTCCCCATATACTAGGTGGGTTGATTGTTAATTACAAATTTCTTAGCTTTAAATTTATGTTCAAAGCATAAAAGAAATGATATAGTTTTCTTATATCAATGGCTTCGAAGAAAAAACTTTTTAGTAAGAAATTTTTTTTGTTTACCTCAGTTATCTTTCTGGGTGTAAGTTTTGTTTTACCTATTATTAGTAATCAGAGGTCATATGCCGTGCCCGGAGATGGCCTGGCTGAAACATATGGGATTCCTGTAGTTGACGGTAAAGTTAATTTTACTTCAAGTGATGTAAAAACTGCAGTATGGATTGACGCAAATCAGATTCAAGTAACTTTCAATAATGACACAGTATCAAATTTCTTTCCTGCTAACGATGCAGATAACGGCGTAGGCGAGCTACAAGACCAGCGTCTTGGAAGTAGAAATGGGAGCGGAATTGTCACCTACATAAGTAAAGACATTGGTTGTTATGCACACATTAACTTTGATTTAAACGAACATAAAGGAAAAGTCGATTTTATTATGACCACCTTAACAAAGGGTGAGATTGACATAGACTTTAGGCCAGACATTGAATCAGAGTGTAAAAATGAAAATGAACCTGAAATTACTTTCACGAACCCCGAGAATAGCATTGCTTACTTCAAATGGGATGATTCCGGAAAAATTGTCACTGTCGATGCCAAAACTCAAGGGGGTGGTTTTTCAAGAGTTGACGCTACTTCAAACTACTTTTTCAAAGATTCCGAAGGATCAAGCACAACTTGTAGAGATAAATTGCTCCTGGACCCCGCAACTAATACCGTTACTTTTTGGGAACTTGACAAAGATTTCAGTAAGGATCCCCCTACTGAAGCTAAGGCAGGTGATGGATGTAAATATAAGTCTGAGGGTTTTCCACCAAGCAATGTTGCAATTCCAATTGCTGGGCTAGAAAATAGCACCAAACCACCAGGAACTGGAGATTCTGGTGTAGACATTGGTCTTAGCGGTTCAGAAGACAACCCAACCTGTGAATGGGGTGGGGGTAATTTGAGCTGGTTATTTTGCCCAATTATAAATGGGGCTCTTGATACGACTGATTGGATATTCAATAAATTTATCGGGCCTTATCTATTTATCAGCCCCTTAACTACCGATAGCGGGGACAACGCTTACACTATTTGGAAATCCTTCCGTACTATCGGGAATATCCTCCTTATTTTTGGTTTATTATTCATAGTGTTTGGTCAAGCTATTGGTGGAGGATTAGTTGACGCATACACTGCTAAAAAAGCAATGCCCCGAATATTGGCAGCTGCGATCCTGATTAACCTATCCTTTTTTATCGTGGCTTTTTTGGTCGATGTTTTTAACATCTTAGGAACTGGAATTGGGCAATTAATCACGGCCCCCCTAGACGGTACTGGAAGCTTCAATTTTAGTATTGGCCAGTCTGTTGGTTCTTCCGCTACGTTTCTTGGGGGTGGGTTACTTGGTGTTGTTTTGGGTGGTACCTTTATAGCTGCCCTTTTTGCGCAGGGCATTGGCACCGTAATTTTGATGTTTATGATGTTTATTGGTCTGCCAATGTTAGTACTTACCATAACAATATTCGGTACTTTAGTAATTCGACGCGGACTGATAATATTTCTGGCCGTCATATCTCCTGTAGCATTGGCAATGTACATCCTCCCTAACACCGAGAAGTTTGCCAAAAAATGGTTTGATCTTCTCATTAAAGCACTAGTCGTTTACCCAATAATTGTAGCCATATTTGCAATCGCCGACGTTCTTTCAGTAATGATTATTGGTGGAGACGTTGATAATGCACTGTTTGGGGATATTACTTCACAGCTTGTAGGTTTGGTTGTAATATTTATGCCATTATTCCTAATACCTTTTTCTTTTAAGCTTGCTGGTGGCGCTATCGCTTCTGTATCTGGTGCAATCAATGGATTCGGTAAAAAACGGGCCGAGAAATACATGGGTAACGAGCTTGATCAAACTAGCAGAATTTATCAGGCCAAGCACAACTTTAAAGCAACTAGGCAACAAGGGCAGAACGCACTTGGCGCAAAACTTCTTGGTGCTTCATCTGCAGGGGGCGCAGGCTCTACCACTCGAACGGCTATTATGAGTTTAAGCCCACAAATGATAGTCAATAGAGCGCGTAACAGAAGGAGGGCTAGTAGAGGACTCCCCCCCGTTACTGGTCCTACTTCCCCACCTATTGCAGTAGCACCGGCCCCTAGAAGGCTTACTATTGTAAGACCTACACCAACACCTACAGCAACACCTACAGCAACACCTACAGCAACACCAACAGCAACACCTACAGCAACACCAACA
>CAYQPN010000002.1:131231-194184 GCA_964419675.1 uncultured Candidatus Saccharibacteria bacterium
ACCTACAGCAACACCTACAGCAACACCAACAGCAACACCTACAGCAACACCAACACCTACAGCAACACCAACACCTACGCCTAGGACAACCCCGGGAGGCGCTGGTTTTGGGGTTGGAGGGGGAACACCACCGCTATCCCGTACAGATGATGAGAACCCTCCTGAAGACGACGATGGTTCAGGCGGTGACATATACGATAGATTTGGTAGTTAATAGTCTAGCTTGCAATCTTAATTAATATGAGTTTTAATAGTTGACTTTTTATTGTTATTATGCTAATGTTTATGAGTATGAATACCCCTATGCCTCAAACACCAAAACCGATTAACCAGATAATGGAAAGCCCTCGTGATGCCCAAGGCTCACCAATCATATTGACGCCGAGAGAAATAATGGACCAATTAGGCCCAAATGGTTCCCGCCTAATTGAAAGTGGGGCGCTGGACGTGCCAGTGAGCGAAATGACTGATGTCACTAGGTACCTGTTAAGTATTGCTGGGATAGACCCTGTTTTACAGGCAGATAAAAAACGTAAGGGTGAACCTGCCAAAGATAAAAAAGTTAAAGTTGATGAAGAAGTAACTGCAGAAATATCTACCCCACCTGAAGCAACAGAGACCAAAGACGAAAGAACTAAGAGATTAATTGAAGAAGCAAATAAAGCCGCGAGGATTGCGCATGAAGCTCGAATCAGGGCAGAGGCTGCATTGATAGGTGAACCTGATGTTGATAATCCTGATATCGCGACAGACGATACGATTGAGCCTGATGAAGCTATGAGTAGTGAAGAATTTAGAAATCGTATTGCTGAAGCTGGAAGCACATTTTACATCGAGGGTACTACGGTACCGGTTGGCGAATTAGACCCAGAATATCTAGATAGGTTTCCTGTGCCTACATACGCTAACACATTTGTAGACGGCCGTTACCCCCAAGAATTTGACTTTGAAAATCATATCCCTTTGTTGCGCTCAGAAAGAGCACTAAGACGAACTATGTCGACTCTACGTCAAGTTCATGAGAGTATCTACGACACAAACTCAAACGAATCTGAAATGAACAAGAAATACCTTGACTTATTGAAGCGCCTAGAAGAGACCGGCAATGATAGTCAGATTAGGAACTTATTCGCAGAAGAAATCGAGCCAGGGAGATGGGTTAACCCATACTCAGGTGCCTCTGTAGATTATGCAGATGTGGTTGATGCACAAAATAACTGGGGAGTTAATTATGAGGCCTTCCAAATGGCGTGGTGGTACGAACTTATCAACAAAGCTCAAAACGAAGGTGATTTTAATATTGCGTTAACACGCGGTCTTGCAATAATAAACGATGCTTTGTCAAGAAAGCCCTTTGGGGATCCTGCTGGTCCACGCTGGACTGAAAGACAGGTAATGGGAATGATAAAAGGTTTAGAGTTTATGGGTAAAATCCCTCACTTATCATTCAAACATGCGAATATTAAATATTCTAAAACAAGCAACAATGAAGGACATCTTGAGTATAGAGGTGTGAAGGCTGTTGATTTCGTCCGCGAGTTAACTGGTAAATTCCAAGGTTATAGTGTTGGAGCTTTAAGTACCGTTGATGCAGAAAATACGGCAACAATTGCACAGCAAGCCTACGAAACCTGTATACGCTATAGGGACATAAGGACCGCGAACCCTGAGGTGTTAAACGCCGAAAAACGCGCAATCGTGGAGCGACTAACAGCAGATCTTGGAGCAAAACCACCGTTAAGTCATCCTGAGCTGAAAAAAATAAATACAGAGATCGAACATGCCCTCCGTTTGAGAAGAGCCCAGTTTGTATTACAGAGATTGTCAAAACAGGTATCAGACATGCGTATTGGCTTAATGGGTGCGGAAGCGGCAGACAGCGACGCATACCAAAGTGCTTTGGCATTGAGCAAAGCATTTTCAGGATCCGGGCCTCGTAGCTCGGCAGTGAAGTTTAACCCTAAGACGGGTGAACTCGAACTAAAAAGAGGTGGCGTGAGCGCACTAAGAACTGGCGGTTCAGCAACAACTGCTCCAATGTGGGAAGTAGTTGCCACATATACAGACGCTGCTCAGATCTTATTCCCTAACTTAAGGTATGCTGACAGGAATGAGTCGAAAATGCTTGAGAGCCAAGTAAAAAGTGATGCTAGGGTACAGTACCTTGTTACCAAGGAAACTGACAAACTTCGCAAATCAAAAGGTAGGAATGCAACGAGTGCTGAGCTTGAAAAAATTGTCGAACATGCGAAAGCAGAAGTTGCAATGCAGGCAACAGGGTTAGCAGACGAAGAAAAAGACAAAAGAACTCCACGGGACAGAAAAAAAGCTAGAGGCAAAGTAAAGAAACAGGCTAAGAAAGAAAGGCGAAGTCGTAATAAACAATATGCCCAACGAGCTAAGGAGATAGCGAGAGAAGACATCTTCGAACGAGACGAGGAAAAAAATGCGGCAGTAAGAAACCGGGTGCTTCAAGAGCGAGCAGCTAGAGCCAGAGCTGCGAAAGCACTCAGGTTTAGTAATATTTCAACCACACGAACTAGTCGGGCAAATGTAAGAACGACAAAACACGGATCTAGCACAAGGCCAGTAAGAGTGGTTACTCCTAAAAGAAAATTAAGTAGTTATTAATAAAGCATAAGCTTACTTTATTGGAAGCGACAACTGACGTATACTTATGCTTGTATGGCGGTTCACAAGGTACCTCAAGATGTTGAGGCTGAAGACAAGTTTTTAGGCCCTCTTAGTTTCAAGCAATTTTTGTTTGGAGGAGGGACTGTTATTTCTGGCTACATGATTTTTCTTGGACTGTCTAAAAACATTTGGCCACTATCCGTGGTTTTCTTTTTTCCGTTTTTAGCTTTTGCAATGTTAACATTCCCCTGGAGTAAAGAACAGCCAACAGAGTTGTGGCTGGCAGCCAGAATCCGATTTTTTATTAAACCACGGCGTAGAATTTGGGACCAGACAGGCTTAAAAGACTTAGTAAACGTTACCGCTCCTATCCACCAAACCCACGCCTTAACTGATGGTTTGAGCGCTACAGACGTGCAGGGAAGATTGAGCGCCCTGGCAACAATGGTTGATAGCAGAGGCTGGGCTGTTAAGAACCATATGGGTTCTTCTGCAGTTCTTGAGGAGCTTGATGTAAGCGACCGCTTAGTAGATGCTCCCGTTATACGCAATAAAGCTGTGCAGCTGGAAGAAGAGACGTTACCAGATGTGCTTGATGACCATTCCGGCACAATAGCAAGGCAATTTGAAACAATGATTGATAAGTCTGAAACTAAGCACAAATCTGAGACTATGCGACTACTAGAAGAGGCAAGGGGCCATGCTGCATCTGCGCAGACACAAGTTACCGAAGACCAGGTTGAGGCGTCTCCGCCACAACCGCAAGTTGATAATTCAAACAAATCTGAGACTCTACGCCTTGTTGAAGAAGCTAGACGTAAACCCGCTGAGGCCATTAGCCCCGTTAAACCTGCAACTAAAGAAAAACACGATAAGTCCAAAAGCCAGGATTTTTGGTTTAAGCAGGATCAACAAGCACCCAGCGCACCCACTCTAGCCACATTTCAACAATCAGCCATAGTTACCCCCGGCGCACAAAGCACCTCCCCTCAATCCCCTCCGCCAGCTGGCGGACCTATTCCCCAGTCTTCTTCTGCCCTTTCCGATGATGATTTACTACAAAAAGTCCATGAAAAGCAGCGCAAAGATGCCCTGCAAATTCACGGAAGCCACATAAAAACCCTGCAACCCCTTGGGCAAACCACAAACCCTTCGCTAAATCCTACTGTTACAACACCTGTAAACCCTGATATACTAGCATTAGCGAATAGCAATGACTTAAATGTTGAGACATTGGCACGTCAAGCTGGCAAGAATGATGACGAGCTGACAGACGAAGTGGTAGTCCCTCTTCGTTAATTTTAAAACGGGTGGTAAATATCGATGAATCCAAACCAACAACAATTTAACCCAAATGGCGCACAAACTGTTGCTACTGTAGGGCCGGCCTCAAAATCTAACCCTAACAGCACTCAAAATACCCTGTTAATAGCAGAGGTTAGGGACGGCATTGTTATCATGAACGATGGGAGCTTCAGGGCGGTAGTTGCTTGCCAAAGTATAAATTTTGACCTTATGAGCCCGACAGAGCGAGAAGCAGTTGAATATAGCTATCAGGGATTTTTGAATTCACTTTACTTCCCGATTCAAATTTTTGTACGTAGCCAAAAAGTAGATTTACGACCGTATATTGAAAAGCTAGACAAGATTCGCTCAGAACACGATAACATGTTGCTGGCCTTGCTTATGGAAGACTACATAAATTTTATGAGTGATATCTCTCTGCAAACCAACATTATGGACAAGAAATTTTACGTCGTAATCCCTTTTTTCCAGACAGTAGACGCTCAAAAAGCAGTGCAAGCCAGCAAGAACTTCTTAACTGGTGTCTTTGGTAAAAAAGAAGAGAAGATTACTATTAATGAACAGGACTTAGAAAAAGGCAAAACCGAACTTCGAAATCGAATCCAGGCGGTTATGGCAGGCTTACAGCAATGTGGGGTACAAAGCGTGCCCCTAGATACCCAAGAACTAATTGAACTTTATTATGATGCCTATAACCCAGATACGGCTACCCGGCAGAAGTTGCGTAATTTTAAAGGTATGGATACACCTGTTGTTACAAAAGGTGAAGGCCAAGCCTACCAACCGAATTTAGAGCGGGAGATGGACAAATAATGTTTAAGAAAAAACAAACACTTGACCCGGTGGCAGCCGCACAAGCTCAGCAACTTCGAGAACAAATGGAGGTCCAGGCTGCTTTTCAAAAAGGGGTAACAGCCCTTCGCGACTTTATTGCTCCAGCCAGTTTAGAATTTGAAAGTAGCCAGTTTAAGATTGGAACGCGTATCGCACGCTCTTACTATGTATACGGTTATCCACGCCAAATTTATACTGGCTGGTTAAGTTCCATGGTTAATCTTGACGAGGTTATTGACCTTTCCATGTTTATTTACCCAGTTGAAAGTCAAGTAGTCTTAGAGAATTTGCGTAAAAAAGTTGGCCAACTTGAAGCGGGATTGCAAATTGATGCCGAGCGTGGCAAAGTTCGTGACCCGGGTAAGCAAGCGGCAATTGTTGATGCCGAGGAGTTACGTGACAAACTGCAGGTTGGTGAAGAGCGCTTCTTTAGATTTGGCCTATATTTTACAATTTATGCAAATTCAGATGATGAAATGGAGTTTGTTACACATAAAGTTGAGAGTATCTTGGGCCAGCAACTGGTTTATAGTAAGCCGGCCAGCGCGCAACAGGAACAAGGTCTTAATTCAACTATCCCCCAATTCACAGACCAGCTTCAGATTAGGCGCAATATGAATACCGGTGCAATTAGCACTAGCTTCCCGTTCACCAGCGCAGATTTGTCTCAAGACAATGGAATTTTATATGGTATCAACATGCATAACTCTGGTTTGGTAATTTTTGACAGGTTTAGCCTGGAAAACGGCAACAGTGTTGTGTTTGCAAAATCTGGTGCTGGTAAAAGCTTTACCGTGAAACTTGAAGCCCTAAGAAGCATGATGTTTGGCACAGAGGTATTTATAATAGACCCAGAAAACGAATATCAACGGATGTGTGACGCGGTTGGTGGGGCATATGTCCGTTTAAGTTTGAACAGCGCAACCCGTATAAATCCTTTTGACTTACCTGCTGTTGTTGACTCCGAAGAAGCCGATAACGCACTTCGCAGTAATTTAATCACTCTTCATGGTTTATTGCGCCTAATGATGGGGGGCGCCCAAGCCCAAATGATGTCATCTCAAGGAGGTGGAG
Organism: uncultured Candidatus Saccharibacteria bacterium; assembly: GCA_964419675.1. Taxonomy (GTDB): domain Bacteria; phylum Patescibacteriota; class Saccharimonadia; order Saccharimonadales; family SZUA-47; genus CAYQPN01. Next base: position 137,079 of record CAYQPN010000002.1, read on the forward strand.
TAGCCATGCCGGCCTTAAGCCCAGCCGAAGAAGCCGACTTAGATACAGCTTTAATTGAAACTTATTCAAGAGCTGGGATAACTAACGACCCGCTAACTCACCGCTCACCCCCGCCAACAATAAATGATTTATATGACACTCTACTTCATATGGGTGGTTCAGGGCCACAATTGGCACAGCGTCTGCGTAAGTACACAACTGGGACGTTCGCGGGAATTTTCAGCCAGGCCAGCAACATAGACATTAACAACCCGTTGGTCGTATTTAACATCCGAGATCTTGAGGATGAATTAAGACCAGTGGCTATGTATATTGTCTTGAATTACATCTGGAACAAGACAAAATCAGATAGAAAAAAACGCATACTTATTGTTGATGAGGCCTGGCAACTCATGAAATACGAAGATAGCGCTAATTTCTTGTTTAGCCTTGCCAAGAGAGCCCGTAAGTACAACTTGGGCATAACTACAATTACCCAAGATGTTGAAGATTTTATGGGTTCACGCATGGGAAGGGCCATCGTGGCTAACGCTAGTATGCAAATCCTGCTTAAACAATCTAGTTCGGCTGTTGATGTTCTTGCAGACGTATTCAAGCTAACCAGCGAGGAGAAGAAGCGTCTCAGTCAATTCCCAGTTGGGCAAGGTTTGTTTTTTGCTGGCCAAAATCATGTACATATTCAAATTACCGCCAGCCCAACAGAAACAAATCTAATCACAACAAACCCTGATGAAGTGAAGCAAATAGATTTGCAAGCCCAGCAAGATCAACAAACCCAAGTAGACCTACAACAGCAGAGCCTTAATGAGCCGACAGAAGTTCAATAACAGTGAAGATATTTAGGAAAAGTCGTTTATGAATCTACTACTAAACAAACGACCCGGCGATTATGACCCCGACGCCGATGAACAAAACAATCCTGTAAATAAAAGTGGGGGAGGCGATAGTTCTTGGAGTCCCGACGGCTATGATGAAGATAATAGCGACTACGACCAAGACAATCCAACAAGCAAAGCAAGAAATAACGTAAATCCCGCAGCGGCAGAGATTGGAGCAATGACTAATGATGGTAACAAAACTAAAACTTCTGACGCTGAAAATAAGCTAAGTGGTTCTGCAGGACTGGCTGGTTCTGATGTAGTTGGTAGAGGCTTCCCGATAAGTGCGGGGGCTACGCCAGTAGGGGTACTTTCGAAATTTAGAGCTATGTCAACAAAAAAGAAGGCAGTATCTGGCGGAGGAATTGCCGGAGTAGCAACTCTACTGTTTATGATGTTCTTTATGAGTATTGGGCCACTTAAACTTGTACACGTTGGTTCTTTGCTTGAGCGATTTCACTTTTCAGCAAACCAAGATTTTAACGATAACAATAGCATGAGCTTAATGAGATACATCCGTAAAGGGCCTCAAAGCACACGACTTGGTAGAACATTTTCAAGGGTTGCAGAAAATCTAGATCTTAAAATAACTGATAATACAGGTCTTAGAGCTGTTTATGGGAAAGGAACTAGAAGACTAATTGGCTACGAGATACTAGACCCTGATAAAGCATCAGGATTATTAAAAGACATCGAGAAGGACGGTTATGACACCAAAGGTACGCTCGGTGATGGGAATTTTGACACACAAGGAAATAAAATTACGCCGAAGGGCAACAACTTTATCCCAGTAAAAGAAGATACCTTTAGAAGAAAAAGAGGGCTCCAGAGACTAATTATTGAAGGGGCCGACATAGACGGAGTTGCAGCTACGTTGTCTTCAAGATTACTAAGCAAATATGCTGGGGTTGGGTGGGCACCGTTACAGAACCTTCGGAGAAAAGGTACTGATAAGGCAGTTGACTTTTATTTTAAGGTCCGGGAGGATATGGCGAAGCGAAACTCAAAAGGCATTAGCCCAGGAGATGTCACGCCGGCAGGGACTGATGCTGACAATGACGGGAAAATTGACACCGACACTACTTCGGCTAATACTCCTGAGGCTGACGCTTCCAGGGCTGGGGCAGATGCTGTAGATGTAACAAAGAATATTGACCCTGCCAGCCCAGACTATAGTGTTAAGGTAGATGCTGCCAAAGCTAATGTAAACGCAAAGCTAAAAGGGGCGGCGGCGGCGGCAGCAATTGTAGGAGTTATTTGCGCTGTAAGATCAGTCGGGGATGCGGCAGAGAACACACAATACTTGAACGTTATATTACCAATGATTCGTTTGTCGACAATGTATATGAGCGTGGCGTCACAAATAAAATCTGGCGAGAATTTGTCTAGTGACGAAATAGCGGTATTTGCTGAGAGCCTTAATGACCCCGTAACTGGTTTGGGTGCGCTGTCAGCTGCTCCCTTCGTTGCCTCAACAAATGGTCCAGCACCGGCTGGTACTAAATATGCTAGTGATTTAGACCCTGATTTAAAACCGGGTAAACTCGGTGAGAAACCAGAATTTTTCGGTTTACTTGATAGCATCCCTGGTATAGGCACAATCTGCGGAATTGACACCTTAATTGGTGGGCTACCAATTATTAAACAAATTTCTGATATATCTTCTTTTGGGGTTGATAAGATTCTAGGAGTTGTAGGGTTGTCGCAAGAAAAGCTTATTAGTTCCCTAGTCAATGTTTTGGCTGGTAGCAGTATCAACTTTTATGCTGTCGGGGCCGAGCTGGGGAACTACCTAATGTACGGCGGAAGACTAGCTGCCAACGTGTTGAACATCTCAACAGGAGCAAGAGAACTATCATCAGACGAAGAAATAGCCCTGTTAAACGAAGAGCAGCAAAAAATTATAAAGCAAAACCAGTCTAAGAGTTTTTTTGCCAGAATGTTTGATGTAAATGACGTTGATTCACTGGCCGGTAGAGCTGTAATTAATTCTCCAGTAACGATAAACTCTCTGGTTAACAAATTTTCTCAGATTAGACCAAGTAGCTTACTTTCGTCTCTAATTCCATCGGCTAAAGCCGGGGCAATAAATGGTGGATACTTTGACTATGGTTTTCCAGCCTATGGTCACAGTCTGGCAGAACAGGATGACCCAAGAATTCAAGACCCCTATGCAAATGCCGAGATTGTTGAGGCTGATATAGCCGATATTGATGCTAAGTTTGGTGATTGCTTTAGTAAAAGAATTGACCCGACAACTCTTGATCTGATTGACAACGAGCTTGCAAGAAGAGATGTAACTGCGGCAAAATGTAATGATAAAACATCAGAACAACTCTTGCGATACCGTTTTTACCTTCCTGCAAGGGTTACTGAGACCACACTTGCTTGTTACGGAGGTGATCGGCAGTCATGTGATACTCTTGGTGTCCAAGCCGGGAGCGAAAATGATACAGCAGATGCCACTACCGCAAACTCAACTGAACCAGTTGCGGTTGAAGACCTTAACTGTGAGGGGCTTCTTACGCTTGATTCTAGGTATAAGTACAGCTCGAAGGGGGCTATAGAACTTGATGCAGAAGGCATGCCGGTAAAAGCCTCTTTGCGACCATACAGCAGCAGAGTAAAGGAAGTGTGCGCACAACGAAAAGCAGAATGTATATCCGGAAACATGCCTTATACTCAAAAAGCATTGTGTGAAGGTTTTAAATTTTCAGAAACATTCTACGGAGCTAGTTATGGTAGGTTCACAGCTTTAACCCAAGAATGGTATGGACTTAAGGCAAAACGAAACCCTGAGCATAATGCTGAAGGGTGGAGCGCCAACTGGAGACCTGGACTCAACGAAGATAACTTATTTGGCTGCACAGGGCTAATAACAATATCTGTTTTTAAGGCATACGATCCTACTATAGATTCCAGTGAGTTCCTTGGGTCGCCAAAATTCACCCGTCTCAAAAGTATGGATGAGTTACAGCCAGGAGATTTCATGGGCAATAATTCATTAGGACACTGGGTAATTGTTGCTGCCCCTCCTGCAAATGGAAAAGTAATAGTTTATCACTCATCAGGGTTTCCAAAAGTAGCTGGTTTTGGAGAAATATCAATTATTGACGACAACAAGGATGGAGATAATGTTGACGATGGATGGAATAAGGGTAGATGGATGAGATGGAAAGAAAGCACCCCATAATGGATATGAGGCGTAAATTATTTATACGATTGTCAATTATAGGGATTCTTATTGTTGGTTTTGTAGTTTTTGCGATTTTGAACGGAAAAACGGACGAGCCCCGGAATATAGCAACAACTGACACCAGTGGTAGGGCTACATTAAACCTTTCTGTTAGCGGTCCGGGAAAGAGTCTTAATATTACTTCGGATGTTGACGGATTTTTGGGTAATTATACTTTAGGTACTGTAGACCTAAAACTTTCAAAGCGCATTCAGACTTTAACTATAGCCGGAGATACCGTTGATCGTTCTACTTTATTTGTAGACATGACTGAAGGCGACAAATCAATAACTACAGAAACAAAAGATAAGGGTTCGAGTGCTCAGATAATATCAAACGACTCCGGAAGCCCCCAAGATGTGAGCATTGACAGCTGCTCTTACTACGGAAACAATACCTGGCTTACGTGTGTCGTAGCTAACCCAGATTTCTTAGAAACAGTAGTATACCAGCTCGAAAACGGTGCTTGGAAATATGTTATTAGCGGTAGTTATTTAACTTACGAAGATTTTGTCGACATTGGGGCCCCCCAAGATCTACTTAGTAAAATAGAGAGGAATAATTAGTGTTTAAACACATCCACCTCTCTAGTGTTTATTTGTTGATACTAGCTCTAATTTATGTGTTTTTTAGTACCGGGTCGGTGCTAGCATTAAGCGATAGACAAAAAGAACTTATCTCTCAGGGAATATATTATTATGATCCTGAGATCGACCCATGTGCGAATATTGGTATCCCTACGACTACCGGGGGGTCTGTTACTGCTGGCTCAAAAATTTACATACTAGGTGACTCTATTACAAACCAATCTGCTGAAGAAATTAGAACCGAGTTTAGCGGAAAGCAGTTAGAGATAACTTCTATTAACGCAAGTAGCGGCAGAGCCATTTCCTATCACAGCACAGATCCAGAAGGCCAAACTGGGATTGATGCCGTGGCTGCAGATATAGACATAATAAGTTCATCCGACGTAGCTTTGGTTGCGCTAGGTACTAATAGTGGTAACGAGGATCTTAGTGTCCAAATACCGGCGCTGGTTACAGAAATGCGCGCTGCAAACCCTGGAATAGCTATATACTGGGTTAACTTATTTTCACTATCAAACACAACCACTGTCAGCAAGAATGGAATAATAACAAAATTGTCTTCTGAAAATAAATATAAGGTCATCGATGCGTTCTCTGCAGGTATCGAACTGGGAGAAGACAAAACCCATCCAACTATAGCCGGTAACACGACATTCGCTAAGACTTTAGCCTCTGGCTTATTATCGGGTGGCAACACCGGCATAGTAGGTTCTGGCGGCGTAGGATCAAGCGGCTATAATCCAATCTCGCTTACTTATCCTTCGTTCCCCAATAAAGACGAGATTGTCACTAATTTAAAAAAATACATTTCTGAAAGTTTTTCCAGTTCGCCATTTGCATCATCTCCACAGTATGTTGATTATATTTTCAGTGCGAGTGAACAAAAGAATGTTAACCCGCTACTAATTTTATCTGTTGCAAAACAAGAAAATGGTTTTGGTTCAGGAAAAAGTGGCGCGGTAGAAAACAATAACTATTTCGGCATGAAAGAAAGTGACAATGAAAAAGTACAGTTGTATGGTCCATATATAAAGTTTGGTACTCCTGAAGAGGGTATTGAGTTTTTTATAGGGCGAGTAGAGGCTCATGTTAAAACTCCTTCAGGCAATTATTCTGAGCTGACTAATTTTTATGAGTACCTTTCTATACATCAAATGGGATTTATTGCTTATCCAAACGAATACCCAGCTCAGGCGCAAGGTGCAAATGCCACCCCTAAATACCTGATTGGTGACCCGGTTATGGGGGGAGTTCTTGTTAGTTGGGATACTACAGCAAACGATAATAGAACCGACGGGTACAAAGGGAAAACGTATAACCCAGGTATATATTTCTCAAATTCAATTGTATTTATTAACAAAATAACGGGATTAAGTCTGTCGCCAGTCCCTGTCAGGGGTACGTCTACCGATACAGCCTGTCAGCAAGTAGAGCCTGGTGTATCTGGTTTAGTAGACTCAACTGGATATGCTTTTCCGCTTGAACCGCAAACAAAAAGTGTCGGCGGTGTTACTGATAACCAGACACAGACAAGACACCACGACAAGACACCGGCATTTGATCTCTTTAGTACTGACAGTGCGGATGTTTATGCGATATTTGGAGGTACCCCAACATTTATAAACACTTCCTTTAAAGGTATTGAGGGCTGCAGCACTATCCAGTTTTTAGCGGATGATGGGTTCTATTATTGGTATGGGCACCTTAAAAACGTAGTTGTTTCTCAAGGGGTGCATATAGAGGTTGGGACAAAAATGGCTGAAATTGCCGATAAAACGAACTTCGGCTCGGATTGTTGGGGAGGTGGACCTCACCTACATATTGACAGAGGATGCTCAATTAACGGTGTCCCTCAAACCGGTGGTAGGGACGAGTGCCGAGATCCTGATTTTATCCCCTTTCTGAGCTCTTTGTATAGCAGGCTACCTAGTAATTCAGAAGGTGTGAAGAGGTATTAGTTATGATGAATAAACGCTTGATTAAATTTGTTGTGGTCTTTGTATTATTGTTGATTAGTCTTCTGTTGCTTATTGCCAAACCACAAGATATTGACCAGCCCCCAGAAGAGGGTACGAATACAGACTACTCTGTGGCTGCCAGAATTGTTGATGGAGAAAACCTATTCTACCAGCTAGGCGGTGGGTCACGTTTTGATTCTCTCGCTAAAGATCTATATACATACGCAAAATCTAATTATGAAAATTATAAGAATAATCCCGATAAGGTTGTTGGCTTTAAGGTAGAAGAGATAACCGAAAATGATCTCGATATTACGATTTATGGACGATACGGATCATCAAAAAATAGAATTCAGATTCAAATTAAGCTCCTTAATAATAATAGGCAACACGTCTCTGTTGTAGACACAGTCACAAAAATAAATATCGACGAACAGCTAGCCTCTAATAATAGTAGAAATGAATATATTGCGACTCTACCAAAGACTGAAAATGGATACAGTGTCGAATATGTAGAAAAAACCGACTCAGTGGTTATTAATTTATACGATAGAGATCCAGCACTAGCAGAACAAGCATACAAAGATTTGTTAAATATTGTTGGTGCTGAGTATTCAGAAGGTCAGCTTCTAATAGTAAATTTTCCTCCGCCGAGTTTTGGCGAAGATTTTTAGCTTTGTTGCATAGGAATTATGTTGCAGTTTGTGAAATGATCAATAACAACATCTGCGTCGGTAGTTGTGATGAACGTTTGGTAGTCTTGCAAGGCTTCGGCCAAACTTCTGCGCCTTGCTCCGTCTAACTCACTAAAAACGTCGTCCAGTAGCAGTATGGGCTTTTTGCCAGCTTCTTGGCCAACCAGCTCAAGCTCAGCAATTTTTAACGCTAGTATTATGCTTCTAACTTCTCCGCGAGAAGCAGTTTGGCGCACGTCAGAATTCTTTAGTTCTATATATAAATCATCACGATGTGGGCCAGCTCCGGTAAAACCTCTTTGAATGTCTTTTTCGACATTACTGCGCAGATACGCCATTAACTGGTCCCCGTAGTTATTGATGGTTAGTTTTGAAGCGTAGCTAATTGATAGCTTTTCTTTAGAGCTACTTATTTTCTTGTAGTGAGAGTCGCAAACCAGCTGAAGTTTTTCTACCAACTCACGCCGGGCAGAAACAATTGCTCCAGCCTTATCTACTAGTTGAACGTCCCAGACAAATAGTGTGTCTGGGGAAGGGTTATTAGACTTTAAAAGACGATTACGCTGGGCTAGGGCTCGTTTGTATGAAGTTAGAGTTTGTTTATACCCTGGCTTGATAGTTGATAGTAACGTATCTAGATAGTTCCTTCTGCGTTCTGGTTCACCACCAAGAAGCAACATGTGTTCCGGCTCAAAAACCACAACAGGTAAGCTTTTTTGTGGACTCATTCTATATTTTGATTCGCCATCAATTTCGATAAGTTTTTGTTTTTCAGATTGCAACTTTATAACTCTTGTCCCGTCGCTAGTTAGGGCCTCCAGCCTGGCCCATTTTTCGCCATTTTTTAGCATGTCTTTATCTGAAGCCTTAAAACTATTCCCGCAACAAATTACATGAAGTGCTTCCAATAAATTAGTTTTTCCACTAGCATTAGGCCCAACAATAATGTTCACGCCCGGCTCAAAACCAAATAGGCCGTTTTTATACGACCTAAAATTAGTTAGCTCCAGCGTCTGCAACATAGTACTAGTTTACAGTTTTTAGTTTATAGTTTACAGTTTCGTGTTCTAATGCCTATATCCTAGCTCTTAACCGGCATAATGACGTGTAAATAGTCATCATTGTCTGGGTCGGTCAAAACGCAAGGATCTAATTTACCGTTAACATTTATAGTGATTTTTGTGCCATTAAATGCGCCCAGTGCGTCAAGTATGTATCTTGAGTTCATGGTAATAACTGCATCACCGGTAACCTCAGCTTCAGCTGTAGCATTATTTTCACCAACTTGAGACGCAATAGATTTGATAGAAATTTGTTTTGCTTCCTGCTCAATCGCAACAGTAACTCCACCGGCCGCTTCACGGGCAAACAAGCTTGAAACCTTTGTAACTTCTTGGAGGTTTTGCTTGTTAAGTGTGGCTGTGGTTGCGTAGTCTTTTGGTAAAAGCTTGCGGTAATCTGGGTATTTTCCTTCGATTAAACGAGTAACGAGTTCTACTGAACCAATATTAAATCTGGCTTGTTGCTCATCATATTTCATAACAACCGTCTCTACGCCGTCATGCATAACTCTTAGCGCATCTTGGAGTGAGTGAGCGGGTAGAAGCAAGGAAACTTCTCCTTTATGCTTCATAATTCTTCGCTCAGCTAGGCGATATGAGTCAGTTGCAGCACCGTATAAAAAACCACCCTCTGTGTGTAAATACAGCCCTGTTAGCACTGGTCGAGCTTCGTCGTTAGATGCGGCAAACAATACCTGCTGAAGAGTGTTTTTAAAATCTTGAGCTCTTATGTTTAGCTCCTCGCCTTTTTCAATTGTTGGCATTTCTGGAAAATCATCGGCGGGCGTACCGTTGATTGTTGAGCTGTGGTGTTCGGTTGTTAGTTTTAGCTTATTTTCTTCAACCTCTAGGCTAAGTGTGCCGGTAGGAAGAGAGGAGACATAATCTTGCATTAGACGAGCTGGAACAGTGATAGAGCCTTCTTTTTTTATCTTTGCTCCGATAGTTTCGCTGATGGCTACGTCAAGGTTGGTTGCCGCAACAAGAAGTTGGTTGTTGATAGTCTTGATTAAAACGTTTGAGAGAATTGGTAATGATCCTCTAGAGCTGGCAATTCTTGAAACGGTTGATAGGGCTCTGGCTAGATTTTCTTGGGTTACGCTAAGTTTCATTACTATGATTCTCCTAAGTTATTTATTTAAGTATTTAGTTTCTATAGGGTCTGAGTACAATGGGTATAAACCGCCAATTATAGGTGTTAAAAACGAAGCCTGGCTGGGTATAAGTTGGGTGTATATGACTCGTATAAAAAGAGCACAACCCTCAATTGCAAATTTTTGGGTGTTTATAAATAATGAATTAAACACAGTTTGTACCACAATGTTTAAAAGTTGTACTACAAATACACACAGCTTTTGCACAGCCCTAAACATACAGTCTCCCACGAAGCTCAACAAGCTGTTGGCGGACTGTTGCATCAAGATTTAACTCTTTTTCTATCTTATCGACAGAGTGTATGGCAGTTGTATGGTCTTTTCTGCCTAGCTCACGAGCAATCTTAGGAAAACTCATATGAAGCTCGCTCCTTAACATATACATTGCAATTTGGCGCGGGTAGACAATATCTTTATCCCGCTTTGGGCTAAGAATGTCGTCTAATGAAACAGAGTAATAACGGGCAGTTCTCTCAATAATTTGCTTAGGTGATACGTGTTTTGGACGAGATTTTGCGCTGCCCAAAAGCGTTTGGGCAACCTGAAGGTCTGGCTCAAGGTCACGCATCTCACAAAAAGCCAGAAGCTGGTTTAACACACCTTCAAGCTCTCTAATATTAGTGGTAATAAGATTAGCTAAAAACTCAACTACGTCTGGCTCAAGCTTTAAATTGTGGTTATGCGCTTTAGTTTGGATGATTGCGCAACGGGTTTCAAAGTCCGGAATCTGCATATCAATCGACATACCCCAAGCAAAACGAGATCTCAAGCGCTCCTCGAGAGTCGGTATGTCTTTTGGTGGCTTATCGCTACTAATAATAATCTGCTTGTTTGCCTGGTGTAGGGCGTTAAAGGTATGAAAAAACTCTTCCTGGGTCTTCTCTTTACCAGCAATAAACTGAATGTCATCAATAATCAGCACATCGGCGCTTCTATAGTGCCCCGCAAAATCAGTATTTTTCTTATATCTAATTGCATCCAAAAACTCCTGCACGAACTGCTCGGTCGATAAATAAACAACATGTGCGTCAGGGTTTTTCTTCAAAATTTCATTACCTACAGCCTGAATAAGGTGTGTTTTTCCTATACCAACACCACCGTAAACAAACAACGGGTTATATTTATCCCCAGGGCTGTTCGCAATAGCTTGGCAAGCCGCATAAGCCAGTTCGTTTCCTGAACCAACCACAAAATTATCAAATGTATATCTGTCGTTTAAACCACGCCGATAGGTGTGGGTCAACGACGACACCGATTTCTTAGGAGCAGGTTTGTTGTTGGCGGCGGAGTTGTCCAAAACAACCGTATCATTAGTACTTCTTTTTGAAGGCGAACCAGTGGAGTAAATTTTAAACTCCAATACCTCCGGCCTAACTCCATTTTTATCTAGCACGTCTAAAATGAGCTCTTGGTATTTACGCTCCAACTGTTGCTTTATAAAAATATTCGGCACACCTATAACAACAATCGAACTGTCGGCCTGGAGTAGGGTGGTGTTTTTAAACCAAGTTACAAAGTTCCCATGCGAAACAGTAAGTTCGATTTCACCTAATACTGCCTGCCATAGGCGTGTGTTATCTTGCACCGTTGTTTATTCCCTCAACTTACTTTGTCTGTAGTTAATAGAATAGTACACAACGCAGGACTTTTCCACAGCCAATTACACAACACTTAGAAAAACCAGAATCTTTGCATGAGAGGTGGCTTTATCCACAGTCTCAAATCTCATCTGTAAAAACTGTGGAGAAAGACTGTGGAAGAGTGGATAAACTCTATCCTAAATTTTTATTTTTGTAAAATAAATAACAAAGATATTTTTTGAGCTCCAAATATCCACCTTGAAAAATGCCCTCATCAGTGGTAGAATAAACCTAAGTATGCCAAAGCGAACATTCCAACCAAAAAAGCGCAAGCGATCACGCGTTCACGGATTTATTGAAAGAATGTCTACCCGTACAGGTAGAAAAGTTCTAAAATCACGTCGAGAAAAAGGTCGCAAAAAAATCAGCGCCTAATCTCCAGCCTGTCGCCTAGCGCCTCCCACCCAACGCCTAACCTATAGCAGTTGAGCTAGTGGCTAAGAAAAGGTATGTTTAAATCAGATGATTGCACTAAAAAACAGATTTCATGGTCATAATAGCGTTACAAAAGTGCGAGGTACGTCAATTGGTTTAGACGGCTTTAAAGTTTTTTGCGTGCGGAACCATAAAAGAAACGACTATCGCATGGCGGTTATAGTTAGTAAAAAAATTGCCAAATCAGCCGTTGTGCGTAACCGAATCAGACGCCGTTTATATGAGGCCGTCAGAGTCTCAGAAAAGTTAAATAATAGCCCGGTTGACGCTGTTTTTTTAGTTCAAGACACTAAACTTGCGACCACCCCACATGCCGAACTGACAGCTCAGGTTGAAAAAGCCTGCAGTAAAATACTTTCCGCCTGTCTCTAATTTCTCTCTCATAGCGTGATATAGTGGTATAAAAGGAGAAAATAAGTATGTTCACGACTCTTATCGTGCAGCCTATCTTTAACGTACTGGTGCTGATTTACGCACTTATTCCTGGCCACAACTTCGGTCTGGCAATTATTTTGTTTACAATTGTTACCCGGTTTTTGTTTTACCCAATGCTTAAAAAACAGCTCAAACACACAAAATCCATGCGCGAGCTTGCACCAGAAATAAAAAAGATTAAAGCTGCTACCAAAGGTAACAAGCAACAAGAATCTTTAATGACCATGGAGCTATATAAAGAGCGTGAAATAAAACCAATGGCCTACCTGGGGCTAATGGTTATCCAGCTTATATTATTTTTAGCCCTCTTCTCAGGTTTAAACAAAGTGGTCAAAGACCCCAACCAGCTGGTAGATTTTTCATATAAGCCAATTCAATCTATGAGTGCTATGGTTGAACTTAAAGAAGACATATCTAAGTTTGATAACACTCTTTTCGGCGTAGTTGACCTGGGCAGAGCAGCTGTTAAGAGCGGTCAACCCTTCTATTTTCCGGCCTTCTTGCTGGTTTTGGGTTCGGCTCTAATACAGTTCTTTCAAATCAAGCAAACTATGCCCTCGGATAAAAATGCCCGCAAATTGCGCGATATTCTAAAAGAAGCCAACACAGGCACTAACGCAGATAGCTCCGAAGTTAACGCTGCCATGGGGCGCAACATGGCCTACTTTATGCCCGTTATGATATTTGTGTTAACGATTGGCTTCCCGGGCGCACTTTCTCTTTATTGGTTTGTTGGAGGTTTGATTGCCTACGTACAGCAGACTAATTTATTGAAGCAAGACGAATACGCGATAGGCCACATACCTAAAGCAACAGTTATATCCAAAAAATCTTTAAGAGAAGAAGTTAATAAGGTGGTTGAACCATCGTCTAAAATAAAAACAGCAAAAAAGAAGACCTCCAAAAAAAATCGTAAGAAGAGGAGGTAGTTATGTATAGGGAAAAGAGCAGCCAGAAGTTGAATTCATTTCAACTCCTGCGCGATGAGAAAAACCGTCAGGTTTGTCTCATAAGAGAGTCGCGGAGGTAAATTGTGGAAGAATCAATTCAGTTTGCAAAAAAATATCTTGAGGACCTATTGTCGTTCTTCGGCCTGAACATAGACGTTTACGGCACCAGTGAAGATGGGGAAGTTATTGAGCTGAACGTGCCCAGCTCTCACCTAAACGGCTTTTTAATAGGTCAACATGGCGACACAGTCAGGTCTATGCAGTATTTGATTTCAATGGCGCTTCGTAGCGGAGAATTTGAAATTACAAGGGTTAACGTTGACGTGGCTGATTATAAAAAACAGCGCGCCGGCAGATTAGAAGAAAAAGCTGTTATTTGGCTAAAAGAAGTTAAAGATTCAGGCAAAGAACGACATTTGCCAGCCATGAATTCAGCTGACCGCAGGACAATTCACCGTTTGGCAGGCGAACACGGGCTTGAAACTATATCTGAGGGAGAAGGCCGAGACCGCCACATTGTGCTTAAAGTTTCCTCTGGCGAGCCCGCAAACGAAAAAGACGTAGAACGGGCCGAATCAGACCCAGCCACTGAGACAACCGAACCAGAAGAAGAAACTCACGACGAAACTGGTGAAGCTCCAGCCGACACTCTAGAAAAAGAAGCATAAGAACAAATAGATCCAGTAGAAGAAAAATCTAATCCAGAAGAGTAATTATTCGTAAATAAGCAACTATACTAGATACACATATTATACGCTATAGCGTATAATATGTGTAGGTGATTAGAGGGGTTAATCACCTAGGATTTGTTTGAAAACTTCTAGGTGCTGAGTGGCAAAGCGTCGCCAAGAGAATTTTTTTACGTTCTCGTAACCTTTATCAATCAATTTTTTGCGTAATGGTTCGCTTGAAATTACCTCATCAATTTTCTGAGCCATTTCATGCACATCAGCTGGGTCAAAATAGTGTGCCGCGTCACCTAGAACCTCAGGCAGGCAGGTTGCATTACTGCTGACAACTGGGCAACCATGCACCATAGCTTCTAGCCCCGGTAAGCCAAAACCTTCCGACAAACTCGGAAAAACGTAGGCCAAAGCATTTTGGTAATACCATTTTAGTTCCTCGTCTGGGATAAATCCTGTAAAAATAATGTCATCAAAGTACACTTGTTTTTTTGCCCATTTTTCAAGTTGTTTTGAATGATATTCTCGTTTGCCAACCAATACCAACTTAAGTTCCGAGTGTTGTTCTTTTAAAAGCTCAAATGCTGTAATTAGTCTCTCTAAGTTCTTATGCGGAAAGGCACTGCCGGTATACATAATAAACTGTTCTGGCGGGTCGCTAGGAGCTATTGCGGTTCCTGGCAAAGGTGGCTCAGAGGACTCCAGTGCAACAGTAGTTTTACGGTTCGTAAAAAGGTGGTATTTGTTTACAGCGTCAGCCACATATTGGGTTGGAACAATAACGTGTTTGGCTGTACGGTGGGCGTGCCATAACAAAAACCTATATCCGTACATTCTTAAAGCGTGCAACCAACCAGGTAGCTTACCGGCGCGCACAAACTTTAACATCGTTAAGTCATGCGTGAAGGTAGTCTGTTTTTTGATATACATAACCGGCTGTTGTGGTGTAAGCGTAAAATGAATCAAGTCTACTTTTAGCCTATAGAGTTGCCACGCATAAAATATTTGGTTAAAAGGGTTAAAGCTAAAGTTGCTAAATCTTGTAGTTTTAACACTAAAATTTTTGTTAACTGGCTTCCAGTCATCACTTTTTTCTAACAAAATAGTATATTTATGCTCATTATCAATTTCTTGAAGATGTTCAAGCAGTCTTGCAACAGGGCGTCCGGTGCTAGCCCGGCGGATACGCGCATCAATCACAATATGTTTTTTAGATTTTTTCATAAAGCAAAGAACTTTTTCAAAATTATCTTAACCTCACCAATAACATCCAACCTAAGTTTCCCCAGAGATTTCACGATTATTGATCTGTCAGCCGTAAAAAGTTTATCAGGGCGAATGTAGCTTACAGAATGAAGCCCCCCTACCAAAAACGAACTGTCGTCTATTTGTACTTTCTTAAGCTCCCCGTCAGCGATACTGGTTATTTGGCACAAGACAACGTCATTAAAATCACTAAACCCCAATACTAGGGCAGGTCGATTTTTGTGAGCTTTTAAATTTGAGAAGGGAAAGCTAGTAACAACAACAGATCCTACTGTAAGTGCTTCCATGCTTCATCCTCACGAGGGTCATCCCAAAATTTAGCAAGGCTAGCCTCGCTCATTATCGCCAACTCTCTATTAGTAAGTTCATCTTCTGGTAATATTCTCAAGCTTCCGTCTTCAACCACGAGCCTCGCTTTTTTTTCTAAACCAACCTGCCTTAGGATCGATTTAGGGATTCTTATTCCCTGAGAATTACCAATTTTAACTATATTTATATCCATAGTAATTACATTGTAATTACATATATTGCTTATGTCAAGGTTTACCCTGAGCTAATTCAAGTATATTATTGGTGTATGCGAGGTGTTGGGAGCAGGATTTGTCTTTTTCTATTAATTTTTGGTTGCTTCCTAGCAGTTCTGTCTAAATCTGACGTTAAGGCCGAAAGCTCAATTTGGGCCGGCAACGTTAATATTACCGAAACACCAATTTCTGAAGCGTCACCAAACAGGGGCAATTATCAGTGTGAAAACGTAACTTATAAATCTAGATACCTCCATAATGAACTGCTGGTTGGGGATAATCTTGTGTACACAAGCTCCACAACCGAAACGGAGGGCAAAACTTACGCAGATGTATGTTCTGTAAGCAACCAACAAGGTACGATCGGTGGGGGTGTTTGGGCGCCTGACGGCGAGCTAACCCATGCTATGCCAATAGTAACAACTGCCAACTACGAGGCTATTGGTGCCCCTGGTGGGGATACAACAGTTTTTGTAACACCAGCACCAACTTACGGGCTACAATACAGCATAAATCACAATTTACCGTTCATCGGTAAGCTATCATATAAAACCTACGGCTCAGGTTTTTCAAAAGTTAAAGAAAAAGTTTGGAAAATTCACACACTTAGCGACTTTCTCAGCTACAGCGACAACTCTATTGCTCGGATAGATACTATGTCTTTTTCTAACAATGGGCGTTATGGGCTTATCCAGCTGTCAAAGCGGTCACTGGCCAGAATTGACCTTCAAACTAAAGAGTTAACCCCGTTTTATAACAATACATTTTCAAATTCTAACGGTTTGTATCTGTCAATAAGTAATGACGGCCGATACGCATCCTATTACCGCTCGGGGCAATTGAAGGTTTTTGATTTAGCCAACTGTACCACCAGCTACGCATACGGTAGCTGGCCGTCAAGTGGTTCGTTGTCTAACAGCGGCTGTACAAGCAGTGATTATTATTCAAATGTTCATGCGTCTTATCCAAACTTATTATTTATTTCAAGGCTACGATTTTCGCCAAACGGTGCGCAATTGTCGGTTGATGTGGGCGTTCAAGACGCAACCTTTTACTGGAAGAGGTTGCTGATAAGCCCAACAGATTATGTATCTCAAGCCCAGGGATATTTAGCGATGGGAGACAGTTATTCCAGTGGTGAGGGCGACACGCGTGGCGGTGATTGGTATGAACCAGGCACAGACGAACAAGGCAATAAAGATACTTTTGCAGGGCGCAACCTGTGCCACCTATCGCGTCGAAGTTACCCATATTTGATGGCAGTTGATTTAGGATATTTAGTGACCAACAGCACTACACCACTGGCTGACGGGCTATTCCACTCAGTGGCTTGTTCAGGAGCTAAAATCCATAACGTCATTGGTCTTCTTGGAGAAAAACAAGATGACGGCACTCCCATAGATTTTGCTTTTACAGATAATCAGTATCGATATAGTGATGCGTCATTTCTTAAAACTTGGCAACCAGGAGCAACAAAACAAACTAATTTCGTATTCGATAGCTTGTTGCCTAATGCTGATGAAAGACCTAACATGGTCCCAGAAGTAATTACTATTAGCATAGGTGGTAATGATGCAGGGTTTGGCCAGAAACTATTAAGCTGTCTAATGCCTGGGACATGTGAATTTGCAATTAGCGAGGATTCTAGGGCGCAAGTAGCAATTGAACTTGCCTCAGAAAAACCTAACTTAGTTAGAACCTACAAAACCCTAAAAGATTCAGCTCCAGAAGCTAGAATTTACGCTATAGGCTACCCAATGTTTGTTCAATCAGCCAGTGGTACCTGCGCCAGCAACGTGCATCTTGACGAAGACGAACGGTTTTTTATAGCCAGTGCCACACAATATTTTAATCTAATAATTAAATCAGCCGCTAAAGAGGTGGGCGTAAATTTTGTAGACATTCAAGATATTCTAGCTGGTACAAATTTATGTAGTGGCGCCACGGAAGACGTAGTGACTGTTAATGGCATAACCGCCGGCAATGACATAAGTTTGTCGCCTGTGGATAGCGGGATTTTCAAGTACGGGCTGTGTATTGTTAGAGAATGTGTGGGCAGTGAAACCTACCATCCAAACTTCAGAGCGCAGGAATTGTATAAGACTAATATTTTGTCTAGTACCAGTAACTTAACTTCAGCTAATCCGGACCCAGAAACAAACTACACACCTACCCCATCTGACTATTTTGGAGTAAAGGCTATAAGCTACACCAATTACGTAAATGGTTTTTCACTTACTGAGCCAGAATTTGCCCGTATGAAAGACCTAATAACTGGCGCAATAGACTACCGCAACCCCACAATTGGTTTAAGTGGGTTACTGCCTGGTTCTGAAGCTGTTATAGAGATTCATTCAACCCCAATAACGCTAACTACGCAAACCGTCGACGTAAACGGCAACATAAGTGCTGGAGTAACAATTCCAGATGATTTAGAGGGGGGTTATCACGAAATTCACGTCACGGGCGTGGATATATATGGCGCAAATGTGGATTATTACCAACCCATACTACTAGCAGTAAGCTCGGATGACTTTGACGGTGACGGTGTACTAAACGACGCAGATTCTTGCCCAACAATAGCAAATATATTTATTGACGTAGACAGCGACGGAATTGATGATGCATGTGACCCCGAAACAACAGTTACCGCACCGACGCCGACAGATGAAGATTTGCAAAAAGGGGAACGAAGCTCAGAAACAGTAGCAGGCGACAGCGAACCAGTAGGCCAAAGCAATGCTCAAGTACTTGGCGCTGTAACTACCGACGGGGAATTATCTAAAACTGGGGATACAATTATGGGGTCTGTTATTCTAGGCATATTTGTAGTGATATTATCCTTGGCTATGTCTAAAAAACAAAAACAAAGCTAGTGCTTATAATAATTTAACTCTATACTTAACACTATGCCCAAAAAGCCTACAGTAAAATCCAAGAAAGTTTCCAGTAAGCAAGCTAAGTCTAAGTTTGAATCCAGGATTCACCTAAGCTGGCATGCTCATCTAAAAGAAGTTGTTTTTCATCATAAAATGATTGGTTTTCTATTAATACTTCTGGCACTTGTATTATTTCAGTACCCTTACCAAAAGTATAAAGATTGGGACAACGCCCAACTTATAAAAGGGCTCGCGCGAGATTTTCCGATTTTAGTTTCAGAAATTGAGCAAGCCACCGGATTAACCTTAGTGCAAAAAGTCGACTGTTCAACAACCCAAGAAAAGTACAGTGCAGGCGTGCGCACATGTGAACTTAGTACTAGCTCAGTTGCGCTTCAAGATCAAATAGATAAAGCAGTGCAAGTATATGAGAATTCAAAAAGTTTTATAAAATCTTCACAGTACGATAATAAAGAGGGGTTTCAATATAGGTATAGGGATAAACAAAGTTGTAGCTTTAGGTATCAGAAAACCGTATATATCAGTTGTATAACAGCCGTTAGGGATGCGAACATAGATTTAGCACGCGAAGTTTTTCAGAAAAGGCAGTAGGTTTTACGTCTTATTTTGGGGGATGAGTCTGATTTTTTCTTTGTGAATGCGGAAATTAGTAAAAAAAGCTACACTGTATGCATGCAAAAGCCTCGAGCTAACCTTATTTATCAATTATTATTTATTACCTCTCTTATTTTCATAATCTATATGCCCCTTCACGTCTTCATTGTTCAGTCGGCTAGTCTTTTGACGGGTGGTTTGGGCTCCTGGAAGGCAGGGAAAGATATTTTGTTATTTTTGCTAGTGCCAGCGCTACTTTACCTTAGCTATCGTCGTGGGCTTTTTAAAAATAAAACTTTCAGATTATTAATAATCTTAGGTGGTGTCTATGCATTTTTGCATCTGTTATTTGTTTTGTTTGATAGAAATGATGATTTGTATTCAGCAATTGTTGGTAGTGTTTATAATACTCGCTTGCTTGCGTATTTATTGTTGGGCTACGTTGTAGGTTCGGCCAAGCAGGGCGAGAAGTATTTAAAGTATTTGTTGACGGCAACGGTGCTTATAGCAACGGCTGTGGCGCTTTTTGGGGTGGCTCAGTACTTTTTGCCTCACGATATGCTAACTCATGTGGGCTATAGCCTGGATCGGGGCGTGAAACCGCTGTTTTTCATTGATGATAAACCTGACTTCCCACGGGTTATGAGCACCCTAAAAGACCCTAACTCGCTAGGCGCCTATCTTATATTGCCTATTTTGTTGACGGGTTACGCGCTAATAAACAAAAAAGTTAACGAACAGTTGTTTGCACGCCCGTTTCGACGAAAAGTATTGGTCGGGATGACAGGCATTATGCTACTGGCACTTTTTCTAACCTTCTCCCGCGGGGCAGTACTCGGCTTAATCCTAGGAACTGCAACGATGCTTGCATTAACCACGGGTAAAAAAGTCCTAACTCTTGCAAGAACCCACTGGGGATTAGTTGTAGCTACCTTATTTATTATCCCTTGTTTATTATTTATGTTCAGAAATACTTACGTTTTCCAGAACCTCTTTTTTCACGCTGATAAGTCCACCGTTTTAGAAGACCCAAACGAACTAAGAATTACGCTCACTAAAAGTGTTGTTGATGATATTTGGTCGACTCCGTTAGGGCACGGACCGGGAACGGCTGGCTTAGTTTCTATTAACAACCCTAAGGGCGGGGTACTGACTGAAAATTATTATCTGCAAATAGCCTACGAAGTTGGCTGGCTCGGTATCGCCCTATTCGTAGCCATCCTTTACCTAATATTCAAGCATTTACTTCGTACTTCTTACTCCTCACCCATTACCGCCATCATGCTGTCCAGCATGATCGGCTATCTCTTCATCAGTCTCCTGATTCACCTCTGGTCCAACGAATCCGTCGCCCTGCAGTTCTGGCTCCTCAGCGGTGCAATGCTGGGATTGTCTTTATCAAAACAAGATACTAAAAAAGCTATCTGATTGAAAAGGCGTCGGTGAAGGTGCCTACGGCTGGGACGAAGGAGGCTTTTATTTCGTTTTTTGTTACTTTGAACAGGCTAAAGCCGTAGGTGTCGCCGACATTACTGCCATTGAAGGCGGTGAAGTAGTTGTATTCTTTATCATCAGAATTAACCTCTCGTAATTTATAACCACCTGCACCGCTTATAACAATTACGGTTCCTTGGCCTTTTTTTAACTGGTCTCCAGTTTGAGCAATGCACGATTCGTTAAACTCATTAACGATTATCGCGGGGCAGGTTTCTGGATTCAGTGCGAGTTGTTTTGATCTAAAGTAAGCATGTTCGTGACCCTGCAAGACAATATCAACCTTCAAATCAACTAGTGTATTCAACAGGTCGTCACCTATTTCGCATTCTTTTATGCCGGGGGTAATACAGTTTTTGTGCATTCCTACGACAACCCATTTTATTCCTTCAGATCGAGCGCTGTCGATCATATCTATAACCCATTGAAGATGTTCACCACCGTTAACATAATCAAAACCGTAATTATTAATGTCTGGAGAAATTAATATAAATCTTGCTAAATTTTGATAGTCAAAATAATATTCAATTCCGTAGTCCCCCACAATATTCTCTAGTTTGTTAGGTAAACATTTTGCGTATTCATTAATATTGCCATCCTTTGAACCATCATCGTGGTTGCCGGCTATTAACTCAAACGGGTGGTCGTTACCTATTTTGGATTTAACAAAATCGCACCAAGCTGGCTCAGTTCCGTTTCCTGCATACCCTAGGTCGCCAAGAGCGAGTGTAAATGCTGATTTTGCATCTGCTATACCACGCAGTACTGCATCAGCCGTGTCTCCGTTTGCAAAATCTCCTGCAGCTGTAAAGGTAAATGGGGGAGTTGGTAGGGTGGTTTGAGTATCAAGCTGCGAACTTTCTGTTTCGGGCTTGGCGTTTTGGGTTTTATTCTTAGTGTTTTGATAAGCAAAAAAACCAACAGTTGCCAGCAGTAAAATAAAGAGAATTAGCGTAAAATCAACTGCTCCTCTACTCTTATTTTCCATGATTACATTTTAACACTTACGTTCTCAGAATACTCGGGGTGCGCTGGTATAATAAACTTAAGAATTAGTTATTAAATCAAGGAGTTTTATGCCAAAAACAGCTTTAATTACGGGTATCGCGGGACAAGACGGGGGGCATTTAGCTCAACTATTGCACAGCAAAGGTTACAAAGTCTACGGCATAATTCGTGGGCAGATGGAATCCAGTCACCCAAGGTACAAGCAGGTTAGAGATGAAATGCCTTATGTAGAACTCGTTATGGCCGACTTGGTGGACCTTTCGGCGCTGACTCGGGCTATGCAACTTGCAAAACCGGACGAAGTATATAATCTTGCCGCTATTAGCCATGTTGGTTATTCATTTAAAGATCCACTGCTAACAGCTGATGTAACTGGCAAAGGCGTGGTTAATGTTCTCGAAGCAATCCGTTTGGCTGGCTTAGAAAAAACTACAAAATTTTATCAAGCGTCGACTTCAGAGATGTTCGGAGGGTTAGATTATAACCGTTCAGACAAAGGCTATGACGAGGATGCACTTTTTCACCCAAGAAGCCCTTACGGCGTCGCAAAACTTTACGGGCACTGGATAACACGTAATTACCGTGAGAGTTACGGCATGTTTGCTTCATGTGGGATTTTATTTAATCATGAAGGCGAAAGACGAGGCCCGGAATTTGTGACTAGAAAGATTAGCCAGTCGGTTGCACGCATCAAACTTGGCAAACAAGAATTTATAGAGCTGGGTAATATGGATGCAAAACGCGATTGGGGTTACGCAGGAGATTATGTTGAGGGGATGTGGCGCATTTTACAGCAAAAAGAACCGGGTGATTATGTGTTAGCAACAGGGGAAACTCATTCTGTTAGAGAGTTTGTAGAGCTTGCCTTTAAAGAGATTGGTATAGAAATTGAATGGCGCGGTAAAGCTGAAAAAGAAGAGGGAGTAGACAAAAAAACCGGTAAAGTATTGGTAAAAATAAATCCGGAATTTTATCGTCCTGCGGAAGTAGATATGTTGCTAGGCAACCCCGCAAAAGCCGAAAAAGATCTAGGCTGGAAACGCAAAGTCGATTTCCCTGGCCTTGTTAAGTTAATGGTAGATTACGACTTAAAACTAGAAAAGTAAATTATTTAGAAGATTTTTGCCAAGTTACAAAGTCTTTGACCATTTGCTCTACAGATATTTCAGGTTGCCAGCCAGTATCTTGGGTTAATCGTTCGCGTGAGCCGTAGATATCCATAACTTCGTTTGGGCGAATTCTTGATGGGTCGATTTTTGTTTGCAAATCTGCAACGCTAAAAGCTTCGCATAAAAACTTAAGTATTTCTTGCCCAGAAATACTTTTACCAGAACAAATATTGTAGATATCATGCTTCAAATCTGACTGCGCACAGGTTGCTAGCTCTGAGTAAGCTCTTGCGACGTCACGTACATCGGTAAAATCTCTTTTTGTGTCAAGATTACCTACAAGAAGCGGGGTACCGTCAGATATTGCTTTTTTAATTTGGGCACCTAGGTCTGGCAATAGAAATCCTGGTAATTGACCAGGACCAGAATGGTTAAATGGTCTAGCAATAATTATTTCTAACCCTTTTTCCTTGTATGGCCTAAGAGCCTCTTCCATTTTTTGTTTACTAACTACGTATTCGTTTGTCTCGTCTTGAGGGATTAGAGCAGACTCCTCAGTAATTGGGAGTGGTTGGTTAGGGTCATAGACAGCGCCAGTGCTAACGGCTATTATTCGTGGGGTTACACCTTGTCTTAAGCATTCATCATACAAAACTGTATGCACACCAATATTTACTTTGTCGTATAACTCACCCTGTCCGCGAGAATCTCCAACATTTGCAAAACCGGCAAGGTTAATGATTGCCGAAACAGTCCTTAAATCAATAGTTTTAATTGATTCAGAACTTGTTAGGTCACAGCCAACATAGCCTTCGACTACTTCTGACAAATCTGGTTGTAATTCTGGTTGGTTGCCAACACCCAACACCTCGAACCCAGAAGTATGTAATTGTTCGGCAACATGATGCCCAACAAATCCATTCACGCCTGTAACTAATATCTGGCTCATGACTATTAGGTTAGCAGAATATGGATACCCTGGCTATTTAGTTGCTAGTTACGCCCTGACAACCTAAAATAGAGTAGATGAAAAAGATCTTTTCAAAACAAAATAGAGTTTTGTTATCAGAACTTGTAAGAACTGATTTTAAACTTAGGTATCAAGGCTCAGTACTGGGGTATACCTGGTCTTTGTTGCGACCACTACTTTTGTTTACAATTTTGTATATTGTTTTTGCAAAGTTTTTAAAAATCGGTAGTGACATTCAAAACTACCCAATCTATCTATTACTGGGTATTGTTTTATGGAGCTTTTTTAGCGACATGACCTCTCAAAGTCTCTCGTCAATCGTAGCCAGGGGGGATCTTATAAGGAAAATTAGGATACCACGTTGGCTTATCATTGTTTCGACAAGTATGTCAGCACTAATTAATCTGGGGTTAAATCTTGTTGTCGTTTTAATTTTTGCACTTTTCACCAAGTTAGACCTGATGGCTACCAGTGTATTTTTACCTTTTATACTTTTGGAAATTTATATATTTGCACTGGGCGTATCGTTAATATTGTCGGCAATGTTCGTAAAGTATAGAGATATTAGTCACATATGGGAGGTTTTCTTGCAGGCTGGGTTTTATTTAACACCAATACTTTATCCCATATCACTGATTACTAATATTACTGCTAGAGAATTCTTACTATTAAATCCTTTGGCTCAATCTATGCAGGATGCAAGGCAGTTTTTTGTTACAAAACAATCGATAACACTGGGGGAGACATTTAACGGTGATGTTGTCTATTTAATACCTATCTCAATAGTTATTTTCACTCTAATAATTGGTCTATTGTATTTCCGTTCACAAGCTAAAACATTTGCAGAGAATATCTAAATGAAAGACCTAAAAGAAAACGCAATTGTTGTTACGAACTTGAGCAAATCCTTTAAGTTGCCTCACGAAATTCATAGCTCCATAAAAGGTTTGTTTGTGAATATATTCAGAAGAAAACGCACCTATGAAATGCAGAAATCTGTAGACGGAGTTAACTTTTCGATCAAGAAAGGTGAGTTCTTTGGCATAGTAGGAAAGAACGGTAGCGGAAAAAGCACACTTCTAAAACTAATTGCAGGTATTTATTCTCCGGATACAGGGACTATTGATATAGACGGGAAACTCACTCCATTTATTGAATTGGGGGTAGGTTTTAACCCAGATTTATCTGGTAGAGAAAACATCTTTCTAAACGGAGCATTATTGGGCTTCTCTCGTACAGACATGTTAAAAATGTATGACGATATTGTTAGTTTTGCAGAGCTAGAAAAGTTTATGGACCAAAAACTCAGGAATTATTCTTCAGGCATGCAGGTACGGTTGGCGTTTTCAATAGCTATTAGGGCTGACGCACCAATATTACTTTTAGACGAGGTTCTAGCCGTTGGTGACGCTGCTTTCCAGCGTAAGTGCTATAACTACTTTAAAGATCTAAAGAAAAAGAAAAAAACAGTAGTACTAGTTACTCATGACATGGATGTAGTTAGAGAGTTTTGTGACAGCGGAATTTTGTTTAATAAGGGTAAAATAGTATATTCCGGCGCCCCTCAGGATTTAGCCCGCGAATATTTAAAAATGTTTTCGCCAGTTGCGGGCCAAAATGTAGTACAAAAAGATGAAGGTCCAAGGTGGGGTAAGGGTGCTATAAAATACAAATCTGCCAAAGTAACAAAAACAAAAACCGGGTACAAAGTAAGTTTGATAACAGAAGCTAAAACTGAGGTAATAAATCCAATATTTGGATTCTTAGTAAAGGGCCCAGATGGTAAACCTATCTTGGGGACAAATAGTCTTATAAAAAAGCAATTTCCGGGGACGATTAAGGACAACAAGAAGGTCGAGTTATCTTGGGAATTTCCGGATCTTTTTACAAATGGGGTACATTCAGTAGATGTAGCAATCACTCAAAATGACGGTGCAACAGTACACGATTGGTGGGAGTCTGCAATCACTTTCAATGTAATCGGCAAGGATAGATCGCCTTATATTATATTGCCTAGTATCAAACTTAATATTAAACAGGGGTAGTAATGTTTAGAAGTAAAAAAGTAAAATTACCAATAGAATACCTATCTATGTCACCAGAAAAAGTTTGGAATAAAAACGAATGGCAAAGAGTAGATATGACAGTTTCGTGCAGGGATACGGATTATATAAATAAACGCAAAAATGCCGGAAACTACAAAGAAATTAACGGTCAAAAATTTCAAATAATGCACAACGGACTATACGTAAAAGCCGGAGGGTATCATGGCGAGTGGATGCAAAAAATAATTGAAAAATTAAAAGGGCACCACGAACCGCAGGAAGAAAAATTATTTTATGAAATACTGAAATATCTCGACAAGTCTCCAGTAATCTTAGAACTAGGAAGTTTCTGGTCCTACTACAGCTTATGGCTACTAAAAGAGTTCCCAAACGCAAAGTCGTTTTGTTGCGAACCGGACCCTGTAAATATGAAGGTTGGTAAGGCTAATGCAACAGTTAACGGACTAAGTGGTAGAATAAAGTTTATCAATGCAGCAGCTGGGGAGACCGACAAAGAAATAATTGATTTCAATCTTGATTCAGACCCTTCAAAAAAAATTAAGGCAAAAGTCAGGACAGTTGACTCTTTAGCAGAAGAATTTAAAATAAAAAAAATTGATATATTACACATGGACGTCCAGGGGGTTGAATTAAGCGCCTTACAGGGGTCTCTAAAAATGATAAAAGATAAAAAAGTTAGATTTGTTTTTGTTTCGACACATCATTATCTTTTTTCTGGTGATCCTTTGACCCACCAGCGGTGCAAGGATTTTCTTGTAGATAATGGGGCGCATATAATATCAGCGCATAATGTACTTGAATCTTTTAGCGGAGACGGGTTGATAGTGGCTTCATTTGATAAAAGAGATGCAGATTTAATAATAGAAACTTCAAAAAACGATAGCGACAACTCTTTGTTCAGAGCCTATGAGTATGATTTATCAGAGCTATCAAACTATTATGGTAATCAGTCTAAGAAGAGGAAGTAATACTTTATGGTTAAGGATAGTTTTATATCGTATGCGCAGAACCGGGAAGACTTAATTATTTATTCTTTGCTAAATAAAACTTCCAAGGGCTTCTATGTCGATATAGGAGCTAATAGCCCGGATATAGATTCAATCACAAAACATTTTTATATTGATGGATGGAGTGGGATTAATGTAGAGCCGATTGGCAGGCTCTATGATGCGCTGAAGAAAGCGAGGCCAAGGGATATAAATCTTAATGTTGGGATAGGCAAAAAGACAGGAAAACTAACTCTCAGAGAATATACAAATATAGATGGTCACTCTACTTTCTCGGAAGAAGTAAAAACTCACAAGGATACTAAACAGAAGCATGTCGACTACGAAGTAGAAGTCATCACTCTCCAAAAGCTTTTCAAGGATAATGAAGTCAGTAAAATAGATTTTCTAAAAATTGATGTTGAAGGTTTTGAAGAAGAGGTAATATTGGGTAATGACTGGGACAAGTACAGGCCCACAGTTGTTTGTATAGAGGCAGATCATTTTCATAAAGACTGGAATAGTTTGTTTACTTCTTGGGGGTATAGGTACGTAATGTTTGATGGGCTAAACGAATATTATATTGCTAATGAGTCCGATAGCTTACTTGATGGTTTTTCAGAGAGATTGGTGGAATTGGGGCATAACTCTCTTAAGGTTCACCAGCACAATGAGCGGGTAGACCACCAATTGACTGTAGAAAATGACAAAAAAAATATATCATTTCTTAAATCTAAAACTGAAGAGTTAGAAAAAGCGATACTTGATAAAGACACAGAAATTGGAGTATTGAATAAAACTAGCTATGTGAATAGGCGCTATCTTGGTAGGGTGAAGATGGCCTTAGTTAGTTTGACGACTGGTTGGTTTCGTAAAACTAAATGATTTGTTTTGATGTTTTAACGTTTGTTAAATTTTAGCTCTTTGGTTTTTTGTCGATCTCAAGTAATTCTATAAGTTTCTCGTTTGTTTTTGTCGTTTTTTCCTGAAGATCTAATATCTTTTTGTCTAGTTCATGTAAAGCATGGTGCACGGCATGCAATTTTCTTGGGAGCAGTAGAACAGAAGTTAATAATCTGTACAGATACCCTACGAGTGGGATTTTTACTATAAGACTTCTCATATTGATTTTCTACCTTTCTCGGTACCCTCTGAACTTTTAATGATTGAGTGTAAAAATATTCTAGCATTTTCTTCAGTGTCCAATTTTTTGATTCTCTTGTACCCTTTAGTCTTTAGCCTATCAGCTACCTCGGCGTCTGAAAGTATGCTCTCAAGCCCTTTGGTGATTTCTTTCACATCCAAGGCGTTTACCGTAAGAGCCGCATCACCGACAGCCTCAGGGAGTGAGGAATTATTACTGCTCAACACAGCTGTTCCGCAAGCCATGGCTTCTGTAGGCGGGATCCCATAACCTTCATAAACACTAACGTACGCAAAAGCGCTTGCGGCGCTGTACAGGGCGGGTAGGTCTGCATCTTCTACGTAACTGGTGGGTAGAATAACCTTAAGTCCCTTACTCTGCATATTTTCAATCTGATTATGTATCTCGTTGTCCTTCCAACCTTTTGCCCCTACAAGTAGTAGAGCAAAATTCTTCTGTAGGTCGCTTTGCATATTCTCGTAGGCCTTCAGCAAAGACACTAAGTTTTTTCTAGGTTCGATATTCCCTACAAATAATATGTAATCATCGAATAGTGAATATTTAGCACGTATACCTTTTTTTGTAGCTGGAGTTTGAGGGCGAAATTTTTTAGTGTCAAGGATAGGTATAACTTTATCAATATTTTCAGGAGAATACTGGTAGTGGTCGGCGATTTCTTTTTTACTATTTTCAGAAATTGTAATTACACGTGTGGCACGTTTTATAGATATTTCAGTCTGGTCAGTCAAGAATTCTTGATTTCTTTCAGCAGAGAACTGGGGGAAATGGATAAAGGATAAGTCATAAATAATGGGGATTTGTGGGCTAAACAAAGTCGGCCAAGAACTAAAATGCGTAAAAACATATGTTTTTCTACCGAAAAATAAATCAATAGGTGGTATTAAACCACGTCTTTTTAAGCCGTTTGATATTCTTGGTGAAATAGGCATCCTTCTAATCTTAAAGTTTTTGTACCCGAACTTTTCTATACGCTTGCTTAATCTCCACGGCAAACCAATCTCTATTTTAATATTTGAATATTCTTTATCCTCTAGTAATTTATCGACTTCCTGAAGTAGTGAGGCAGTATAGTGCCCTATACCACTAAAATGGTCAAGCACCAGTACTTCACCATCTACAAAAACTTTAATCTTTTTTTGGGTCATCAATTTCCTAAATTACCTGTTTGTTTAATTATACCTAAACATTTAACAAAGTCTTCGTATGAATTATCAAAAGTAAACTGACGGCTGTTTTCTATACCCGCATCTCGCATCTTTTCTAGTCTTTTAGGGTCCTCTAATAATTTTGTTATCTTTAATGATAAATCGACAAAATTTCCGGACTTAGCTAATAGTCCTGTTTTGCCGTCTAGAACACTATCTCTTAGTCCATCTGTGTCGTAGGCTACGGCGGGTACGCCTTGACTTGCCGCTTCGGTAGCAATAATTCCCCAGCCTTCTTTAACTGAAGTTATAACTATTATCGCCGAATCTCTAAGCAATTGTTCTTTCGCTTTTTCATCTACTTTACCGTAAAACTTAATAGAGTCTGAGTAATTAGATTTTTTTGCGTGTGCAAAAACCCTTTTGCCGTATTTACCGGAATAATCACCTACTACAACAAGTATTAAATCTGGTAGTTTTTGTACGGCCAGTTCAAATGCTTTTATTATATGCAAAGTCCTCTTCATTGGTCTTACTGACCCCAATGAGATTATCGTTCGGGTGCTCTTTTTTGCATGTTGTGTTGTAGTTTTAATATTCATGCCAATCCTGAATGTTTTTATCGCGTCTTGTCTGAACCCATACTTTGCTAAATCTTTCTTTGTACTATCAGATTCAGTTAGTACCAGATTATACTTATTTCTAGACAGGTATCTTAGTAGCAGGGGTTCTAACAGGTACCCAGCGAGGGAAAAGGGGAATATCATCTGGTAAAACCATACTTGTCGCGCTAACTGGTAGGTTAAAAGCACTGTTGGCATTTTATCGTATTTAAAACCAAGAAAAGGGATGGTGTTCATCTCGTCAATAATTAAATCTGCCCAACCACCCATTGATTTTTTATATAGTTTTTTAGCTTTGGTATAAACGGTATATTTATTGCCTGTTCTGTATATCTCAACTCCATCAATTACAGATTTTATATCAGAATTGTCTGGTCTAGACGTAATCAATCGTACTGAATGTCCGTCTAAAATAAGTCTTTTTCGTATTTCTGTAGATACAAGTTCCGCACCACCTGAAAGTGGATGCTCAATATCTTTCCAAGACAGCCATAGTATATTCATTTATTTTAAGATTTTTCAGCAATTACGTAGAGAGGTCTATTTTGCGTCTCATAATAGACACTTTCAATATATAGGGCTAATAAGCCTTGGCATACTAAAACAATGCCTACCAAAAAGGTGACAAAAATAGCAAGAAGCGCAGCGCCACTTATTGAAAGATTCATTGGGTCACCTAGTATATATTCCTGAACCGCCAAAGCTAAGCCCGCAAAAGCTGAGAACACCGATATTAACATGCCTAAAGCTGCGATAAGTTTAAGCGGTCTAGTTGAGTGCGATATTATACCGTCAATAGCAAGTTTAAAAAGTTTACGGAAAGAGTAAGTAGCAGTTCCTGCATGTCGCTCTTCAGCTTCAAATGGTACTTCAACTCGTTTGTAGCCAAGCCAATCCAGTAGATTACGCGTTACACGATTGCGTTCAGTTAACTTATTAAACTCATCCACAACTTTTTTATCGATTAATCTGAAGTCCGTAGTGCCTGCAACTACGTCTTTACCGCCAATAAATTTTAGTAATTTATAGAAAAGTCTTGAACCGTGCTTTTTGACGAACCCTTCACCAACATTGCCTCTTCTTATCCCAACAACTACATCATTTCCTTTTTCCCATAATTCTATAAAAGTTTCAACAAGTTCTATTGGATGCTGACCATCTCCGTCCATAATTATTGCAGCATCACCGGATACTTCAGAGATTCCAGCACTAGTAGCAGCTTCTTTTCCAAAATTTCTAGAAAGAGATATAAAGCGTGTATTTTTTGATGCGGCCTTAATTTTGCGAATAATTTCCAGTGAGTCATCAGTACTACCGTCATTAACATAGATAATCTCAAAATTTCGATTTAACTTATTAAAAAACTCCACTATTTTATTGTGGTGCCACTGAAGATTCTCCTGCTCATTAAATATAGGTATAACAACGCTGAAAGTGGTAATTTTACTATGTTCTCTTATTCTCATTTTAATCTAACTAGTCCTTAGCTACTTACTTAGTATATACGTTTCTTGTTGAGGACCTCAAGCTTATCCAGAATGATATGCTGCAGAAGATAAAACCAAAAAGCGCGATAGTGTTTAAGCCGTACATTCTCGCTACGCTACCTTGGTTTCCCCCTAAAATCAAATACATGGTGGTAGCGATAGTAATAATCGTAGGGATAATGAAAGCCATATAGTCACGAACGACAATGAAATATAGGGTATAGGCCATAATTCCAACCCAGAAAAACTTATAGAGGATTGATAAGGTTGATAGGCTACGAATCTCGGCTAATGAATAGCTAGTGCCCATAATAGCGTTAAGTATGTAATTACCAAAGAAATACATAAGTACTACACTTGTAGCACTAACAAGGAACAGGAAGGACAATAACTGCATTGTTGGCTTAAAATTATTACGTAAATCATGCACATCGATAGAGGACAGAAAGGGCCACACAAAAATCAAGCCACCAAAGAATACTGCGCGACTAATTACATAAATATCAGTATAGACTTTAGCGTCAATTTTCGCAGCTGTAATAGCTAATAAATCTATTACTTGTAAAATATTTACAAGTAATATTCCTATAGATGCGACAACGGCATAATATAGTAGAGCCTTATAGCGGCCAGAAAGACTTTTTAGAAATCTGCTATTAATCGCAATTCTCGGTAATTGCTCTTCTCTAAAAAGCGACACTATGAGCACAATGGCTAATAAGTGGCCAACTGACATAGCGATTAATGCCAAAGCTCCACTCTTTGATATCAGCGCTACTGCAATAGTCGGCAAGAATTGAAAAGTAGCAGTTATAACTGCGACAATACCCACTTTTACAAGCTTTCTTTTACCATTTAAATACCCTGAGAATACGGATGAGGGTACTGAAAATATCAGCAGTAGGGCTATCGGTAGTATGTAAATCGGTGGCAGGTTAATACCTCTAAACAATGTTGGAGAAGAAATACTAAATAATATTATGATAATTACAAATAGTTTTATTACGACTGTCTGTAAGTGCTCTATTGTCTCTTGGTTGTCTTCTTTATCTTTCGTTAGCCCAATCGTTAAAGCAACAACCGATAATAATACCGTTGCAATTTGAGTTAGTAGGGATAACGCTACCGAAACATGGATAAATTGATCAGCACCTAGCACCCTCCCCAATATTGGGTAGGTGAGGTAGTTAAGGGCCGAAGCAACGATGCTTAAGAGCAAAAAATAGAATAGGGGAGTATGTTTTATCACTATATGTATTCTACATTAATGCCCTAGTGCTCAGAACCTATTTAGAGTAAGTGAAATTAACAATTCTGTAAGGGATGTCTAGATGGTAATATATATATAACTTTTCAGGGTACATAATAAGAGGGAATATTCGTGAACAAACATCAGGCTGAACATAGTGTTAATAATAGGATCACCTCACTATCGGTGGTAATACCAACCTATAATGGTGCATCTTGGCTGCCAGAAACTATTAATAAGGTTTGTGAAGCGGTTAATGTAGCGGGTATACATGATTACGAGATTCTTGTTGTTAATGATGGTTCTACAGACGAAACAGAACTAACCATTAATAAATTAATAAATGAATCAAAACTACCAATTAAATTAATAACACAAAATAATGGCGGTAGGTTTGTGGCACGTCAAACTGGGGCAAACGAGGCATCGTTTAATTTCATACTATTTGTTGATACTCGCGTATTCATTGGTAGAAACGCATTAAAGTATGTTGTCGAGAAGCACGCTGAAGATCCATCGAGAAACGTGTGGTGTGCACATGTTAAATCGAAGAGCGCAGGAAATATATATGCAAGATTCTGGGAAGCCATAGCATATATAGCTTGGAGAAAGTATTTCAGTGATCCCAGGGATATCTCTTATGGGATTGAAGGCTTTGATGATTATCCTAAAGGCACTACCTGTTTCTTTATAAAGAAAGAAACCATAATTAAAGCAAATGACTGGTTTTTGAAGAATACAAAAAATCTTAAAACATCTAACGACGATACTCTGCTCATACGACACATTGCGGAGGACCACAGCATAAACATTAGCCCTGAATACTGGTGTTTATATCATGCTCGATCATCAATGAAACAATATTTAAAACACGTATACCACCGCGGGAAAGTGTTTGTTGATGGTTTCTTGAGAAATGACGGTAACAGGTTCTATTATCCACTTATAGGGTTTTTATTGCTGTCAGTTGGAATTTCTATTTTAATATTAATAAAACCAACTATACTTCTCCCACTTTTGCTAGTTGGCTTTATTGGTTGGGTGGTTGAACTTGTCTGTATAATACTTCTAAGGGTCCCACTAAAAGACGGACTAAGCTTGTTTATATTGAGCCCGGTATTCGGTATTTTTTACGGGGCAGGGATATGGCAAGCATTTCTAGAAATTAATATATTTAATAAATTCAGCAAAGAAAGAAAAATATAATGAGCACAGGTAAATTGATTGATTATTATGATGAAGAAAAGTGGGGAGAAAATATACTAACAAAGCCCGAGCTTTTTGATAGAGAAAAAAAATCTATAAAGCTAATTGAGAGTATCGGAATAAATAAAGCTAAGTTTTTGGATATTGGTAGCGGGATTGGTTTCTTTATGGACAAACTTTCAAAAGTTAAGCCAAAATTTGATATGCATGGTGTTGATTATTCAGAATACAATTTGAAAATAGCTAAAAAGCTGCAGTTTAATTTTAAGCAGTGCAACATTGAGCTTGGTATACCATACGCTGACAAAACTTTCGATATTGTATATGCAGGAGAACTAATTGAACATCTAGTGAACCCAGATTTTTTTGTAGCGGAGTGCGCACGACTTACGAAAAAAGGAGGTCACGTTATTATAACGACCCCTAATTTGTGCGCTTGGTATAACCGAATATTGGTGCTTTTTGGAATAATGCCGATGTTCTACGAGCTCTCTACCGTATCACCAAAAATTGGCGCAGGACCGCTTAAAAAAATCAAACAAGGGACGATACCCGTGGGCCATATTCGTATCTTCACTATACGTGCGCTTCGAGATTTACTTGAAAAAGGGGGATTTGAAGTAGTGAAGATCAAGGGTGCTCATTTTGCAGCACTTCCAAAGCCTGTAAGGTTGGTAGACGATATATTTACTGTTTATCCACGATTATCCTCGGGCATAATTATCATGGCGAGAAAGAAATAGGCTTGTGAAAATAGTTGAGAAGCTTGTCAAAGCGACAAAAAAAACTAAAGTCTCACTATTCTTGGTTTTGTTATCTTATCTATTTTTCACAATATTTTATATGGGGCCAAGTACATGGGACTGTAAAAACACACTTTACGGCTTTGGAGACAACACAGCAGGACCTATTTGGAGGTATGAGCTTGAGCCAAAGCAACCACCTCTTGGTACATACACTAATCAAACTAACTACCCTGTTGGCGAGGATTTATATAGCCCAACAAGCTATAGTTTGGTTGGGCAAACTATGTTAATCTGGTCAAGCTCAAGATTACTTGGTCCAATTTGTGGTTATAACGTTGTTAATATGGTCGGGTTTATAGCTAGTGCTGGAGTTATGTATGGCTTTATTGTGGCCGTAACAAAAAAGCGCTGGATTGCGTGGTTAGCAGGGTATGCAGTATCGTTTAGTCCTTACTTTCAAATGAAAGTTGGAGGACATCCGGGGTATGGTTATCAAGCCTTATTAATTGGCTCAGCCTGGGCTTTATTTAATTTACTTACTCACAAGCGGAAAAAAGACGCACTTATATTTGGGGTCGTCTCCGCAACTACAGCTTACTTTGACCCTTATTTCTCTTTATTGCTAGCTTCAATAGTAGGTCCAATACTTGGTGTTTGGCTTGGAATACAGTGGCTCAAAGGTCGCAAGTCCCATAATGAAAGAAAGTTATTTTACTCAGATCTAAAGAGGGTATTATTAGGATTTGCTATTCTTGGTGCGTTATTACTACCTTTGGCTGGAGTTATATTAAAAAACAGCAGCGAAATTAGCAGTTCAGTCGCGGCCTTAAGGGGCAATGTTCTTTTTGAAGCTAAGTCATGTAGCAACTTACCACACGAGTATGCGGTTCCTTTTGTATTACACCCAGTATTTCAACGAGCTTTTGGTAAAGAGGATTACGTTAGTATAATAGATAGTTTGCATAGTGGGTTTACATGTGGGATAGGTGAAGACACTGTAGGCATAAGTATGATAATTCTAGCAATCACAAGCACCGGCCTAATAATCTTCTGCTGGGAAAGACTTAATAAAAGAAAACCTATCATCCCTTTGGGATATGATAAAAAATTACTGTTGGCAGGCATGATAGGTGTAGTTTTAGTTGCGGGATTAATTGCACTACCGCCAATAAAACTAATGGGAATTATCCCAACCCCTTCGTACATATTGTTGGAGATTACTAGTACGTGGAGAACTCTGACAAGGCTGTATGTTCCTGCTAATTTTGCAGTCATAACTCTTTTTTCTATCATACTTACCTATATTGTTGCTAACTTCAGCAAATATAGAAAAACACTGAAGGTACTCTTCATTATGATTTTCTTAATAGTATTTGTTGAGTATCAAGCATTCAAGCCTTTTATTGGTAATAAGTTATCAACTTTTAGTTATAAAACAGATGTACCACAGATCTATAGCTGGCTTCGAGACCAGCAAGACATTAAAGTTGTTGCGGAATATCCAACAGAAAGAGCAGGTGGTGAATCAAACGCTATGGCATACTACTTGTCGATGCAAAATGTTCATAAGAAAGTGTTATTTAACAGCAACAACCCTTTAGCATACGAAGAAGATCTGAGAGCTTCACTGAAAGATATATCAGATATCCAAACTTTACGAGTTTTGCGTGGGACAGGTGTAGATCATGTGATTATTCATGGGGTGGAAGAAAAGGAAATATCGAAAATACAAGGGCTTGAAATAGTACGAGTTGCGCCACAATCACCCTTTAGTATTTTAGCATTTACTCCATTGGTAAAAAATGACATCACAATTATTGCCAAGATTACTGCTGAACCTCAACACAACATGCTAAAGTTCGAAAATGGCTTTGTTAGGAACGCTACTATTATTAAGTCTGCAATTGATTGGGAATATGAGGCTGTTAACGAGAGTGTTATGAAGGTGTCGCCATTACCAGGATCTAATCAAGTTCCAGAAGGGATAATTAAAAATTGTTTTGAGATAAGAATGGCGGTAGAGGAAGGTACAGCTCAACTATTTACTACTGATGAAACCGGGCAAGTTACAACATCCACGGTCGGCACTACTTATGCACCAATAACTATTGTTTCGAATGGTTTAATTACATTAAAAAACGACAAGGGCTACAATATGAGAGTTAGAAACATTGGTTGTTCTAGTTAACTTTGGTATAAAAGCTTAGTCCTAAATCATTAAACCAAGTTAAATTATTTGCAATAATATTAAATCGCTCATGTCGTTCACCTGGGGCATTCGGTGCAGTCATCCAGAACTCAAATGTACCTGTCTGCCCAGGAGCCACAGTCGATTCTTGAAGTAGTGCAGGCCGCGTACCGCTTAACCATCCACTACTTGGTGAGAATACACTAGGTCTTTCGTTTGGGCTAGTGGTCCCAACCAATAACGCGTTCGTGCCAGTGTTTCTCCATGTAATAGTTCCAGTATTTTTAGCTTTAAATCCAACATACGTCCTTTCTCCAGGCACTAGATTACCCAGATTCTTAACAGTTGTCTTGGTTTGGTCGGTATAAGCGTACTGGCTAGTCATTTGCCATGTATATGTTTGTGGCAAAATGTTTGTGTAGAAACTTAGCCCAGTATCGTTAAACCAACTATAGCCATTTGCAATTAGACCGAACCGCTCATGCCGTTCGCCCGGAGCATTTGGTGCAGTCATCCAGAATTCGAATGTACCGGTCTGCCCAGGAGCCACAGACGATTCTTGAAGTAGGGCAGGTCGCGTACCACTTAGCCAACTGCTGCCTGGCGAGAAGACGCTAGGCCTTTCGTTGGGGCTCAATGTCCCCACTAATATCGATTGTGGACCAGTGTTACCCCACGTCATATTACCCGTATTTCTGGCAGTAAACCCAATATAGGCTTTTTCACCAGGGAGTAAGTTGTTTAGAGACCTAACGCTGGTCTTGGTTTGGTCAGTGTAGGAATATTGAGACAACATTTGCCAACTGAAAACCGCTGGATTGGTTTGCATACTATAGAAAAGTCCAATATCCTGCATCCAGAGAGAGCCTTCAATGACAGGTGCAAAATATTCAGAAACCTGAGCCCCATTTAGAGGTGCCTTGAGCCAAAAGCTGAATGTTGCAATCCCTTCCGGGGCAACAGTGGCCTCCGCCATTGTTGCAGGCCTCGAACACGATAGCCAAGTGGGGTCACAGAACACGCTTTGTCTTTCATGTGGCCTTACAGTACCAAACCGTATTGGATTAGAGCCTGTATTGCTCCATGATTGGTTTCCTGTGTTTCTGATACTAATTGTTGCATACACTCTATTATTTGGTGCCATGTTGGAAGTCCCGACTGGTACTGTTCTGGTTTGGTCGGTGTGAACTGTTTGAGACACTAAAGACCAAGAGTAATTTGCGTTTTGGGTGCTACCAAACCAGTCATTGAAGAGGCGCCAGAAGTTGCGGTTGCCGTAGGCACTACACGAATCTCCAGTACCGTATAAGTTATTTAGGGCGGCGGTATTTGGTTGGTAGGGGGTATAAATGTATAAACTAGCTGTTGCTTGGTTTTCAATAAAAACATTTGAGCTGCCACAACCGCTAAGATTTGGGTTGTAATAAATTGTGTTGTTGCGATTAGCCTTGTAGTTATAACTATTAGGATTAGCCTCGTATCGTCTAAAGGCTTTGGCTGCTTGGTAAACTTGATTGAAGAAGCCGTAATACTCAGAATCACATGGTGCGGTGTCTGGACATCCGTAGCCGGTGGCACTTCGGTATTGCGTGTCCCATGGCCAATCGTCGGTAACCAGGCTTTGTTCTTTTTGGAGTAGAACTATTAGTACTTGAGGGTTTATACCACAGGCACGAGAAGCGTCGTAAATTATTTGGGCAGATGACTTTGTGCCGGCTGTAATGCTTCCTGTACATAAGTCGCTTCCGCTATTAGTAATTGCAGGTACGGTTTGCGAGTAGTCTTTCAAACATATAAACGGCGCTGGGTGACCTTGAGATGCACTATATGAAGCACGAGTTGTGCCATATATAGGCTGAGTACCATTGGTATCACAAACCGGCACTTTTGAATTAAGAAAATCTTGAATCTGCTGAATTGTCATCGAACTTGAGTTATAAAATACAGAGTTATCAATTATTCGGCCGGCTTGAAAATCTGAACCAGATAGAGCGCTTGCAGAAGCTGGCAATAATGCAGAAACTAGAAAAAAACTTGCTAAGAAAAGTAGTTTTCCGAAGATTAAATTTTGCGTTTTCATTGTTATTGAATCTCCAGAGTGGTTGATGCGCTACCGGAAACAGTTTTTCCTGTGTAGGCCACTTCAACATTCCAGGTACCTGAAGTAGAAAAGTCAGATTTTTTTAAAGTCAAAGTTACGCACGGAGTTGTCGATGCATCGCCGAAGGCTGGTACTTCTTTTTCAAAGCTCGAAGAGCCATTCGTAAAGGCTATATTGCATTTGCCGTCTTCTATAAAGTTTGAGATGAAGGCTCTTACCTCGACGTCGTCTCCGTATTGATTTGCATCAACAATCACTACATTTGCAGAGCTAGGCAAAGTCTGAGTTTGTTGTTCTACAATTTTCTGTTTTTGTTCTTCGCCTGCTGTTGCCTCTGCCTCAGTTGGGGGATTGTAGTTGATTGTATCTTCAGTGGCTTGCGGGGTTGTAGTAACTGGTTTTTGGTAGAAGTTTGTTACTCCAGTTTTTTCTAACGTAAATAACAAAATCAGCAACAACAATACCAGCAAAAATATGTAAGTTTTTTTATTTTTAGAATTGGTTGATTTTGTTTTATACACAGTAAACACATACTATCATAAAACACAAGCTTTTTCAAGTGCCAAAACGATAACTTCTTTACTGTTCGATAAACTAAGCCAACCTGTTAATATTATATAAATGAGGGTTACAGTTGTAGGAACCGGTTATGTTGGTCTGGTCACAGGAACATGTTTTGCCGGGCGAAACACTAATGATCAGCGCACTATGAATGAAAACGGGCTTACATACATAAGTATTAGAAGACCAGAAGTTAGACATGGGTAAATTGATACTTGTTACTGGGGGCGCAGGACATGTAGGTTCTCACGTAATTGAGCTGTTGCTTGAAGATAAAACAAATCGTGTGGTATCTCTGGATAATTACTTTAATGGTAAAAAAGAAAATCATATTAAGGGTGCGGAATACCGTGAGGGGCACACTAAGGACATCAATAAGTTAGTACCAGAAACACCCGACGTTGTATATCACCTTGGTGAGTATGCACGCATTGCCCCATCTTTTGATGATGTAGAGCGGGTATATGACATGAATATTACCGGTACTTTTGCTGTTGTTGAGTTTTGCAGAAAGCGAAAAGTTGGGAAATTGGTATACGCTGGCTCCAGCACAAAGTTTGCAGCTGAGGGTGATGGACGTCACCAAAACCCCTATTCTTTTACTAAGGCTACGAATGTAGACTTAATTAATGATTATGGTAGATGGTACAACCTGCCTTACGCAATATGCTATTTTTATAACGCTTTTGGACCTAGAGAGAACGGAGTCGGAAAATACGCTACTTTAATCGCTAAGTTTGAAAGGCTTTATCTAGAAGGTAAATCTTTTACCGTGGACCTCCCAGGGACTCAAAAACGCAATTTTACATACGTGAAAGATTTGGCGCGGGGAATTATATTAACTGCCGAAAAAGGCTCAGGCGATGGGTATTCGCTAAATAATACTAAGAGCTACTCGGTTGTTGAAATAGCGGAAGCATTTGGAGGCCCTATAGAATATGTAGAAAAGTATTCAGGGAGACTAAATTCAGGTGAAGTACCTGAAAAAGCACGCGAAGAACTTGATTGGCACACAACAGTGGACATTATTAACTATATTGAAAAATTTAAGGCTGAAAATCGAGATAAAGTGTTGCGAAAGTAACTTTTATAAGTCTAAGGAAAGGTATTATACTTACCTAATATGATTGTATGTATCATCGCAGGAGGAAGCGGAACTAGGCTTTGGCCACTCTCGACTCCGGACTATCCTAAGCATCTAATGAAAGTTAACGGCGACGATAAATCTCTACTTCAAAACACCTACGAACGAGCAAAAAAAATTGCTGAGCACGTGTATATCATTACCGAGAGTGGTCATGCCCATCACATAAAAGACCAATTACCAGAACTGACAGATGATAATTTTGTGGTTGATCCGGCCAGAAGGGGTACGGCAAGTTGCATTGTCTCGGCGCTAAATCATGTGGCATCAAGACACGATAACAACGAGCCAATTGCGATACTATCGGCTGATCACTATATACGTGATGTAGTTGGTTTTACGCATAGCTTTAAGATAGCTGGAGAAGCGTCAAAGTCAGAGAATAGAATAGTGTTAGTTGGGGTAGAACCTGACTACCCAGCAACAGGCTTTGGGTATATCCAAAAAGACGGAATTTTTGACGAAGAAAGTCTAGTTTATGATGTACATTCTTTTAAAGAAAAGCCAGAATATGATGTAGCAAGACAGTATGTAAAAAGCGGAAAGTATTTGTGGAACAGTGGGTATTTTGTAGGTTCAGTAGAGACATTTAAAAATAAAATGAAAGCCTACGCGCCTGTATTATATGAAAACTTTAATAAACTCAGAGACACAAAGACCCCTGAAGAATTTGAAAAAGTATACCTAGAATTTGAAAATGATTCGATAGACTACGCTTTAATAGAAAAAGTAGACGACCTGTTAGTTGTACCAGCAAGTTTTGACTGGATGGATTTAGGCTCATATGGTGATTTGCATAAAGCCGTCGGTGCTGATGAGCACGGAAATTTTGTAGGCAAAGGATATGTAGAACTTGAGGACGTTGACAATTGCTACATAGAGAATCATGAGGACAAACCTGTTGCAGTTGTTGGGCTAGATAACGTGGTTGTCATAAACACCAAAGATGGAATATTGGTTGCCCGCAAAGACTTAGGACAAAAGGTTGGTGTGGTAGCAAAAAGAATTGCAGAAAAGAGAAAATAATATGCCCAAAAAAGTTATTGTATTTGATCTTGATGGTACACTTGCTCCCAGTAAATCGACTTTGCCCGATGCTATGGGTGCAGAATTATCCGAGTTGCTACGCCATAAACAAGTATGTGTAATTTCTGGTGGTAAGTTTGGCCAGTTTGAAAAACAACTTTTGTCGAATTTGAAGGTGTCTCCGGAGCACTTAAAAAACCTACACATCATGCCTACCTGTGGTACCCGATACTACAAATATAATCTCGAAAACAAAGAGTGGGAACTTGTTTACGCTGAAGATTTTAAAGAGTCTGAAAAGCAAAAGATCATAGATGCGTTGAATAAGGGTTTTGACGACTTAGGCTACCGAGTAGAAAAAACATACGGTGAGTGTATTGAAGACCGCGAGAGCCAAATTACCTTCTCTGTTTTGGGCCAAGACATAGTTGATGTTTTAGGTGAAGAAGGTGTAGAGCTTAAAGAGGCTTGGGACCCAGATAATAAGAAGAAGCTAGAACTTCGCGACTATATTGCTCCACTTCTTCCTGAGTTTGAGGTTAGAGTTGGCGGGGTAACATCGATTGACGTGACTAAGCTGGGAGTAGATAAGGCTTACGGTATACAAAAATTAATGGATGTGTTGAATGTCAAAAAAGAGGAAATATTGTTTATTGGGGATAGGCTACAAGAAGGCGGAAACGACTATCCTGTATTTGCATTTGGGGTAGACTGTATTGCTATAGAAAAATGGCCTGAGACCAGAGCCGCCGTAGCAGTAATAAATAAGCTATGAATAAATACGATGTGCTAAAGAGAGCTAAAAGTGAGTTAATCTTTTCTAAAGATTATGTTTTGTCTGATGTGGACGAATATAAGCCGTGGGGCGCCTATTATCGTCTTGCTGATTTTTGTGTAGATCAGTTTGTCAAAGAGTATTTTCCGGGTCGAACGGTTGAAGAGCTTGGTCATGGCGGAAGTTTAAGTCCGAAATTTCTTATTTTTGAACCAGGTAAGAAATTAAGCCTGCAGTATCACGAGAGGCGTGCAGAGATTTGGCGAGTTATTGAAGGTAGCTTATTGGCTGCTATATCCGACACAGATAAGGAAGGTGAGTGGAAAACGTATGAGGCGGGTGAAGAGCTGTCGTACGGTGCGTTGGCGCGACATAGAGCCGGTGCGCCAGAGGGTGGTGACTGGGTAATAGTTGCTGAAATATGGCAGCATACGGATTTAAATAATCCTACGGACGAAGCAGATATTGTCCGCCTGGCAGATGACTTTGGCCGAGCTTAAACTTTACTCAACGGTGACGGATTTGGCTAGGTTGCGGGGTTTGTCTATGTCACGACCAAGTTTTCTAGAAGCGTAGTAGGCAAACAGGAACATTGGGATTACGCCAATGATTGGTTGAAGCTGTTCTGAAACTTTAGGGATAACAATTACGTCGTCTGCCAGTTTGGCTGAGGCTGAATTTTTATCGTCAACGACGGCCACTATTTTGCCGGTGCGAGTATGAATTTCTTGCAAGTTTGAATACAATTTCTCATGCATGCCATTGCTGAGCGCAACGGCAAAGGTAGGAAAATCTTTGTCGATTAATGCTAG
Source organism: uncultured Candidatus Saccharibacteria bacterium (assembly GCA_964419675.1). Taxonomy (GTDB): domain Bacteria; phylum Patescibacteriota; class Saccharimonadia; order Saccharimonadales; family SZUA-47; genus CAYQPN01. Next base: position 179,935 of record CAYQPN010000002.1, read on the forward strand.
TGGCCCATGCTTCATTTCACCGCCAGCAAAACCTTCAGCGTGAATGTAGCTTAACTCTTTGAGCTTAAGTGCGCCTTCAAGAGCCAGTGGGTAGGCATAACGACGGCCAATGTAGAGAAAATCGGTATATTTACTATATTTTTCGGCCAGTTTTTTAATGTGTGATTCTTGGGCAAATACTTCTTCCATTTTTTGCGGTAGTTCGGAGAGCTCGCTCAACAATTTGTCGTAGTTTTTGTAATTTTTAGACAAGTGCAAAGAAATAAGTAAGAAAATTGTTACTTGGGCAACAAATGCCTTGGTGCTGGCCACAGCCTTTTCTGGGCCGGCGTGACAATACACTCCCGCATCAGTCATACGGGCAAGCGTTGAGCCAGAAGCATTAACTATGCCGAGCTTTAATATTCCCGTGCCGTCTAGTTTTTTCAAGGCTGCAATTGTATCAGCGGTCTCACCAGACTGCGATACAACTAATACAGCCGTGCTCCGAGACAGGGGTTCTACGCGGTAGCGAAATTCGCTAGCTTGTTGAACTTCAACCGGGATTCCGGCAATTTCTTCAAGCAAATATTCACCAACAAGGCCGGCGTAGTAGGACGTACCGCACGCTAAAATAATAATTCGATCAATGTAATCAAGCTGACTTTTCACCAAGTCTAGTCCACCAAGCCTGATAATTCCTTCCTCAACTTTCAAGCGTCCCAGCATTGCAGAGCGAACAGTTTTGGCCACTTCATGAATTTCTTTGAGTGTAAAATCTGGATAGTCGCCTTTGTCTGCGGTTTCCTGTTCAATTTTTATAAGTTCTGCTGGGCGTTCAATTGATTCGTCTGTCGCTACATTAAAAAGCTGGTAGCCTTTTTGGGTAATCACAGCCCCTTCATTATCTTCTAGATAAACTATCTTTTGAGTGTGGGGCATTATAGGCACGGCATCAGACGCTATGTACATTTCATCTTTTCCAACACCTATTGCTAGAGGGCTAGAAAGTTTTGCGGCGTACATGTGAGATGAATCATGAGAGCTAATCATCACCACTGCATATGCACCGCGTAGAGTTTTTAGAGCTGTTTTAAAGGCTTTTTCAACGTTATTTGTATCTTTGTAGAGAAAGGCTATAAGGTTTGGGATTACCTCTGTGTCAGTATCAGAATGAAACACAACGCCCTTTTTTATCAAAAAATCCTTAATTTCTTGGTAGTTTTCAATAATTCCGTTATGGATTACATAAAAGTTTTTGTCTTGGTCCCAGTGGGGGTGGGCGTTTTTTTCCAGCACTCCTCCGTGCGTTGCCCAGCGCGTATGACCGATGCCGAGCGAACCTCTCGCTTCGGTATTGGACACACTAGATCTTAACTGTTCGACACGGCCGGCGACTTTTATACAGGTCATTTCACCATTTAAGCAGGCAATTCCGGCTGAGTCATAGCCACGGTATTCTAAGGCTTCCAGCCCACCTAACAGATAGTCTTTTGCCTGTTTATTGCCGATGTAGCCTACGATTCCGCACATATAACAATGGTTCCTTTATATTTATGGTGTATGGGGAGTATCATCCGTTTATATAAATTCGTATAGGTTAAAATCGCAACAAAAATATATGTTAACAGGTAACGAGCAAATATATAATTGGATAAAAACAATACATTTTATGAAATAGTAGAGTTAGACTTTGGCGTTATTCACAACGATTTGGTCGATGTTTTTGCGGAATTCTTCGTTTGAAAACTTTTTTGCCTGGTCGATTATTGTGCGGGTATTGTAAAGTTTGTAGTTAAAAGCCTTTAGTTTGTTGCTCAAACACTTTGTGGACTGTTCTTCAAAAAACTCACCAGTGACACCCTCAACTACTGTATCGAGTGCTCCGCCAGCTTTGTAAGCTATGACTGGCGTGCCAGAAGCTTGAGCTTCAACTGCGACAATCCCAAAATCTTCTTCGTTTGGAAATATGAATGCTTCTGCCGTAGATATATATTTCACCATATCATCATCAGATACGTTCGTTTTGAAAGTAATTGTTGGCCCTGCCATAGACTTAAGGCGGGTATGTTCTGGCCCGTTGCCAATTACTGTTAGCGGTGCCTGGATTTCATTACAGGCAGAGATTGCAAGGTCAAAGCGTTTATGCTGAACTTGACGCCCAAAAGTTACAAAACCCTTACGTGAATCAACAAATTTAGCTGTGAAGCGTTCTGTATCGGCCGGCGGGTACAATATCTCGCTGTTGCGGTTATAATATTTTTTGATTCTGGTTTGCACAGCTGTTGAAATGGCATAAATTTTGTCTGGGCGTTTTGATGCTTTTAAGTCCCATTTTTTGGCGTAGGGGAGTAATAGTTTTAGGCCAAGGCGCCAAATAGGATTAAGCCCTCCGCTACCTTCGTTGTTAAGATATTCTTCGGGTTTTACCCAATAGTAAAGTGTAGGGGTATAACAGATGTTGATGTGCACTCCGTCAGGGGCTCTAACTGCTTTAGCTTCTGCACCGGAGCCTGAGATTACTACGTCGTAGTTCTTTAGTTTCAAGTGGCCGAAATACCACTGACGAGGCAGTGTTAGCAATTGATGTTTACGTAAAAATTTTGGTAATTTTTGAAACCACGCAGTCCGAACATCTGCGTCTTTAAACAACGGCATTTTTTCAGGTTCGTAAGTTGAGGTGAATATTGGTGCTTTGGGGTACATTTTGTGAAGCTCTAAAATTACCCTCTCTGCACCCGCCATATTGGTTAGCCAGTCGCAAACTATCGCAATTTTTAGTTCCTTAGCCATGCTAGTCTACTTTCTTTGAAAAAGCTCTTCTGACTACTTGGACGACGGTTTTCATAAGTATCACAATGTCCATCCAAAAGCTCCAATGTTGGGCGTAGTACATATCTAATTTACGGCGTTCTTCAAACGGAATGTCTCTTCGTCCTGATACTGCGGCTAGACCAGTTACTCCTGGCTTAACACTTAAAATTACGTTTTTCTTATGAAATAAATCTATTTCTTGAGGGATAAGTGGGCGTGGGCCTACAAGGCTCAAATCACCGCGTACGACGTTAAAAAGCTGAGGCAGCTCATCGATGCTAGTTTTTCTTAAAATACGTCCTATCTTGCTAATTCGAGGATCGTCAATTAGAAAGTCGCCGTTTTCACGGTATTTTTTTATTAGCTCTGGCCGCCCCATTTTTGTAAAGACCTGCTCCGGTGTAAGCCCACCACTATACTCGGTTTTGTGCGTGCGAAATTTATATAAGCCAATTTCTGTGTTATATCGGGACATTCTGGTTTGACGGTAGACAGCTTTGCTTCCTCCGAATATTGTTAGGACCAGCCATGTGATTAGCAGGATAGGTGATACTAGTAAAATCAGTAACGAGCCAGCTGCTAGATCAAACAGTCTTTTAGCAACTCGACCCCAACCCGTAAGCGCGGTTTGATGGACAGCAACCGTTGGGATGCCTTCGAATAGATTAACCTCGATACTACCCACAAACAACCGGTTGTTTCCTGGGACAAAACGGTAGGCAATGTGATGTTCCTGAGCGTAGGCAAGAATTTCATCATTACGGTCTTGGTCTGCAAATAGTTCTGTTTGAACGATGGTGTGAATATCTGTATTTTTGAGGTGTTTCGAAGCTTCTTCAAAGTCTTTAAACTGGATATCTTTATCAACGCCTGAGAAATTTGTTCTTTTGTCGCCAACTATCCCAACTACTCTAAACCCTAGCATGGGGTTAGATAGTTTTTCAGCTAACTCCCCGGTAATCCTGGTTGTACCAATAATAAGTACGTTAGAGATGCCAATGTCGTAGCTGAACAAGATTCTTCTAACTGCTCTTGCAATTGTTCTAAAGAGTAGCGTAAGCAAAAAAGCAAAAGAGAAACCGTACGCTGTGACTAAGCGAGCCGGAAAAACAGCGCGGTTTAGAACATATTCGCTACCTATTAAGAACAAGATACCTATAAAGGACCCCATTAAAAGCATGCTGGCTTCTTTAAACCTATTTTCATAGACTTGGGCGCGGTATAAGCCAAGCAGTGCGTAAATTATTAGCCAAAAAACCAGTAAAACAGCAACAACGCCAATGTACCCCCATGCGGATATTGGTTCGAGCAGGGGTCGGTCGTCAAGTTTCACGCGAATTACGTAAGCTAAGACAAATGCTAAAACAACTGCAACAAAGTCTGTGACTAGAAGGATAAAGCTGTAAAGTAGCGATGCGCTGTGTTTCATTACTTCTTATTCTACACCAATAAAAATCTTAATAACTGTTGAAAACACCAAATATAATTCAATAATACACATATTATACGCTATAGCGTATAATATGTGTAGGTATAGCAACGGAAGTTGTTAATTGTAGTTTTATGGCACATGTCGTAAGATAAAAGCATAAACAAAATGCGTACAAACAAAAAAACAAGAAAGTTTATCGTCCAGTTCACTGAATATATGATATCTGGTGGTGCTTGGTTTTGGGTTGGCTATGGGGCCTTTGCGGTATTAGACAAGGTGTTTCACGTTCCATTTTGGCCAACCAAAATCTCGAGCTATATTATTGGTGCTAGTGTTAACTTTTTACTACAACGCTATTGGGTTTTCAAACAGAAAAAATCTGGCCATAAAGAACTTGGCGATTCGGCAAAGAGATACTACAGTTTAATGTTTGTTAATTTTATTTTAGATCAAGCGATTGTTGGTGGTTTGCGTGAAGTAGGAGTTTCGCCGTATATAGGGCAATTTATTTCTAGTGGGTTTTTCACCGTTTGGAACTGGCTCTGGTATAGTTTGTGGGTTTTCAAAAAACAGAAAAAATCACTATCCTACAAAAAACAACACGCGCCATTGCTTCATAGACATAAGAAAGTGAGGATTAATAGAAAATGAGTACTAGACCAACTAAAAAACAGTTTGAACTACTAGAATATCTTAGAGGTTTTATTGCTGAACATGGGTATAGCCCAAGCTACAGGGAAGTAATGCGTGGGTGTAATTACACATCGGTTGCTACAGTTGCGCTGCACATAAATAACCTGATAAAACGTGGGCACGTTATAAAGCGAGATAAATCTGCCCGTTCATTGGAAGTTGTTAGCGGAGTAGATGAAAAATCTAATGCAACCAGTAATCACAAACATGAGCTGATAAAAGAAATCGAGGCAAGATTTAAAACTTTAGAGAAAGAAGTAGAAGAAGATATTTTAAACGAAGTATATGTCTTGGTTGGGTCTCTAAAAATCCTTGGCCACGTAGACGCCGCCCGCGCCTACGCCGCTAGAATTAACCAGCTAAACTAGAGGGCCGTTTTCTCTATCTGCAAAGTCGCCGAGCATGCTGTGGAGTTGACCCTCGGGCGGCTGATGACCCCCTGCAATATAAGCTTTGTGCTCGTCAGTTATATAAACTAAGCCCGCCTCCATAGGTAATGAGTATATTGTTTCAATCTTAAATCCATCTTCTTCAGCTCTGTTGAAAACATTAATAACTCCTTGAGGAGCAACAAACCCAGCCAGGCACCTAACAGAGGTTGCGCCCAGGTCAACGGCGTGAGTATTTAAATCATGCAAAGACCCACCTGTAGCTAACATAAAATCAACAGAAAGACACTCTAATCCGTCAAATCTTCCCATCTTCGACACTTCATTAGAAGCTACTAGTGATGTAGCATGCCGGCTCTGGGTGTCAAACCCCCTCTGAATACCAGGAACAGCTTCTCTAACAATATGACCGAACGTATCGCCTCCTCTAATAGAAACAGCAAGTTTGTAAGCTTCACCATCCCGTTTTATTTCGTTTGGAAGGAGATCAACTACTCCCCGCATCATATATGTGCTTAGATCCTGAAAGGCGGCTCGGGGTATATCGCGTTTAATCTCTTCCATCATCCAGCGGATTTTAGCGGTGTTTGCTATAACCAAACGCCCGGTTTGAAATAGCTCAAAGCATTTTTCGTCAACTTGTGCAATAGATTCATATCCTCTTGGCAACTGCATAGCAAGTCCGTCTCTTTGGTCTCTGTCCCTCGCCTCTAATACTGCGGCGTAGGGCGTTGAAAACATCGGATCATATTCGTGCGCCATTGTTGTTGGCATATAGTAAACCTCCTATTTTCATATGATTGTATAGAAACTTAACGAACTAAGAAAGTATAAGCGGTAAGAAAGTCTACATGTTAAGCGTTTTATATTTTTCAGTATAGAATAATAGTTATGATTAAGCCTGTATCGGGTAAGCAACTAAGAATCAGGAGATCTTCGTTTGTTGTACTGATACTTTTGTTGTTTACACTGATTGGTTTAGACCCAGCAATATTTAATGACACAACTACCAATGTAGAACCACAAAGCGGTGTATTATCAGAAAATGTTGAGGGAACTGAGCTTGCCTCGGTTGTTTTGGAACAATTACAAGTTAAAGGGCGGGCGCCAAAAACAGGATATACCAGAGCGCAATTTAGTGATGGTTGGGCAGACATTGGCGGGTGTGATGTGCGCAATTTAATACTTAGACAACAAATGAGCGAGGTAGAGTTGGGGAGTGACGGTTGTGTGGTGTTAAACGGTGTGCTAAATGACCCCTACACTGGCAACACGATTAATTTTAAGCGCGGTGAATCAACTAGCGCCGACGTGCAGATTGACCACGTTGTTGCGTTGAGCGATGCTTGGCAAAAAGGCGCTCAAAACATTGATGAGCAATCACGATTTTCTTTTGCGAATGATTCACTAAATTTACTGGCTGTTGACGGCCCTTCTAATCAGAAAAAAGGTGATTCAGATGCTGCTTCATGGCTACCGCCAAATAAATCTTTCAGATGCAGATATGTTGCCCGTCAAATTGCTGTAAAAAGAAAATACAGTTTGTGGGTGAGCGAAGCAGAGTATTCGGCAATGAAGAGGGTGTTAAACGGGTGTGAGAGTCAGGTATTACCGGTTTAAATGAAGCGCTACAAAGACGAAGCTATTAAACGGTATCACTACTCATGGCTACTGGCCTGGCTTAGCGGGGGAACACTTTTAGGAACGGTAATTAGCATTTGGATAAATCCAAAAGACATTAGCCCTATTGAGGTCCTAGTTATTAGTGCGAGTTTGGGTATTGTCGGATTTAAAAATAGACGTATCTTAGGGGTCTTGTTTGTAATATCCTCTGGCCTACTATTTGGGCTCTGGCGAGGAGGGAATGAAAGGCTGAACCTATCGGGGTATAAACAATATTTTGGGGAGTCAATAAGTGTAGTTGGTAGGGTGGCAGAAGACCCAAGTTACAGCATTGACGGCGATTTACGACTCAAGTTAAAAGATGTGGATATTGAGGGTAGTAATTTTGGCGGTGAGCTTTGGGTTAGCACTAAAGATAAAACTAGCTTGAATCGTTCGGATAAAGTTACAGTTTACGGCGAAATTAGTAAGGGTTTTGGCACAATCCCGGCTGCGCTCTATAGAGCCGAGGTTCTGAGGGTTGAACGTCAAGATTATACTGACGTAGCCCGCGACACCAGAGACTGGTTTGCTGAAGGTGTTAGAAATTCCTTAGACGAACCCGAAGCCTCGCTTGGAATTGGGTTTTTAGTTGGGCAAAAAACCACATTGCCTGAAAAGCTAAATAACGAATTAAGGTTGTTGGGGCTTACGCACATCGTTGTTGCCAGTGGCTACAATCTAACGATACTTGTGAGATTTGCTCGGCGGCTTTTTGCCAAAGTGTCTCGGTTTACAGCGCTGGCTGCATCGGGATTTATGATTTACGGATTTACTTTACTGACTGGATATTCACCATCAATGAGCCGGGCATCACTAATTGCTGGCTTAAGTTTGGTTGCTTGGTATTACGGCCGAAAAATTCACCCTATGGTGCTTTTGCCACTTTCAGCAGCTATCACGGTTGTGATAAACCCGTCATATGCGTGGGGGGATATTGGCTGGTTATTATCGTTTACGTCGTTCGTAGGCGTAATAATGTTGGGTCCGTTAATTCAAGCTTACTTTTGGGGAGATAAAAAACCAGGGGTTGTGAGACAAGTGGTTATAGAGACAATGTCTGCACAAATGCTCACGCTACCGATTATTGCGTATGTATTTGGGCAATATTCGCCACTTTCAATCATCGCTAACGCATTAATTTTGCCGTTTATTCCAATCGCCATGTTGTTGACGTTTATTGCTGGTTTTGGTGGAATTGTAGGTGCTGGAGTAGGCACAATTCTTGGTGGTCCTGCAACAGAATTACTAGAATATATGACAACCATAATTGGTAAATTGGCGCTCCTGCCAGCGGCTAGTTCTGAGTTGATATTTTCAATTAACACTTTGATTATTTTCTACTTAGCGATAGTAGTTGGGCTGGTATTTTTATATCGTCGCACTGGACATGCCTTTCGCGAATACAACGTAATCGAGTAACAAAAAACGTTAATTATACTAACGGCCGTTAAAAACATTAGCGCATTGAAAAAATGCTAGCGTTGGGGGATACTGGGCTTTATGAGGGTTAACTTGTGAAGTTACTTTTCTCAATTTTTATCACCTTATCTATACTTGTTCAGTTTGTAGTTATTAGTCCTAAAAGCGCATCGGCTATCTCTGAAAACGTTTTAATTATGCAGTTGCAGACTGGTGGTGCCGGCACGGGCACGACTGCTCAGGAGTTTATACTTCTTTATAATAATTCTGACGTTGAGGTGAATGTTACGGAGTGGTGTTTGAGCTATAGCTCTGCCTCAAACGGGTCTACGTTTACGAAACTTGCCTGCATGGTTCCGCCCAACGCAACAACAGAACTTTGGGTTGAGGCTGATGGGTACGTGAGTTTTGCAACAACGGAGTTTATCACTGCTAACCCGGGCTTTGTACCAGACTTTACTTTCAGCTCAGCTGTATCCATTGCCGGGACTGGTGGGCATGTCAGGCTGGTTAACGAAACGGCTGTTGAGGTTGATAGAGTTGGTTGGGGTGGCGCTGTTGCGCCGGAAGGCTTAGCTGTTCCAGCGCATGCATCCGGGCAAGTATTGGGGAGAAACTCTCTGGAGGTAAATCTAGACACAGATGTAAATCTTGTAGGCTTTAGCTCAAGAGCAATACAGAGCTCTATAGTTAGTGGAATTTATGAAAAAGAAATAATTATAGATTCATGCCCAAATATAGCCGATACACAAATTGTATTACCTGTTGGTTACCTCAAAGACGAATCGGGCGATTGTTTTGAAGATTTTTGCCCAAATCTTGATGGTTTACAGACCGTAGCACCGGTAGGCTTCTATAAACCGAGTGGAGAAGAAGATTGCATCGCTGTGCCTCTTGAAAACTCAATATTATTTATCACTGAGTTGTTACCAAATGCACCGAGCTACGACACAGGGCAAGAATTTATTGAGATTTATAACCCAAACGCCGTCGTGATTAACTTAACTGGTTACAAACTACAGTTGGGCCCAAGTTTTACAACGCAGTTTACTTTTGCTAGTGGGATAATCGAGCCGGGTCAGTTTTTAACTTTTTCAGATACATTTACTGGGATAGTTCTGCCTAATACTTCCGCAACATCGGTTCGATTAATTGCACCAGCTGGTAATTTAGCTAGCGAAACGGGGACATATTCTGACGCTGGCGATGACGTTTCTTGGGCTTTGGTTGAAGATGTTTGGATTTTTACAAACCAGATTACACCCGGAGCTGCCAACAAACCGTATCTTGTTCCAGTAGAAAATGAAGTTCTGGGAGTTACAACCGTCTATGCTCCTTGCCCAGCAGGTAAGTATCGAAACCCAGAGACAAATAGGTGTAAGACTTCAGAAACTGCCGTTTCTCAACTTGTGCCGTGTAGTGAAGATGAATATAGAAACCCAGATACAAATAGGTGTAATAAACTCAGTTCGGCCACCTCAAGTTTAGTGCCCTGCAAAGAGGGGCAAGAGCGAAATCCGGATACTAATCGCTGTAGAAATGAGTCAGTTTTGGGAGAAATTAGCGACCTTACAAAAGTAACTGATATTCCGGTTGAGTCGACAGAGGGTCGGGTAAACTGGTTTATAGTATCCTCAGCATTTCTGGGGGCTTTCGGTTACATGTTGTATGAATGGCGCTTTGAACTTAGGCAAAAGTTACTATTAGCTCGAAGGTAAAAATAGAACATCGCTAATACACATATTATACGCTATAGCGTATAATATGTGTAGATTGCCGAGTGTATAATCTAAGTATGATTGAGCAAAATGTAGTTATTCCAAATGCAACAGCCAGTGCAGTTTATGAGGTGTTAATGGACGGCGAGATGCATTCTGAGCTTACAGGTGACATTGCAAAAATTGACCCGAAAGTTGGGGGTAAATTTACGACTTTTAGTGGTTATTCCGAGGGCAAAACTACAAGACTAGAACCGGAAAAGCTGATTGAGCAAACATGGCGGGCTAGCGACTGGCCTGAGGGACATTATTCAACCATCAAGTTCAAATTATCAGATGTTGAAGGTGGTACGCAAATTCATTTTACGCAGATTAATCTGCCAGAAGGATCACAAAAAGAATTTGAAGCCGGCTGGCAGGATAATTATTGGAACCCGCTAGAAGAGTACTTTGCCGAAAAACCGTATTAGCTATATTTAAGCCAAGCCGTAAAAACTCTCTAAAAGTTTATAGACAATGTATGCTGGCCAAACCCCTGCTTTCAAAAAACCAGTCACGACTGCACCAAAACCTACTGCGACTTGTAGCCAATAGACTAGCGAACCGACAAATCCCACACAGTACAACATACCGCCACCGCCACCAGGGTTTTTGTATCTATTTTTTTTATTCTTTCCCCAATCTTTCCAAAATTCAGGGCCACTCCACTTAGCATTAATCTCTAATTTGGGCTCTTCTGATTTATTTGTTCCCATGATTGCTTCTGTTTATACACTTATTATAGTATATGAGTAAACTTTCATGATAACGCTAGTTAATAAGCCATTAGCGTTTAAGCTTCTTCAAAACGTTTTTTGTCAGCCAGCCACTATTCCATAACCGTGTAGTTAAGGTTTGGCCGGTTGAGGAAATTGCTAGTTATGCCAGGGCAAAGGGGTTGAAAGTGGAGTCGTCACGAATGGACGAGCACTATATCCACCCTCATGCAGCCTTGACTATTACTAAGAGCTAGCTACTTTTCAAGTAACCAACGCTGTGTCGGGCTCATTGATTTGTCGGTGCGGTGGATACAACCAGACCAACAACACGGGCGACGTACCCCTTCCAGTAGTTCCGTAATGGTTCGTTCTATGTGGTTTTTTCTGGTTTCGGGTTTCTTGGTTGTAATTGTCCAGCAAATCCATTCGTTGCGGGCAAGTGGAGTTAAATCTTCCCAGCGCTCTAAAACGCTTTCATCAGATACTAGTGCTTTATATAAATCGGCCGGAACTTCATGGGCTACACCAGAGGCAATTTTCTTCGTCATATTTTAACTGTCGGCGTCAGATTCCATTATTTTAAGTCTGGTGTAGTAATCTGGGATTTCCTTTAAGTGAGCCCAGGCAATCTTACCTGTGATTATTGGGTCGCTATTTGTTACATCTGTCTCAGGGTCGTTCGAACCGTGTTCTAGCTCGACAGCCAAACCCATCCTAAACTCTTCAATATTGAACTTAGTAAAGTCGATCCCAATACTAGTACCTATTTCACGTGCTTCATCTTCTGAGAATATTTTTTTAGCGGTCATATCTATACTATAGCAAGAATATTATTGGTAGGTGGTGATATAGCGGTTCTTTCTGGTTGGGGCAGTTCAAACTAGATTGATTAGTTGGCATCGACAGCAGGTAGTGATAACAGTTCTTCCAAACTGTTTATCTTACCTAATACTGATTCTGCAAGGTACCGTGCTTTTGGAGTTTTTTTAAGTTCGCGTATTTCTTCTAATGTCATAAATTCAATATCGATTTTTTCGCCAGAATCAAGGTCCTGATTGATTTGATTATCAAAATCTGTTGCAAGGAAAGTATACGAGAACCATTCAATCTTAGATTGGGGCTGCTCGACTCTTACTAATCGCCAAGTGTTAAACGCCATTCCAGTTTCCTCCAGTAGTTCTCTCTTTGCTGCATCAAGCTCGTCTTCAGCAGAAACATCGTGTCTACCTCCTGGCAAATCGTAAAACTTCTTGGAACCAGGTTGTTCTTGATTTAAGACGACAATCATATCGTTTTTAACAGCGATAACACTTATTGTGTCAGGTCTTTTTAGCATTTCAAAAGTAGAGAATGTTCCGTCATACATTTTCTGTTGCCATTGATATGTATCAAAGATAATCCCTTTAAAGATACATTGTGCATCTTTAGGAACCAATTTTGCATTTTTAGGCAGGAATCTTCGCATACTTTGATTATCTCACAAAACAGATTATTCAGTCCTTGGGCGGGGAAGTTAGACTCTAAAGCGGGAGCATACTTTGCAACTTAAACACTAATTTGTGCCATTATTTAAGCCAGTTAAATTTTTCTACTGTTGAATTGTCATCAAACTCTAAGTAATTGTTGGTTATTTCTTCACCGGCTTTAATGTCTCGATTGGCAACAAATAGAGGTTCATCTGAAATCTCTCGATTTATCACTACACTTGTATTATGAGCAATGGGATCATGGTTTGTATAACAAGCAGGGTCATCTTCAGGTGGCATAACCCACATGTCTGAAGTAGGTGAAAGGTAGGCAATTCGTTCTAAAATGGTTTTTCTAGTCTCACCCAGACTTTCAAATAGTGCTTTGGTCATTTTCTTATCATGGCCTTCTGTGTACCGCCAAACGATAGTGCCTTTTTTGATATCTACTATTGTGAACACGCCCTTACCGTCAATGGGGGATTCCTTAATCTCAAGCTGAATGGTATACATGATTACATCATATCAAAGTCATTCCAGCTTAGGTCCCGGGGGCGGGGTGATGGGGCCAAAATTAAACGATGGTGACTTGACTAGTTAGTTGCATAGTTTGATGAGGTTGCAAGACTATTGAACTGTTTTTAAGGTTACCGTCAGAATCTAACGTGCGTCCGGCAAGAGGCTCGAAACATACCGTATCTGTACCGGGACGATGCCAGATTAGCATTTGAACAGGGATAGCACCATCTGGAGATTCTGCGTGAGCTTCGATCTTCAAAATATCACCAGTTGGTAGGCGCAATAATTGACTACCATCGAATCCTTCATAAAAGAATGAATTTCCTTCGCTAAGCTCTGGCCACAGATCTCTTATAGTACCAGTCTGAGTACTGCCATCTTTTCTTCTGACAGTGATATCGGTTGCTACCCCGGAACTGTCTAGCATCTCTATTTCAGGAATTTGTTGCTGGTCTACTTTAAAATAAAAATGTTCGCCAAGGCTAAGCCCTTCAGTTTCTTCGCCAAGTTTTACTACATCGTCAATAATCTGTAGGCCGTTGGGCAAAACCTGGAATGTCTTTGTGTGGCCAAGTTCATGTAGTCCATCGCGGGCGCTTAACTGAGCTTCTGAGTGTATAGCGTGGTCTGTTTCGTATTTGAGATATCGAGACGCCCCGTGCTGTGGGCCAAACTCCGCCATACCCGCCGGTAACATGGTATGAGTTGCGTCAATCTTAACGGGCTGCTGGAAGTCGGTCCCCAAGTCTGGGCTTGTAAGTATTGTTTTTCCGTTAACACTTAGTCCAAGAATCATCGCCCCTTCTGGACGAATAAGTAGACTTGTGGCTCCCTCTTCTCCAGATGCTTCCAAGCTCAAGCTACTATATTCACGTTCGGTTATGCCGAAGGTTGTTTCATAGCTTATGCCATTTTGGAGTTCCGGGGTACTCATAGTGTATATTCTATCATAAAAACTGCTCATCGTCAATCTTGCTTCTTCGGAAAAGTTGGGTTTGAGGTTTAGTTCAAGAGTATAAAAAAGACCCTCATGAATGAAGGTCGTTTTCTTTGGCTCCCGGGGCCGGAATACTAAGGTATAATTCGCCCGTCTTGCTGTAAGACAGCGGGAAATTAGCGAACTCGGCAACCTTCTGTCTTACAAAAGACAAGCCAGGACTAAGGGGCCGGGCAGCGGGCTAAAGCCCTTCTTAAGTTTGCTTGCAAAATGAAAATACCTGGAGACCAGGTGCTTTCTTTTGCTTCACTGCACTACGCCGAACCGCTTTTGTTTCACAAAAGTCCGGTTCTCGTCCGGCCTCCGGGACTAAGAAAAAAGCCGGTCAAAAGACCGACTTCTTTTCTTGGCTCTCGGGGCCGGACTCGAACCGGCAACCTCGAAGTTAACAGCTTCTTGCT
>CAYQPN010000003.1:0-149364 GCA_964419675.1 uncultured Candidatus Saccharibacteria bacterium
AAAGATGAAACTCACTCAGCTTTTACGTACGAATTAATGCTTTTTAGAAAACAATCCAATTTGACCTGGAAAAGATATGCCCAGAGATTAAAGAAGCATTCAAGCGAATGGGCGGCATTATAACAATACAACGTTAAAAGTCACCAGGAACTAGAGTATGAAAAATTGGTGGGTGTGTGTAGTTGGGCTAGAGCAGGGGGAAGTGCAACCAAAACAGTCCGAGCTTTCCTTTGTCCTATCAGCATCGGCTTGAAACTGATGAACCTTGAGAGTAGTTGTTTGCTAATTAAGTGCTATTATTAGCTTATGGTTATAAATCATCCAGTTAAAGTTACCCAAGGTGGTTACAGCGATTTACGACTATGGCCTTGCTATATGGTATTTAGTGGTTCAATGCTTTTACTGATACCCCGGTTTGGGACTTTCTCTAGCCTTATAATAGTAGGCACTCCGGCACTCCTATTTGCAAGATGGGTAGCCGGAAGACAAGCAAGAGTAAAAGTAAAAAATGAAGTACACTACAAATCAAATCGATTAAAAATAGCGTCAGCTAGGAGTTAGCCAAACAATCCCTGTAATTTTTGTAGCCAAACCAGCATCGGCTTGAAACTGATGAATCTTGATTGAAAAATGGTCGAGCCACCGCCGATTTGTAGCCAAACCAGCATGAGCAGAAAACCTATGAAGCTACGCTAAAAAGTACTGAGTCATTTCCGAGGACCAGTCTCAAAACTCCTTTTCAGTAACTTTTGAGACCGCTTGCGTTCCGCAGGAACAGTACTTTTTTGCTTAGGTTCAATAGTGCTTTTCTGCTCGCTGTCAGTTTTTGCCTCTCGTTTTTGCTGACCCAAAAATGAGAGTTGAGGTGTGGCGCGAAATAGCCACAAAAAAAATTGTTATTATATCTTTGGCAAAGATTTTTCGACTTGTAGCATTGGAATGCAGATGTTTCTTTCCTTCCACCTAACAACCCCAAATTCATAAGCAACCATTGAGCGAATAAGTAAATACCACTCAAGCATCAACAGATATGGCAAAGTAACTAATGCAAAAGCCCATGTTTTCTTGACTACTAATGAGCTGATAGCAACGTTAGTTAGGGCCTGAATTAACACGGCAAGTAAGCTTAAATTTATTAACTGGTGTTTTTCTCCTAAAATGCCTACTATTATCCCGATGATTGGGCCTACAAATATCACAATTTCTACTATCAAAACAAAAAACACAGTCTCTGGCCTTCTTTTTATAATCGGATAACGAGTCCTAAGCGCAGTGTTGAACTGCTCCGAGGGACGTTTAATACTAGTAATATTTAATCTCTCGCCGGAAAGTAAAAATTTGTAACGGTTTTTTAAACGATGCGCAAAATGTATTTCTGGTATTACCGAACTTTTTACGCTGTTAAACTCACCGACTTCTTTAAGGGAAACACGTTTGATAGCCCAGCAACTACTTAAAACAGGCGGGCGGGCTTTGCGCAACCTTGGAACCGCAAGTTCCCACCAGTATCTTAGTGGTTGTATGAATAATGAAGTTTCTTTTGTTGCATCACGCCAGGGAAGAGTGCTTAACATATCTGTCTTAGAGTCTAGGTTTTTAACAATATTCATCACTGTATCTGGGCCAAAACGTACGTCTACACCCGCAAATATAACTATTTCGCCGCTAGATTCTTCATAAAGCCGTTGATAAGCTAAGTTTTTAGCTAGCCATGCACTTTCTGGTTCTTGACCTTCAATAAACCTAACACCGTCGTGTGCGTACTTTTTAATAATTTGGGGTGTTTTATCGTGTGAACAATCATCAAGAACAATTATCTCAAGCTTCTGATACGTCGATTTTAGCAATGATTCAATACAATCAGTCAAATCTTCTGTTTCATTTCTGGCCGGTATGCATACAGAAACTGTAGGCAAATCATCAATACCGGATAAATTATCAATTTTTGATGGGCGGTTTGAGTAAATTGTTAACAGCGTATTAATGAATAAGATTATCGAAGCAGTTAAAGAGATTACACTTAGTACAATCAGTGTAGATTGGCTGTATAAACTAAAATGAGCCAGAACTAGCAATACGGTACTCAAAGACAGGACAAGTTCGCTACTTTTAAACCTACTCCTTAGCTCTTCTATGTTCATACGTCTAGCAGAAAATCTTGTAAAATTTATAGCACGTAACAAGGTAGAAATTGCCGCTAACGATATAAATAACGAAAATTTACCAAACAATAGAGTAAACACCCCAAACTCCCCAAGAAAAATAGCTGTCGCGGCATATAAATTTGTAAGTTTTTTGCTTAGAAAAGAGCTATAAACAAGTAAGAACCCTAGCGCAATAGAAAATATCAAAGATGAAATAGGGATCCAAACCTGTAACATAATAAAAGTGTAGCATAAGTGTTATGTCAGGGTTATTTCTACGCTATTCTCTGTAGCATAGTTGTTTTATATTTGACTAAGAAAGTACAACTCATGTATAATTTGTTTATTGACGTCTGAGGAAACTCAGGCTTTTTTAATTCTATAACTAGTTAATTAGTGACTACGGGGAGATAAGTAATGGTTAAAGTAAAAAAAATAACTAAGAAGTCATCTTCAATGCGTGAGAGTGCGCAAAAATCTAGAGAGGACGCAACTAAAACAAAACGTATCCGCAGAGCAGCTACCGCTGCAGCTAAACCAGTAGGAAAAGTTAGGCAAGCAATCAAACAAGAGTTTCATGTAATCCCTCAAAAACAAGGTGGATTTTTAGGGTTTTTATCTAAAAGCCGCAGACTAACTCCGAGATACATAAGCGACTCCTTAAAAGAGCTTAAATTTGTGACATGGCCAGGACGAAAAGAAACTTGGAAGCTAGTTTTTGCAGTATTTTTATTTGCAATTGTGCTTGGATTATTCATCTCGGTTCTTGATTTTGGCCTAGAAAAACTATTAAGAGAAGTAATTTTATAAACTAAATAAGAAGGAGCATTAACCCTGCAGCTCTTGCGGCTAACAAGGAAAAAGAGCAGCCGGCAGAGACGATTTACTCGACTCTCCCGCGCGATGAGAAAAGACGTAGTTTTTTCTCATAGAGTTTACGACAAATAATATGAACAAAAGATATGACACAACTAAAAACTGGTATGCAATCCACACATATAGTGGTTATGAAGAAAAAGTAGCAGAATCTATTCGTCAAAGAGCCGATAGTTTAGATATGAAAGACAAGATTTTTGATGTTTTAGTACCCAAGGAAAAGATGATTGAAATTAAAAACGGCAAAAGAAAAGTTGTAGAAAAGAAAATTTTCCAAGGCTACGTATTAGTACAAATGAAACTTACTGAAGATGCATGGTATATCGTCAGGAACACACCAAGCGTTACTGGATTTGTTGGAACAGGAAACGACCCTTCACCAGTTAGTCAGGATGAAATAGACAAGATAATGAAACGTATGGGCAAGGATGAGCCTAAGCATAAAATTGACTTCAACGTCGGCGAAGTAGTCAACATCATTGATGGACCATTCAAAGGCTTCGATGGCTCAATTAGCGAAATTGACCCAACCAAGGGCAAGCTAAAAGTACTTGTAAACATGTTTGGACGCGAAACACCAGTAGAACTAGACGGCTTGCAAGTCAAAAAAGCCTAAATTCAATAAACTTGCGATACATATGGCTAAGCATTGTTAATAAAGCTTTGCATGTCAAATTTATTAGAACTAATATGTTGGTATGAGTGGATACGCTAGTGAGCCAGAGCTAATGAAACCAACTTGGAAGCCTAAAACTTTCGGCCCATTCGATATGCAAGGTTCAGACTATAAACTTAGAAATAGATTATTCGACAACAAGTTTTCATCTCCAGAAGAAAGGTATTCCGCAGTAACGCGTTTGTGCGAAGTTGCAGTAATGAGTGGTAACGTTGGTTTACGAGCAGAACTAGCTATCCTTGGCGGTATACCGACAACAAGAGTCGACCTTTTCAAAGGAGCTATTGCGGTAGATTTTGTTAGAGTAGAACTTGATTACGAGGCCGAGTCTGAGCTTATCGAAATTACTGACCAGGCTTTAGCTAACGGTGATATAGAAACGGCGACACTGATTGGTGCATCTATTGGTCTATACCCTTTGCCAGATTTTTGGGAAAGGATAAACCCATTCTATCTAATTAATTATGGTTTTTCTGCAGAAGAGCTACATCAGCCAATAAACTCATAGATTCAGTTATGAAGTAAAACCCTATATTTACAGGTTTAGAGGTCTGTGGTATAATTTACTGGTTACGCACCAGAGATACGTGAACGCTTCTACCTCACGTAAATAACGGAGAAATCATGGCTAAAGTAGCTAAAGTAAATTTGAAAATGAAACTTAAAGGTGGCCAGGCATCAGCAGCACCTCCTGTTGGAAGTACCCTTGGACAATACGGTGTTAATATGATGGATTTCATAACACCTTTTAATAACGAGACCAAGGACCGAATGGGCCAGGATATTACGGTACACATCGCAATTTATGAAGATAAGAAAATGAGCTGGAAAGTAGTTGGCACTCCAACTGATGATTTAATTAGAAAAGCATTGAAAATTGACAAAGGCTCAGGCAAGCCTAACTCTGAGAAGATTCCTAAAAAACTTACCGATGCCCAAGTTACTGAAATAGCAGAGGCAAAAGCTATAGATATGAACACTAACCGCATAGACTCCGTGAAGCGAATGGTTGCTGGAACCGCCCGAAGTATGGGTGTAGAGATAGAAGCTTAAGTAAAAGCTAGGGGAAGATATGGCTGAAGTATTTCCAATTTCTCAAAACGAAGGGCGTGAAAAGAAACGTGAAGCTGACTTTAATAAAGTTGAGCGTATAAAACAAACCCTTATGAAATTGGAAAAAAGCGTCATATCAGAAGCCGACGAAGGAACGCAGGCAGCCCGCAGCGCTATAAAAGCCATGGGTTTTGGAATAACCCCAATTCTTCAAACCGATGATGAGGACGAAGCAGCCTGAGACAATTGTGTTATAATTAGTATAAATTAAATAATTTGTGGGAGTCCGCTCTAAAGTGGACGTTAGCACCACGAAAGGAACCTAAATGTCAGAGACAAAGACAGATTTATTAAAAAAAGTTAAAGAGCTGAAACTTAAAGGTTTTAGTGCTAAAAACACTATGGCCGAACTTAGAGAAGCTATTTCTAGTGCAGCACCAAAAAAACATGATAAAGAAGCTCTTCCGGTTGAAAAGCACGAAGCAGTTGTTGCTAAGGCAGGCAAGAGAAGTGCAAAAGCTATAGCAGAATCTGAAGAGAAAATTGAAAAAGAAGAGCGCAAGGAACAAGTTGCAAAATCAGAGGCTGAAACTAAGCCAAAAATTATACAGAAATCTCGAACAAAACTTGAGCGATCAGGTAAAAAAATGCGCGAAGCATCTAAACTTGTTGATAAGACAAAAGAATACGGGCTTAAAGAGGCTTTAGAGCTAGCTATCAAAACTTCAACCACAAAATTTGATTCAACTGTCGAATTACACCTTAGATTAAACGTTGACCCTAAACATGCTGACCAAAACATTAGAGAAGTAATAGTCCTCCCGGCAGGAACGGGTAGAACAGTAAAAGTGGCTGTTTTTGGAGAAGCTGACGATGTTAAAGTAGCAAAACTTGCCGGTGCTGATATTGCCGGTGCTGATGAGTTCTTACAACAACTAGATAAAGGCGTTATTGATTTTGACGTTCTTATAGCTACACCTAAAGTAATGATTAAACTTGGTAAATATGCGCGCGTATTAGGACCTAAAGGCCTAATGCCGAACCCAAAGAGCGGCACAGTTACGACAGACGTTAAAAAAGCAGTAGAGCAAGCTAAAGCTGGTAAAGTTGAAATTCGTGTTGATGAAGCTGGCATAGTGCACCTTGGTATGGGTAAAGTTAGCTTCGGAGCTGACAAGTTATTTCAAAACGCACAAACTGTGTTTACTGCAGTGAAAAACGCTAAGCCTGCATCGGTTAAAAGCAACTTTGTTAAAAGTATCTATGCTACTACATCAATGGGTCCAAGCGTTAAAATTTCAATTTCTGAAATTCAATAATTTGTAGTTAACCGTTTAGAGCTGTTCTTAAGTTAAGTAAAAGCCAATCTTACGTACCGAGTTGGGGTATACTTTTAAGTATGCCTCACATTCATGAATTATTTGATTTTACAGTGAGTGCTTTTATTATTCACCCAACAGAAAAGAAGATATGCCTTCATTATCACAAAAAGCTTCATAAATGGTTACAGCCTGGCGGGCATATTGAGTTGAATGAAGATCCACTTCAGGCACTTATGCATGAAATAGAAGAAGAAACGGGTCTAAAAACCGGAGAATACGAGATAATTAGCGCTGTAGACCAGCCAAATACCAAAGACTCTAAACAGTTACCAATTCCTTTCAATTTTAACGTTCATAATTTTAATGAATCCCACAAACACATTGATTTAGAATACATCGTCAAAAGTAAGGTCGCCCAGTTTAAGCCTGCTGACAATGAGTCCAAACAAATTGAATGGGTTTCAAAATTAGAATTAAGTAATATGGCTAGCTCAGGTCTTTTGTTTAAAGACACCCTAAACATTTGTGAATGGGTATTCGACCATTACATGTAAAAAATACTCCAAAAATCATGTTGCTAATGCTTGTTAGTACAATCTAACTAATCTAAACTATAACTACATGGATGAAGGGAGCTCGCAAGCTTTTACTCCACCTGCTATGCCGCCTCGGGAAAACACTGTAGCGGAGGCGTCTGGCGTATACAGCAATATACAAATTAAAGCCGCTATTGAAAGTGGCCATATTGTATTTCACCCATATATTGAAGAACATATAGCAGGCAGTAGCCTGGATGTTACTTTAGGACATTGGTATTACCGAACCGAAAAAAATACAAATGGTGGATTTTATAATCCTTTTGATGAAGGAGATGTTAATAAATATTTTGACGGTCCATTTTCTGCAGAGGTGCATCAAATGTGGGCCGAATCTAACGGACGTAAACTTTTTGCTGGTATTCCACCAGACCAACCCGTGATAGTTTTAAGTCCCGGGGAAAGAATTCTGGCGCACACACATGAATTTGTAGGTATAAAAGCGCCAGGAACTAGCACGATGCAAGCCAGAAGCACTTGGGGACGTAATGGAGTTGCTGTTTGCCTTGACGCTGGCTGGGGAGACCCAGGTTATATTAACCGCTGGACAATGGAGATATATAATATGAATCAACACCACAGCGTTGTATTGCCTGTTGGTGAGCGGATTGCACAAATTGTTTTTTATCACACCGGGCCGGTTGATGGTCAGTACAAGCAACTTAGTGGAAAATATCAAACTAGCAGTTCTGAAGACTTGAGTGTATTAATGCGAGATTGGCGACCAGAGCAAATGCTACCTAAAGCGTATAAAGACGACCGCAGAAAGCCGATGGATATATGATACAACCACTTACTTCGGGACCAGTCAAAGATACACTTGAAAATCATTTAGAAATTGTGCCAGGTAGTATTGAATCTATAGGATCTTTGATTGACGCATTTGACGGAACAGTAGCCTATGACCGTCTAAGAGCCCTGAAACCCCGATTTCATCCTTACCTTTGGGAAGATGAAAAAGCATTTGTTAAATGGTTTGGAGACGACGTAGACCCCGTAGATCACGGTCCTCATCAAGCACGGACAGTTACAATTCCTTTTTTGCGTGCTGAAGAAGAATGTGCAGAAAGTAAATTCGAAGAGCTATCTGACCCAAGAACTCAACAATTGCTTGTAGCACGAACAGTTGTACACGATTATCATGAAGGCACTTGGGCATGGGTACGAAGAGTAGATAGAGATGTGAACCAAGCTGCAAAAACAAAAGAGAACGAGATTGAAGAAAGAGGTTGGCATCTTCAGACACTTTATGAAGTATATGGTCGACCTTTTCAAGAAAGACTTAGATTTTTCACTCGAAGGACTGAAGATGGCAGAACAAGGATTCATAGTGCCTGGAACTATATAGAGAGATACGGCTACCTTAATCGAGCACTGAGAGCTCAAGAAGGTGTGGAGTCAGAAAGATTAACAAAAGAACAGAGGCAAAAATGTCATGCCATGGCTATTGGTGTCACAGGCAGAAGTTATGCTATCGTAGAGCAATATAGACGCAGATTTGTTCATGCTGATCAATTTATGATAGACGCAGCACCCATTTTTGCAAGAATACGTAGAGCACATGGGGAACAAGCTTGGAAAGGAGCAATTAATGCACCAAAATAGTGGCAAATTTTTTGTAATCGAAGGCAGTGATGGTTCTGGTAAAAAGACTCAGTTTGAATTACTTGCAACAAAATTAGTTAATGATGGTTTTGACGTGGTTACTTTTGACTTTCCTCAGTACGATAAAGACTCTAGCTTTTTTGTACGAGAATATTTAGCAGGAAAATATGGTGACGCAGATAAAGTGGGCCCATACACTGCCAGTGTATTTTATGCATTAGACAGATTTTCAGCCCGGGAAGCAATACAGAACGCGTTAAATGAAGGCAAAATAGTTCTAAGTAATCGCTTTACGGGCAGTAATATGGCTCACCAAGGTACTAAATTTGACCATCCTGAAGAAAGACGAGGTTTCTTTATATGGCTAGACAACCTAGAATTTCAAATGCTTAGTATCCCAAGACCAACAGCTAACGTAGTTCTAAGAGTTGACGCAGAAACAAGCAAAAAGCTGATCGACGAACGTGCTGAAAGTGATCCAACTCATATAAAGGATATACACGAGAGTGACCTCTCACACCTACAACGCTCTGTAGATGTTTATGACGACCTATGTACACTATTTCCTAAAGATTTCATACGTATAGATTGTGTCCGCAGCAAAAACCTATTATCACGCGAGCAAATACATGAACTTGTTTACCAGACAGTCCAGAGCTACTTACCAAAACCTTTAAAAGAAAAGGGTACACTTACTAAAGGTGAGGGTGGCCACATGCCCTATATAGAAAAAAACTCACTCGGCAATTACGAAATGACCGCAGAAGGAAAAGTTTTTTTAAAAGAAGCTGTCACAAATACCGAAGACAACGTCTACGCCTTCACAGACCAAATGAGCCCAATCACAATAGCAGCAGCTATGGCGAGACTTAGTAGACGTGCAGACGACATGCGCATTACAATTTTGGACGAATTTTCTAGTAGCACTTCCAAAAAGGACGAAAAGCTTCTTCAGCGGGTTATTACGGCATATGGGGACGATTCAGTTCAGCAACTTGTCGGTCAGCACGTAGTTGTCGAAAACGCTAGCAACCTGCTAACAAAAAAACTAGAGTGGGGAAGACTAGCATCGTACTTAGAGCAATCAACTAGATATATTTACTTTGACCAAAGAGATGAAAAGGGTGAATACCGCTATGTAACGCCAGAGCATTTCGACGTAAAAACCAAAAAACAATACAAGACGATTATGGACGACATTTTTGACACTTATTCGTCAATGGTCAGAGAGCTCACGCATTACGTTCAAGTACTCTCTAAAACGCCTAAGGAAGAGCAAGATATAGCCTGGAAAGGAGCTACTAGAGCTCAAGCTTGCGACGCAGTACGCTCTGTACTGCCAGTTGCCACAAAGTCTACAGTAGGTATATTTGCTTCCGGACAGGCTTTAGAAAGCCTAATAATGCATTTACTAAGTGATGAATTACCCGAAGCACGTGAGACCGGTGAAAAAATGCTTAAAGAATCACGAAAAGTCATGAGTACCTTTTTAGAACGAGCAGACAAACCAGAACGCGGTGGTGCAATGACCGCTTACCGTTCTAACACCAAAAATTCGGTTAAAAAACTGGCAGAAGAATTATTGCCAACCGCATATTCAAAAGAAGATCCTGCAACCGATTTAATTAGCTACTGGCCAAAAAACGAGTTAGATCTTGTGCCTGACATGCTTTATGAGCACAGTGATCAGTCATTGCGTGATATCCAAAAAGCCGTTTCAAAGTGGAACTATGACGACAAACTTAAAGTTTTTAACGCATATATTGGTGAGAGATTAAATCGCCGTCACAAACCGGGGAGAGCAGTTGAGAAGGCTCACTATAGCTGGGATATTATGTGTGATTATGGAATTTTTAGAGACCTGCAGCGCCACAGAATGGTTGACGACCTTAACTGGCAGTTATTATCCCCAAGGTATGGCTATGAAGTACCAGAATTGGTTGAAGAAGCGGGGCTTACCGAGCAGTTTCAATATTGCTTTGACCAATCGTTGAAACTCCATAGTATTTTAATTGCCGCAGGATACGAGATTGAATCGCAGTATGCAACGCTACTAGGGCACAAAATGCGCTGGAAAGTTACTTATAATGCCCGTCAGGCCTACCACTTACATGAGTTGCGTACCACTCCACAGGGTCATCCTGGTTATCGTAAATTAGTGAAAGAAATGCACGAAAAACTATCAGAAAAACATCCTCTACTTGGTGCTTCGATGAAATTCGTTAACCAAGATGAAGACCCAGCGCTAACTCGCCTTGCAGCAGAGCGCTACACCCAATTCAAGCTAAAAAAACTAAAATAAAGAGTTATCAAAGTACTTCAGGAACGTGCACAACTCTTATGGCTGGTAAGAAAACACCGTCCCGCATACTATCTAATTCAACATCAGTGTAGTCTGTTCCTGTAGATATTTGTTCAAAAGTTATATAACCACCGGCAAGATAGACTATCGGTGCTTCTTGCCAAGTGCCTTCAACTAGCATTTGAGCAGACTCAAGTTCAAGACCATTAACGAAACCGACGGTAAACGGATGCTCTTCGTTCGGCTGAATAATACTTGTTCTCTCAAACATAAATTTCTTTGAATCTTGCGTAAAGAGTGATACGCCAGGCAATATTGGACTTCGTTGTAAAGGAAAACCTGATGCCAAAGAAGCCCGAAAATGCCTACCTAGTTTTTGGCCCTTTTCGAATTGATAATCTAAATCTGTCCAAACAAATGGCCTGGGTAGACTAAACATGCTTCCAACACCTGTTGGCAATTCAGAAATTAGAGTCATAGCGAAGGACATTTTACTACTTATTACTGCTTATGTCAATACCTACTATGATGCCCACACATAAGTAATTTTTTTGACTTACAGATTTTTCATAGTAAAGTAGAATCTATGTTGATCTTAAATGCAAAAGTAAATACTGCTTCAAACCTTCTCATCCTGGGTCGAGGCTATGTTGCATTTGGGTCGAAGTATAAAATATAAACCGCAATCATAGCCAATAATAAAAAAACTTCGACCTTAAAAGCCGAAGTTTTTTTAATTTAGGAGAAGAAAATGACAATTCCTTCTATGGACGACGAGGCACGAGCCATAGCCGATGAAATATTCAGATCCTGTGATGGACAAACCGAGCAACAACGCTTTTACGCAGAAACTATAGAGCCACGTTGTCTATCAGCAGCACAACTAGTACTTTGGGAATCGCAACACCCACACATAAATCTAGGAGAGGAATAGATGAGTAGTAAAAGATCTGCAAATGCAGGAGATTACAAAAAAGCTAAATCTGCTTTAGCGAATAGAGGTGGGTTTATTGAAGGGTCCCCTGAAAGTATTTTGATTAGCTTAGGATTTGATGGAGGCTGGAAAGAATTTAGGGACTTTATTGGAGCAGAGGTAAACAAAATAGATCTAGGAAGATATACGGTACAATTGTTAGCTTCTTCAGTAATAAAAGAAGCACCGAAACAGGTAAAAACATTTGATCCTGCAAGTTTTGCTGTTTGTGCATCAAATTATGTCCTAGGTATAGGCGACCCTACAGATTTTGAAAAATTTGAAGGAGATTACGGGCAAACACCAGAATTAATCTGTGCGCTTGCAGAAACTATTGATGTCTCGATAAGTACTGTACGTTTACCTTATCAAACTGCCACAGACATGGAGATCTATAGATTAGAGAGGTCCCTAAACTACACTGCGGCAGGTGATGGCAGATTTTGTGTGTATGGTGCTCAAATCCTTCAAATGACTTGAAATCTAAAACTACATCTGTTATTATTCATTAGTTACCGAAGACAGTGGCCGAACTATTATTCCTGCAAGGGAAAAGAGCAGCCGGCACGACAGATTTATTCTGGCGTCCCGCGCGTTGAGGAAAACCGTAGGTTGTCCTCAAGATTAGTTCTTAATCATGCCACCGAGGCGATATAGTAAAATATATTGTTTACGAGCACTAAGATGCTACTTCGGAAGAAGTAGTTTTTTAATTCTCGGTAACAAATCACTAAATAAATAGGTCGATAATTAGTGAAAAACTAAGGACTAATTAAAGAAAGCTTAGCCTACAGCTCTGTAGCCAAAGGGAAATGAGCAGCCGGCACGACAGATTTATTCTGGCGTCCCGCGCGTTGAGAAAAACCTTAGGTTTCTCTCAAATAGCGAAGCGGAAAGTATTATGCCTCTTACAAAAGATAAGAAGAACGAAATAGTAGCTGAACTTAGTGATTTACTCAGTAAGTCAAAAATGACCGTCGTAGTTAAATACGAAGGCACAACTGTGAAGGCTATGCAAGAACTTAGACGTCGTGCAGAGGACAACCACTCTAGCATTAAAGTTGTTAAAAATCGTCTTGTAAAAAAGACTTTTGAAGCGACTCCGTCACACAAAGACAGCGATACCAGTGCAATGCAGGGAATGCTGATGTACGTTTTCAATACAGAAGACGAAGTTGCACCAGCACAGCTAGTTCACGAGATGGCTAAAACTGAGACTCAGCTTGAGTTTGTTGGAGCGTATAACGCTGATGGCAAACTGCTAAGTGCAGACGAAGTAAAATCTCTTGCACAATTGCCAAGTAAAGACATAATGATTGCTACAGTAATCAATACATTAAAATCACCTGTAAATGGTGTAATGAGCGGTCTAAAAGGCAATATTCACGCCCTTCTAGACGCAGTAGCCGCACACGCAAACTAAAGTTTGCAAAATTAACAAATTATATATTAACGAAGATAAGTACTTATTTTCAGTGAGGCAGATTCGTTTGAGACGAGTACCGGAAGCAGAAACGTATATTTAATACGTTGACGCTCTACGGAACGGATTATCTAACGAATATGACCACTGATAAATATGTACGCAACTAAGGAGAATCTATGGCAGACTTAAAAAAATTCGCAGAACAACTAGTAGGACTAACTGTTTTGGAAGTAAATGAACTACAAACAATACTAAAAGACGAATATAACATCGAACCAGCAGCAGCCACAGCAGTAGTTGCAGGCCCAGCAGCAGGCGATGGAGCTCCAGCAGCAGAAGAGAAAAGCGAATATGACGTTATTCTTAAAGATGCAGGAGCACAAAAAGTAGCAGTCATTAAAGCTGTTAAAGACATCACAGGCTTAGGTCTTGGTGAAGCAAAAGCAATCGTAGACGGCGCACCAAAGCCAGTTTTGGAAAAAGCTAAAAAAGAAGACGCAGATAACGCTAAAAAAGTGCTAGAAGAAGCCGGCGCAACTGTAGAACTAGCTTAAGTTCGTATAGCGTAGTACGTATTTCGTATAACGTATAAGCTATTAGGGCTTAGGGACCGCTCGAAAAAAAATCGAGCGGTTTTTTTGTTAGTTATCCACAGAATATGAGTATACTTTTGACATAATTAGTTGAGCATGGTACCGTTGGGGGGATAATATAAATTGCGAGAATAAATACAAAGACAGAGGCGAGATATGTCGGAGTTACCAGACAAACAGGCGAAAAGGTTAAGAGCACTCATAGAAGAGGCTGAGACAAGTTTAGGGGCAGCTAAAGAGCTGTTAATTAGTTTAGTGGGAGAAGATCCTACGATGACCAAGTCAAATACTGAAGATAATATTGGAAAAGTTATAGAAGGAGTCTTTGACGGTCAGAATATGGCTGGTGGTGATGGTAAGATGTACCCTGTACCAGCAAACTACGCTAGCAAATCTAAATTGGTTCAAGGTGATATTTTAAAACTTACTATTGCGGATGACGGTTCGTTCTTATACAAGCAAATTGGACCTATAGCTAGAAAACAGGTTGTTGGTGCGCTAACCCAAAAAGAAGGGCACTACGTTGTAACAGTAGGTAAAAAAGAATACCGAGTGCTACTTGCAAGCGTCACCTACTTCAAAGCAAAGCCAGGCGACCAAGTTAGTATTAATATCCCAGATGACGATTCAGTTGACGTTGAATGGGCAGCACTAGAAGCAGCACTGTAGAATATAGTACTCGTATTTATATATGACAGGACATCGAGAAACACTAGTACTGATGGGTCTTGGTGGGGATAAAGTAGTCTCTAGACAAACAAGGTATATAAACTATTTAAATACAAAAAGATCAAAAGAGTCACAGATATTAATATTTTCAACGCTTTGGCAAACCGATGAAAAATACCCCGAAAAAAGAGCCCGTTTGAGCGCGTTTATAAAGAAACATCCGAATATAAAGATTGTCTATGGAATTAGCGCCGGAGCTTCACTTGCCATGAGCCTAGTCCCCGAAATGAACGAGGACACAGAATTCCATTTCATTAGTGGAAAACTAAGACGCCCAGAAACTATCGGAGAAGAACGAAGAATGCGTGCACCCGCACTATACGATTCAGTAGTGGCAAGTGAATCTGTAATTTCACTAACATCGTTTGATAATCTAATCGTGACGTGTCATATTGGCTTTCTAGACGGTGTGCTTTCGCAACGTGACATGCGTGTACCAGGAATCCCCGTAAAGCGCATTCCGATGATTAACCACTCTGCAACTATAGCTCTTGCATATACAACGATTCTGAGCAAGATGTAACAATAACTAGAAAAACTAATTATTGTTGTTGCCATTATGACTACGTTTACTGTGGATAACAATTTTAGTTTCTTCTTCAGAAATAAAGTTTATGCACAATAAGCATTATTGTATATAGAGTATTTAAATATTACACTTGCACCACATGTAGTGGTTAGAGTAAAGTTATGAGTACGAACATCGTGAGGTGTTAACAGCGAAACACTAGCAATAGTGGCTAGCGACAAAAAAGAACCCGTCAAAAGGTTCTTTTTTGCTATTTATACTAAACACTAGAAACAAACGCCTAAAATCTATATTCTGTATACAATGGCAAAGTTATATTTTAGGTACGGGGCTATGAATAGCGGTAAAAGTACCGCAGTGCTTCAAGTAGCACACAATTATGAAGAAAGAGGTATGAAAGTGCTTCTTCTGAAACCGGCAATTGATACAAAAGGAGAAGATCAAATAACTTCTAGGCTGGGTAAATCTCGTAGGGCTGACCACATGCTGAAACCTGACGAAACCGTTAAAAGTATTTTGAATAAAAACGTCAAGATAGATTGCATTATTACTGACGAGGCTCAATTTTTTACGCCTACTCAAATTGAAGAATTCTTTGACATAGCTGTAGCACAAAACATCCCCGTCATTTGCTACGGAATTCGAACTGACTTTCAACGCAACCTTTTTCCTGGGAGTAAGAGGCTGTTCGAGCTTGCGCACTCGCTGGAAGAGTTGAAAACAATCTGTAGATGTGGCAAAAAAGCCATATTTAACGGTAGAAAAATAAATGACAAATTTGTGTTTGAAGGCTCTCAGGTAGCAATAGATGGGGCTGACAAAGTCACCTATGAAAGTCTGTGTGGCAATTGTTATATCAAGGAAAAGAAAAGTTAACCACAGTTATAATTAAACTGTTGTTATTTTCATACAAGATACTAGCTACCAGATACGATATACTAACTAGCACATGGGTAAGGCGCTTTACCGGAAATACCGGTCTAAATCACTAGACGAAGTTGTTGGTCAAGAACACATAACCAGCACCCTTAAAAATGCTCTTAAAAAAGGGGCTATTAGCCATGCGTATTTGTTTACAGGTCCAAGGGGCGTGGGAAAAACCAGTGTAGCAAGAATTTTGGCTTACGAAATTAACGGTCTGCCATACGATGAAGAGGCGACACATCTAGATATTATTGAAATAGACGCAGCTAGCAACCGTAGAATAGATGAAATTCGCGATTTGCGTGAAAAAGTACATATTGCTCCAACTAGCGCTAAATATAAGGTATATATTATTGACGAAGTCCACATGCTAACCCGAGAAGCCTTTAATGCATTATTAAAGACGCTTGAGGAGCCACCAGAGCACGTTGTATTCATTTTAGCCACTACAGAGGCCCATAAGGTCCCTGAAACGATTATAAGTCGCACACAGCGCTTTAGCTTTAGACCCATTGGACAAGAACAAGCAATAGCACATTTAAAACAGATAGCTAAAAAAGAAAAGTTACCTATCGACGATGGAGCATTGACACTACTAGCTCAGCACGGCAAGGGAAGTTTCCGCGACAGCATAAGCATGCTTGATCAAATTGCCGGGTTTGGTGCTGATCAAATTACTGCTACTGACGTTGAGAGCTTACTAGGTGTTCCAAACCAAGATTTACTAATGTCTCTTTTAAGCTCCATAGCCAGTGGTAACGTTGACAAGCTATTTGAAACAACTACTCTACTGCGCGAACAAGGTGCCAATCCTGCAACAACTGCACAAGAATTAATTTCTATTTTACGCAAACAGGTAATAGAACAGAGTGGCATTATTACTCCGTATGATGCTGTTGATTTAATGAAATCTTTACTAAGTTTAACCGGTAGCAACAGTAGTTTTGTGGCAATAGAAGTTGGCTTACTAGACGCAATAAAATTCTCTCCGCAGAACAGCATAGAACTTAAAGAATTACGACCATTAGAACCTAAAAATTTAAAATCAGAGAATAATAAAATTGTAGAGGAAGAAAATATTCAACCTACTGCTGTAGAACGAAGCGAAGTTGAAGCACCTGAACTTATTGAAACACAAGATGATGAGGTCGTTGAACCAGAAAAAGAATTGGTAAATATCTCAAACGGTAATTGGGAAGATGTATTAAATAGCCTGAAAGTCCAACACAACACACTATACGGAGTGCTGAGAATGGCAAAAATTATAGAGAAAAAAGATAGCGTAATTTTAGAATTTAGATTTGCATTCCATAAAAAACAGCTAGATCACCCCAAAAATATGACTATTTTAAGACAATTTGTAACTGATCATCTCGGCAAAGCGTACAAGATTGAGTCTGTAGTCGCAGAAAGCAAAGACGACGAAAAGTCACAAAAAATAACAAAATCAGACCCAGAAACTTTAATTTCAAGCGTTAGCAATATCTTTGGTGGGGCAGAGTTGCTAGAATCTTAAGTAATAGGGGAACTATGGACGATAAAAAATCCAACACACCACCGCAAAGTGTAGACATTGAAGCAAGTTTGCTTGGGTCTATAATTATTGACGCCGACGCTATTGTAAAAGTAGCAGACATGATTAGGCCGAATGATTTTTATGATGCTAGGCACCGTGTTATTTATGAAGCCGCTCTTCGTTTGTATGAGCAACAGTCACCAATTGACGTACTGACACTAAGCGAAGAACTCCGCGTAGACGGAACATTGAAAGACATTGGTGGTAGCATTTATCTTACCGAACTTACTAACACCGTTCCAACAGCTACTCATGCCGAACAATATGCAGCAATTATAACCACGAAATCTATTAGGCGTCGTTTAATTGCTGTTAGTCAAGAGATTGCTGAGATTGGTCATGACGAAAAACGCTCAATTTCCGAATTAGTTGAACAAGCAGAAACTAAACTATTTGAAGTTAGCCAAAGACACGTTGCAAACGATGTAGTTAGTTTAGAAACTATACTTTCTGAGAGTTTTGATAGATTAGATGCGCTTCACAAAGATAAGGGAGCAATTAGAGGTGTCTCTACCGGATATAAGGATCTTGATGCCACACTTGCTGGCTTTCAAAAAAGCGACCTAATAATCCTTGCTGCTCGACCTTCAATGGGCAAAACTGCAATGGCACTTAACTTGGCTCAAAATATCGCGCTAAAGGCTAAGATGCCAGCGCTACTTTTCAGCTTAGAAATGAGTAAAGAACAGTTAGTAGATAGAATGCTTGCATCTGAGGCAGATGTAAATTCATGGAACTTACGAACAGGAAATTTATCAGACAGCGATTTTGAAAAAATAGGTCATGCAATGGGCTCATTGAGTGAAGCTCAGCTATTCATTGATGATACGCCAGGAATTACAGTTAGTGAACTTCGTACAAAAGCAAGGCGAGAAGCCCACAAAAGAAACCTAGGACTAATTGTAGTCGACTACTTACAACTTATGAGCGGAGGCAGTAAATATGGCGGGGAAGCCAACCGCGTACAAGAGATTTCTGAAATTTCTAGAGGCTTAAAAGGAGTCGCCAGAGAGCTAAACGTGCCAATACTTGCCTTGAGCCAGTTAAGCCGTTCTGTTGAATCGCGTAATCCACAGATTCCTCAACTTGCAGACTTGAGAGAGTCCGGCTCGATTGAGCAAGACGCCGATGTTGTAATGTTTTTATATCGAGAAGATTACTACAACCCAGATAACTCAGAAAAACCAAATATTCTTGAAGTGTTTATCAAAAAACATCGAAACGGACCAACCGGAAAAGTTGAATTATACTTTGATAGAGAACGTCAAAAAATACTTAACCTTGATACAAAACACGCACCACCTTTTGATAACTAGCTGCTTAGAATTTTTGCGATAGCTGGAATCGGCAAACTGGAAACTGTATACTATGTTTAACGTGAAAGAAAAATTTCTTATATTCGCGAAATCAGCGCGAAAATTTATGATGCGCAGACAGACTGCCTACGGTTTGCTGCTAATATTGTTTCTTGTCTTCGTAGCCAGTCAATTGAGCTTGATACCTATAAACTCATCCAGAGTTGAGCTAGACTCAATCAATAGCGGCCTAAGCATCCCAAAAATATCTGAAAATCCAACATCTCTACCGTATAAGGCTATTGTTTTTACCGTAGGGAGTTTCTTTAACAGCGTCAGATTCTTTAGAATAATAAGCATTATATTCTTCGGTATTTGTGTTGTTGCCCTATATAGAGTTCTTAAGCGGTGGCACAGTGACAAAATTGCATTGTACGCAAGCAGTCTCTTTGCAACTAACGCCGTGGCGTTATCCGTTGCTCGGCTAGCCTCGCCGCTTGTACTGCTGTTTGGGTGGTCAATAATTATTTCACTCCTTCTCTGGGTTCAACATGGTCACTCAAAAAAACTCGCCCCGTTTTCTTTAGCAATATTCTCGGCAGCACTATTCTACATCCCAGGTGCTCCATACTTTTTCCTGCTTCTTATACTGTTGTTCTTCAATAAGCTTTCAAGATTATTAAAATTTACAAAGACATCAATGATAATACTTGGAGTTTTTGTAGGACTATTAATTATTAGCCCACTAGTACTTGGATTCATTCAAGATGTCGACACATTAAAGAACTGGCTACTAATTCCCAACTCGATTGATTGGGGTAATGTCCCAAGAGCAATCCTTAGAGTTCCATCAGCCTTAATATATAGAATGCCAGTAGAACCACTTATAAACGTTGGCCGTCTACCGATATTTGACGTTGCCTCAGGGGGACTTTTCTTAATTGGTTTGTACGCGTATAAGCAACACATTAAACTTGAGAGAATTAAGATTATGACTGCGACTGCCATTTTTAGCATAATTCTTGGGGCTCTAGGCCAGTTAGTTATAGCTATTGTTATACTACTACCATTTATTTATGTGGTTATTGCCGCCGGCTTAAGTTATTTACTGGGTGAATGGTACAAAGTTTTTCCACGGAATCCTTTTGCAAGAAGTTTTGGATTAATATTAGTCACATTAATCGTCATTTTTAGCATGTATTATCAGCTTACAAGATTTCTAGTTGTCTGGCCTCAGGCACCAGAAACCCGAGCAACCTATGATCAATCACGAATTATTAATTAGCTCTATAGGTTTGCTACAATATAATTTGACTTAAGAGGAGACAAAGAATGAGTCGTTTTGACCAGGCAAAAATGCTAATGAAAGTACGTAAAGTACAAAAAGAACTTCAGAAAGAAATTGTTCGTGCAGAAGCTGGCGATGGAGCTGTTGCTGTAGAAATTAACGGGGAAATGAAAATTAAAAAAGTAACCATAGACCCAGAATCTGTTAATTTGGACGACATCGGACAATTAGAGCTATGGGTAGAAGAGGCTGTTCGAGAAGCTGTTTCTCAAAGCCAAAAATTAGCAGCAGAGAAAATGCAACCAATGATGGGCGCGCTGGGCAATTTGGGACTATAGAAGACAATTAATCGATAAATGGCAAATGAAATATGAGGGTTTTACCAAAAGCGCTAGAAGAATTAATTGAGGCCCTGGGGCAATTGCCAGGTGTTGGACCTCGTAGTGCCGAACGATTTGCCTATTATTTACTGAAGGCTGATTCTTTTAAAAGTAGCAAGTTATCTAGGGCGATGGACAATCTCCATAACAGCGTTAAATTGTGCCCTGAGACTTATGCGCTAATTGACGAACAGGAAGAAGTTTCTGAGCTCTACAGTAATCCTGAAAGAAATAAACAAATGGTAGCTTTAGTAGCAGAACCTTTCGACATAGTAGCGCTAGAGAAAACCGCTTTATTCAAGGGGACCTACCACGTTCTAGGTGGATTAATTTCTCCGCTAGATGGGATAGGACCAGACCAGCTACATATTCCAGAACTTATTAGTAGAATTAAAAAAGACAAAGTTACAGAAATAATTATGGCGACTAACGCCAGCGTAGAAGGGGAAACGACTGCACTCTACATTCAGCAACAACTAGAAGACCTAGGGGTCAAAATAACTCGTCTGGCTCGTGGCCTACCCGTAGGTGTTGACCTTGAATACGCTGATCAAATAACACTAGGTCGAGCACTAGAAGGCCGTCAAAGTTTATAACCAAGGTTTTAAACTGTTATACTTTATATTAAATGAGTAAATACCAGGAAGTTAAATCTATAGTTGATGGGGCTAAACACATAGTTGTTTTGCAAGCAGACAACCCTGATGGCGATTCCCTTGGGACGTCTCTTGCGCTGGAAGCTATTTTAACTGAATTAGGCAAAAACGTAACTCTGGTTTGTTCAGTAGACATACCATCCTATATGCATTATTTAGAAGGGTGGAGCAGAGTTCAAAAAGAAGTCCCGACAAACTTTGACGCAACTATAATTGTTGATACCAGCACCGAAACCTTGTTCGAAAAATTAGCAAGCTCTGAGAGTTTTGGCTGGATTAAAACAAAACCAGTCATTGTATTAGATCATCACGCGGAGACAAGCGGCATATCGTTCGCTACAGTGACTGTAAACGAAACAGCTGTTGCCACAAGTGAAGTTGTTTATAGAATAGCAATTGAGTCTGGTTGGGAACTTCCATTCGACGCCTGTGAAATGCTAGCTGTAGCTATAATGTCTGACAGCTTAGGATTAGTTTCTGATGCTACTACCGCCGAGAGTATGCGTATAATGGCCGATTTGATTGAAAGAGGCGTGAGCTTAGCAAAACTTGACCAAGCCCGGCGCGAACTAATGCGCAAAGAACCAGAGCTCTTGCCATACAAAGGACAGCTACTTAGTAGAATAAAGTATGACGAAACAGGTAGAATCGCAATTGTTACCATACCCTGGAAAGAGATAGAACAATACAGTCCACTCTATAACCCATCAATGCTTGTCTTAGATGACATGCGTATGGTCACTGGAGTTGACGTTGCTATAGCGTATAAATATTATGACAACGGGCGAATTACAGCAAAAATTAGATGTAACTTCGGTAAAGGCATAGCCGGCGAATTAGCCTCTGACTTTGGAGGTGGTGGCCATGCGTATGCATCTGGTTTTAGAATATCTGACGGAACTAAATTAGATGATTTAATCAAATCCGTA
This sequence comes from uncultured Candidatus Saccharibacteria bacterium, assembly GCA_964419675.1. Lineage (GTDB taxonomy): Bacteria > Patescibacteriota > Saccharimonadia > Saccharimonadales > SZUA-47 > CAYQPN01. The sequence continues at coordinate 21,873 of CAYQPN010000003.1, forward strand.
AACATCAAGGCGAATGAACTACTAGATAAAATAGGAGCGTAGGTGAAAATTTATAATTCTCTAACTAAAAAAGTTGAAGACTTTAAGCCAATTGAAGAAGGCAAAGTATCTCTATACAGCTGTGGACCTACTGTTTATAACAATTTGCACATTGGTAACCTGTCGGCATTCATATACGCCGATATTTTAAAACGGACTCTCCGTGGGGCAGGATATAAAGTTAAACACGTTATGAACCTAACCGACGTTGATGACAAAACAATTCGTAATAGCAAACGTGATTATCCAAAGCTTGAACCAATCGAAGCACTCAATAAACTTACCGCCAAGTACTCAGAAGTGTTTTTAAACGACATTAAAAGCATTGGCGACGACGTAGATTCTATAGAATTCATAAAAGCTACAGACACTATTGATGAAATGATAGCATTAACCCAAACTCTTTTAGATAACGGCGTGGGTTACATAGCAGACGATGGAGTGTACTTTTCTATCAAGGCCTACAAAGATAGCGGGTACAAATACGGTTTGCTCCAAAAAGTAGAAATATCCGAATCTCGGGCAAGAATATCTAATGATGAATATGATAAAGACAGTGCGAACGATTTTGTTCTATGGAAAGCGACTACAGACGGAGAACCTTCCTGGCCAGCTACGTTCAAAACGAAAGATAGGGAAATCTCAATGCCTGGACGACCCGGTTGGCACATTGAATGCTCAGCGATGAGCCAGAAGCTTTTGGGCGTGCCGTTCGACATACATACTGGGGGTATTGACCTTAAATTTCCGCATCATGAAAACGAAATTGCACAGAGTTGTGGGGCAGGCGCAAAAAAACTAGCCAACTATTTTGTACATAACAACCACATTTTAATTGACGGCAAAAAAATGAGCAAAAGCTTAGGAAACGTTTATACGCTTAGGGACTTAGACGAAAAAGGTTTTAGTCCAGAAGCCTTCAGGCTACTAGTGCTGGAAAGTCATTACACAAAAGAAAGTAATTTCTCTTGGGAGATCCTTGAAGCAGCTAATAATCGATTGAAAAATTATGAAGCTATGGCAGATCTAGTCTTTCAACCCACAAAAGGTAAGTTAGACGAAAAAACACTAACATTAATAACCGAAGATACGCCCAAAGAACTACTTTTAGCCTCACAGAATGATTTGGACACACCAAGGATGCTTAAAGCTCTTAGTATTTTAGAGACATCGCTTACGGACGGGGTAGGGGATGCCAGCGGACCATTATTAGAGCTTCTTAAACAAGTCGACGAATTACTAGGTACAAAATTATCTATGCGCGATGATATTACAAATGAGCAAAAAACAATACTGCAAGCACGAGAAGCTTCCAGAGAAAAGAAGGACTGGGCCGAATCGGACAGGCTAAGAGATCAAATGCTAGAACAAGGCATAAATATCAGAGATTCAAAAAACGGTCAAATCTGGAATAGAATATAATTGTTATTTAACTTTTTCAGGAAGTTCTTGACGCTCTAGATAATCGTCAATTAATACTTTGATACTTCCTGCAATCGGTATTGATAAAAATCCACCCAGTATTCCACCCAGCCCAATACCTAAAATAGCAGAGATAAAAACTAGCATTGGTGTTAGCTCTATTCCTCTGGATTGTATATACGGCTGCACGGTCGCATTTTCTATTTGCTGATAAACGACAAAGTACACTAGCATAGTAAGCGCCAGTGGTCCGCTGACGAAAAGGCAGAAAAGAAAGACAACCGAAATACTCAAGAAACTACCAACCGTTGGGATTAACCCGAACATAAATACTATTCCCGCCAATGCTACAGCATTGATAGAAACGTTAAATATATTAGAAGCTATCAACATTGCAACTAGTGCAAAAGATGAACCGATTGCAGCAACAATTACTTGACCGTTCACGTAGGAAGTGACGACATTGTACATTTTTGTTGCAAGAATCTTAGCTCGGGGTCTCTTTTCTTCTGGCATATGTTTCCATATTTTAATCAACCATCCAGGCCCCTCCACAAGCATCATAAATGTCAAAACAAACACGACAATTATAGACACTATGTTAGAAACTATACGATTAGCGGTAGAAAGTACTGGACCACTGAACGAACCGATATTCTTAGACCAATCCTTTGCTAAATCTCCCACTTGTGTCTGCAAATCATATCTTCTTATAAAATTACCAACAGCGTTATCTTTTTGGTCCAAACTATTTAGCGTATTGGGGACTTCTTTTATAAAATCTGTAGTTTGCGATATCAAAGGTGGTAATACTAGTGAAAAAAACGCCACTAGAAGAGTTGTAACTGTTAGATAGGCTATTGTAGTTGCCCGAACTCTACTCTTACTCTTAAACCTTCTAGAGACCCAATTGACTGCTGGGTTTAGAGCCATACTCAAGAAAAAAGATACAAATATGAGTGTCAGCGGATGACGCATATTTTCAAACAGTCTAACCAGTAGACCAGTACCAACAATAAATGAAATTATGCGTATAATCGTTCTGTTAGATATTGTCATTTCTGTCGCTGCTTTAGCTCGTCCAAACATAAGTCCTATTATGGCTATTTTTCACTCAACTTGCAACATAAATTACAAAAATTAGTTAGTATAGGTAGCGAGAAGTTTATTTACCACTAACTCTATATCATACTGTTTAGACTGAAGGTGTTGATCGTCACCGATAGCTTTGCGCAGACTTTTGTCATTTATGAATTTCTCTAAAACACTTTTAAACCTATCCGTGTTTTTTGGATCAAATAGCACGTCGGGCCAAGGCGCAAGAACACTTGCGTAGCCTGGGTTATTACCCCCTAAAACAACGCCACTATGCGCAGCCATAGCCTCCACCAACACAATGCCAAACGACTCTCCACTGATAGAGGGGAACATTGCTATGTCTGCATTTGCCAGCTCCTGAGCTTTTCTTTCTTCCGTAATAAAACCAGGAAAGTCTATTTTAAGATCTAATTTATTGGACATACTTTGGCATTGCCCAAGTAGCGGCCCCTTGCCACACATAGTAAGTTTTGAATTGCCTCTAACTTTTTTATCCAAACTTGCATATGCATTTACTAATGCAACTACACCTTTTCGTTCGTCAAATCTACCAACAAAAACTATTCTAGTTTTGCTATCGTCTGGTCTATCTTTCTTGGCAGAAGCAAAAAAATTGTAATCTATCGGGTTTGGTAATACTTGACCGTCAACTTTAAAGTTATTTTTCATAAACTCTAAAGCGGGCTTAGAGACTGCAAAGCATGCATCCAGACGCTTCAACGATTTACGCAAAAGTGCCCCAAGAATTCTTGTTCCGTAAGTGGCAATCTTGTTATAAGGAAGAATGTGAAACGTTCCGACAATCACTACATTTTTGGGCGCGCATCTGATTACTTTGCCACCCAGCATTGGACTGAAGGGCATTTGTACATGAAGCGCGTCAAATTTAACTTCGCTAAACAACTTTTTTATGAGTTTAGCTGAAGAGGGCAGTGGCGTACGTACTGAATTTCCGTTAAATTTCATAGCAAGCGATTTTCCAACAACATGAATGTTAGGAATATCAGTTCTTAGCGTCGTTGGGACTATGTAGTGTATTTCATGCCCTAAACTACGCAGTTTATTACCAATAGTAATTATGTTCTGCTGAACCCCATCAGCCACATCTAGAGTATCGTCCAAAACAAAACCAATTGTCATATAACAAGTTTACAGTAATTAGTTTACCGATCCCAGATGCAATTAGGTTATCTCGCCCAAAACAACCATATTATTGTCATTTCTAAGTATTAACTGTTTAATTATTTTAAGTATTTTCTGTACAAAGCTTCATACTGGTCTACTACTTTTTCGTAATCAAACTGCTTGACGTATTCTGCTGCCCAATCTTGCCAAATAGCCCGCAGGGCATCATCTTCAAGAAGTAACTGAAGTCGGTCTGCATATGCTACCGAGTCTTTGGCATTAACAAGTGATAGCCGGCCGGTTTCTTTCATCACCCAAGAATATCCGTCGTTAGGATGGGCAACGATTGGTATTCCTAGTGACATTGCTTCAGCCAACACGATTCCAAAACTCTCCCCGTATAATGCAGGTGAGGTATAAACTCCACAAGTCGATAAATACTTCACTTTATCTTTAACCGAGATAAATCCAAGAAATACTACGTCATTTATGTCATTTCTAGCTACATACTGCATCAAAGAGCGCTTAAGGGGTCCATCCCCAGCAATAAGTAGTTGTGCTTCGGGCTTGCGTGACTTTAGTTCAGCAAATGCTTTGATTGCGTAAAGTGCGCCTTTCCTTTTTTCTAATCTCCCCATGAAGAATATTTGGTTTCGGTTACGCTTGGCTGATTTTTTGTTTTTAAAAGTGGCTTCATGTATGCCATTAGGAACGTAGTTGATTGGAAGCTTATTAAAATCGTCTATAAATCCTATAGCAGCAGGAGAAACTGCCGTCACCACATCAACATGAGGAAGAACCGCTCTAGCATAAGTCTTATAAGAACCTACCATAGACTTACCCAGTGCATTACCGGGTAGTGCAGCGTGAAAAGTGCCTACTCGAAGCGAAACTCCCTTAGAATTAGTCAAAAGCTGTCTAGCAAGCACAGGAATCAAGGGTTCGTGCACATGGATAATATCGTAATTCTTATCAATTTCCTTTTGAAGAGATTCATTGTCAATAATTATTGAGACATCATTACTTGTAGCGCTAGGTGTCTTTACACGCGCAGAAGTTCCTAGAAAAACTACTCCCTTTGGGGCATCTTTAAAATCCTTGTCTCTAGGTCTTGGCGTGAGTATCGCAACTTCATGCCCACGATTACGTAAAATCTCTGCTTGGTACTTAACGTGTTCTTGTACTCCTCCGTTAATAAATATATTGTAGGGGCAAAAAATCGCTATCTTCACTTTGATTCTCCATTTAATAGTTTTCTAAGACCAGCAGGTATTAGAGATGCAGCTTCTTCTTTGTCAGCCATTATGGAAGGAGCATGATTTGGCAGAATAGCTTCTTCTCCCTCGTAATCATTAAATATTACTCGCATATGTTGTTCGACTACCTCAATGTTAAAGTATTGATCAATACCCGCCGCCACATGATGAACCGATAAATTAACTTGAATATTGCAGTTGTTTAACGTGAACATTTCTAGGATTAAATACATGTAAGTACGCACATCGTTTGAACGCCAAAGTGTAACTTCGAATTCGGTAGCCGTTTTTGATTGTTCGCTACTAAGACCTTCAAATTTAGCCTTCGCATTATGTGTTTTACCGTAAGCTAACCTAATCAAAGTTGGGTGAAGTACTACATTATGGAAAAATGACGCTGTTAGGCTATGCTTAAAAATCGTAGCGAGGGTTCTATAAAACCAATAACGAGGTTTGGTAAACACAATATCGTATCTATGAGAAAAGCCAACGAGACTTACTAACAAGTCAACTTGTTTCACCATCTCTGGATAGCGCTGCAACATTCTTGTTACGATTACAAAACCGAGTGACATCCCAGCAATAGTAACTTTTTGTTTCTTATATTTTAATTTGATAAAAGATGCCAAGTAATCTGCATAGTTATCTATCGATGGTTTCATCCCGATACTATAAAAACTTTCCATACCTCCAAATCCTGGCAAATCAGGCACCGTGACGTCTCCAAAATCAGAAAGAGCATCTGCAATTCCATATATTCGCTCCAAGCTTGAGTGGATTCCATAGACGAACAGTATTTTTCTATTCTTTCTTCCGCTATGAGAAATATTTAGCATACGACCTTTAAGACCGTTCATATTCAACGTCTTTATATTCTTCTGCATAGCAATCAGTTTTTTATCTATGTGCATAATTTATGTAATCTTTACCCAGAGCTTACCTTAAATTGTTCCAAAAAGGCAAGGGTCGATGGTTCGGATTACACAATATGCCAAAGTAGACTAAAAGCGAAGCGCAACCAGCCCATTGCTGGTGAAGCGGTCTACTGCGTGCATTTTGTGTGATTCGAATCAAGTTTATTTTGTGTACAAAACGTCAGTTCCGACCCAAACATATTCCCAGGCCTCGGGGTCAGGCCCTTGTGCATCAGCTCCTATTGGGTAACTCGGAATAAATCCTAGCTCTTTAGCAACTTTATAGTTGTCAGCTTCAAGCCAAGTATTACAAGGCGAGTTTTTGAAATTTTCGAACGCGTAACCCGCACACTTTATATCAAAAGTATACCCAGTATGATGTTTTGAATAGCCAGGTATTGAGGACGTTATTAATACTGAGTCAACAATATCGTCTTGATCGCCCCTAGCAATAGCCTCTGTTGATCCACCTGCTGCTGCTAGACGTGAAAGAAACAAACTTCTTTGATTATCGACAGATCTATATGTCGAAACAAGGCTTATCGTTAGGCCTGCTTTAGAGGCAGAATTTTTGAGATTTGTCCACGGTTGAATAACAGCTTCTTGAAGTTGAAAACCATCTACCGAAGGCAGGGTAACCGTCGGATTACTCCTAATTTTGTAGCCTCGCGCTTCCGCAATCTGTCGAATTCTAGTATCAGCAATTTCATTTCCAGTTATAGTCGGTGGCAAATCGATTTTGTCCAAGTTCGGCTGTTTGAGTTGATCATATAGCGTTCGAAACTCGTTTCCACTAAATGTTCTTAACCCTGGAGTAATAGTTTGCTCAGGCTCTATATTAGGCTTTGTGTTGACATCTGAAATGACAGGATCCGTGTCTATAATCGGACCTTCTGCTTTTCCGCTCCTAAATATAAAAATAGTAATTGCCAGGAGCGCTACAAATAAAACTAATCTTATTTTAGATTTTCTTGTTTTTTCGTATTTTTTTGGTTCAATTATACGCATAGCTACTGGCTTTATTATACCTTAATTAATCATTGTCTCTCTTAGCCTCTGTCAGTCACCTTATTCCTGTGAAGTATGTTCAGTTGTTTCTGGTTCGATGTATTTATGCAGCAGGTTTGTTGATAGACCAACAAAAAGTACCCCCATAAGTAACGAAAGCGTCAAGTAGTTAGCCTTAGTTTTATCTGTTACCTCATGGATGCTCGGCACAATATCGCTCAATGCGATATACAAGAAGAACCCGGCAACAAGTCCTAGAATAATGTCTAAAGGCAATGCTATTTGTTGTCCAAGCTTGAAAAACACAACTGCCGAAACTGTTGTTGCCACCGCGCTGATGATATTTACAAGAACGACGCTTTTTCTGCGCATGCCTTTTTTAATAAGTAGTCCAAAATCCCCAATTTCTTGAGGTATTTCGTGAGCCGCTACCGCAAGAGTTGTTGTTATACCAACAGGGATACTAACGATGAATGCCGCGGCGATTGCAATACCGTCGATTGCGTTATGAACTGTATCACCTGCAATAATTAATGGGATATTAGACTTGCTTAACTCTTTTTTATCAATTTCTTCATGCTCGTGATGATGATGAAACCAGCGTAGAAATCTTTCCAACAAAAAGAATATGAGAATCCCGCCCAATACCCCATATAATGCTTTTTCAATGTCGCCTTCTTTATTAGCTTCAACCAATAAGTCCAAGAAAGCCGCAGCAAGAAGGGCTCCAGCAGCAAAAGGTGTCGCATAAGATGCAAGACTATAGGCTTTCTTCTTATTTGAAATTAATAATAGACCACCAATGAGTGAAAAAATTCCGCCGATGAGTGAAAAAAATATTACATGTCCAAGATTTGCCATTTAATTTACCTGTCTATTAGCAATAATTATCACCAATATGGGTTGATATAGCAAGTCCTATATCGTCAAAATCGAGTCAAAGCGTTTATACTTAAATAATGAATCCCGTTAGAAACGTAAGGAATTAAAGATAGTTATAAAAATGATACTGGAAAAATTAACTGATTGGGGGTTTCTAACGGGATGAATTCCGAAGATCCGTTTGAAAATTTAGTATCTGAAGCAATAGATAATATTCCAAAAATGTATCAGGATAAGATAAAAAACGTACTATTTTCTGTTGAAGACATGCCTTCACTTGAGCAAAGAAAGAAGCTGGGTCTTCGTTCCTGTGATGCATTATTTGGTCTATATGAGGGCATCCCATTAACTAAGCGTAACGGGGCAGTTCACAGTATAGTACCCGATAAAATTACTGTGTTTCGCTACCCAATGATTAATATATTTACTGACACTAATGAACTAAAAAAGCAAGTCTACGAAACAATTTGGCACGAAGTGGCTCATTACTTTGGGCTTGACCACAAGCAAATACACTCAGCAAAAAACAATTAAACTTCACTAAAACTCATCTAGGGTATTCTGCAATTCAAATGTGCAAAAACTAGCATGGCTGGGGGGGAGGGAATTGGACCCGATGAATTACCGGTATTTTATTATTTCTTCCTATAGATTCAGCAATTTCTTAGATATAATTAGACAGCTTACTAAACTAAAAACTAGGGATTAGAAAAATATTTATACTAATGAGCAAAAATATAAATGCTTCACCTAAACGTAATAATAAGCTATTTGATAAGTGGTCTTTAGTACATTTAGCAACATCAATAATACTGGCCTTGATTTTACATCCCATACTCGCCTTATTAGTAGCATGGCTATGGGAACCATTAGAGCTATTTATTCTTTCCCCAATACTCAAGAAATTCGGCATTGTTTTTGGTCATGAGACGTTAAGAAATGTAATATCTGACCTGATTTTTGATTTACTTGGGGTGCTTGCCGGCTGGTTCATCATCACCTTGAGCTAGTTTTCGAGAAAAATTATAGCTTTTTTTACAACTTTAGTATATAGTAATAATTATGGCTCAATTTACAGATTTTGAAAAACTTACTCAAAAAGAGCTACATGACGGGCATACTTATTTATTACCTCATGAGGTTATTTGGTTAGAACGAGAAGTAGCGGGTCTAATTGGTAGACAGAATTTTCATATTGGTTTGTATAGTGAAGGAATGGCTCAAAGTTCTGAAACTGATCACGATAACGCTCCAGTACAAGCTGTTGCATCAGATAATGAAGTTCATGTTAGGGGGGGCGGAAACTGGGAAATGTACAACACGTATTCAAAGACTAGGTACAGTTTATTAGGGTACCCCGTTATCGGACACCCTAGAGTCGTACCAGGAAGTTTAGTAGAAGTTAGGTTTAAGGGTGAGGATGGTACGGAAAGATACGAGATAGGCGGAGGAATGCTACTTGGAGAAAGGGGATTGACTGCAAATGACGATGAAGGTCTGACACCAGTAGGAACCACGCCGCTAAGCTACAAGTCTCCTATAGGGGCAGCGTTAATTGGTGCGACTGTGGGTGAGGTGGTCAAATATGCTAGGCCCGGAGGCAACCTCGAAGATACCCAACTCATGATTGAGCTTCAAGTTGTAGATCTTTTGCAAGATTCCCTTAAAACCTTTGCACCGTTATTAGGCAAACTAGTTTTTGAAGGCGATATGAAAAACTGGCACCATAAAAACATAATCACTTCTTTGACTCCTAGTGATTTACAAGTTATTCGTGACCGAGTTACTTCTGATGAGTACCGAGAAGCTATCGACAAGAGAATAATGTTAATTACCGGAGTTAACGATAATTCAAACTGATTAAACAATGTCCGAAGGTATTTTTTAGTTTTGTAAAACTAAACTGTCGATTTGTTGGTGGAAATCAGAGAGCTCTGCGCCACCATCAATAAAATGGTCCGACATAATTCTGATTGCCCGTGTGTTTTGACCGTGTGATACTTGGCTATCTTCTTCAGTCAACTCAAATGCTACAAATTCTGCGAAAGTGGCTGTAACTTCGCCATCTCTGCGTCGCGTTACTAGTCTTTGATATCTCATAGCTTGGTCGGCATCAATAAAAATGATTCTTCCTCCCAAGCCCTTTATAAGATGCACCTCACCGGGTGCTCTTATGCCACTTATAACGAGCCTCTGGGTTTCTGGACTATCAGAATGGGCAAAAAACATATCTATAGCTCGTATACATAGAGCACCTTCTCCTTCGGAAGACCGCATATCGTTAGCTAGATCATGCAGTACATCACGATCAACAGAGCCATGCAGTCTCAAGGCTTCGGCCCTTACAATATCACTGGTAGATACATGAAAGAAGCCGTGTCTTTCAATTAATCGAGCCGCTGCAGTATCTTTGCCACTTGCTACGGTTCCGGTAAGTCCAAGTACTGGTACCTCCAGTTCGAGGGAGCTAATCGCCATAATCAAAAGCTCCTCCATTTAACATTTCTAACCCTTGTCTTAAATGTACAAATTCTATATCATCTTCACCTTTTGCATCTGTATAAACATCAGAGATTGTACCCAAGGACACCCACTTATACTCTGAATGGTCTGATGAATCCAGTTTAATGCTGTCTTCTGGGTCTATAAAAGTTGCGAAATAAATCACCTCTACTGAATGTGATCTCTTAATATGATTAACATACGTAAATGCCGCGTAAGCAAAACCAACTTTAATATCTACTCCAAGCTCTTCTTTAATTTCTCGTTTTAAGCCATCAGCTAGGTCTTCGCCAAATTCTACATGACCACCAGGTAATTCAAATACATCAGGTAGAAATTTTTTAGTTTTTGCCCGCCTAGGCAAGAAAACTTTATAAATACCATCCTCAATCTTATGTATTACAGCGCATGCGGTTATAACCTGTTGTCCGTCCTTTAATACTTCGCTATCATTTACTTTCGTTTTAGACATTGTTACTCCTGTTAATATTAACTAACTCTGGTATACGTAGTTAGTTGCGCCTTATTTTTTATAATCCAGTTAATTTTTCCGACAGATATACCGGTTGAAAAACTGCTTCCGATCCTTAATGGCTTCACAAACACCGATTCAGTAATTCTACCTTGTTGAATGCCCTCCATTATTTCTTCAATCATACACACTGTTTGTACTTGAGCCTCACTAAATCCCACTTCTTGTTGAAGAACTCTTACTGAATCTACTAGAAATGCTAAATATAGTGGGTGCATTAAGGGCATTGGTTGCATATCGCCGTTTCCTGAGCGCATTTTTACAGAACCATATCGACGTCTTTCATCAGCAATCTGAACAGCCATATTTTCAATAACAAACTGAGCTTGTTCTCTCACTTCATCACTCGAATTGAATAGGTTAGCTGCCTGAATGCAACGCTCATCCTTTGAAGTTTGTAGCAGCCTTACAATATCCGACGGATCTAGCAGGGGAGTGTCTCCCCTCTGTTTAACCAACTCCCACCTACGAGATCCAAACCCTACACTAGCTACAAGTTCTGCCTGCCTACTATAAAGAAAGCTACCTGCTGTAAGGTCTATCGAGTCTAGAAAATCCGAATATCTATCAAACACGCCACTAGCTGTAAGTCGGTTAAATAACCAAGGATGATCTACGACATCGTGTATAAGATGCATTACGCGGGAGTTAGCAAAACCATTAATAGTCAACAGACGAGAGGCCTTAAACTGTTCAACCAGAGGAACACCACCGTCCGCCTGAGCTTCCTCCAATAATGTATCTGCGGAGTGAGGCTGAGGTGATACCACTATCCCTGTATTTGTGAACCATTCCAGGTCGTTCGCACTATGCCTGTGCTCAAACTGTTTTGCATCAGTTCTTGCATAATAAGCTCTCCTTTTGGTATCTACTACCTCTTCTTCTCTATCCGAAATTGTTAAAAAAAGTATGTCCACCTCAGCATATACTTCATCAATGGCGGCACTAGAGCCAAGATACCCAGTAATTCTGGCCATTCGTTCCGAAAAATCTAGTGTGTCGTCCATCATCTCTTGGTTAATTCTTTGTTGGCCAACAGGCTGCATATCCGGCAATTTAGCTAAGTAATTAGCGACAGCCATTGGTCGTAATTTTTCGACTACTGATTGGTCAGGGCTTAACATTATCAAACACTTTCTTTAGCCCTTCTAAATACATACTTAGAATTTCTTTGTGCTCAGGGCGAGTCCATGTAGGTAGCTTTATAACGCTCTCGTAGAACTCCTGAGCTACAGGATACGTATCGTTAACATTTAGTGGCTCGTCCTGCCGGTAGAATTGCGGAAATAGTATCCAAGGTTTCTTAAAGAGAGGGAGCAGATGATTTGGGCCAGTAGAATCAGGAATATCTACCTCAAGAAGCCCCTCTTCGTGCAGCATTTCAACAATCTCTTCTCTCCTGCCGACGTAGTTTGGCTTAAGTTTAAGAATATATGCATACCAACTTGGCTCCATGCTATCTGTCTTTTGCAATTCGATAAAGTCGTAATTCGAAAGCAGTTTACTATACTGTTCTGCACAGTAATTTCGAATCTCTTGATAATCGGAGTGATCATCAAGCATTTTATTTGCGATAGCAACCGCAAGTGGGTGAGACCTCATTTTCAAACCCATTCCGGTAACTGCAAATTCTCTTAATTCATGACCCTCTGGTATTTCATCTTTACAACGTTTGTTGTAATGCCCATGCAAATTTGCTCGTACATACATATCTTCATTATTTGTAAGTAATATTCCTCCTTCGCCCCCAGTAATATTTTTTTGTCCCTGTAGACTCCATACTGCAGCATCTCCGAAACTACCAACGTATTTCCCCCTCCACTTAGCTAAATGCGCATGAGAACAGTCCTCAAAAAGCAATAGGCCATGTTTATCGGCAATACTTTTTATTCTATCCATATCGCACGGGTAGCCCCACATATGAGTAATAACAATGGCCTTGGTTTTTTTGGTTATCTTTTTTTCGATTTCGTTAGGATCAATATTCCCCGATTCAAGTGCATCGCAAAACACAGGTCTCACCCCACTAGAAAGAAGCGGGGTATTGGTTGCACAGAAAGTATAGGTCGGACAAAGAACTTCATCTCCTGGCATTAGACCAGCAGATACGTACATACTCCAAAGCGCATTTGTGCCGGAATTACAAAGAAGGGCATACTTTTTACCGTGAATTTTAGCGAACTTTTCCTCAAATTCCTTGATAATTCCTGACCTATTATATATAGATACTGAAGTATAAAGCTGATCTACTACAGCTTCTTCATAACTCTCGTCAATAACTGGCCACGTCGGGTGCTTATAGGCTTTCGAAATTACTGGGCTACCCCCATTAATCGCTAAAGTATTGTCTTTCAATTTAGTCCCTTCCTCTTTTTACCCGAATTTAATATTTCTTTATAACGAGATTCCTCATAAGGCAAAACCGTTGTGTTGTTTTTGTCAGAGGTATAAATTGCATCGATAAAAATCATATCTCTTAGGTGGTCTTTATGGTTACCTTCAAAATCCCCACTTAAAATTTTATCGACAAAAGAATCCAGCTGTAGCCTAATGTCGTCGCCATTAGACTTTATATAATTACTTTCAATCATTTCTCTATTATTGTCGTATAACTCAATTTTGTCCTTGAAGATCTTAACTGCCCCGCGGGTGCCATAAATAAACAAACCTTCGTCCTTTGACGGATATATTCGAGAAAGTAACATGCTTCCAACAATTCTTCTTGCGCCTGCTGCGTATGAAAACTGTATTTTTGCAGTGTCTTCAACATCATACTTTTGGTACTTTTTGTTGTTATATCCAAGCTCTGCACTTATCTTCTCCGGAACTCCGAAATACCAGACAATTAGATCAAGAAGATGGTAGCCCATATCTATTACTGCGCCGCCGCCTGCAAGATCTTTGGAACTTCTCCAGCCTTCACTTAAATCTGCGATATTTAAGGTATATTCTCCGTGGACCGAAAACACTTCCCCTATATGTTCCTTATACTCAGAAAAAAGATTGTATATCTTATTGTGCTTACGCTGCACGGCTACAGTTAAGTTAACCTTGTGCTTAGCGGCAAGGTTACTAATATGAAGAGCACTTTTAAAATCTATATTAAGGGGTTTCTCTTTTAATACATGTACCCCATTTGTTAGAAATTCAGACACAATGGAGGTGTAATACTTGTGTGGGACTGCCACAACTGCAGCGTCGGGTTTAGTGTTTTTTAACAAACTTTCTACGGTGAGAAAGAAAGGGACTTTTAGCTTTTCAGCAGTGGCTTTCGCAACAGCTTTGTCTGTATCACACACGGCAATTATTTTTACTTTTTTATTTGCCAGAGCAGCTTTTATGTGGTCTTTGCTATTCTGCTTACCCAATCCGACGAAAACCAAGTTTATCATAATAGCTACTCCTATAATTTGTATAATAATAACTGATATGACATAATAATTCAAGTTATTTATCAAATATGAAGAAGTATTAAATTAGTTAAATTTAAAAGTACAGATTGTCGCCAAGTCAAACATATTTCCAACTAAATTATGAACAAGCTAAACCCTGAAGCACAAATAGATTTAAATGACGAAGTTATCGAAAGAACCGCTAGAGAGTACGGCGTCGAGGTTGATGAGTGGCACCCTGTTACAACTGGTATAGGTAATACTGTTGCGGTACTGGGTACAGCAGAAGGTGATTTATACGCAAAGTATTACCGTTCTACGCACTCTCAAGATAGGTTAGAAAACGAGCTAGCACTGGTGTCGTCTTTACCGGACGACGTTCCGGTTCCTAGAGTCATAGAAACTCGTAGCGGTGACCAATTTACATCTATAGAATCAAATTGTAAGATGCACTTAGTGACTGTAACCAGTAAGTCTAGAGGAAATCACCCAAATTCTTACAGCCCCTCCCTTATAAGTCAACTAGCATTAGCTCACGGTATTATGCACACTGCAGAAGTTCCCCAACCGCTTTCGGACCCTCTCAATATAGAACAAGATTATAATTATTATCTTGATGACAATAATAGGCAATTAAGAGAAGCCGACGAGCGTGCTAGATCATATCTAGATTATGTTCGAGGAATATGGCTGACATTGCCAAGTGGGTTAGTGCACCTTGATCTAGTGAGAAATAATATACTTACGGATAAGGGGATGCTAACAGGAATAATAGACTTTGAAGATACAGCATTAGCACCTTATGTCTTTTGTTTAGCTGGAACTTTGTGGGATATTAGGCAACAACCAGTAGAAAAAGACGGGTTAGGAAATCTATATTTGGAACGATACCAGTCAGTAAGACCATTAGAAAAAAGCGAGTTAGATCTACTCGATATAATGGTCTATTTAAGAGGATGGATTGCCCTACACGGAACTTTGCTGACAGCTGGGGATAGTAATACAGCTAAAACACAAATGAAAATTCTTGCTAACTCTTAAAATTCTGTTGCATGGCTGGGGAGGAGGGATTTTTAACGCAATTACTCTTATTTTCTTGGCTGGGGAGGAGGGATTTGAACCCCCGAATGCCAGTACCAAAAACTGGTGCCTTACCACTTGGCGACTCCCCACTGAAAGGCCAAGAAAAGAAGAGTAATTTGTTAATTATACGGGATTTGAGTCACCTTCGGCGACCCCGAAACTTCGCTAAAGGCAACACGTTGCCTTCGGAAGATTTCCTTGCAAACTGCCACCGGCAGTTTTCACCCTTGGCGACTCCCCATCAATTTGCTTTGCTCATAAATTTCAAATACTAAGTACCAAATAACAAACTTAGAGCAAGTGAAATTATAGCTTATTACACCTTAAAATGCTAGTTTTTTTCGATAATCACGCTCGAGAAGTATAATAAGGTGACTGATGAAGCTTAAATGGGTTAACCGAACTTTTATTTTGTTTCTTTATATATTTTTAACATCTCTAGTAGCGATAATTGTAATCATAAGAAACGAATTTAGAACTAAAGCTGTGGACCAACAAGCATCAGTCGAGCAGGTACAAACAACTGTCGTTCCTGAACTAATGCCAGTTTTGCCTGATCTACCTTTTGGTGGCCGGAACTTACTCCCAACTTATAGACTTGTAGCATTGTATGGGAGCCCTGATTTTAGAGGACTGGGATCTTTGGGTGAGCAGAGCTTAGAAGAAACAATTACGAGAGTAAAAACTGTTGCTGAGAGCTATCAGCCTTATTCAGTAGAGAAGATAATACCAACTTTTGAAATCATTACTACTGTTGCCAGCTCAGGCTTGACTGAAAACGGTGACTATTCGCAGGAAATAGCACTAGATAAGCTAAGACCTTGGGTAGATGCTGCAAAAGAGCAAGGAATATATGTCGTACTTGATTTACAGCCCGGTAGAACAAGTTTTGCTGAACAAGTTAAGCTATACGAATCTTTGCTAATAGAACCGCACGTAGGGCTTGCCCTTGACCCAGAATGGCGCCTACTTACACCACAAGCGCGACACTTGATAACAGTTGGGTCAGTTACAGCTGAAGAGCTCAACCAAACCAGCACATGGCTTGCAGATTTAGTTAAAACAAATAATTTACCGCAAAAGCTTTTTTTGGTTCATCAATTTAAAAAGTCAATGATTAATAACCGTGAATTACTAGATACGAGCAGAGAAGAACTAGCATATATGATTCACGTTGACGGTTTTGGAAAATTATCGGTAAAAACCGACACCTGGAACGTAATAAAAGAAAATCTACCCACAAATACATATCTTGGCTGGAAGAACTTCTTTGACGAAGATAAACCAACCCCAACTCCCGAACAGACTATGTCATTAACCCCAAAACCCTGGTTTATTTCCTACCAGTAATTCTTTTTAACTCTGCAATGTTGCCTACGCCAATGGCTGCAAGATAGTTTGCCTTAAGTTTGTTTAGCTGTTTTTCAGTAGCACCTAACTTAATTAGATTGCTTCTCTCTTGGGCATATTCGGCCCACCGCTCCCAGGGGAAAACAATCCACTCTTCCGTGGTCATAGCATAAAAATCAGGTGGTCGCTTTGGTTTAGCAATGTCTTGTTTGGGCTTATACGCAATATCACCTTTTAATAATAATTCTGGTTCTTCTGCTGTAATTAATAGGTCTGCTTTATCTTCTGTAACCCCTGTGTGCCTAACGTCATCTAGCCACAAAACTACTTTTCCATAAATTTTCTCCGCTTCAGGCATTTGGCCACGAACTATTTCACCGGTTTGTTTGTCTCCCTCTCTTGTATTGAGAGTAAGGCCCTGTACTTTGTTCCCACTTAATTCAAGCATCTGAGAAACACAACTAACTACTTCTAAGCCCCCCTTCGGAGATCCTACGACCGTATCTATTTCTCTACCGTTTGCTTCCTGCCAATCTAAGACTTTTCCTCCAAGATCCATCAAGTAACCGTATGTAGTAGGTACATCAAAATATAATTTCCCAGGAACTGGCGCAAACTCACAAATTTCTAAGACTGGCATTACTCAATAGTAACGTAACATGTTAATGTTTTTGATTGTATTATTTGCTACAGAATTAACATGGCGTCGCCAAATGAGTAGAAACGATATTTTTCGTTAATGGCGTGTTTGTATATTCTTTGCATTTCTTCTTCCGAACCCACAAAAGCTTCAACCATCAAGAGCAGAGAAGTGCCAGGCAAATGAAAATTCGTAATCAGACTATCCACAATCTTAAACTCATACCCAGGCTGAATAAATATATCCGTGTTACCACTTAAACCTTCATTAATAACTTGTCCCACCGGACTAGTAATTTTTGACTCTAAGGATTCTAAAGTGCGGGTTGTGGTGGTTCCGACAGCCGTGATGTGTTTGGCACTATTTAGTTTCGCAATTGTATTTGCGGATATTTCATATGTTTCGCTATGCAGACGACCGGTTTTGAAATTCTTGTCTGTCAAACCAGCAAATGTCCCAAGCCCCACATGCAAAGTTAGCTCTACTATTTCATGACTGCGAGATATCTTATCAAGTAAAGTATCGGTAAAATGAAGCCCAGCAGTTGGTGCAGCTTTTGACCCGAGTGGTTTAGCATAGATTGTTTGATATTCTTTTGCAAGCTTGTCGTTCTGTTTAATATACGGTGGCAGAGGTACGTGCTCACAGACTTTAAACCTAGCATCGTCATGCTTTACGTTTAACACAATTGTTCTTATCCCGTCACTGTCTATATTCGTAGTTACGGCACTTAGCCATTTATTAATTTTGCTTTTTTGATCAAGTCTAAATTTTTTGCCAGGTCTAACAAGGGCTCGAATAGTGTGCTGGTCTAACTTTTCTAATACAAAAATCTCCGTCCTGCCTTCGTCAAACAACCATCTACAATTTTCTACTTTAGAGTTATTTAAGACTACAGTTGAGTTCTTGGGTAAAAATTTTGGAAGTTCTGAAAAAACAGTGTCTTTAATCTTCTTAGATTCTCTTTCATACACTAGTAACCGCGCAGAATCTCGTGGGCTCGCCGGTTCTTGAGCTATCAACTGTTTGGGCAAGCCAAAATCTATCATTTGTTAAAGTGTATAGTAAATCAGATAAATCAAATATATTGACGGCTGTTTTTAAATGTGTTATACTATAACTTATGGATATATTTGTCCCTCATCATACAAAAGACAAAGTATTAATTGGTGAATATCCAAATCACCAAACCGGCGAACTTCGCGGATTATTAGATTTCAGTGGAATAGAAATTGATGGAGTAAGAAAGACAAATTTTCAAATATTAGATCTCTGGGCTAAATCTATAGGCGCAGAAATTAGTGTGGAAGATGCTGTCACGGAAGAAGCAAGGCTTGCTAACCGAACATTGGAAATATATGTTGCTGATAACAAATGGGTAGCAGATTGCTTCCTGAGTGCAGTTATTTTAGACACTACTCCTAGAGTATAATTAATTTCATGAAAACTATTGTTCTGGGTGCAGGGTGTTTTTGGTGTACAGAAGCCGTTTATCAGAGAGTTAAAGGCGTTGATAAGGTGGTTTCCGGATATGCAGGCGGTGGTACTGAAGCAGCCCCGGATTACGAAATGATACACTCTGGTGCGTACAATCACGCCGAAGTTATCGAGGTAAGCTACAATCCAGATGTTATATCTTTAGAAAAAATACTGGAGATATTCTTCTATACGCATGATCCGACAACGCAGAATCAGCCTGGTACAGCGGATGATGGTAGTGAATATCGCTCTATTATACTTTGCGTCAAGGATGAATTAGAATTAGCTAATGTAGCAAAAGATAAAGCTCAAAAGTTATGGGATCGACCAATTATTACTGAAATTACTGAGATTGACAGGTTTTATCCAGCAGAAGCTAACCACCAAAACTTCTACAACGAGAACCCAAACGTAGGTTACTGCCAAGTTATAATTAACCCCAAAATCGCTAAGTTTGAAGCAAAGTTTTCAAAATACTTAAAGCATTAATGTTTCTGTTTCAAATAATCTAAAAGTCTGGAAGCCATTGGTTCGACGGGTGTGATTTGTGCAGCATAGGAAGTTACTCCGTTTACAGTATCGTTTATCATGTCAATTCTCAGGAGATCAATAAAGTCTTCAATAAAGTTTGCGAGCGATTGTTGCAATTTTTTATCTTTATCTATCCTATTAGAATCATCAATATAAAATCCTCTAAAGATTGCACTTCCTTCATGATGCCAGGGTAGTCTAATTATAATCTGGTCAGTGAACTCATCTACTCCACTAAGGGATTTTTGGTGCATCATTCGTTCGAAATCTCCATAGCCGGATAGATGTAAGGCAACAAAGCCAGGCTCAAGTAGCTGATGAAGCCCGTCATTATCATCTACAAGTAGCGGGATATTATCAAAAAAACATACTGTAAGTTCGTCAATTGGTAGTTCCGGTGTTCTAACCCAATAAACATTATCTTCTATTTCTTCTTCATCTTCTTCGTTCTCTTCTACTTCTTCATTTACCATAATTCGTTCGGTGTCTGGTACAGCAACAATTTCAAGTAGTGGCGGGTCAATAGTTTCGTCCAGTAGTGTTGCTTCATAATTATCCAAACAGTACGAATGCAGCAACTCTTGTGACCGCCAACACAACTCGTCTAGTTCGCCGGCAACTTGGTTTCGCTCAACAACAAAATCTTTATCAAACTCTGGGAAAGACATAACCCATATCTTCTTACTAAAGTAACATTTTTGCAAGCATAACTAACATCTTAGACTATAATAATGAATATGAAGGTCATGTTAAACAACGAGCAGCAAAAAGCTGTAGATCATATCTATGGTCCTCTTTTAGTGCTGGCGGGGCCAGGAACAGGCAAGACTCAGCTACTTTCTGCCCGCATTGCCAACATTCTGCAGAAAACCGATGCCAATCCGCAGAATATTTTGTGTCTGACATTCACTGAAAATGCAGCTCAAAATATGCGCGAACGGCTTACTAGTATGATTGGCGACGGAGCATACGACGTACATATCAACACCTATCACGGCTTTGGAAGTGACATTATTCGGCAGTATCCAGAATTTTTTGAAAACATAAACCTAGAAACAGGCGAAGATTCACGACTAGAGCGACCTATTGATGCTTTAAGGCAAATTCAGATAGTAGAAGAGATTATAGGCAAACTTCCATATTCTAGCCCTCTTATAGGCGCTAGACACTACATTAAAAACGTATCTAGCACTATTAGTGAGTTAAAACGTGGGTTAGTTACACCATCGTCACTGCGAAAATTAGCTAAGAGTAACCTGGCCCAAGTACAAAAATTATCTCCTAAGATTGCTGAACACTTGGCTGAGTTGGTCCGCTTTCCTTCAAGTGCAGAAAAATCAATTGAGCTTTTTGGTGGAATTTCCGGCATACTAGAAAACCAAGACGGGTTAGCCGAAATTGCACATGAAGAGTTGCAAACTGCTATGGCTGAGGCTAGCGACATGGGCAAATCAACGCCACTTACTTCCTGGAAAAACAAGTGGCTCAGCAAAGATAGTGATAATCAATTTAGATTTACGAACGAAGAGCAGCATTTTCGAATGAGTGAGCTTGCTGATGTTTACGAAAATTATCAAAAAGAACTGGCGAGTAATCAATTATACGATTTTGACGACATGATTTTGCGAGTTATTGACGCACTCGAAAATCAAGATGAACTACGCTTTAACTTGCAGGAAAAATACCAGTTTATTCTGCTTGATGAATTTCAGGACACTAACGCAGCCCAGTTTGAGCTAGTTAAACAACTAGCCGACAACCCCGTACATGAAGGTCAACCTAATGTTTTTGCCGTTGGCGATGACGACCAAGCAATTTATGCATTTCAAGGAGCTCGCGTTAGTAATATGCTTTCCTTTAAAAACGCATACCGTGAAGTTAGGGTAATCAACCTGACAGAAAACTACCGCTCTCATCCAGACATTATTCACACAGCTCACAACATAGCAAAACAAATTGAATCTCGATTGCATTTGCAGATTGAAGGAATTGAAAAAACGCTGAGCGCTAGTGCAACTAACTTACCTAAGAATTCAATTCTCGAGCGGCATGAGTTTGACGGTGAGGCCAATGAATACTCATGGGTGGCCAGCCGAATTAAAAAGTTAATAGTCGGTGGCGTGCATCCAAGTGAAATTGCCATTCTTGCCCCCAAACATAAATACCTTGAGTCTGTTGTGCCCTTTTTGGTTAAGAATGACGTGCCAGTTACATACGAAAAACGCGAGAATATTTTGCGTACACCAATGCTCCAAGCCTTCCGATTAATGAGTAGGCTAATTTTGGCTTGCAACAGAGAAGATAAGTACCAAATGAACGAATTATTCCCACAGGTGTTAAGTCTAGAATTTTTTAGCATTCCAGTTAAAGAAATTTGGGCGATAAATTGGAAAAATAGAAGTGCTGATTCTAAAGGGAAAAGTTGGGCAGAGTTAGCTCTGCAAAACCCATTACTTGAACCACACATTTTATTTTTCTTAGGTCTAGGCCTAAGAGCAGAAAACGAACCTCTTGAATATATGCTGGATTATCTTACCGGCAGTACTTCACTAAAATTGGACAAAGACACTAGATACAGCTCACCGCTAAAAACTTACTATTTTGCTGACAGCACCAAAAACACTCTGCAGTATTTTGAGCTGTTGACCAATCTCAGTGCTATTCGAGAACATTTACGTGCTCACCAAGCTCAAGAAGAATATTTACTAAACTTGCAAAACTTTATTGATTTTATACAGGCTTATGAAACGGCCGAACAGCCATTAATCAATACACACCCAATTGCTCAGAGTGCTGAATCAGTACAAGTTATGACAGTTTACAAAGCCAAGGGACTAGAGTTTGAGCACGTATTTCTGCTGTCTGTTCAGGACGATGTATGGGGCAAAAAAGCCCGGAGTAACACCTCTAAGCTAGACCTGCCAGCAAATCTGCAGCATATTCGCTATCAGGGCAGTAGTGAAGATGAACTTAGAAGGTTATTATTTGTGGCCATTACTCGTGCAAAGCATGGTTTGTATATTACAAGTCATGCCAGCAAAGATAACGGTAAATCAACAGAACCCGTAAAGTACTTGCTGGAATATAAAGACGGGGACACAAGGAAAAGCACCGTTTTGCCTGAAACAAACCAGACAGTACACGAAACGCACTTCAGCCCAACAGAGACAATGCAGGCGATTGATACTATGTGGCATAGTCGACATTTGGAAATAACGACCGATTTGAAGAGCTTGTTGCAAGAACGGCTGACAAAATATGTGATGAGCCCAACGCACCTAAATACTTTTATAGATACAGAGCACGGCGGACCAGAGGTATTCTTGCTTCAAACACTATTACGATTTCCGCAAGCGCCAAGTGAGAATGGAGAATTTGGCACCGCTATACACAACACTCTAGACTGGTATCAGAAACACGCAATAGTTAGCAAATCTCCCACCATTACTTCCGTACTCAAGACCTACGACGAGCAGCTAAAAAGACGCTACATCCCTAAAGAACATAAGGATGATTATCGTAATCGAGGACACAACTCGCTCAAGAGTTATTTGTCAGCGACAGATAGTATGTGGCTCAAAACCGCTAAGAGCGAGGTTGATTTCAGAAACGAAGGTGTAATACTCGGAGAGGCACGGTTAACGGGTAAGATTGACCGCCTAGAGATTGACGAAAAAAATAAAACTGTTGATATAGTTGATTTCAAAACAGGCAAACCGCTAACAAAATGGGATACTTCAATTAAGGCTCTAAAATACAAACAACAACTATATTTTTACAAACTGCTAATCGAAGACTCACACACTTGGAGCGGATACAAAGTAAATTCAGCTCGTCTAGAATTCGTAGAGCCCGATTTAAGAGGAAAAGCCATTCCTCCATTATTCATAGACTTTAATGTTAAAGAGGAAGATGAAATTAAGTTGCTAATTACTAGTACATGGACCAAAATTCAAGATTTAGATCTTTAAATGCTATCCCGCAATCAGAAATAAACAGAGACAATGGTTAAAAATTATAGTATTTTACGAATCGACTTGACATATGTGCTAGATGTCCTATAATATACTTATGGGTCCGTGAAACGGGCCTGCTCGCAAGTAAGCATACAGTGACTTTGGTGAGCACCGAAACAGCATTGCCCAAGACGAAGAGCGGTTTCTAGAACAGAATTTTCTAGGCGCCTCCGCGTTAGGCCTAAGCAATCGCAAACTAAGGCGATAGTTTAACAAACCTAACAATATAAGGAGGTGTTTTTTTATGGCAAGAAATAATTTTAACCCAATATACCCTATAGCAGGAGGTCTGGTTGGTGCTTTGGCTGGTAACTTAATCGGCACTATTAGTGATCTTAACGACGAAAAAAGACTTGGCGACAAAAGAGTAGCCCTAGTACAAAAATATAACAGAGAACTATTTGGTCAGTTGTCAGATAGTTATGAAGTTGATGATCTTTCGTTAAACGATGAGAGTAAATCATATGTGTTTACGTCGTCACCTGAAGGCCTGGAGCCAATGACATGTCGTGGTGAATATACCGTAGAAGACGATATTGCGCACGCAGTTGGAACAATTGCCTGTACAACAGAACAAACGATTGAAAAATAAGTAAATAATAGGAGAAAATCATGGAAAAACTAAATCTAAAAAAAATAATAGGGTTGAGCGCTATAGGCGCAGGAGTTCTTGCGATGAGCGGATGTGCTGGTACCTACACGGAACCAACAAATGAGCAGCTCCAAAAAGACGGCCAGTTCTTTGAACTTGAACGTCCCGATGGAAGCAAGATGGATTGTTGGTCATATTCAGCAAGTGGTTCTTCAGGTTACGCTGGCTACTCTTGGCTAACCGTAACCTGCGATTGGGACGGTCAGCAAATCAACGAACCAATCACAACCCAAACAACACTGCCTAGTGGTGAAGGTCTTTAATACTAGGACTTAGAGCGGTTCAAAAATGAATCGCTCTATTTTTGTTTTAACAATTCTTTATTCAAGGTACTAGCATAAGCACGGCTTTTTTAGGTATAATAGTATCAATTCCTTGGAGGGAAAATGTCTGATATTGATGACACAAAAGCGAGTGGAGACAGCGTATCCGTGTTGAGCGATGTTAAAAAGCGTTTTTCTGGTATTAAAAAACCGAAATTTAGCTTTAAAAAACTAAAAAAACTTAATAAGAACTTTTACTTGGCAGGTGGACTAGCAGTGCTACTAATCATCATTGGTATCACAGCGCTACTAATCACCAAGGACAAGAAAGTTGATACACCTGAGGAAGTAGTTAATACAGCAATTACTGACCCTGCAACGGAACAAACTGCTAAGATCACGCTTAAAGAGGGGACTCTTGAGATTAAAAAAGACGGCGAATGGGTTAACGCAACTTTTGAGGACGTAGTTGGTTCTTCAACTGCGTTAAAAACCGTAGGCGCTGCGTCTAGAGCCGAAATTACGATTGAAGACGGAAGTGTAGTGCGCCTTGACGCTAATACCGAAATCGAATTTGAATATTTGACCTTAAACAGAATTTTTATTAGACAATTAACAGGCTACGTCTATAACCGCGTAACTTCATCTGCAACTCGAACCTACATTGTGAGCACAGAAGATGCACAATTTGAGGCTGCGGGGACTGCCTTTAGAACGATTAATAGTGGGGACGAGCAAGCGGTTGAGATATATCAAAGCTCAGTTCATGAAACAAGCACTAATAAAAAGCCCGTGGAAGGTGAAAAGTTAATTGTCGTTAGCAAAAGTAGCCCTGCAAAAAATAAGACAATAGAAAAACTTGATATAGAGATACTAAAGGCAGACACATTTTTAATGTGGAATCGTCAGCTTGATGAGAGTAATAATGTTTTTAAGAACAGCCTAGGATTTTTGAAAGATATTGATGGACCAGAAATTAACATTACAGATCCTCTTGAAAACTCAACTGTATTCGTTGAACCTACGGATACCGAAGGGGTTGTCGAGATAAAAGGTACAACAGAGAAGGGCACAACGCTAACTGTTCAGTCTAAATCGGTAGCCGGTTCTCAAGCCCTGCCTGTCACCGTTGGTGACGATGGAACATTTTCTACTCCGGTTCTTACTGCACCTCTAGGTAGCTCCGTATTTGAATTTATTGGTAAAGACCGGATAGGGAACAAGACAACCAAAAATATCCGCATTAGTTTTCAGCGTAAAAGCCAGCCAGTCGAATCTCCAAAGATTAGTTTATCTGTAACAATTACCGGCACAAAAGCTGACCTAAGTTGGGGCTACTCTGGGGGACTTTCAGCTCCAGACGGCGTAAAAATAATGTACAAAAACGACGACAACCCCTCATTCCCTGGAGATGTAAATGGATTTGAGCCGTCTGACTCAGAGCATACGATTAACGGCCTAACAGTCGGAAAAGAATACCACTTTCAAGTTTGCGTATATGACGCCACTGAAGATGACTGTACCGTCTATAGCAACGTAGTTATAAAATCAACATAAGAAAAAGAGGCCCCGATTTAAGGCCTCTTACTTTTTACACATATAATACGCTATAGCGTATTATATGTGTACTAGGTCAATTTATTTTTTTCTTTTTGAGCTACTTGCTGGTGCCAAGAACATGCTATAAACGTTCATACCCAGAACTGCCCCTAGTAGGGGTGCAAGTACGGTTGTTCTATCCCAGGCGTTGTTAGCAAGGGCGACTGCTGGATTTACAAATCCCGGTGCTGCAAGTGCTGCTACTAAAATACCCAGCATTAATGAAGCTCCAACCGTAAATGCCAGTTGAAAACCTTCAAATTTTTGCATAACCGCGGCGGCGACTCCAAATCCAAACACTGCGGCACCGACCATTTCGGCTACAAATACTCTAGAATCAAAAGTACTCATACCAACTGATGCAATATCTGCATTCCTAACATACTGTACAAAGGCAAGCGCCGCTGCGCCACCAAGTAGCTGTGAGGCTACCATGACAATTGCTTGCGGGCTTGGCACTTTTTTTAGAGTCCAAAGACCCAAAGTTATTGCTGGGTTAACGTGTGCTCCAGACACCCGCCCAATCACTCCTACTAGTGTAGCCATTGCCACACCCACGGCGACTGCGGTATACCACGGTGCCGTAAAATTAAAATAGCCAGCGCTGGCGATGGCTACCGTTGCAAGCACAGCTGTGCCGAAAAATTCGGCTACAATCAGGCCAACTTTATTTTTATCTAACATGAACCCTCCTTTAGGCGCTTTAGTCTCTAGTTAAAACGCTTTAGTTTACATGTTTAGTATACAACCAATGTCAATGGGGCACTAAATATCAGAAACTACCCTCTCCAAACCGCTTTTAGTCTGATATTGTGGCTTCCAATATTTTGCTTAAGAGGAGTAACTATCTTCGGTTGTGACGGCGTTTTAGGCCTGCGACTTGAAGCCTTACAGATGAACGGTCAACAAGGCTTTGTGCATGCGCTAGAGAGACTTCGTCTTTGGCCTCTGCCTTCAGCTTCTGGGCTAGCTCGTAAGCTTTTTGGGCCCCTGCTTCGCTAATTTCGTCTGCATGATCTGCCTCATCAACTAACACCGTTAACTTGTTATCTGCTACCTCAATAACTCCGCCGTTTATAGCAAAATAATCTATCATGTCGTCTTTATCTGTAGGTTTTCTGCGAATTCCTACTACGCCGTGCGTAGCTACACTAATTAACGGCATATGCCCTGGCAAAACGCCAATTTGTCCGTCAAGGGTAGGCAAGAGCACTTCGTATACGTCTTCACTAAACTTAACCCCTCCCAAGCTGACAAGTTCAAACAGTATCATTAGATGCTACCCGGGGTAACACCACGAAAAGTTGCTAAATATTCAGCGGGTGCTCCAGTGACTATTGAACCTGTGTGATGCGGGTATACTGGACTAGTATTAGGGTTATCAACAGAATGTAGTATCACGCCGCCCATCTGCGTTCTTGTAGCTGTGTAAT
Organism: uncultured Candidatus Saccharibacteria bacterium; assembly: GCA_964419675.1. GTDB lineage: Bacteria > Patescibacteriota > Saccharimonadia > Saccharimonadales > SZUA-47 > CAYQPN01. The sequence continues at coordinate 49,089 of CAYQPN010000003.1, forward strand.
CATCACCATTCACTGTTACAATTTTAGGTTCAGTTGTGTCAGCATCTACTAAGCGACCTTCGCCGGGTTGAGGGGTTTCTTCAGACCCTACAATATACCCCCCTAATGCACCGACCGGGACGAAGAAATACTTACCGCTAGCTCTTACCTCACGATCTTTCTCCCTAGCTTCTCGTGCTTTTTCTCTTCTTGATACCGCACCATGCCTTAAAACAAATCTTAGAAAGGGCGAAAGTGGTGCTCCACCAAGACTACAATCTAGGGGTTCATTATCATCCAGGAATCCATTATCCGCTTCAACCATTATTTTTTCTCCACAACTACTTCGTCTATGCCACCCTTCATATAGAAGGCTGATTCATTCTTATCGTCGTGCTTACCTCCCAAGATCTCTTGGAATCCGGCAATTGTATCGGCAAGCGAAACATATTTACCTTGGGCTCCGGTAAAAACTTCTGCAACGTGGAAGGGTTGTGTTAAGAATCTCTGAATTTTACGGGCTCTTGAAACTGTCTGTTTGTCTTCGTCAGACAACTCTTCCATTCCCAAAATTGCTATAATGTCCTGCAAATCTTTGTAGCGCTGTAAAATTCTCTGAACTTCACGAGCAACTTGGTAGTGTTCGTCACCAACTATTTCTGGGTCTAGAATTGTAGAACTTGAGTCTAGTGGGTCAACAGCAGGATATAAACCTTGCTCAGTTAGCGCACGGTTCAAAACTATTGTTGAGTCTAGATGGGCAAAAGTTGTTGCAGGAGCTGGGTCGGTCAAGTCGTCAGCTGGGACATATACAGCCTGCACAGACGTAATTGACCCTTTCCTAGTCGAAGTAATACGTTCTTGAAGCTGACCCATCTCTTGAGCCAAGTTTGGCTGGTAGCCCACAGCAGATGGAAGACGACCAAGTAGGGCTGAAACCTCAGCACCGGCTTGAGTGAAACGGAAGATGTTATCAACAAACAATAATACATCGTTACCTTTATCTCTAAAACCTTCCGCCATTGTTAGCCCCGAAAGTCCAACACGCAAACGCGCACCTGGCGGTTCGTTCATTTGACCGAACACTAGGGAAGTCTTATCTAACACTCCAGATTCCGCCATCTCGTTATATAAATCGTTTCCTTCACGAGTACGTTCACCAACTCCGGCAAAGACAGAGAACCCACTGTGGAATTTTGCAATGTTGTTGATTAGCTCTGTAATAAGCACCGTTTTACCTACACCAGCACCACCGAATAAACCGACCTTACCGCCTTTTGTAATAGGGCAGATTAAGTCAATAACCTTAATTCCTGTTTCAAGAATTTCAACACTTCCAGATTGGTCGATTAGGGCAGGGGGTGCGCGGTGAATTACTGAATGTTCTTTAAAAGTTCCAGCCTTGCCATCAATCGGCTCACCGATAACGTTAAACATACGGCCAAGTGTTTCTTCGCCAACCGGCACGCTAATTGCTGAACCAGTATCTTTAACATCTGCTCCGCGTGACAGACCGTCAGTTGTACCTAATGAAATCGCGCGCACGCTTGATTCACTCAAGTGCTGGGCTACTTCTAGAATAATTTTTTGTTCGCCGATGTTGACCTCTAGCGCATTGTAGATAGCTGGCAGGTGTCCCTCGCTAAAGTCTACATCCACCACTACACCAACTACTTGACTAACTTTTCCTACTGTTGTCATTGTTTTTTCTGCTGTCGCCATTATACTTCTCCTTCTATTGTTGCTGTTATTGGTGGTAGTGTTAGTCCGTATGCCTCTTGATCGAGTAACTGTTGGTTTCTAGTCGGTATTAAACCTATTGCAAGTGCTTTTTCCATCGACATACCTTCCTGGGAGGGTCGCCGAGGGAAATCTGGAGTGCAGTCTATATATTCCATTATTCTATAGCCTCACCTGTAGTAGCTTGTGTTGGAGGAAGTTCAGGTACCGTGTCTTTTGCCGGATCAATAACTGCGTGGTACATTGCGTCGCGTGCTGCAAGGTCTACGAGTCCTGCTGCCATCGATGGTGAGTGTGGTCTAATACGCCTAGGCAGTTCTTCACCTACATATTTTCCATTTATTTCGTTCATTTCATTGCCTCCGCTCCACCCGTTATTTCTGCTAATTCTTGTGTAATTGCTGATTGCCGGGCAGTGTTGAATGCTAGGGTTAAATCATCTATTAAGTCTGATGCGTTATCCGTAGCACTTTTCATAGCCATCATTCGCATTGAATGTTCACTGGCGATACTCTCAAGCAAAGCCTGCCAAAGCTGAACTTCTAGTAGACGTTCTGTAACATTGTCTAAAACAATCCCAACAGACGGCTCAAAAGTTACGTTGTCTAAACTACTGACATTTTCTGTTGTCTCGTAGCGTGCTGGCAAAAGCGGTAATTTAGTAGCAACCTGTACTAAGTTAGATTTGAAATCTGTATATAGCAAAACTACGTCGTCAACTTGTTTGTTTTTATAAAGTTGAGATGCGGTATCTAGTAGTGGACGAACATCATTAGCCGTTGGCTGATCTCCAAAAGATTCGTAAGCGGCCAATAACTCCACACCTTCAAGCCGACGTGCAAAATTTGCAACTTGTTTACCAATGGCTATGACTTTTATATCTAGACCAGCTTTTGTATCTTCAATAACTGATTTTGTAAGTAAACGCAAGATGTTAGCATTATATGCGCCAGCCAAACCACGGTTGGACGTAATGGCTATATACATACGATTTTTAACTTCACGTTGCACAAAAAGTGGGTGTTCATTAACTTCTGTTATCGCGCTTAAACGAGTGAGCAGGGAATAGGCAGCTTCGCGGTATGTTCGGCCGGATTTTGCATATTCTTGAGCCCGGCGCATCTTACTAGCCGCAACTAATTCCATAGCTTTAGTAATCTGCTTGGTGTTTTTAACCGAGCCAATCCGCCGCTTAAGAGTAATTGCATTAGCCATTAATATAACCTTCTCTTTGAAATTCTTGCGATGCTATTAAACAACCTACTCTTATCCCGTTACCGGCTGCCCAAAGTGCAGTAGCATAAACTTCATTATAATTCGCATCAAAATCATCATCATCAATTCCAACACAACTTACACCAGTAAATACTTCTACTGCGACTTCGCCAGCTATTCGATGGGCGTCTTCTTTAATTCTAAGCTGTGCAACGGGTATTTCAATATCAAATATGCGACCGGGAGTAAAATTGGCAGGATCCCGTAAATAAGAACATGCACTAGGCAAATCCATAGGATACTTGACTGCGGTTCTCATGATTTCTTTCCTTTTTTATCTGTGTTTTTTTCAGCTACTTCGGAAGAGACATCTTCGGTTTTATAGCTGTCGGCGATTTTGTGGGCTAGTTTGACGATTTTTTCTTTAAGTTTTTCGTCTGGTTCGTCACCTGAGTTTAGCTTTTCAACTTCTTTAGGGTAGTCATGCTTAAGTTCACGAAGTAAGTTAGCTTCTGCTGTTTTAATTTTGTCTAGGGCAACGTTATCAAAACAACCTTCTGTTGCTGCAAGCAATACAGCGTACATCTGCCAAATGGAGTAGGGGCTATACTGTGGCTGTTTTAGAAGTTCTGTTAATCTTTGACCGCGCTCAATACGATGGCGAGTATCAGCGTCTAGGTCTGTTGAGAATTGACTAAAAGCTGCTAATTCGCGGAACTGTGCAAGTTCAATACGCAGTGATTTGGCAACACTTTTTACGGCCTTAGTCTGCGCTGCACCACCAACACGTGATACAGACAAACCAACTGAAATAGCCGGGCGAATACCCTGATAAAACAAGTTAGTTTCCATAAAAATCTGACCATCGGTAATAGAAATTACGTTAGTAGGAATATAGGCGCTAATATCACCAGCTTGCGTTTCAATGATTGGTAGGGCAGTCAAAGATCCGGCACCAAGTTCATCACTTAATTTAGCTGCTCTCTCAAGTAAACGAGAGTGCAAGTAGAATACATCACCCGGATACGCTTCACGACCCGGTGGGCGTCTTAGTAACAGCGACATTTGACGGTAGGCAACAGCGTGCTTTGTAAGGTCATCGTAAACGATTAATGCATGTTGTTTATTATCTCTAAAATACTCACCAATTGTTGCACCAGTATACGGCGCAAGGTACTGCATGCTAGCAGGGTCGGCGGCGCTGGTGGCAACTACAATAGTTTGGTCCATTACGCCTTCACGCTTCAAGCGTTCTACTAAACGGGCAACCTTGCTAAGCTTTTGACCGATAGCCACGTAAATGTTTATAACACCGGTGTTTTGCTTGTGCTGGTTAATCATAGTATCAACAGCAATGGCAGTTTTACCCGTCTGGCGGTCACCAATAATAAGCTCACGCTGGCCACGGCCAATTGGCACCATTGCATCCACTGCGGTAATACCTGTCATTAGCGGTTCGTGCACACTTTTTCGAGCCAACACACCAGGGGCAATCTGCTCAACTCGTGCAGATCTGGTAGCTTTAATAGCACCTTTACCGTCAATCGGTACACCAAGTGGGCTAACTACGCGTCCGATAAGCTCTGGACCAACCGGCACTTCAAGAACTTTATTAGTAAGTTTTGCAGTTGCGCCAGCTTTAATTTGAGTATCGTCACCCAAAACAACCGCACCAATTTCGTCAGTGCTTAAGTTGAAGGCAAATGCTGTAATAGCCTCACCATCATTTGCTTCAATGCTTATCATTTCGTTATAGCCACAAGACGTCAGACCATAAATCCAGGCTACACCATCACCAATACGAGTAACTACGCCGGTATTCTCAATTTCCGGACGCTTTTTTAGAGCCTCAATGGCTGAGCGGATATCACCTGCAAGCTCTTTTATTGAAATATCACTGCTGTTCATTTTTATTCCTTCCCGGACGCCACTTGACGTTTAAATAAGTTCAATTTACTAAATATTGATAAATCCAGCTGTGCGCCAGGGAACTCTAGTTTCACTCCGCCAACTACGTAAGGATCAATGCGCTCGTCAATGGAATAAGATTTTGCATCAGGATATTCAGCGACCAGCAATTCTTTGATGTCTGTTAAATCTTGACCGCTTAATTTATGCGCACTTATAACGTCAACTTCAACAATCCCTTGTTCCAGCCGATACTTCATAACGTCACGCATTATTGAGTCTAAATCTGAGGTAAGGTTTTCTTCCAATAAGTAAGCGGCTATTTCGCTAACCAATTTTGACTTATCTGTAATGTGCAACGTTCGTTGACAGATAAGATCAACTAAACCTTTTCTGGACTTACTCATTATTTGTTGCGACCTTTCAAAATTTTGTCAATAAGTTCAGCATCCTTTTTAGGATCCACTTTTTCGCCAACTAGCGCTTCGGTCGCTTCAGAGATTAAACCAACAATATCTTTTTCAAGTCCGCGACGTGCACGGTCTGATTCTTCATGAATTCTTGTGTCTGCTTCTGCAAGCATTGACTCTACTTTACGGGCGGTGGTCTTCTCAGACTCTCTCATAACTTCTCGGGCTTCTTTATGACCGGTAGCTACAATTTTGTCGGCTTCAATTCGAGCTTCTTTCTTTATCTCGGCTATTTCTTTTTCTTGTCTGGCTTTTTCTTCTTCAAGTTTTAAGCCCATTTTGACTCCGTCATCAATGACTTGGCGACGTTCTTCAAGCATCTTAACTATAGGTTTTACTGCAAACTTATTAAATAACAGAACAACGATGACAAAAGTAATCAGCTGTACCACAAAAGCTTCAGCACTTATGCCCAGAGCACCTATGCCCGTTGCCTCTGCCTGCTCACTCGCAAATATGAATGGAACCATGTATATATCCTTTGAATGATCGTTATTTAATAATGAATAGAGACGCAAATACTAATAGTGCCATCAACTCTACGATAGCCACAAACACAAGAATCTGACCCAAGAACTTAGCTGATTCAGGGTTTCTACCAACTGAATTCATGAAGGCCATACCAATCAAACCAATACCAATTCCGGGCCCTAACATACCAAGGCCAAGCATAAGACCCTTACCGACGATTTCTACGTTTCCTGTTAATTCTGCTAATATGTTGAACATTTTCTCCTACTTTCGTTTAATAATTAATTACTTTAATTTTCTAAAGGACCATCTACATTTTCATCTCCGTTGCTATCGTCTCAAGCTCATCTGACTCGTCGTGCCCATGATGGACAGCTAGAGACAAATAAGTGACAGATAACATCACAAAAATATAGGCTTGAAGAAGTGCTACTCCTAGTTCTAGGAATAGGAAAGGGAAAGATGTAATCGGTGCAGCAGATTTACCCAAATATGAAAAAACCGAAATAATAATTTCACCGATAGCAACGTTTAAAAATAGCCTCAGCGCTAGACTAAATACTCTGACAAGTTCGTTAAAAACCTCATAAATACCAATTACGTAAGTTAACGGGTTCCATAGCTTGCCAGCAAAGTAGTGGCGCATATGCTTAATAGGGCCAGATTCTTGCACAGCGAAATACTGAATCATAATCATTGAAACTAGTGCTGCTGCGAAAGTTCCATTCAAGTCTGCTGTGAAGGCCCGAAACACCGGGGTACCGTTATGAGTTAAAGCTTCGCCAACTCCTGGCAGTAAACCTAAAATGTTGCTAAACGCAATAAGAAAGAATATTGAAACAAAGTATGGGCCATATTTAAGGGCTTTTTTACGGTCGCCTAGACTATTTTCAAGTAGATTAACTATAAAATCTGTCCCAATCTCAACCAACTGAGTAAAGCCGCCCTTCGGTTTTATTGTCATCTTCTTACTAATGTAGATAAAAAGAATAAGCAAAAGGGCAAAACTAACCCAGGCGTAGACCATAGAATTAGTAATTTCAAAACCCATGAATTCAAACAAACCACCTGGAGCAATATGCACTGTTGGGCCGGCATCTGTGGCCGCAAATCTGATCAAACTATTTAACACTACTTATCTCCTTTTTATCTGCTTCTTTTTGCTCTTTGCTGACTTGCTTAATGGTGTTCCAGACTATAGAGGCCGCTCCACCGGCTGCAATGACTAGTGCTGCAAGTGTATAGGAAGGGGAACTATCAAAATGGTTATCAAGTCCTGCCCCTATGAAGACCGGTATTAATACTGCTCCGGCTAGTTGCCAACCCATATTCATTGATGAGATCAAGAACTGGCGCTTTGGGTTAAAAACTTCTAGTGCTTTTTGCACCACGTCAGTGTTATCTGTCACCCCACCGTCGGGGGAGACTATTTTTGTCGTTTTTCCCATTCAATTAATTGTATCAGAAAGTCCTGGGGTGCTTCAAGATGTAAATCCTTGCCTATTTTTCGTACATTATTTTCACGGAGATAAAAGTGTGATTTTTAGCACATATAGTGTTCTGATTTGTTCTACTACACCATATATGTTAGAGTATAAGTGCTTTATGGGCTTAGAGGAACTCCGAGTAACAAGCCAAGATGACGCGAGTTTTAGACAAAATCTCGCTCTTGTTCAAGGTGGGCTAATATTCGGTAGGATAACAGGACTATTAATTAGACCGGCTAATTTTAGTGGCAATAATCTCATTGGTAGAATGAGTTCTGTTGATGTCGAAGCTATTGTTAATCAAAAAGGAGTTGTTGCTAGGGAAGGTAGACATAGAACAACTTCTGCAGAAATAGTGAAGGCTGTTCTACGAGAGACTCACCGAAGCCTAGGTGTACTTATGTTAAATGAAACCATAGATGACACTGATAGAAAATTTACAGAATACGAACGGCTTAACCCCGAGCATGATATTACATTAAAAGTTGCAATAGAAGAGCAAGCTGATATATCGCAAAATACGGATCTTATTCGTGGAATAGATGCTTTCGCAGAGGCAACTTCCGATTATTGGGGACGAGTATATGACGACACGCTACTAGAACCAGCAAAGAGATTTGCCATCTGGTTGATATGCCTAGAACGCAATGAAGTATAGCCAATTAAATATCTGAAAAAACTGCTTTATTTATTTGTGCTTTTATGCTATAATATGGGCTATGAGTGATCAGCTATTATTAGAGAGAATAGACTATCTTTCTGGTACACCTGCCTCTAGTCGGGCAGTACAGTTACTCCAACCTGAGTTTTTTCACGATAAAAGTCCAGAAGAAATCGATTTTGAGTTAGGACGTTTAGTTTGTAATGTTTTTTTAGATCCAGACAATAGCGATGTAGTGGCAGTAAGTGTTCTCAACCCTAACCTTGACAGGGGAGATATTTTACTAGAATACTTAGTCGTTGATCCAGTAAAGCAAGGGATGGGCTATGGTAGGGAGGCGGTTAAGTTGACGCTTGCTGTAGCTTCTGACATGACATCCGACCCGAAAGCAGCGCTAAAGGGAGTCGCGCTAGCAGATGCACTGTCCTTCTACACTGCTTTAGGAGCAGAATTTGACCCAGATGAAGGTACGTTCTTTTTTCCGCTTGGCACAGACCAGGATGGTCATATCATCGAGTATACTAATGATTTGGAAGACGAAACTGTAGACCCCGACGACGCACAACCAAAACTAACAGATGATGAATATCCGTATGATGCGTCCGAACTCGATGACGCTGCCATTTGGCTTGCTTCACTCAATACATAGAAACGCACAAAATATCACTGATAAAAAATATAAGTTATACTTTTGACATGGCGTTTGAAGATTTTAAGACTAAAAAATCTGTTGTGGTTGTCTATACCGGGGAAGGCAAGGGTAAGACTAGCGCCAGCGTCGGTTTAATGGCAAGAGCATTAGGAAGAGACTGGAAAGTAGCTTACATACAGTTTGTTAAGACTTGGGAAACTGGAGAGTCAAAATTCATAGATAAGATTATTAGGGCTAACATCTACGGAGAAAGCTTATTTTATTATCGAGGTGGCAAGGGCTTTTATAACGCGGGAGACATTAGCGCCAAGGGTGTTACAGAGGCAGAACATAAAAAAGCAGCGAAAGACACTTTCAAAATAGCTCTAGAAAAAGCCACATCAGGCAAATATGATTTGGTAATTTGTGATGAAATTAACAATTCCGTACATGATGGTCTACTTTCGATCAATAAAATGAAAGATTTGCTGACAAAACGATCAGCTAATACCAGTGTTTGTGTTACCGGTCGTAATTTTCCAAAGGATTTAATTAAGTTTACGGATATCGCAACGGACATGACAAAAATAAAGCACCACTTCGACGATAAATTCCTCGCGAACAAAGGCATCGACTATTGATTTACTAGATATTTATTGTATAATCTAGAACAATGATTACCCTAAGGTCTGTTACTAGCCTTACTGCTATAGAAAAAGCTGCAAATAGTTCTTTTGAACTGCTCGAAGCTAGACAGATTCCAATACTCGACGATAGGCTTCGGTCACTTACTCATATCTCCATGAAACAGGCAGAGCACTTATTACAAGACAGTTATTCCCGTGCTTTACTCGGATTAGCAATTGCTGATACATCTTATATCGCTCTCGGTGCCAGGGATGCTCTAGCTTCTGCAGGTGTATCCCCTACAGATATACCGTCCGCTATCAAAGCTAGTAAACCTAACCTATTAACGCTTAGCGATTTACACGAACCAACACTCCGAGATTTACAGTTTCTTTGGAGTAGCAGGTACAGCAGCGATATGTCCAGACTTCCGACACAAGTGCAGGAAGTTAATGTTACTCCTTTTGCGACAGTATGCTTCACAGAATCCGCTTTGGACGAAATAAACAATGGTATGAGGTCTGGGGATGGTTGCCCAGCAAGAGGAGCAATTATGGACAGGTTTTTTGATCGTTTTGTCGATGTTGTTCTAGTTTAGTTGTCGGTGCTACAAATCGCCTGCTAGGCGTTCTATCGCGTCCAATACTCTTTTGAGGGGTTTTTGGTGCAAATTAAGAGTATAAAACACTCTTAAATGGTCATGTGTACGGTCAGCAGCAAGTAAGCCAACTTCAACCAATAGTTTTAACTTCTTGCTAAGTGTTGCTGGATTAATGTCTAGCTCTTCTTTTAACTCAGTGAACGTCTTCTCTCCAAACCTATCAAGTTCATATAATATCTTTAAACATGCATCATCACCGATTACATAGAATGAGCGGTAGAGAGTAACTAATTGCTGTTCTGTAAGCTGTCTTTTCATTTGTATACTTTCTATACTAATTCATTATCACTACTGATTCATAATCTATAGTACTACATAATGCTTATCTTTTATGCTACGATTCAGAAAAGAACTGAGGGCAAATAATGAGACAAACTACATTCAATAACTTAGTCTGGGGAATATTTGGGATATCAGTTTTATTACCGTTAATCTCTTGGGGGAGTGGGCTAGAGTGGGCCTTAGGCGAGCTGAGTATTTACCAGTGGTTTCCGCTGTTTGGAATGGTTGCTTGGATGATAATGTGGACCCATTTCTTTACCTATGCATTGCGAACTAAATTAGGAGACCTAAAAACACCTAAACATTACTCTCAGATTACTGGATATGTAGTTTTATCTGCAATTTTGTTACACCCGGGGCTTCTGGCTTATGCCCAATGGCGTAACGGGGAAGGATTGCCCACTGGTAGTTACTACGCCTACGCTGGGGAAAGCCTGAAGTTAGCGATTGCTATGGGAATGACGGGGCTATTAATTTTCTTGAGTTTTGAGTTTTTTAACCGAATGCGCAAAAACTTAACCGTGAAGAAGTACTGGACATTAGTATCACTGAGTCAAAGCCTGGCTATGACTTTAATTTTCTTTCATGCGCTCCGCTTAGGGGTTAATCTAGGTTCAGGCTGGTTTAAAGGTGTTTGGATAATCTACGGCATAGCCCTAATTCCATGTTTTTACATTATTCACAAACGGGATTTTTCTAAAAAGACAGACTGATAGTACTTTTTTGGTGGCTTTTCGCGCCACACGACGACCTACTTTCTTGTATCAACCAGAAAGTAGGCAAAGAAATGACAGCCGGACAAGAAAAACGCAATAACAAACTATGAAAATGTACTGCGCCCTGAGGACGGCAAGCGGTCCAAAGTAGTTTAAGAGTGGAAGACTTTGGACTAGCTCAGGGCTTGATTCAGTATATTTTCATAGTTTGTTTTGGTTTTCTTGTTTTATGGCTGGTTTGGCTACTAACTAATGCGAACTACTAGATACTAAATACTAGAGCGGGTATACTGTTTCCATGAAACCAACACTGCATCTGTTAATGGGTTTGCCCGGGTCAGGCAAAACGACTCTAGGAAAAATTATCCAAAAACTTACTAAAGCCGTGAGACTCTCATCTGACGATTACCGTCTATTTATCTTCCCGGAACCAACGTTCAGCCAGAAAGAACACGACAGCCTTTACGGTATGCTTGATCACAATATAGAACATCTATTGCAGGCTGGGCACGACGTGGTGTACGACGCGAATTTAAACCGACGCAAACACCGAGACGAAAAATATGCACTTGCCAAAAAGTATAATGCCAACGTTGTACTTTGGTACTTAAGTACTTCGAAAACTATGTCTAAAAAACGCAGAATGGAAGAGCAAGACTATACTCTAGTACCAGAAGGCGAAACACCAGAGCGAATGTTTGACAGAATTGCCGACATTATTGAAGTGCCTGAGTCTGATGAAAAACATTTTGATATTGACGGAACAGATATAGAAGTTGCCGAGATAAAAAAACTTCTGAATCTATAGAGTAAACTGGCTACTAATCGCTACTACTACGTAATACATTTGACTACTGCCGTTTGATTCTACGTGATCAAAGGGAAGAACGCTAAGACCGATATACTCAGTTTTTGCACTTAACATACATTCTTTATGCCCAGCGCTACTTGCTAGCCAGTCATTAATTGCCCCTAAGCCACTTTCATCAACTATTAAATCAAGATTTTCGCAACTGAAGCCTGAGGTAATCCCAACTTTTTCAAGTAGAGAATCATAAAATTTGCCGTCTGCCATCGTGTGGGAGTATTTACCCTGAACAATCATGTCTGTTGCGCGTTTTCGTGCAATTGTATCAAGTGTTGGGTCAGATTTAAGCCTTGTGAGCCCGTTTAAGGCTCTAGAATCATTAATTTTGGCCAATACTGGACTTTCTACTACTTTTTCAATAACAGCACCAGCGACCGCCGGTTGAGCGTTTACAGTCTCAACTGTTGCTTCATATGGTTTGAAATATAAAATTGACGCCGAAAGTAGCGCTAGGCCGAAGATGAATACCAACCAATTCTTCATAACTATATTATAGCATAGTTCTAGTGCTTATGTCAATATTATGCTATTTTAATAGCTTCTTTTTCAGAATCAAAAACAAATCTAGAGGAAAGAGTAGAATAGCGCTCAAGAGCATGGCAAGGGCTGTTAGAACTCCCCAAATTCTACCCGGGAAGGTTTTAAAGCGCCCAAGCCCGATAAATTTTTTTGACTTAAATGTACCTAACATTTTATGACGTCTTTTTGTGCTTAAGTACAAAAAATAATAATATAAACTCTTAGGTAAAAACCTGTAAGAATCTTCATCTGTGGTGATTAATAGATTGTTAACCTGGATAATCTTTAAACCTGAAGAAGCCATACATAATGACAAATCTTGGTCTTCGTGAACAATTCTGTCATCGTTACAGACTTCATCTTTAACTTGCTCCCACGCGCTTTTACGAATTGCCATATTGGCGCCCCACATAGTAATGGTGTTAAAACCAGCGTGCACGAAACGGTAATATCCACGAGAGATAATTGTAGATTTTGGATTTTTCATATTAGGTAAAAATGCTGTCATACCCAATCCTGTGATCCCGTAAATGCTCTCGTCATTATTAAACTCATAAAGTGTAGATTCTACCCAATTGCTGGAGATTCGGCTGTCGGCATCTATTCTACCGATAATTTCTCCATGCGCAGCCTCAAATCCGGCCGAGCGTGCCCAGCCACGTCCTTGCCGAGTTTCTTTAATAACTCTGACAAAAGGGTAGGTTTTGGCAATTTCAATTGTCTTATCGGTGCAGTTATTGTCAACAATTATCACTTCATCGGGCATAATTGTTTGCTTCTCTACCGCGTTTAAACAGCCTTTTATATGGCTCTCCTCGTTGAAAACTGGTATAACTAATGTAAACTTAAGCATAATGATGGATATTTCTAATTGAAGCATAGCAAACAAGACACCAAGCCCAAAAAGTCACATCAATCGGGCAGATTAAAAAAGTTGTATCAACTGAGAAACTGGTTGAAGCAAATTCTTTGGAGAAAACGCTCAAAGCTCGGCAAAACCATGGTTATATTAGCCATGATTTTTGCATTTCTTGTAAGTAGTGCTTACGGAATCGCTCAGTGGTATATTCTACGTCACCGAAATGAACCTTTTACTTATGGTGCAACCTTTGTACCCAATTATGCAAAATACTTTGACCTAGACCCGAAAGAGACATTTCAGGCAATGATTTCCGACTTAGGACTAAAACGTTTTAGGCTTGTAAGTTACTGGAAAGACATTGAGCCGGAGCCCGGAGTTTACAATTTTGACGAATTGGATTGGCAGTTTGAAATGGCTGAGCAGGCAGGCGTGGAGATTTCTTTGGCAATTGGGCTACGTCAACCTAGGTGGCCAGAATGTCATGGGCCACAGTGGGCAATGGCAAAACCAATGAGTCAGTGGCGCGAGGATTTAAAAATATTCATGGCGAAGGTGATAGACAGATACAAAAGTAGCCCGGTACTGAAAGAATATCAGTTAGAAAATGAGTTTTTCTTGAGCGTATTTGGTGAATGTCCAGATTTTAGTAGAGATAGATTAGTAGACGAATATAATTTTGTTAAGTCCAAAGACTCAGTTCATCCCATAATTGTTAGTAGGAGTAATAATGCCATTGGATTTCCGATTGGCGACCCAGTACCAGATCAATATGCGGTAAGTGTTTATAAACGTGTTTGGGATAAGACATTGACGAAACGATATTACGAATATCCATTCCCAGCGTGGTTCTATGGATTTCTTGCTGGAGGTGGCGAACTTATTAGTGGCAAAAAAATGATTATTCATGAACTTCAGACCGAAGCGTGGTTGGCTGAAGGCTTTAATATGAGGGATGCTCCGATTGAAGAGCTATACAAATCGTTAAGTCCGGAACGCTTGCATGACAGGATAAATTACGGCAAAGCAACCGGAATGCGTCAAGTTGATTTGTGGGGAGTAGAGTGGTGGTATCAAATGAAAGTCAAACGAAACGCTCCAGAACTTTGGAACACAGCTAAGAAGGAATTGGAACTCTACAGATAAATTAGAGTCACGACTATCTTTTTGTGGCATTTCTTTTAGCTAAGTCTGGGCGACGGGCGAAAAGTTCTTTTTTGTCCAGAGGCTGAGGTCCCTTTACGATTTCACTCCAATACCTCAACTGTTTAGCCATATTAATCGGTCCCAAACCGTGCGTATGGTGTACAGCAAGCAGAGGGTCCCTAATAATTATCAGACCGTTGGAAAGTGCCCTTGCCGCAAAAGCGGTATCTTCGCCGCCTGACTCATATCTTTCGTCAAACCCACCGAGTTCTGCCCAGACAGCTTTTGAAATTGAAGCCGTTGTTGCTCCCATCACCCCAATACCTGCTTTCCTGATTCTAGCCAGTTCCAGCGTATTTGGAAATCTAATAGACAAGACCCTCTCGGTTAAGCTTGCGTTACTGTTAGGTAAAGTGATCCCGAAGACACCAGCTGTAGTTCTGTTGGCGAATTGTCTAGCGGCCGCAACTAAAGTCTGTCTATTCGACAACAAGGCATGACCAACAGTTAGGTATACTACTTCGTTATCTGCTGCCTCAACACCAAGATTCATGGACCTAGGGTAGCTGAATTCGTCCCTTGCTAGCGTGACAACTTGTGCACCGAAACACTTTGCCACCTTAGCGGTATGATCAGTCGATTCATTGTCAACTACAATAACTTGAGCATCGCTAAATCTACGCTGTTGCTCTAAGTCTTCAAGTAGCTTCGCTAAAGAGCCTTCTTCGTTAAAGGCTCGAATAACAACCGAAACAGTAGGAAGACGAAGAGACGAGCAGGCCGCTGTCTCGCCCGCGATACTACTGATCTTATCTGCAATTAGGCCACCGTTAATTGGCATGAGGTCAAAGAGTTCAGGATGTAGAAGATGCGACGAATTCATTTATGTAATATTATAGCATTATTTTTAGCTCTTGTCTATAACCATAACCTCTGTTAGAATATAGTTATGGCAAAGAAGAAGCGCCCGTCCACGGGCAAAATTAGCAACAAACGCGCGCGGTTCGATTACGAATTGGGTGACAGTTTTGTCGTGGGCATTGTTTTGAACGGTCGTGAGACAAAAAATTTACGCATGAGCCATGGGCAACTACGTGGCGCATACGTCACTGTCAAAGACAACGAACTTTGGCTTATTAACGCTTCAATTACCGGAACTATTGGCATACCTATTGAAGAATCTGAAGTAACACAAGCTCGAAAGTTATTAGCCAAGAGAAAAGAAATTGACACCATTATTGAAGCCAAAAAACAGGGAAGAACGGTTGTACCAACTGATATTTTAATTAAAGGTCGCTACATTAAACTCCGAATATCTCTAGGTGTAGGAAAAAAGAACTACGACAAAAGACAAACTCTAAAAGCTCGCGACGACAAACGCAATACCCAGCGCGAAATCAGAAACCACTCATAACAGTGCTAAATCTAGAGTCCGGTCGGATCCTGGTGTAGAATCACTGAAACTGCTAAAACTGCTACTCCTAAGCCACCCAACACACTTGATCCTATTTCATGGCACCGTGCTTCGTCAGGTAGTTCTTTATTAAGTCGGTCACCGGCACTATCATATAAATCGGCCATGAACCTCCAGGCGACGACTGAAAATAGTCCGATAACTTCTCTTACCGTAGTTCTTCTTCCGTCTGGGTCATTAATAGCCAAGCTATCAGAACCAGTACTTTGATTTGCCGGAATTTCACCATCCATAATTATATTATAGCATATTTAAGCTATGTTAGTCAATAAGGGTACCAACTATCTCGCCTCTAATTGCGCGCGTGATATTGCCTGATGGCTCTAGTTTGCAGACGACTATTGGCATTCCGTGATCCATAGCAAGTCCCATGGCTGCTTTATCCATTATTTTAATTTCAGAGTTTTCTACAGCTTGTTGATAGCTTACTTTTTCAAATTTTTTAGCATCTTGATGTTTTTCAGGGTCTTTATCAAAAACACCATCAACTTTAGTGGTTTTAATGACTACGTCGCATCCAAGCTCGAGCGCAAGACTTACTGCAGCTGTGTCTGTGGTCAGATATGGTCGGCCAATTCCGCCAGCAACAATTACAATTCTGCCAGCTGCCAGATGCTTTTCGGCTAAACGGTGAATGAACGGTTCAGCGACTTGATCAGCAAAAATGTTACTCAAACATCTAGTTGAAACATCTTGAGCTTCAAACACATCCGTCAACGCCAGTGCATTCATCATTGTACCTAGCATTCCCATATGATCAGCTGTAACACGCTTAATCCCATGGCCTGCAATTTGCGCACCCCGCACATAATTGCCACCGCCAACCATTATCACAACCTGGGCACCGGTTGAGCTTGCTTGTTTTATTTCGTTAGCTAACCAATTACCAATTTCAGGGTCAAAACCACTATCATGCTTACCAGATAACTGTTCACCGGACAGCTTTAGTAAAATTCTTTTATACATTAACCCCAATTATAGCACCCAGACAGAGAAGTTGTTACTGCTCAGCAAAAAGAGCATTTATATCTATCGTTGCTCTTGCACGATTAATAAAAAACTTTTCACAGATCGCCGTCATTAACAGACAGGCTACATCTTGCTGGCCACGATAGTCTAGTTCTAGGGGTACGATACTACTAGACCCGTCCATAAGGCTAATTACTCTTGCGTCCTCATCACTAACCCTCAGTGATTGAAATGGAGACTTTGTTCTCACTCGTCTTTGGAAAATTTCTATCCCATCAACATCCCTGGGTAGTGTGAAGTCAACCGATATCTTAGGCATAGTAGGGTTGTCTTCAAAAACGCCTAATTTTTTTACAAGAACATTTCCCAAAACTCGTGAAGCTTCGCGCGCGGTAAAACCGTTAAAGGCAAGGTAGTTATTCATAATCGGAGCACTTTGGTACCAAGATAGTTCGGGACCGGCAACAAATATATCACCTGCCTTTCGACCAAAATATCTAGGGAACAACGGCGGAGTAGAAGTCAATGGCACAATAATATGTATTATACTACATATTTATTATTTTTGCAAGTCACTTGCTTATGTTAAATTATAGATATGAATCCCGTTAGAGTTAAAAGTGCTAACCACCATATTATTTCGACTATACTGATACTTATTTACCTAGGAGGACTCTAACGGGATGAAATTGTACAGTTGGAACGTTAATGGCATTAGGGCTGTCTGGAACAAGGGCATGTTTCAAAAATTTATTGAAGAACACGACCCGGATATTTTGTGTTTACAAGAGACAAAAGCTCAACCAGATCAGTCGCCCGTTGATTTACCAAACTACATAGAATACTGGAATAGTGCCGAAAGAAAAGGTTACTCCGGAACGGCTATTTTCAGTAAAGAAATGCCGCTAGAAATTCGTAACGGATTTTCTGACGTTGTTCAGAATTATTTTGAATTTCCAGATAATTTTGGAGACCCCACATGTGAGGGCAGGCTACTGAGCGCAAGGTTTAAGAATTTTTGGGTGGTAACGGTGTATACCCCAAACAGTAAGGATAAGTTAGAACGTTTGAACTTGAGGCACAAAGTTTGGGACCCAGCCTTCTTGATGCATGTCAAAGAATTAGAACGAGAACTGCCGGTACTTATTTGCGGAGATTTTAATGTTGCTCACCAAGAAATTGACTTAGCAAGACCAAAAGAGAATCAAGACAAGCACGGTTTTACCCTTGAAGAGCGTGAGGGTTTTGACGAAATGATTCAAGCTGGTTTCATAGATACTTTCCGAGCACTTCACCCAGACCAGAAAGACGCCTACACCTGGTGGACAGCGTGGGGCGGAACAAGAGATCGGAACGTCGGCTGGCGCATAGACTATTGGATGGCCAGTAAAGAGCTATTTGGCAAAATCACAGAGGCAAAAATTCACCCAGACGTAATGGGCTCTGACCACTGCCCAGTGAGCATCGAAATAGACATTTAAGCACGAGACTCGAATCCACCAGCTAGCGGACCAAAAAACAAACAAACTCAAAATTCCAATGTTAAAAATTGTAAGCTATAATTATGGTTATGTTTAGGTGGATCAAATATATTATTGCGCCTTGTACTCAGCATGAGGGCAGGTTTGGTGGCGAGGTGCGCTATGGGTAAGCAGTTTGCAGTATTTGATATAGATGGGACTATTGCACGAACTAGTCTGCTTCAGCTCCTAGTCCGTGAACTGGTAAACCGTGGCAAATTAGACATTGGCGTTGGCCAACAAATAGAAATTATGCTTCACGATTATCGTCAAAGAATTACTGACGATGATTTTGGTGATTACATGAAGAAAGCCGTAGATATGATGTTCAAGGCTATACCAAAAGGTCTAAGAATTGATGAATATGATGAGATAATCGACGCTGTGGTTAAAATGTCTCTTACACACACATACGTTTATACCCGCCAGTTATTACAAACCCTTAAACGAAACGGCTACTTCTTAATTTCTATTTCAGGTTCGGAGCTAAGAGTTGTTAGTACCTTTTCTAAAGCACTTGGTTTTGATGCTTGGGTAGGTAAGGTTAGCTATCTTGAAAAAGACGGCAAGTTAACGGGTGAAGTAAGGTCGTTAACTCAACCCAAAGATGAAATTCTTAAAACAATTATTAATAAATTTGGGCTAGATACTAAACAGAGCATGGCGGTTGGTGACACTAGCAGTGATATACCGATCCTATCAATGGTTGAAAACCCGATTGTCTTTAATCCTAATCAGTCACTATTTAAAGAAGCTCGTGCAAAGAATTGGATGGTAGTGATAGAGCGCAAAGACATGGTTTACGGCTTGGTGCAAGAAAATGGTCAGTATATTCTAAAGCAGGTTAATATCTAAACTCTGGCTAATTGACGTCTTTGGGTAAAAAACCCTGGTCTGGCTTGAAGTCGGCTTCCCACTTGTAGTTCTTACCATATTCTAAATCACTCATGAGTTTAGTTGGTGCGTTTCGTAAATGTAGTGGGACAGATGCATTTGGAAAGTCCGCCACTTGAGCTTTTGCTTTGTTCATTAAATCGGCAACTTCACGCGATTTTGGTGACTTTGCCATTGCAACTGCCGAGTGGCTAAGCGCATATTCAGCTTCTGGCAAACCAACACGTTCTACGGCTTGAAAAGCTGCTACAGCTAAGGTTAACGCGTACGGAGCAGCCATACCAATGTCTTCACTTGCAAAAATTACCATCCTGCGGGCGATAAACAGCGGATCTTCGCCACCCACAATCAGACGGTGCAGGTAATACAAACTGGCTTCAGCATTGCTACCGCGCATAGATTTTATAAAGGCGGACGCCAAGTTATAGTGCTCGTCACCAGACTTATCAAATTGGTAATTAGTTCTCTGCAAGACAGTTTTTATGTGCTCTGAGCTAATCTTTTCTTTAACTTTTGCTAGCTGAGAGGCCACTTCAATAGCTTGTATTGCAGTACGCGCGTCGCCACCAGATAACTTGGCAAGCAATTTTACAGCTTTAGGATCAATAGTTCGATTCATTTGCTTGGCAGATTTTTTGATTAATTTCTCTAAAGAATCTACGTCTAGTGGATTTAAGACAACAACCCTTGTTCGACTAAGCAAAGCGTTATTTACCTCAAAGCTTGGATTTTCAGTTGTAGCGCCTATTAGCACCAGTTCACCGGACTCGATATGGGGTAAAAAGGCATCTTGCTGTGATTTATTAAAACGATGAACCTCATCTACAAACAATACTGTTTGCTGGCCAAGCCTCCGATTAGATTTAGCTCTTTCAACAACGGCTCGAACGTCTTTAACACCCGACGTAACGGCACTTAATTCTACAAAATCTACTTCACCCCAGGCCTCTTTTAAGATTCTGGCTACAGTTGTTTTACCAGTGCCAGGAGGCCCCCACAGAATTAGACTTGTAGGGCGACCGTTCTTAACTAATAAATCTAATAATCCACCAGGTTTGGTAAGGTGGTCTTGACCAATAAGCTCCAAAATTGTCTTTGGCCGCATTCTCTCAGCTAATGGTGTATATACTTGCTCCATCACTAACATTATAGCTCCTCAAATCCATGTTAAAACCGAAAATAAATATGATGCTCACGGTCTATTAATTTTAATAATGCAAGAAAAACAAAGAATAAATTGAGCGCTTTCTAATTATTTACTGCGCAGAATACTGTTTTTGTGCCTAAAGGAAGCAAGTAATTACTTATCCTCTCATTCTCCGAGGTAGCCTTATTTTGCTAAACGTACCCGGTACTCTTAGATATAATAGATCGGCCCATATCGGCCAGGTTGCTTTAAAATTTTTTATCTTGGCAGTAATATCACTGAACCTATCTGGAGCGCTTGAAGCCACACCCTCTACACCCAAGTAATCAATAGTAACTCTTGCAACACAGCCTAAAGATTTTAAAAATAAAGTTTTTAGCTCAGCATCTCTGAACTCCGGCATTCTATTATGAAATTCTGGTGGCAGATTAAGGTCCAAGGTGTGGTCATCGATGTTCATTTTAACCCCGCATACGTCCAGTAACCCACAATCTAAAATATGCCTTGTTGTATGTTGCGTATATGCTAATTGATCCTTTGCTAATCTCCTTCCGGTATCGATGCCTAGTAATAAGCCATATGAAACAGCACTTGCTTCAGGGTGTGTGACGTTTTCAGCTAAGAAAGCAGCGTCGACTGTGCTTGTGATCAGACTACGAGATGCTTTATAAAACGGCTCTTCAACTTCTCTTGCAAAGAAGTGGACAGCCGAAGCTGGGGTTAGTTCGCTAGCGAGGCCAACCAGAGCGTCCGTAAACATGGGCTGATAATCAATTTGGTAAGCCGGTTTCTGATTGTCACTCATTAGTAGATTTATACCACGTCCTTATTAATATATACTAGGTTCATGAAGAGGAAGTTTGCGGTTTTTGATATTGACGGAACCTACTTCCGCTCGCATCTCTATTGGGAGACAACCTTGGCACTGGCGCGTGATGGCAAATTGCCTAAAGACATAAGCAAGTTTGCACTTGAATTGCACGATAAGTGGAAGAAACGCGTCCATACCCGAGCGTTTGAAGATTTTGACTATCAAACAGTTCGTAAATTAAATGAACTCTTACATGAGATTAATCCTATACATCTAGATGAAACAATAAAAACAGTACTCAAACCAATGTTGGATTA
Organism: uncultured Candidatus Saccharibacteria bacterium; assembly: GCA_964419675.1. Lineage (GTDB taxonomy): Bacteria > Patescibacteriota > Saccharimonadia > Saccharimonadales > SZUA-47 > CAYQPN01. The sequence goes on from CAYQPN010000003.1 coordinate 70,461, forward strand.
TGTGTACGTGTATCCGAAAAAGTTAAAAGAGAAGCTACAAAAAGAAGGCTACTTTATATTAGCCATTTCTGGCTCCAGAAAAGAAGAAGTCGAGCTTTTTTGTAAACATCATAAATTTGATGACTGGATTGGGCAAACCTGGCACAGAACCTCAGACGGAAAGAAATTTACCGGAGAAGTTCATTCAACTTATAAAGACAAGCATCTTTTTTTAGATGATTTTATTTCCAAACACAACTTAACAATGAAGGGTAGCGTAGCAGTTGGTGATACGGGGGGAGATATTTCAATTCTTGAGCTTGTAGATAACCCAATTGCTTTTAACCCCAACCCTGATTTGCTTGCACATGCTCAAGAAAACGGCTGGACAATTGTCTTGGAACGTAAAAGCATTGCTTATACTCTGGAGAACCAAAATGGCGCATACCTATTGGCAAAAACAGACGTCTGAACCACTTTTTCCGGATATTCTGTGGAGTAGGCCTGAATCAAAGTCTGTGGCAGGCAAGCTAGCTATTATAGGCGGGAATGCGCACGCATTTGGGGCTCCCGGCGTAGCCTATGCCACGGCTACGAGCTCAGGTATTGGACATGTAAAGGTATTATTGCCTGATGCAATCAAAAAAACCGTGAAGCACGTGTTGCCAGATGCAGATTTTGCCCCGAGTAACCCTAGCGGCAGTTTTTCGACTCAAGCGTTAAGCAGTTTTTTAGACATTGCCGATTGGTCAGACGCCACAATATTGGCAGGCGATTTTGGTAGAAATAGCGAAACTGCCGTTTTGATTGAAAGTTTTATTGAAAAATATACCGGACTGCTTTGTATCACCCAGGACACTGCTGATTATTTTAAAACAATAACCCAAAAACTATTTTCCAGACAAAATACCCTACTAGTAGTTAGCCTGGCACAGTTGCAGAAAATGTATATTAATTTACCTAGTATTATCCCAATTACTTATGGTATGGAATCACCTCAGCTCGCCGAAGCAATGCATATTATCACACTAGAAAAACCAATTTGCTTAGTTACTAAGCATCATGACCAAATATTCGTAGCCCAGGGCGGGGAAGTTGTGTCCAACCCAGCTCCTGAAAACCCCTGGCGCGTAAAAACCGCCTCTAGAGCCACCGTTTTTTGGCTCCAAAACAAAGATAATGCTACAGAAGCAATATCAAGTAGCTTGTTTGTTTAGCCAGTACTTGTGTATACATTATTAATATTGTATAATGTATGTTAAATATGCATACAGCTACTACGCCGGAGTACAGTGGATTTCATGTTTTCGAAGACACACAAAGCCCTGAAGCTATGCTGGCGCGAGTATATTTATCCGGAACATCTAGAGACCTAGGGTCTGCGGTCCTGACAGAGTTAGGCCACAGACTTATTGACCAGCCAAACAACGAATATAGATACTTTGGTGCTTGGGCACTTTTAGAATCTGCTTTTCCAACTTATTTTAGTTTGGACCAATCTACAGAATCTGACCCAGGCAATGTTGATTTAATGCATGATTCCGGTAATGTTGGTTTTACTACCGGTGCACTACTAGAATCATTTAGGGTATTCGAAGGTATTGAAAGAAAAACTAAACACATAACTGAGATATCGGACGTTAGGAGAATTGATGATGAGACTATTCGTCAATTTGATCTTAGCATGAGAGCAGGACTGGTTATGGGATTAAAGCCTTTCTTTTTGCCGAAAACAACGACGCCCATCAAGACTTACCGTGGTAACGGCGAGATAAGAACAGCCGATGCAGTTACCGAAGAATACTCCGTACGATGCAAAGTATTACGAAAACAAATAAATCACCTTATGGGTCTCCAAGACCAGCTACTAGCTGCTAATACAGATAAGAAAAAGTGGCCTGGAATTACATTTATCCAAGATATGCTCCGATTGGCACTGGGGAGTGAAGCTGAACTCAGACTCATAGGTTCGATTTGGCACGCAAAATCTAAAAATCAAGCCGGCGGACTTATCGCTGTACCGGCACCAATACGTCTTGACCTAGCATTTGGGCATAGAGAGCCACAAGCAGATGTTGTTCTGAGCAATCCCGATAGTGAAAAGAAGCTCGGTATCGACATGAAAAGGCACCGAAATCAACAAGGTGACAATATTCCCGGCCTATTAATAAAGTCAGATGGACACTTTCCGGTTTTAAAAGTTTCAGCGGATAAAATATTAAGATTTAGTAGAGCAGTAAGGGGCAGGGGTGTTCCGCCGTTTGAAGGGTTTGACGAACATCAAACAATCCCGATTGCACTAGCATTTGCAAATAGAATACAGGAACTATAGGTGTTGTATAGTTGGTGGGCGAGGAGGGAATCGAACCCTCAATCCGTTAGGAACACGATTTTGAGTCGTGCGCGTATACCAGTTCCGCCACTCGCCCAAGGTGACTAAAATACTAAGAAATTATACTACATCTAATCTGTTTAAAGTAGTGTTTAGAGTCCTAGTTACCCAGATTTCAGATGCTAGCCCCTAGTCCCCAAGATGTTATACTATAAGCAATATGGCAACATCGGTAACTGCACCCTTATTAAATGAGGACGATGAGGATAAAAAGCCCCAAAAAAGGAAGGAGCTTTATCAAAAGCCGCTTCGTGGCGACGAGTTAAAAGACCAACTCGTAAAAGATAGAGCTACTAACGAATTGTTGCTTGCAGAACTATCAAAGAAGACCGCCGAGCTAGCAGAACAAGTTAAGGGTAAAGACACGCCCGAAGACAGAGTTTTGAAACTTGACGAACCCGACGATGAGGAGCCGAAAGATATATTCGAAAAACTCGACAAGATTTCTGAATCCGAAATGGCAGAACCAGAACCGAAAAAGTCTAGTGATGTTAATGCGGCAGTCGACCTTATCCGTAACAAACTTAATAACTTGTATGTGAAGGAGCCTGATACCGCAGAAGAAGCTGCTGAATCTATTGAGGCAGGCTCACACCGCTCAAAACATCAGCAATTCATGTATGATCTTACAACTTCGGGAAAATCACTAGCAGATATCCAAACACAGTGGCATAACTATTATGTCGAACTACCGAACGAGGAGAAGCATGAAGTTTGGCAAGAATTCTACAGAGATCAAGAGTCAACTTCTCAATATGTAAAGGCTCTTAACAGAGAAGGCACAAACAGAAATAATCGCTCCAAAAAATTGGTGCAAGGAACAACAAAAGCAAGCCCCAATGCACCAGAAACTAGAAGCATAGCGGAAATTAAGAATCAGCTAATGAACAAGGTTACGGCTGGCGGTAGACTCAAGCCTATACACCATATAAAATCTGCATTATTTGGTCTAGGGCTGGCAGGTATAGTTGGGCTCTTAGTTACATTTACGTTATTTAACGAAGTGTTTATTGCTCCGTTTATTAGCCCTAGTCGCTCCGTTAGCGCAACGCCAATTATAGGTGATGTCGAGGGCCCTGTAGGACCTGAGCCAAAAATAATAATTCCGAAGATTAATCTTGAGGTACCGGTTGTCTACGGTGGAATAACAGACGAAAATGCTATACAGAAAGCATTAGAGGAAGGTGTAGTGCATTATGGAGGGTCTCCGACTCCCGGGCAACAGGGTAATGTAGTTATCGTTGGTCATTCGAGCAATAACATTTTAAACGCCGGCAAATATAAATTTGCTTTTGTTTTGTTAAAAAGGCTAGAGGTTGAAGATACCTTCTTTGTTCATAAAGACGGCGTAAGATACACATACAAAATTTATGAAAAGAAAATTGTAAAACCAGAAGATACGTCAGTTCTGGGCCCTGCCCAAAAACCAAATTCAATAACGCTAATTACTTGTGACCCGCCTGGTACGTCGTTGAATAGGCTTATAGTTGTTGCTGAACAGATAACTCCTGACCCACTAGCAAACATCGCGCCTACAATTGAGGTTGACCAGGCACCTCCTGCAGAGTTACCTAGCAATGCACCAAGCCTATGGTCACGACTAACTGGCTGGCTATAAAGAAGTAGATAACAGGTCTATTATCCTTCCTGACCTTGAGCTTGAGCCTGTAACCTATTGACAGAGCCTAGCGCCGAGCCTATCTGTCTGCTGGAACGAGCATGTTCGTAATAGTCAGCTGGGGTTGAGTCACAACTACACCTTTCTCGTTCAAGATAGGTGGATTTAGCGCATACAATAATTTAAAATCTTTGGAAAAGAACCCACCAAAAACATTAGTTGAAGAAACCAATGAATACCGATTGCTCCCATCGAAATCCATAATATTTTGAACCCCCATACCACTAAATAAGAAGTGCTGTCCATCTAACCAGCGGACATTCTGATTCAGATTTAGCTCTTCTCCAACAGAAAAATTATATGACCTGTCAGCGTTAAATTCATGGCTTGCAAAATTTTTCGCACCCCACGCCATCACAACACTCGAGTCATCTGAAATGCTTATACCTAGCGGGGTTTCTACACGAAGAACTGTTGTAGCAACCGGGATAGCAGAGTTAGAGTTATGATTAAGATAGTCTTCTGGGTCGTTATAGACAACCACTCGATTTTCTACCGGTGAGCCAATTGCCATTATTGGAGCAGTCCCTATTCTTGAAAGCTCAAGTAAATAATTTTTATCTTCTCTCAATTTTTTTATTAATATGTCTTTATCCTCACGCATAAACCTTGCTTCAACATACCCAGACTCTGTGCTGGAAGTAATATATATGACCCAGTCCGCACCAAAAGTCTTATATTCAATAACATTTGTCAGTAAAGGGGAGGGTGAAATACCAGAACTTAGGGTTGCAATACTCAGACTTTTTGTCTGCGAATCGTATGCAAAAAAGGAATCTCTCTTTCTGTCTTGAAGGCTAATTTTTACTTTATTGTTACCCAGGGCGTTCCCGACGTTTATAGTTTGAGCAGGGTTTTCCCGGTCGATAAGTAGATAGTCAGTTGAAACAGAATTCTCATAAGAAGCTAGGAAATACCTGTTGTCTTCAGCCCATTCAATAACTTTTAGTACGCCATCGTCCCCTTTAGTTACGACAGTGGAGGGTATCGTCATATTAACTGGAGCTACGTCTGGCAGAGATGTATCCAGCAAGTCCAGCTTTAACGGTTCTTCAATATATGATACAACAACCCATTTCCTATCAATACTCTGGCTCGAATTAGCGGGCAGGGTTCTCAGAGTTGAACCTAATGAGGTCTCTAATGATTCCGGAATAAGCCTTGCGTAGGTAAGGCTACGCAAACTTCCACCTTCTAAAGTCAGCGACCTACTCCAATTCCTATACCCATCCTTACTAAGCCCAAAATTATAAGTCCCCGATGGTATAACAAGCCTTGCGTCAGTTCTGCCACGCTGAAGTACTCCGTTCAGAGTAATTTTCGCACCTCCAGGTTTTGAGTCCAAATAAACAAGACCATTTTGAATAACTTCACCAGTATTTCGGTCGATATAATAACCATTTGCTAGGTACACGAGTATAGTAGTTGCGAATGCTATGGCTATACCAAATAAGACATAACCTATCAATAGTCTTGCTTTATGTGCTTGTTTCTTTTTTGGGTCTAAATAGTCCATTTTTGTACTGCTAGACCATTGTCTCATATACCGCGCAAAATTGTTATACAAAAACACTTGCTAATGGAGAGCTTTTCAAGGTACGATGTTTGGTACAAGGTAACAACGAAACAGGAATATTTAGTGGGCAGTCAAAACTTTATAGAAATAAATGGACGACGATACGACGCGGGAAGCGGAAAGCTAATCCACGAGTCTACTCAAATGCCTCCTAAAACTAGCTCTGCGTCAAAACCAGTAGTCAATAACAAAGGAGTTATGGACGGAGTGGCTAAAAGGCCGACAAAAAACTCAAGCCATACCGCGGCATCTCATATCCACAAAAGTCCACAGAAATCCCAAACTTTAATGAGAAGCAGTGTGCATAAACCTACTGAAGTAATTCATCGTCCGGTCACTAAGGTCTCTATGATACAAAAATCTCAACTAGGGGATTCTGCACGCCGTCAATCCCAAGCTAGCACCATTGTAAAAAGTCCGCTAATTAAGAAGTTTGGGCCAAATGTTGCAAGATCATCTGTTGCTAGAAGCCATCAAGAAACCATTATTAAACCAGGGCCGGGGCGGGCCGACAAACAAACTACTAACCCTAGTACACGAAATACACCAGTTGTAAGTGAAAGCAGGAAAGTTAGCGTAACTGAGAAACTTATAAATGCAGCACTAGCATCGTCACGCTCTCACGAAGAACTACCGGTGCATTTTAAGAGACACAGCAAACTATCTAGGAAACTTGGTGTTAGCACGCGCGCCGCTGGGGTAAGCATGGCTGTTCTGGCCGGCGTATTACTAGGTGGCTTTTTTGCAGTGCAGAGAGTACCAAACTTGGCTATGAAAGTTGCTGCCACTAGGGCCGGATTTAATGCGAGCATGCCAGGTTATAGCCCGTCAGGGTTTAGTTTTAGGGGACCAATAAATTACACGGCAGGCAGAGTAACTGTTAGCTACCGTTCAAACTCCGACGATCGTAATTACTCGGTCAGTCAAAGCTCGAGCAACTGGAATAGTGACGCACTATTATCAAACTTTGTAGTAGCCAATAACAAGACGTACCAGACATATTTAGATCGGGGAAGAACTCTATACATGTATGACGGATCCAGCGCAACGTGGATAGACAACGGAGTATGGTACCAAATTGAAGGCGACTCTAGCCTAACAACAGATCAGTTGATTCGTATTGCCAGCAGTCTGTAGGTACTAGTACGGGATGTACCCAACCCCAAAGCCTAACTCTCTAACTCGATGCCTTCTGATTGGTCTTTAGGGGTAAGTATTTTGTCTACTAGCTTATCAATATCGTCATCTGACAGATTCGCCTTAACTGCGTAGCCCTCAATACCAAGCTCTCTTAGTCCTGCAGGAGCATCCGCCTCGTTCAGGTTAGATATAATAAACACTCTAATGTTTTTGCCCCAATCAGCCGCACGCATTTGCTTTAATACCTCATCACCTGCAATTACGGGAATCATCATGTCAAGTAATACTAAATCAGGTTTTTCTCTTTCAATAATTTCAAGTGCTTGACCGCCATCTCGAGCTACAAAACACTGATATCCAATTATCTCTAATCTTGTTTTATATATATCTGACAGTGCTACATTATCTTCAACAATAACAATTTTGAGTGGGTGTATTTCGTAGTCATCCATATATTAATAATAACTTAAGCACGGCTTTATCACCATAGGAATATCTATAATCAACCAGATAACCTATTATGCTTGTAGGCTTACAAATGAAAGCAATCAATATTTTTCAAAATTCCAAGGGCAAAACCGTAATTTTTCAGAAACCTAATACCCCCCTAATTATCTGGCTGGTTTGTACCATTACGCAAAGACTTACCTCAGGTAACCTGACAAATTTAATTAGCTTAATTGGTTTTATAGCTCTTTTTTATTGGGCTAATCTAGAAGTACTTTACGGAGCCAGCTATTTCAGAAAAATACTGGGATTTGTGGTTATAGTTTTTAGCTTATACTCAAGATTAAAGTAGTGTCTCTAGGTTATTTTTTAGCTTTTGCATTTTAAAAGTAGTAGTTCATACTTAAGCGTAATGGACATGATAAGAAAATTTACTATTTATCTTTGCCTGTTGCTTTACCGAACTCTGCTTGTTTTCTTAGTAACTTTAGGCGCGAGTGTACTGCTTGCAAGAGACAGCAACTATATTAAGGATGTATTGGTGGGTCAAGATGTATATAGCAAATTTGTGCCGGCACTAATAGAAGCAAACATCGCCCAACAAAACCAAACGGTTAGTTCAATCCCACTTGAGGACCCTAAGGTCCAAGAAATATTCACTAAAGCCTTTCCAGCAGAAGACCTTCAATTAGCAAGTGAAACTATTATTAATAGTGCCTATTCTTGGCTTGAAGGGGATAGTTCTACTTTTGATTTTAGAGTTGACTTCACAAAGAATAAAGAAGCTCTAGCCAGTGGTTTGGCAAATTACGCCTTTAACCGGTTGGAGTACTTACCAACCTGCAATATAATCCCTGAGTCTATCGACCCCTTCACAACTAACTGTCTACCAGAAAATATTGACCTAGTCAGCGAAAAACAAAGTTTCAAAGATTTAATCACTAACACCGACGGGTTCTTAGAGAACCCAATAATAACTCAAGAATCCTTGCCCAAAGACGGCAGGGGGCGAATATTCTCAAATCAATACCCTGAAATGCCAGTTTATTACTCGTTAATGTTTGTATCTATACCAATTCTTGCTGGAGTGATTTTACTACTGGCAATTTTAGTAGTCTTTTTAAGCCGTTCTCTAAGACGGGGTATACGTAAAATTGGTCTAAGCACCGCTACGGTATGTTTCAGCTTAATCCTTTTTACAGTCATTTTTGTTTTTGTTTTACCTCTGTTCACTAACTCACTACCTATACTGCAAACCTCTGATCAGGGAATTGATGGGCTGTTGAATAGTGTCAGTAAAGCCATAGGTAGAGATTATTCTATTGCAATGATTAAAATTGGCGTACCAATTCTTCTTGGTGGTCTGCTAATTTTTGGCATAGAAAAACTTACCAGGCCTAAAGTAAACTACAAAACTGCTTCAAAGAAATCCGGTCTTTCCAGCAGTAATGAGCCTAAAATTAAAGGTCCTACTAAATCAAAAATCGTAAAAAAGCGTCCTCCCGTACAGTCCAGCGAATCTAGTGACACCAAACCTGCAAAAAGACTAAAGAACAAAAAGTATCGTACAATACCTAAATAGAAACATCTTTGGTAATGAATCCCGTTAGAGCCTTTACTGGCTTATAAAAAACACGGAAAACTGATATTGTAAGTTAGATGTTAATGATATGTAGTAAGGCGTAAGGGAGGCTCTAACGGGATGAAGATAGGGATTGTTGGGTCAGGGGATGTAGCTAGAAGCCTAGGGGATGGGTTGGCTGAACTTGGCCACGATGTAATGATTGGTACGCGAGACGTAAAAAAAAGCGAACTAAAAGAGTGGCATAAAAAGAATGACAAGCATAAATCACTAGGTAGTACCACGGAAGCTGCCAGCTACGGTGATATAGCCATCCTGGCGACTGCCTGGCATGCCACTGAAGACGTTTTAGCTCAGATAAGGCCAGAGCTAGCGGGTAAGGTAGTGTTGGACGTAACAAACCCCTTGAAATTTAATGACGACGAAGCACCAGAGCTTTCTGTGGGTCATACTATTTCTGGTGGTGAGATTGTTCAGCAAAGTCTACCAGATAGCCACGTGGTTAAAACCCTTAATATCATTAGCCACACTAACATGGTCCAACCAAAATATCCGTCAGGTACACCAACTATGTTTATGTGTGGTAACAATCAATCTGCCAAAGACCACGCCCGTGAATTATTAGCTCAAATGGGATGGTCGGATGTTGTAGACATCGGTGGAATTGAGAAAAGTAGGTTGCTAGAACCGATGTGCCTACTTTGGATTGAATACGGGGTAGCCCGCGACACCTGGGAACACGCAATTTCAATTTTAAAGAAATAGTAGAAAATTTGATTAAGTTCTTTACTTCTTACTCTTTTTATGATATAGTAAATTAAATGAAACATTTTCCTACACGGGAAGAATTAAAAAATGCCGGGCTAACACTGCACCGGCTTAACTTAGCCGACGGGGTACAAGCACTTGGACCCGACACTTCGATAAGGATATTAAACAAAAGAGTAAAGGGTAATTTACCGGAACATTTGAGGAGCGTGTACTCTAATAGGGTCGATTTAAGCCTCGGTCCGATTGCTCTACTAGATTTTATAAGAGTTACACCCCATAAAGAATTACCAAGTATCTTTCCGCTTGGAGTTGTTCTATCATTAGAATTTTTTCTCGATTATAAAAATGTTGCTTTTGGATTAAAGGGGCTTGGCGTAGAAGACGGAGATACAATTACAGCTCATGCAGGTAGCCAAGACGTTGCGTTAGGTAAAGATGCTGATATTTATTCATCTAGTGGCACCTATGGTACAAGACCGGCTTCTGAACTTGTGGGGGAACTGGCGGTACCGGATTTTATTAAACCTGCTTCCGGATATATTGTAACCATTACTCAAGATGGGCTAAACTCTGGTTTATTACATCGAAGTGAAACCGCTGTCAGTTTAGTATAAATTAGGCTAATCGTTTTCTAGATCTGTCCTCGCCCATAATTTGCATTATTATCCAGAGGTCGGGGGTATGGGTTTTTCCAGTTAATTTGACCCTGATAATTGTGGCAAAGTCGGCAATCCCACCTCTAAACTTTTCCGGGTTAGCTTTTAGCTCTTTTCTATCAAGTGTGTAACCGGCGGATTCTGCAGCCTTTTTCATGTTTTCAAACCAAGTTTCTTTATCTGCAGAATGGTCATATGTTTTTAAAAATTCTTGTGTAGCAATATTCAAATCTTCTGGGCTAACTTCAAGTTTATCTCTATCTGAGTTTTTAAATATTTCGTCATAAAAATAGCCGAATTGCTCAGGCACGTCAGACCATTTAGCAACGTCTTTTCTGGGGTTATCACCACCGCGCTCAATTGCCAAAACAGCTTTTGTATATTCAGGGTCGCTCATCATAGCACCAAACAATTTTTCATCATGGATTTCGACCCAAGTCAGTACCTGCTTATTAAAATGTTCCTGCGACATTCGGCCAATTTCATCTTTAGCGTAATCTTCAACCTTTTTCATATCTAGCAGAGGGGAACGGGAGCTTTTAAGTTTATCTATGCTAAATACATATTCACTTAAGTCTACATCCGGGTTTTCTCTGTACCAATCTTCAAAGTTTGAATTTGCTAGCCCAAGAATGTATGCCTTAACAGCATTGATGGGGTAGGCGGCCTTCTGCCAAAATGCAACATCCGCCTCTGGGTCTTTTCGCTTAGACAGTTTTCGCTTTCCGCCGCCAGTTGGGTCTACAATTGATATAACTGGGGTATGAGCATACCTAAACGGCGTAATCCCAAGAGCTTGCGCAATTTCAATATGCAGTGGGGTAGAAGGCAACCATTCTTCACCGCGAAAAATAATTGTTGACTTCATTAAATGATCATCGACAACGTGGGCCAGGTGATATGTTGGCAACCGATATTCGTCAGATTTTATTAACGGTACATCCAGGTCATTTTCCGGTACTTCCATATGACCTTTAAGTACGTCGTCAAATTCTACCCGCTTGTCATGACTGCCATTAGATTTAAAACGCAGAACAAAGGGTTTCCCGGCATCGAGTGCCTCTATAATGTCCGAGTCAGACCTATCGCGCCACAACGCCCATTCACCGTAATAGCCTGGACGCATTTTCTTAGCCTGTTGGTCTTTAACGGCATTCTGAAGTTCTTCAGGCGTTGCAAAACACGGATAGGCACGACCTTTGTCTAGAAGCTCCAGCGCAAAACTAAAATATATATCCTGGCGTTCACTTTGAACATAAGGCCCGTATTCGCCCTTGACGCTTCCGTCAGCCTGCAGACCTTCGTCAGGACTCAACCCAAAGGACTCAAGTTGGGTTGCTATAAGTTGTTTAGAACCTTCAACTTCACGCTTTTTATCGGTATCTTCTAAGCGCAACATGTATACACCGTCAGATTGTCGTGCAACATACTGGCAAATTAGAGCCGTAAAGATACCACCAATATGCATAAAACCGGTTGGGGAAGGGCAAAAGCGTGTAACTTCGGCGCCTGCTGGCAAATTGCGTGGTGGGTACTTTTGCTCAATTTCAGCACGGCTCAACACCTTCAATTCTCCCAAAAGTAACTCTCGTATTCGTTGTTTTGTTTCTTCGCTCATTAATTACTAGTTTACATCAAAGCAAAAGAGAGTGCACGACAGTATAACTAATAATAAATACTGCAAAAAGTGTAAACTATGACTATGGTTATACGCGCCACAGGTATATGCATAAAAGACGATGCTGTCTTACTAGTTGATCAATCTTTTAAAGACATGCCTAGGTTCTGGTCTTTACCTGGTGGGAAAGTTGAGGAGGGTGAGGAGCTCCACGAAGCCATAATTCGTGAGATTAAAGAAGAAACAGGTATTGATGTTGTCGTGGAACGCCTGCTGTATGTTACTCAACGGTTTATAGAACAGAAGCATATAGTCCAAGTGATTTTTGAAGTAAAATACCTTAAGGGTGTTCCAGGTAAAAACTTGAAACTAACAAACAGTGAGCAAGTTCATAAAGTTGAGTTTATTAAATACAAAGTTCTTGAATCGTATGGCATTAGTAAAAAATTTGCAGATAAAATCAGGAGCGGTTTTACAGACGCTGGTAAATACTATGACCGGATTTCGGACCTTGGCTTATAACAAAACAACACCTAACAATCGCTGGGTATTGATATGTGGTGGGCCAAATAGTGGCAAAACAACGATTGTTAACAGACTTGAAGACCTTGGATACAAAGTTAAGCATGAAGAAGCTAGGCCCATACTAGACAGATACATTGAAGAAAAAGTCCCATTAGAGAAGATTGTGGAAGATAAAATTGTTGGATCTTCTTTTCAGGACGAAATTGCACTAGCAGAATACGCAGCTGAACAAAAACAACCAAAGGAAGAGCTAGTATTTTTCGACAGAGTAGCAATAGAGTATTTTGCATTGCTAAACTACGTAATCTAAAAATAGATAAAAATATTGCGAAAAAGCTGAGGGAGTGTAGCTATGCATATGCATTTTTCCTGGACGCAGTACCTGTCAACTTTTCTTCAGACAGGATAGAGACCATATATGGAGACCCCCTGAAGGCCTCTATTGAACAAGAGAAAGCTATGCTGGAAATAATTGAGCAATTCGATATCCCTATTAGTCGAGTAGCCTACGATTCTGTCGATGCGCGTATTAAATACATTCTAAGCAAATTAACTAAAATTGGCATAATTTAACATAAGTATTCTGTTGCTACAGTTGTCTCATATTATAGTGTGAATTTTAGCCCGAACTAAATCAGGCCTATTTATATTTATAATGTTTTGGCTAAAATTCTAAAGGTCATGCCTTTTTTATGACGATTACATGCACTTATGCTTGCCTATACTAACAATTAATGGTTTTATACTATCAATGAAATTACCAGAAGTACTGTGTGAGGCTGCCATTCGTTTTGGCGAATTTAGGGGTGCTCCTTCGATACAATTACGTAATATTGAATCCGTTGCAAAGCGATATGGGAATCACCGGCCTAAACCTAGAGTTGTAGCTGCCGGGCAAATGCTAGGTAAGTTATTGTATGCCCCACGTATTGAAATGACACCAAAAGCAGAAGATATGCTGGGGCGACACGTAGATAATGATGGTGTGATTATTCTAACCTCAAATCACGTTAGGTGGATGGACCCACTAATTCTTACCACCTGCCTCAAAAAAACTCCGACACTACAGAGAGTAAACAAAGATATGATAATTCCCACTAAGCCGTCGTTGTTCAAGATACCGGGGCTTAGGTGGGCAGTTGAAGGAATGGGCTCGTTTGTGACTTTTAGAGAAAAGGACGCTATGGAAGAAGATGGCGACATCAGTTCTGAGGATAGGGCTTATTTAGCAAAGTCCGGAGCATATACGGTAGCAACTATTGTTGACAATTTGGTAGCGGGAGGCAATGCAGCGGCATTTGTTGAAGGAACTCGAAACAAAGGTGACCCACTAATTGTGCAGGAAATTCTTGGCGGAGTTGCACTGATGCACAAAAGGGCCGTCAAGTTGGGCGCAAATGTAGCTGAACTTCCTGTCGGAATTTACTATGACCAGAGTAACCGAGGTGCAACTGTGTATTTTGGAGAAGTATATACACCTCCTCAAGATATGAAACTTCGACAACACACCGATTTCATCCAAGAGCAAGTTCAGGGATGTGTCACGACAGCCTTTGAGCTGGCTAAGGTTGCTTAGACATACACCGCTACGCTAAACCACTACCCATGCAAGCCTCACCAGCACTCGACTCTCTTCAGTCATAAAACCTAAATACACTCTTGACTTCTTTTTATCTACTGGTAGAACTAAAGGAGTTTAATTGATTACGGCTATGACTCTGGCTGGAGCACCATCAATATCTAGATTTAGGGGAAGCGCGTAAACCATGAACTCGTTGCCAGCAAGTTCATCAAGATTAGTTAGGTTTTCTATTATTAGTACTCCACTTCCCAGAAGTGCTTTGTGGATAGGGAACCCGTCTTTGCTATCAGCGCTTCCCGTATCCAACCCTACCATTTTGACTTTCTTTTTTATCAAATACTCAGCTACTTCAATTGTCATAGCAGGGAAATCCTCAAAATAGCTTGAGCCATAATATTGGTCGCTCATGCCAGTGTGAAAAAGCACTATGTCACCTTCATCTACACCTGCGGACTCTACGGAATCGATTGTAAATTCGCCGTCGACTTTAACGTACTTGCCACGTCCTACAAATTTATCTATTGATATTTTATCTAAAGCCTTGCCATCCTTAACCATGTGCAATGGAGCATCAATATGTGTGCCTATATGTGTTCCTATTGATAGCAAATGGTCATTATAGCCATCATTATCAAATACGCCTGCAGGTTGGATTTTTACCTTAGGGTCACCTGGATATACAGGTGTTTGTTCGTTGACGAGCACAGACAAGTCGATTATCTTCATGTATTGATAATACCAAACTCATCCTGACGTTTCGTCTTTGTACAGGTTGGGCTAAACTGTATTTATAAATAATTATTCTGCACTAAAGGTATTAATTACAAAGGCATAACAAATTTCAGAAACACTTATGATTGCAAAAATATACACGAGGCTATACTGTTGGCTTAATGGCTCACGAAATTGAAATTAAATTATTTAATTGTACAAAAAATCCTGATACTTGCCCAATTGTTGTACAGATGTTTGAGCTTGATGCTTTTGAAGAGCAAATTAGTGATCTTGATAATGATGCTGCCTCTAGAAGAAAAATTTTTGGTGATTTTGTGACAGCCTGCGTAAATGGTAACTGCCCGGGACAGGATCCGCGCTTAGCGATGCAGATTCTTGATGATAAAAAAGAATAATATTTTTGTGGGCGACTGCGGGATGTTTTTTTAAGGCTAGAGTCAATTTGCTTACACCATCACAACCAGATTAGGGTGGAATTAATCAATAAACAGGAATAAAATTATAGTGTAGGTAGTGTTGAGCTACAGCTAAATTAATAAAGTGGGAAAAGGAGTCTAGCAATGTCTGAAGATACCAAAGAACCCAAAACTATTGAGGATAGCGTAGAGAGCGAAGAGACTAGTAAAAAAGTATCCGATAAACACCTTACCAAACAAGCAAAGAAACATAAGAAATTAAAGATATTTAGCATTATATTGGCTGTCGTATTAATTGTGCCCATATTAGTTGCGGGATGGTATGGTTTTGTACCTGGCCTATCAAACATCCTGGGAGCACGCACGCCACGTGATCTTGGTGTGCGCTGGACAGAAGCCGACTTTGACAGCTACAAAGCAAAGACCAATACGAACTTTATAGATTTTTCAAATGCTCCCGATAATCCAAACAAACCTGGTAAGAAAACGGTTTTTGACGACCCAAAAACCGTCGATAACCTACAGTTAACACAAGAAGAGATAACAGCAGCTATAAATTCTCTAGGGTGGTCGTGGTTACCAGCCACCAACGTCCAGGTACGCCTAAAAAACGGCGTCATGGAAGTTTCCGGCAATATTAAGCTTGACCATATTGAACAATTCGTCAATTTCATTGGAGGAGTCGGTTATAGTAATGAGGACGTATCTAAAGCAGCAGATTGGGGCAGGAAGCTGGTCAACGGTGGTGCATTCTACGCTCAAGGAGCGGCCTCTGTTAGCAATGACACTCTTGTTTTGGATTTACAACGAATATCGATTGGTCGATTTAACGCACCCATGGATATTGCCCAAAAAGTCATTCATACCGGTGGGTCAAATGGCATCGACCGGACAGATCATCTTTCTGTAGCTTCAGCCACAATCGGCGACGGGAGTCTAACCTTTACCGGCACTTACCCAACCACAATTTATGTAATGCATTAAACTTATGAAAGAGGGATGATATGACAAAAAGAACAGAAGAATTCAAAGTGAACGGGGAAGACCTGTTGAAAACAGTTAAGAAAATTATTAAAGAGGGAAACGTACGGCGCATCACTATACGAAATAAGGAAGGGAAAAGCATTGTAGAGATTCCGTTGACCATTGGTGTTGTAGGCGCCGTACTTGCTCCACCGCTCGCCGCAATCGGGGCCCTGGCTGCACTTCTAACTGAGTGCACAATAGTTGTTGAACGAGAAGAAAAATAGCTAAACTCACCTATAAATTTGACTGTCATCCTGATATTTGTAAAATCTTATACATACCCCTATAATCTCTCTTAAGCTTATGGAACAAAATAACAAGTCTAGTAACAGTGCGTTTAAACCTCCTGTTGATGTAACAATAAAACGCACGCGCAAGTTTGATTTTTCTGGCATGAAAGAAAAATTTTTGAAGAAGCCAACTAAAAAGCGCCTTTTAATTGTAGCCGGGGCAAGCCTTGGGTTGCTTGTTTTGGGTGTTGGTGCACTTTATTTGTTTGGGCCTAAACCTGCTGAGATTGGACCTGAGCCAACCGTAGAATCAACTTACGTTGCACCTGTTCCGACCACTATGGCATCACCGCTCACTGGAGTAATAGTAGAAAAGGCGCTTGCTGAGCGGCCCGTAACGGGAATAATGGTTGAGAACAGCGTGGATGCTAGGCCTCAATCTGGGTTAACAGACGCAGGTATCGTTTTTGAAGCCATCGCCGAGGGTGGGATTACCAGGTTTTTGACTCTATTCCAAGAAGCTCAGCCAACCAACGTCGGTCCTATACGGAGTGCTAGACCTTACTACGTTGAATGGGCTGCCGGCTTTGGTTCAAGATATTTGCATAGCGGTGGTAGCGGGGAAGCTTTGGCTCTAATCCGTAGTCTAGGAGTCAAGGACATAGATCACGGCGCCTATGGCGAGCGAATTGCCAGCCGTGTCTCCAGCCGCTACGCGCCACATAATGTCTACACCAGCATGGAAAGAATTGACGCACTAGGCACAGAACTTGGATTTACCAGCAGCGAGTTTACTCCTTTTGCACGCAAGGAAGATGTAAAAGCTGAACTACCGACGGCTTCAACAATAAATTTTGATATTTCAGGGCAAAATTACAATACCAAATACTCCTACGATGCAACATCAAACAGCTACTTAAGAAACATGGCTGGGTTGCCTCACACCGACGAAAATAACGGCAAGCAAATTCAACCAAAAGTAGTAATTGCATTAATCACTACCTACAGCATACATTCCGACAAAATCCACAGTGTTTATAAAACAACCGGTTCGGGTAGTGCAATTGTCTTCCAAGACGGTATTGCCACAACTGGAACTTGGAAAAAAGATTCACAAACTAGCTCACTGGGCTTTTTCAACGTAGACGGTACACCGTTACTACTCAACGCCGGTCAAACGTGGATAACGGCAATACCGGACGGAAGAACAAGTTATACACCTTAGTGTTATCTAAAAAAGGGTAGGCAATGGATTACTTCAGTAAATACAAGCGTCAATTAGTCAACCGCTCTTTTTTGGCCATTTTTGTACCTGTTATTTTAACAGTGGCTGCTGGGTTTCTAGGAAGTTTACTGGGGCTAGATACAATTTATGTTACTGCCATTATGCTTGTCGCGGGTCTATGCGGGGCTATTGTAATGACAATTATCATAAGTACGCAGACAAGTAAACCGATTGAGGTTATAGGCCAAGTTCTAACATATGCTTCACACTCTAACAGAGACAGTTCTGCCCCAAGTGCTGAGTCTTTAATTATTGCTCGTGAATTAGTAGAATCGATTAGCTCACAGATTTACGAACTAGCTAGTAGCTCGAATACGACGGACTCGACTAACCCGAGTGTGGCTACAACTCCCACGAATTCAAATTTATTTGACCATCTAAGCTTGCCGGTTTTCGGTATAGATAGGTCTCAAAAGGTAACAATTGTTAATCGTTCCGCAGCTGAATTTTTAGGTAAGACTGTCGCAGATATAGCCGGAAAGCCACTTTACGATTCGTTGCAACTGACTTTCCAAGACAATGAGACATTTGATACTTGGTTGGGAAAAATCACTGCTACCGCCGTTACTGGATCTCATAGTTGGACAAAAGTTAGACATATACCCCTGGAGGGTGAGCCCAAACAGTTCGACTTGACTGCAAGTTTTAGCAGTGGGAACGAAAGCGGCACTGAAACAATGCTGGTTTTGTTTGATAAAACAGCTGCGTATGACGATGAAGACCAGCAGGTTGATTTTGTTGCATTGGCTGTCCACGAGCTTAGGACACCCTTAACTATTATGCGTGGCTACATCGAAGTTTTTGAAGACGAGCTAGGACCAACACTCTCTCCCGAATTAACACAGTTTATGTATAAGATGCATGCTAGTGCACAACAGCTTACAGCATTTGTAGGTAATATTTTAAATGTTGCCAGAGTTGAAGAGAATCAACTTTCACTCAAACTACGTTCAGAGTCTTGGCCCGATATCTTAAAGATGGCTATAGAGGACTTGCAGATGAGGGCTCATGTACATGGCATAACCATTGAGCTACAAATTGCTCAAGATTTACCTGCTGTCGCGGTTGATAGAATAAGCATACACGAAGTGTTGAACAACCTGGTTGACAACGCAATTAAGTACAGCGAGCAGTCGAATAAAATAATTATTACATCACAGATTAACGCAGACGGACTTGTAGAAACAAGTGTCCAAGATTTTGGAATTGGCATGCCGCCGAATGTTGTTAATGAACTATTCCAAAAATTTTATAGAAGTCATAAAAGCAACGTGCGAACTGGTGGTACGGGGCTTGGACTATACATTAGTAAAGCACTGGTCAACGCCCACGGTGGCAATATTTGGGTTCGTTCAAAAGAAGGCGAGGGGAGTATATTTAGTTTTACAATACTACCGTATGATAAATTATCATCTGAAAAGAAAGCCGGAGAGGATGATATCATTAGAGGAGCCCATGGATGGATAAAAAACCATTCGTTATATAGGCAATAAAACATGAAACCAAGAATACTATGTATTGAAGACGAACTATTTATAAGCGAGCTATACACCCGCGCGCTTGAAAATGCCGGATATGATGTTCGTGTTATTGCAGACGGTCAGGAAGGCTTGCAGGAAGCCCTAGCGGGTAACTACGACATAATCCTACTTGATATCATGCTTCCGACAATGAATGGCGTAGACATGCTTAAACTTATGCGTAGCCCAACCGTTAATCCACCGCTCGTAAGCAAAATTATCATTACTACAAATCTTGATCAAAAAGAAGAAATACGCAAACAGGTTGAACAGATGGCCGACGGCTACTTAATAAAAGCTGAGATTACTCCCCGTGAACTAGTAACATACATCCAGCAAGTTACACAGTAAGTTTCGATCATTGTTGATTATCAGATATAATAAACCAAGCTGTAGCCATTCCAAATTCAAGAGAGGATTCTTGAATTTGAGAGGAATGGCTTGTGTGACCAAGTCATTGTTTAACAAAAAGTAACGTCTTTGTTAAACTTGACAGGGCATCAAGTCATGACGAGGTCCCATCGTCTAAAGTGAAGACCGCCAGTGGCGGTATGCAAGACCGGAAGCGCGACGGCGCTGAGGTGGGGTCGACCAATTCGCTACCGAGCGAATATGGGTGACTAGGACATCTTAACCGTTAGTCAACAATTTATCACTAAACTTACACTTTATTATCAGATATAATATACAAGCCTAATACGGTCCCATCGTCTAACGGTTAGGACACTAGATTCTCAATCTAGCAATACGAGTTCGATTCTCGTTGGGATCACCAAATAAAATTGCTCACTGTTAAGTGAGCAATTTTATTTGATAATTACCCAAACGAGAAGCGAACTCGACAAGCGAGTCCAACGAGCGGAGTTCGAAGACAAGTGCAGTGAAGAGAAAGCGCGAAGCATTTTCTTTGAACAAGCGCAGGCGCATCCGCCCAAGGCGGATATTCTCGCTTTGGATCACCATTTTGATATTATTGTCATATGACCGTGATTCATAAGTTCAGCCCCTTAGTATTACTAACTTTATCTCAAATACTCTGGTGGGGCTCTCTTGCTGTCTGTTATTTAGTGAATCCGTCTGTATTGAATAGTGGTGAAGTTATAAGTCTCTACGGAACATTTCCGGAGACTATGTGGATATTTGGGTTTGGACTCGTGAGTAGCGGGATCCTCACTCTTGTGCTGGCAAGTCATCTTAAGCACCAAAAGTATCTTAAAATTACTTTAATTATTGTTGGTTTGTGCTCAATATTATTGCCGTTTTTTAGACTAAACTCTGGGAATGTTAATTTTCTGTTTCACGCGGTATTCTCGGGTGCTATATTCTTCTGCGAAGCGTTAGGGCTCTTATTTGTTAACTTAAAACTTAGAAAGAGTTACTATAAATATTTTTCTGCTTTCATGACAATCTGTATTCTCGTACTATTTTTAAGTCTTGGTGAAATTGGGATACTTAATCTATTACTGGCTAGCGAGTTTGCAGTACCGATTATCTTTGGTGCATGGTTGCAAGTGATAGCTAGACGGGAAGATGTTTTTTCTGTATTAGCCTAACAATTTCTATTTAAACTTTCTATGCAACTAACAGCTTTTGAATGTGTAGTCCGTCAAGACGATCGACATTCTGATGAATATTTGACAGCATAAGAGGTTTATAAATATTCAACCGATTATAGTGTGCCACTAGTGGTGCGGTACCAATCACAAATAACGGAATTTTTGACTGGCCCAAAGCTCTATCCACACCCTTAGCAACATTTCTGATAAAAGTATCTTCAAGCATTTTACTTCGATCTTTATAGCCACCGTGACCATGAAAGGCCTCAGAATTCTTGATGCCTCCAAGTCCAACCATATGAGTTTGCAAATCCTCGCCAGGTTCGTCTAGGTGCAAAGACTTTTTCAAATCTTCCGGAATCTTTTTTTCGGCAATACGAGTAACAGATGCATCGTTCCTAACTCTAAAGAGACGAGTATTTTTTTTACTAAGCGCTAGAATAAAATGATTATGAAGAGTTTCTGGTTCCAAGATGCTCAAAGGTTCAACCACAAAACGAACACCAACAAAAATTCGCTGTTCAAAGCTATGATTAATTCTAAATTTATAAATTGCTTCATCATTTATGAATATAGCCAGACCTTTTGACTGAGATTCCCAGAAAAGAAGTTCGTCTATCATTTTTCTTGCTAGCTCAACCCATTTTGTATCTTTTTTTACCTCTAACGGCATAAAGTTGCCTAAGGCCATTTGTTTGGCAGACCTAAGAGCATTTTTAAAGACAATTCTATTTGATTCTGTACCAGAAAAACCCGGCTTCATAGGCAAATAAATCGATATGCTTGGCGTTGATTCTTGTCTGGCTAATTTGTTTATTGTATAAGGCGTAATCGTATTAATCATAATCACCACCACACTCAATTTAAGCAGATTTAGTCTGTTACTTCTGTGACCGATGCCACACTGTAGTCAAACTAAAGATTTGATCCAAGCATCATTTGGAGCCTAGCAAGATCCTTAACCGAAATTGTTCCATGATTCACCGTAACTAAACCTTGTGACTTTAGTTTATTTAATTTTCGGCTAACTGTTTCCCTAGATAGTCCCGATCTGCTGGCTAGTTCATCTTCTGTTAGCTGTAACGCATATACACCACTTTTGTCCTTAACCCCAAATCGTCCACACTCAACAGCCAACTCAAACAATAAACGGCTTTGTGAGGTGCCTCCCATCAGATGCGCCATCCGCCGCTGCAAACCCTCTGTTCCAGAGTAGACGCGGCTCAGTAAATCGTAGGTAACATCGCTATTTGCTTTTAAAAATTCAATTACTTCATTGGTTGGGGCTTTTCTGGTGCTAGACTCCGCTGACACCTCGTAAAAATATTGATTCGGCGTATTGTTAATAGCCCACATCATTGGGAAGAACGCTGATTCCTTAAAGACATTAACAACAACTTCTAGCCCCTTATCAGTAATGTCATACTGTCGCACCTGACCTGTTTCTAAATAATAAATACCATCTGGGGTGGTGTCGGCATAAATGAGTATTGAACCCTTATCATGATGGTACAGGGGGTACTTCGAGAAAAAACCTTCGACTTTTTTCTGAATCGATTTTTTCATAATAGTCCTCTTCAATTTGTATTATAGGCTGTTTTTGTACATATACCACTAAGCGTGTGACTTGGGTCATAGATATGCTGACTTCTTGAGTTTTAAACTAGTGTTGTAAGTAGGGCATGAAGGAGGAGATATGAGCGTAGCGTCAGATTTAGGTATAGACGAGAAGTTCTATGCCGAAATCAGTAATCATTGGGAACGTCGAGCACGTAAGCTTCAAGAAAGACGCAGGGGGGCTATTAATTACTATGAGGAGGCAAGAAAGCCAAGTCTAGAGATGATTCACCCAGGGTATTTTAGTAAGTTTAATAATTATACAAAGGAGATGGAGAACTATGAAAGTCGTAAAATATAATCCATTTGATGCTTTTCAATTATTGGATCAAGACATGGATAAATTGATGCCGAGCTGGGATTGGATACCCTCGGTTACTGATAACAGCCCCCTAGATATGTATGAAGAAGACGGTAAGGTTGTAGCTGAAGTTCGTTTGCCGAATTTCAAAAAAGAAGAGATTCACATCAGCACAGATAATAACGTACTAGAAATCAGGGCTAAACACGATGAAAAAGAGGAAAAAAAGGGCAAGCGTCGCTACTACTTGAGAGAGGGGAGTAGCCAGTTTATGCGCAGAGTGAGGTTGCCAGACGGTGTTGAGACCACAAAAGCCAACGCAATATACAAGGATGGCGTTTTAAAAGTGGTATTGCCAAAGGGACAGACAAGAAAAGTTAAAGAGATTTCGGTCAAATAGCTAAAGAGGGAGGAGATTATGTACGCAGTAAATCATTTGCCGATGACTGATAGCAGTACTTCAACAACAAGTTGTTGCTCTCTGATAGACCCCAAAGAATGGGACAACCAGACTTTTGAATTCAGAGATAAAAAATTTGCAAAAGTAACTACACATAGCTTTCTGTACTTTCCTCTCGATATGAATTCTAAGATGCACAGATCCCAATCACTCATTGAGCAGGTTGGCGGAGACGAAAATGAGCCTCTGATGCTAAGTGAGGACGTATCTAAATGGCACAGCGACCACTATATTGCCGTCTCGAAAGATATTCCTGGACTAGAAATGTCACGACTAAGTGGTACTTTCATGACAAAGGTTTTTGAAGGACCATACAAAAATGCAGGTAGGTGGTATGAGCAGTTATGTAAATACGTCAAACAATTGGGAAAAACTCCTATAAAAACGTACTTCTACTACACAACTTGCCCGAAGTGCGCTAAGGTCTACAAAAAGAATTACGTAGTGGGGTTCGCACAAGTAAACTAATTTCGAGGACACCGAACTATGATTAAACTACTAAAACAAGGAAAATATAGGTTGATAGAAACCAAGGCTCATAAAAAGATTCTGACCCTCGGAGCCAATGATTATGCTTGGGTTAATGCTATTGAGATTGGTGAAATTTTGGTAGCGAGTCATAATCCGCATATTGTTGATGCTATTCTGTCTGTAGGGAACTATTGGCTCTACGACGTCAAGGACGACCCCGAATTAACGGATCTGCAGCACCTGGAGCTTGAGGTGGGGCCAAATACTATACAGGGCTTCTTGCTTCTGACCGGTTTGCCAACCAGCAAAAAGAAGCGAAGCAGAATTATCCCAACAAATCAATTGGTAGGGAATAAAAGCAAGCAGGGGAAAACAACATGACGCACATAAAAATTTTTACACTTGAGGAAGCTAAAGCAATTGGAGATGTAATTGGTATTGATTTTAACAAGATAAATATCGAGGAATTCCGTGCTGGACTTGGAGTTGAGCTAGAACACGGCAGTCATGATCCAGAAACCGACGTTATTGGAGATGACGAAAATCTAGCAGGGAAAATCGCCTGGGCGCATCTAAAAGAATTTCCGGACTATTATACTCGACTTAAAAAAATGGAAGCCGAAGGTGAAGTATTCTGGTCCCAGAAAGTATCCGACCAAACTCGGTAGATTATCATAGATATAGCATATAGATCCAGCCTTAAACACCCCTATGATTATTCGTCGCTTTCATCTTCTAGTTCGTGGCCGATAATCTCTTCTACTAAATCTTCCACTGTAACAATACCAACAATTTTTTCGTCTTTTTCAATTACAAAAAGATGAGATTTTGCAGATATAAATTTTCTAAATAGAGTATCGAGCGCTGTCATAGAACCAACAGTCTTTGTCTTGTGTGTTTTTAATTCGTCTAGCGTATAGCTACGTTCATCAAAATCTATATCTACAAGGTCTTTGAGTACCAAAAACCGTTTGCATTCAGTAAAGGCTGAATTAAATATCGGGACTCTTGACCAGTTTTCAGCTTTTAGCTCGTCAATCTTAGCGGCATCAACAACATCAGACTCAAGCAAATAATATACATCCTTAAGTGGAATCATAATCTCTCTAACTCTCTTTTCGCTTAGCTGGAGAGCTCCTTTTACGATCTCTACTTCATCGTCATCAAGCTCACTTGCGTCATCCCCAAGATGGTCGTCGATCATAAGGCCTAGTTCATGCCGAGTATGTAGCCTTTCGCCTTCAGGCCCAATTATTTTATCTAATAAAATTTGCAATGGCTTAGAAATGGAATATGAAAGCAATATTATGAAACGCAAAAAAGGTGCGAACCGAGAAACTGCTTTAAGCGCATGTTTTGCAGCAAATGCCTGTGGCAAAATCTCACCAAATATGACAAGTATTATAGTGCTGATTGCACCAGCAACGAAACCGTTCATAAATTGAGCTAGTACCAATGATGTAGCGGAAATAACTGCCACATTTGTAAAAAGAATACTAGCCAGGTTAAGATGTGTTTTTTTTCTAATTGATAATGCTATTTTCGCATCTTTGTTTCCAAGCTTTGAACGGCGTTTTAAGTCTGTGATATCCAGTGATAACAAAGCCACATTTAAACCAGAGCAAATTGCTGAAACTATAACCAAACCAACGGCAAGTATAGCCAGTATTATATTATCCATTTTTCAACATTATACATATTGAGGACACTTGATGCTAATATTATAAGAGGTGTCAGCAGGAAAGCGGTCCTAATGCTAATGCCTTTTACATTACGTCTGTAGAGGAATACAATGATACATAAGATAAGGATAGAAAAACTAGTATGAAAGAATTATTTCACAGATTATCCGCCAGAGTTAGCATAGCAGCAGGTAACCCTTTTGCGTTTTTCCTTGCATTTGGCATAGTTGCTGTTTGGGCTATTACGGGGCCCGTATTTAATTTCTCTAACACCTGGCAACTATTTATAAATACCGGTACAACTATTGTGACTTTTCTGATGATTTTCCTTGTTCAGAACACTCAAAACAGAGACGGAAAAGCTATGCAGTTAAAATTAGATGAACTAATTAGGTCTTCAAAAAGTGCACGCGACTCATTTGTTGGACTTGAGGACATAAGCGATGAAGAGCTTGCAGCACTTGATATGGATTTTAGAAAATTACACGAAGCAAAAGTTACAAGCCCAGAAATGCACAAATTGCACACTAAGGTGTTGGCTGAGCATGCTCGTAGAACAGGGCGTGAAATGGGCCGGGACTTTGCGATACATACCAAAGAAAGAGTAGTCAAAACCTTCTTAGGAAAGAAATCGTAACTTAAATTTAACGGTTGCACTTCCACCGTAAAGCCTACATAATTAGATTTAAGCAAAAGCACTTTGCTTAGATATTTTTATATGTTCGGATTTTCTAAAAATAGTAAAGGTTCAAAATCAGGTGGGGGTAATGACCCTTCACATTTTTTGCATGATGAGAAACAAACAGCAGGAGTAATCTTAAATGGTATAGATGACGCTGTTATTCTTATAGACTCACAAAACACTGTGCAAATATTTAATCCTGCAGCAGCAAAATTAACGGGTTGGTTACAGAACGAGGCTACTGGCATTGACTATCGGTCAATTCTAAAAGTTGGCGATGAAACCGGAGCATTATATGCGGACGCCCAACACCCTTTTTATAAAGTATTTCAGCAGAAACAAACTATCCGAGACACAAGCGCCACAATTACAAAAAAGGATAATACTCTCATATCAGTCGATATTAATGTATCACCACTACTAGACGAGAAGGGACTAGTTAGTGGTGCGGTGGGTGTCTTCCGTGATGTTTCTGAACAAAGGCAAGAAGAGAAACAACGTGCAGACTTTATCTCAACAGCAAGCCACGAAATGCGTACACCGGTTGCAGCGATAGAGGGTTACCTAGCACTTGCACTAAACGACAAAGTTAGTGCAATTGACGAGAAAGCCAGGGGGTTTTTAGAAAAAGCCCATGCTTCAACTCAGCACTTGGGCAAGCTATTTTCCGATCTATTGACCAGCGCCAAGGCAGAAGACGGTAGACTAACAAGTCACCCCATTCCGGTAGAAATCAATGACTTTACAGAGAAATTGGTAGAGGACCTTAGGTTCCCAGCAGAGAAAAAGGGCCTAAAACTCGAGCTTGTTTCCTCTCTGAATGCAACCGTCAAACCGCTTTTGTACGCAACTGTTGACCCAGATAGGCTAAGAGAAGTTATTACGAATCTTTTTGACAATGCCGTTAAATATACAGAAGCAGGAACAATAAGCATAGGTGTTACGGGAGATGCGCACGTTGTTCAATTCCACATATCAGATACCGGACCCGGAATTCCAAAGTCAGATGTTCCACACTTATTCCAGAAATTTTATAGAGTAGACAATTCAGCTACTCGTACAATTGGTGGAACTGGTTTAGGTTTGTTTATATGTAAAAAAATAATTGAGCTATACTCTGGAAAAATATGGGTTGAAAGCGAAGAAGGCAAGGGGAGTACTTTTTACATAAACTTACCACGGTTAGACTCTGTCAGCGCAGAGAAACAGACCAGTATTATCACTCCTACTGTAGATTTGACAAGTAATGTATAGATTTAGTATGAACGATGTTACAATAAAACTTATAATGCTTATAAAGCCAAAAAGATAATCGGGGGATAAAAAGGCACCATGGCAAAAATACTACTAGTAGAAGACGACAATAACTTACGTGAAATATACGAGGCGCGACTTCAGGCTGAAGGTTATGAAATAGTATCGGCCCGAGACGGAGAAGAAGCACTTACTGTGGCCATGAAAGAGCGCCCTGACTTGATTATTTCTGACGTTATGATGCCGAAAATCAGCGGTTTTGACATGCTCGACATAATTCGTTCCACTGAAGAGACTAAGAATGTAAAAGTTATCATGATGACTGCACTTAGCCAGGCTGAAGATAAGGCAAGAGCAGAAAAGCTCGGCGCAGACCGATATTTAGTTAAATCACAAGTAACATTAGAAGATGTTGCAAAAGTTGCACGAGAGGTTTTAAGTGGCGAATCTCCAGCGCCAACACCTGCTGTACCAACAATAGCATCGCCGGCACCGGCTCCAGTAGTAAGCACCGTGGCGCCAGAATCAACTGTTGTTACTCCACCTCCAACCGCTACAGTCCCAGTAGTCACGCCAATGCCTGCTGTGACACCAACACCCGTGGAGCCTACGGCACTGTCGGCTATAAGCCCAGTTGCACAAAATGATAGTTCAATTCCTGCGCCAATCACACCACCTACAACAGATGACAAAGGCAGTAGTGACGATGATGAACAAAGCGCTATTGCAAAACAAATTGAAAGCTTTATAGATTCCAAAAAAGAAGACTCAACGCCTCAGGCTACATCTACTCTTAATCAAGCAAGCCCAATGGTGGCCCCAACAAATCCGCAAACCTCGCCAACTATGCCACCGATTACACCTGCGCCGGTTAGCCCACTGCCACCTGTAGTACAATCTACTCCGGAAATGCCAGATGTAGGAAATAATTCATCCGAAAAAAAAGTTATCGAACCGATAGTAAATGATGCCGTAGCCTTACCTGATCTTAACGATTTGCTTAAAAAAGAAGAAGAAAAAGAGAAGATGGCAGAAGTTGCGCGGCAGATTGTAGAAGAAAACAATACACCACCGCCAGCAATTGCCATTGACGCAGCTAACCCTCAAGGAAACTCTGAACCTGTTCACCCAGAACCCGCCGCCGAGGAAAACTCAAACCCAGAGCCAGTAGCGATCTCAAGCCCAACAAATACTGGCACAAACATTGACGGAGTTATACCCCAACCCCCAGCTTCTCCACCTCAAAACGATCTACCAGCAGACGACCCAAACAACATCACTTTATAGGTAACCGCCCCAAACCACGTATAATACCTTTGACATGCGTTTAAATAAGTTTTTGGCTAGCTATACCCACCTTTCAAGACGAAAGGCCGATGAGGCTATTTTAGAGGATAGGATACTGTTGAATGGAACAGTAGCGACAATTGGACAAGTCGTCAGCGAAGATGATGTTGTCAGTCTAGATGGAAAAATTGTTAAAACCGAGACAAGTAAGGTCACAGTACTTTTAAACAAGCCCGAGGGGTATGTTTGTAGTCGCAAAGGTCAGGGAAGCCCAACCATATATGACTTACTGCCTGAAAAATTTCAACCACTAAATATTGCCGGCAGACTAGATAAAGACAGCTCCGGGCTGGTAATTTTAACTAATGACGGCGATTTACTCTTCAAGCTAACTCATCCTAGCCAAAACAAACAGAAAATATACCTTGTGACCCTTGACAAACCCTTGTCTTCAGCGGAATTCAAACAGTTGAAAAAAGGCGTTGATATTGGTGACGACAGACCAAGCTCATTTGAAGTGACAAAACTGGACCAAGCTCTAACTTATCAAGTCAGATTATCCGAAGGTCGTAACCGACAAATCCGCCGCTCTTTCGAAGCTATTGGGTATGACGTCATTGAGCTACATCGAATTCAGATAGCGGGATTTAAACTTGGAGCAGTTAAAAGTAAGTCATTTACGCTTATTAAGCCTGAGTAACCTGTAGAAGAGCTTGAGCACTTAGCAAGATTATTATTCAATAATAATTTAAATTTTACAATATTCCTCACCTCTGTTATAATGATTAGTAAATGAGTAAGACTAAAGTACCAATTGTGGCTATTGTAGGCCGAGCTAATGTAGGCAAAAGTAGCCTATTTAATGCTCTAATTGGCAGGCGTGAGGCGATTGTTGCCGATGAGCCAGGTACAACTCGAGATAGCATTACCGCCAAGGCTACGCTTGAATCTGGCAAAGATTTTTGGCTAGTGGACACAGCAGGGTTAAAATCTGCCGAGGATGACTTTGAACTTACAATTCAAGAACAGATACTCCAAGCCACCGATGCTGCAGATGTTATATTAGTAACCGTTGACGCTAGCAGTATTATTACTGAAGAAGATAGACGAGTTACAAAACTAGCTCATAAAAGTAAAAAACCGCTAATACTACTTGTGAACAAGGCCGACAAAGCTAAGTCGTCACAAATTGAAGAGTTTAAAAAACTTGGTGTTAAACCTCTTATAGCAACATCCGCCACCCAGAAAAAGGGCTTTGCTGAGCTAGAAGAGGCACTAGAGCTAGCTTTGCCAGCTGCTAAAATTGATGAAGACGACGATAGAATCCGTATAGCACTTTTAGGGAGGCCAAACGTTGGTAAATCCTCGCTTTATAACTCTCTTGCTAAAAAACAACAGGCAATCGTGGCCGACAGGGCAGGAACAACACGGGACGTAAACCGCACCATCATCCGTTATATGGACCGCGAGATAGAATTAATGGACACAGCTGGTATTCGGCGCCCCGGGCGCATAGACCGCGGTGTAGAGCACTTTAGCGTGCTACGGTCATTACACGCCATCGAGGAAGCTGATGTATGCTTCCTGCTAATCGATGCTAACGAACTTAGCGTTGCGCTAGACCAAAAAATTGCTGGACTAGTCAAAGAAGCAGGTAAGGGACTTGTTTTAGTTGTCAGCAAATGGGACTTAAAAGAAAAAGACGCCTATACCCGTGACAAGCTAGCACCCCAGATTGTTGCAGATTTTATCTTTGTGCCTTGGGCTCCTTTAATTTTTACGAGTAGTGAAACAGGCAAAAACGTTCAAAAACTATTTGATTTAACTCTTGAAATTATGAATCGCCGGGTTCAGAAGATTTCGACTCGTGAGCTTAACAGCTGGATGAAAAAGGTAACAGACCGCCACCCGCCAGCAGGGCTTAAGAATCGCCAGCCAAAATTACGCTATATGGTACAAGAAATTGATAACCCAATCCCAGCATTCAAAGTATTTGGTTCTCAAACTAAGTTTTTGCACTGGAGCTACCGACGTCACATGGAACGCATGATGCGTGAATCGTGGGATTACGCTGGTACACCTATCCAGATTTGGTATATAGACCGCGATGATACGAAAGATAAAGATTCTAAGTTTAAGAACAACGGCAATCGGGGCAAGACTTTCAAGAAAAAAGAATTGAACTAAAATTGGCTCAATATTCGTCAGGTTGTTGGGCGTCGTCAAAGTCTTCTAGCGCTTGTGCCATGTCTGACTCCGGGATTGCTTCAGGATATGCGCTTGTATCAAAATGATCACTATTTAGATCTCCTAGCGCCGCCAAAGTAAAGCCACATGTTATCAGAGCTTCATGTAATTCTTGTAACGTTTGGATTGGCACTATTGCCCCTGCAAAATCCATAATGCGCGGACTAATATCTATTTTTGGGTCCCAAACCGCAAACCCAATTTGCGTTGCTTCATCGCTATTAGTCCTCTCTACCGAGTGAAGACCTTTACGTATATCACACCGTCCATACAACGGTGGTACTTGTTGGATTATCAACTCACCGCCATCGTCCAGAGAAAACGGGTCAATCCCTAGCGTATAGTAATAACCGTTGGCTTCAGCTTCAGGAACTACTGGGTCTGAGTTGTCGGCATCGACCAACTCTACAAATGCATAATCTGCGAGCAGTGTTGAAACTTGTAGTGCAATGATTAATTCAAGTTCCGCTCGTCCTCGCTCATCATAAAGTTCTGCCCCGGTGGGACGTTCCACGCCCATTGGGAAAAGTTTCCATTCAGCCATTCATACTATTATCCTGTGATAACTAAATTAAGCAAGCAGTAGCGCGATTAATTATATTTAAAGACTGTACCGTCACAACACCACCTAAGCCTGAGACTTAGGAGATAGTTCTTACTATGTTAGTAGTAGGCCTATAACAGAAGGGGTTGTGCAGGCTATTTTTTAGTTTAGGTGTCTTTTCTCGCCCAACTGTAAACTGTCAACTTAATACTGTAAACTGTTCGTATGGGTTTGTTTGAACGAAAAAGGTCTACTTTTGATTCTGTGGCGCCGTTATATACTATTGGCGATTCGCAGACTTTGCTTGTAATTGGGCTCGGTAACATCGGTAAGGATTATGTCGGCAACCGTCATAACGTAGGCTTCATGGTCCTTAATAAATATCAGACTAGCCACGACTTCTCAGGTTGGGTTACCAAAAAAGATTTAGCTTGTGAGATTTCTATCGGGCAAGTTGGATCAACGAGGGTTATCTTGGCAAAACCTACTACACTTATGAATAACAGCGGGGAAGCTGCTCAGAAATTGCAAAGTTTTTACCACGCATACAGCCCAGACACAGTGGTAGTTCATGATGAACTTGACATAGATTTTGGAACTATCCGTACCAGAGTTGGCGGAGGCAGTGCAGGGCATAACGGTATAAAATCTTTGCTTACCCACATTGATGAAGATTTTGCTAGAATTCGCATTGGAATTGGACCAAAACAGCCACCTCAAATCAACAGTGCTGACTTTGTATTGCAAGATTTTGACGTAAAAGAACAGAAAATATTAACAAAAATTATAAACGAATCCTGCACGATTCTAGACGAAAGAACCACCGGCCAATTAGACGAACGAACAATTACTATTACCTAGCACTTGGGGGCATCGCCGCATCATAGGCTCTGGCAATTCTTT
This sequence comes from uncultured Candidatus Saccharibacteria bacterium, assembly GCA_964419675.1. GTDB lineage: Bacteria > Patescibacteriota > Saccharimonadia > Saccharimonadales > SZUA-47 > CAYQPN01. The sequence goes on from CAYQPN010000003.1 coordinate 102,623, forward strand.
CTTGTACTGATACTGGCCTTTCTGGTTGAGGGTTAGAAGAAACTGGCATCCAAAGTTGAATTTCCAACTCATCTATTCCTGAGCGTCTTGCTTGCTCAACTGCATTACCCCTATCGCCAATTAATACTGTAGGTAGACCATTCCTTCTCTGTGGGGATACAAACTGAAGCCAAGTCGGGTCGGTAACAACTTCAATACCAGCAATTCTAAGAATTGGATAACGATGTTCATCAACGGTCCATCCAGCTCTGTTGTTTACTTCGGGATCAAGCCCCCGATCTCGCAGAGCATCAAGCATGCTTGTGGTAACTTGTCTACATCTTCTGGAAAACGGTATCTCCGATACTTCTATACCACTTGATCTTGATTCAGCCCTATACGCCTCTTCAGCCGATTCAGTTATTAGTCTCGTCATCTCCTCATCTAACCCGCCAGAGACACCAACAAGTTGTTGGTTCTTAGGATTAAGTGGTGACTCCGCCCACGGTGGTGAAAATAGATTATTCGCCATATTCATATTGTATCACACTAATGCTTAACTGTCAATGAGACTCCTAGCAATGTTAGGCCTATAGAGGGTGAGGACTGCCAGTGGCAGTACGCAAGAGAATCTAACTGATTTTGAACTTGTTCAATAGTCAAGTTAATTCTGTGGTCACGCTAGCGTGACTGGGCACCGCTTGGGATGTCCTCCAAATAAATAAGAGTCTACAGAGGTGAGATATGCCTGTGGCATATCGGAACCCACAGACTGATTACAAGCTTGCTTGAAGTCATGTCGAGGGCGGGTCGAGACTCGGCTGACTTTAGTCACCGAGATCGTGACGAGGGCACCGCCGGCTGTCTACCCCCAATAAAAAGAGCCTCTAGAGGGGGTGGGCACCGCTAGAGGCTCATTACACCCTTCAACCCACCTTGAAGGCTCCTTAATGCTATCTCGCAATAAGCACTAAGCCCACTCAATGGTATTTCCGCTATTAAACTCACAGCTCAAATAAAACGAGGGAGTAATACGGGGTTAAAGGGGATTTACTACTCATCAGCAAATCAAATGATTAACTGGTGACCAGTAAAACTGTCTTAGAGCTTCCACCGCAAAACGGTGAAAAGCTTGAAGGCGTGGAGGGTAACAACGACTTGCAGGCCAGACTCTAAAACATAAATTCTTTTCAGTCAACCGAGGTTGGTGTTAGAATTTAGGGGTAAAAGGTACGTAATGTCCTATAAATAGGACTTACAAGTTGCTATTCTAGCAAAAAAGTGTCGTTATGTCAATACTAAAATACTTTTTCGTTGTATAAGCAAAACTATATTATGAATACGCTTACCCTTAGACCACCTCTGAGAAAAAAACTTAACCGATTAAAAGTTAAAGTTAGCACTTTAACTTACCTAGGTATTGATATTAATGAACTAATAGATAGACCAATAGTTGCAATTGTGGGAACTCGAAAGCCGACTCCGTATGGAAAACAAATAACAGAGAAGATTGCCGCTGAGCTGGCAAGGGCAGGGACAATAATAGTTAGCGGGCTAGCCTTCGGAATAGATACAATTGCCCACGAGGCTTGCTTGAAGGCTGGCGGGACCACGATTGGAGTTCTACCAAGCGGTATCAACAACATATATCCTGCGTCACACCGAAACATCGCAAAACGAATCGTAAAAGAGGGTGGGGCGCTTTTAAGTGAGTATGAGGCTGACCGGCAACCCCTAAAAATAGAGTTTCTTGAGAGGAATAGAATAATTGCAGCATTGAGCGACGCAGTAATAGTCACAGAGGCCGCAGAACGCTCAGGAAGCTTAAACACCGCTGGACATGCAGAGTCTATGAATATCCCCGTTTTTGCCGTTCCTGGACCCGTAACTAGCTCGCTGAGCGGAGGCACAAACCATTTGCTAAAAACGGGATGTAGAATGATCACCGAAGCCAGAGATGTGTTGGAGTTTCTAAATGTTAAAGGTATCAAAAACAAAGTCCCGATAAAAGGTAACACCCCTGAGGAAACGCTAGTAATGATTAAAATATCTGAAGGGATGCATGATTCAGCCTTACTTCAAGTACAATCTGGTCTGGAAACGAGAAAGTTTCAGATGGCGATAACTATGCTGGAACTTGACGGTAAGATAAAAGCCGACGCAGTGGGAAATTGGCATATTATTTAGAGTTAGTTTAGATTTATGTTTGCAATGCCGCGTAAGTTTAGGTTATTCTAGGCAACTGTCAGCCCATGACGCACTGTAATGGGGTATACTAAACGCTAATGACTAATATAAGGACAACCCTTGAGTAAAAATCTTGTTATAGTTGAGAGTCCAGCTAAAGCAAAGACTATTGAGAAATTTCTTGGAGCAGATTACACAGTAAAGAGTAGCTTCGGGCATATCCGTGATTTACCTAAAAAGGGCATGAGCATTGACAAAGAGAACAACTTTGAACCGACCTATGAAGTGAGCATTGACAAGAAAAAGGTCGTGTCAGAACTCAAAAAATTCGCAAAAACGGCCGATACGGTCTGGCTTGCAAGTGATGAAGACCGCGAAGGAGAAGCCATTGCTTGGCATCTATGTAAAGCACTGGGTTTAAGCGTTGAAGACACCAAACGCATCGTCTTTCATGAAATTACCAAAAGTGCCATCGAGGCCGCCATTAAAGCTCCTAGAACCGTAGATAAGCACCTGGTAGATGCCCAGCAGGCTAGAAGAGTATTAGACCGCCTGGTTGGTTATGAACTTAGCCCAGTACTGTGGAAGAAGATTCGGCCTGGTTTAAGCGCCGGTAGAGTTCAGTCTGTTGCGGTCCGAATTATCACTGAGCGCGAACGAGAAATAACAGCATTTAACGCCGAAAAATCTTTAAAGGTAACTGCCAACTTGGTTGTATCGGGTAAAGACGTCTTGGAAACAGAGTTGTCTAAGAAGTTAAAAGACGCAGTCGAAGCTCGAAAATTATTAGAACATGTCAAAACCGCAACTCTAAAAGTAGTGAACAGCGAGAAAAAGCCAGGAGTAAAAAGCCCATCGGCACCTTTTACGACCAGTACTTTGCAACAAGAGGCTGCCATACGCCTAAGCTACGGAGTAAAGCAAACCATGTTACTAGCGCAAAGGTTGTATGAAAATGGGCACATCACCTACATGCGTACCGACAGCCCGGTTCTTTCGGGGCTAGCAACTAGCATGATAGGCAATTTTATAGAGCAAAAATACGGTAGTAAGTACCATCAGTATCGTCAATTTGCTTCTAAAAATAGCTCCGCTCAAGAGGCTCACGAAGCTATTCGCCCAACTGATGTTTCTAAGCTGGTCGCAGGCGATGATGAGCAACAGCGTAAAATTTATGATTTGATTTGGAAAAGAGCCGTTAGCTCTCAAATGGCTCAAGCTAAGGTAGAAAAAACCGAAGTAACGGTATCAATTGAGGGCAGGGAAGAAACTTTGCACGGCAAAGGCGAGGTACTGATATTTGACGGTTATTTGAGCATTTACGGCGGTGGAAAAGAAGACAAGATTATCCCGCCTCTATCTGTTGGGGACGAGCTAACTCTACAAAAAATGGTTGCAAAAGAGACTTTTGGCAGATCTCCTGCTCGGTACAGTGAAGCGAGCTTAGTTCGCAAGCTTGAGGAGATGGGTATAGGACGACCGAGTACTTATGCGCCAACTATTGGCACAATCCAAGACCGCGGATACATTGAGAAGAAAGATCTTGACGGGGAAGAGCGGGCAGTAGCAGAGCTTACCCTTGAAAATGGCCAGATTAATGAAGCGGAAATAATTGAAAGGTTTGGTGCTGACCGGCAGAAACTTATTCCAACTCACCTGGCGGAAGTTACCACTGATTTTTTGGTTAAACACTTTTTACCAATTGTTGACTACGACTTTACCGCTAAAGTAGAAGCAGAGTTTGACGATATAGCAGATGGCAAAAAACAGTGGAATGCTATGATTTCTGATTTTTATAAAGATAAATTTCACCCCTTAGTTGAGGCTTCTGATAGTATTTCTAGAAGTGAAAGTTCGCAAGCAAAAAAATTAGGTGTTGACCCAAAAAGCGGTAAACCACTAATAGCCAGGTACGGTAAATTTGGCCCGATGCTACAGATTGGTGAAGCCGAAGACGAAGATAAGCCTAAATTTGCACCACTTCCTGAAGGCGCAACACTGGACAGTGTTACGTTTGAGCAAGCACTAGAAATGTTTAAGTTGCCAAGAGTTGTTGGCAAGACCACTGATGGCTTAGAAATTACTGCAAACCTAGGGCGTTTTGGCCCCTACGTTCAAGTTGAGAAAAACTACTTTTCAATTAAAGGCTTTGACCCATTGACTATATCTGAGGAAGATTCGATTAAAATCATCGATGAAGTTAGTGAAAAACGTAAGCCTATAAAAGAATTTTCTAACGGTATTATAGTATTAAATGGTCCGTACGGCCCCTACATTAAAAAAGACAAAGTTAATGCTCGTATACCAAAAGGTGTCGACCCAGAATCTTTAACAGAAGAACAGTGCATAGAGCTTATTGAAAAAGCTCCTAAAAAGAAGCGTCGTTTTACCAAGAGAAAAACCAAAAAGTAACCATAAGCAGTTTTCGTATCACATAATTTGGCGTTTTCCACAACTTGTGCTCTGTTAGTAGTTGTTTTGTCGTAATATTCACATACATTTTATGTGTAATTACGGCGAATTGCTGGTAAAATAAATATATAAGAGAATAATTGTTGACTTATTAAAAATATTGTTATACAATAGACTAAACGGAAGCGAGATATATGGCAGAAACAACTAATCACAAGTTACAGGTGGAAACAGTTATAAACGATATTCTTGGCTCAATTGAGCGTGAGAGAGAACGCGAAATTATATCTAGAAGATACGGGCTTTTTGATAGAAAAGAAACACTTGAACAGATTGGCGAACTACTTGGAATTACTCGTGAGCGAGTAAGACAACTTGAAAAAGCTGTAGTCACAAAATTGCGAACTCAAGCTGATAAAGATTTACCACATATTACAGAGGTAGAGCAGGTGTTAACATCACTTCTATCAGAGATGGGAAATGTTGCTAGAATAAGTAATTTATCTGAGAAGCTTACTAAAGAGAATAGCAAAATCGACCAATCCAGAATTGCATTTCTAGCTCGACTTTGCCCAAATATCACATTCTTAAACGAAAACGATCATTTCCAAAACTCTGCAGCTATTTCTAAAGAATACAAGACAGAGAAGGGGATTAAGGACAAAGTTGGTAATGTTATTGAAGCAATCAAGAAGATTGCAAAGCCTGTAAACATCAAGGAAATTGCCGGTGCTATGGGCCACCCTAATGCACAGCAAGTTGAAGCGTTGGCTTCAGTATCAAAAGACCTTGCAACCCTAAACGGTCGCTGGGGACTTATCAAATGGCCGATGGTTAATCCAAAGAATATCAGAGACAAAATATACGTTATTCTTTATGAAAACGAAAAACAAATGCACTTTAACGAGATTTCTAAAGCTATAGCAAAATCTGATTTTAAACGTAAGGACGTGACAACTCAGGCTATTCATAACGAACTTATCAAAGACAAGAGATTCATTTTAGTAGGACGCGGTATTTACGCACTGAAAGAATGGGGCTTCAAGCAGGGAACTGTGGCCGATGTTATTTCAGAGGTGCTTAAAAGTGCTGGAGAGCCACTTCACAGAGACGAAATTGTTAAAAGAGTGCTAAAAAAGCGCTTTGTTAAAGAAACAACCATTCTTTTGAACTTACAAGGCAAGCCACAGTTCAAGAGAACCGCCAAAGCCACATATACTTTAGCTTAAGTTATTATGAACCTGTTACGTCATCATGGGCTTGAATTAGCAGTTTTTGAGCCTGAAGATGTTTTACAGTCAAAAGATGAGTTCAAAGAACAGGCGACCAAGCAAGGAGCAGAGTCGTTTCGACGACTTGTAAGGGTTAGTGGCCCTTTTGATAATTTAAGAACACATCTAAGTACTTTCGAAGGTGAATTGAGAACCCTAGCAGAATCATGCAGGGCTAAAATTATACCGTTTAGATGGGGAATTTGCCGCGAAAGCAGACGTTTTACCAACCAGTGGCAGTATACCCAGCCTAGTCTACCTGCGGGCTATCTTATGGCTGCAGAAGTAACTGTTGTCTTAGAAGGAGCAGAGCTATCTGGGATAGATTATGAGTTGAAAAAAAGAGAATTTGAACAAGGAGTAGAAATCTATCGGTCAGATGCCGCAAGACGTCCACATAGAATAAAAGATATTGACATCAATCAGACAATGTACGGTCACTTAGCCACACATATTGATCAGGAAGATGGTTTGTGGTACGTAGACATAGAGCCTAGAATCGGTCGCAAGACAGGGCCTACAATAGATACTCCCAGTTTTAAAGGCGCACAAGTTATAGAATGATGAACGTTTTACGAACAACTTAGAATACGCCTAAACTCTAACAAAGATCAAACAGTGACTTAAAAAAACAATAACCGTGGCTTGAGACGGGGGAATTAAATTCGAAAAACAATTAATTATAAAAACAGCAAAAGCTTACAAAAAAATTAATGTGTAAATCGCAGTAGAGGACATAGTCCGAACACAGGCATGACGTCGCACAATGTATATTTTGCGACTCGCTATATAGTTTACTGACTTGATTCTGTATACCCCCTAAACAGGGGAGTTTTCATTAGTTATCCTAATTAAGCCAGTATTACTCTACGCACGACTCATTACACGGCTCTAATTAACCTAATTCCAGCATCCTATGCTTGGGTTGGATGTAGTGCGATATACATTACATATAGTTATCCACACTTACGCTGTGAAATGCACGCTTTTTCACGATTTCTAGCGTTTAACTTCTTAAAGCCCCCCGTTGTCCCCCGATAGAGGATGCATGTATTTGCTTTTTTGTTAATCCCCTAGCATAATATGTTTTTTTTATTTTATAGAACATTTTGCGAACACTACTAAAAGCAGAGGAGGGTACTACGAGAGACCCTAATCTAATTACTAATTAGCTTCTGACTACTGAACAAAGACACGTCCAGGAACTCTGACATCAATATACTTCTGTGGCAACTGGCCTTCCCTACTTAGTTGAACTAGGGTTGCTTTCATGGCACCCACCTGCTCTTTTGCATCTGAGTAAGTACTTAATTTAATGTAGTAGCCCACATCCTTTAAGCGCACCTCAAATTGGCCATCTGCTACATTGAAGAGTATTTCCTGAGGTTTAAGCTGTAGGGTATTAACCTCTGTTGATAGAGAGTTTAGCTCATAAACTAGTAGATTAATAAGCGAAACTTCGTCTAAAGTAAGCACCGATGAGCCTAGCTGGAAGTTTTGTTGCTGACTTGCAAAACGAAGACCTAAAATTTCAGTATCTGACTCGGGAATAGTCTGTGACACGTAGACTCCTTTATCATCTATAATGCCAATCTCCGAGCCATTTTGTACCTTTAGTAGGGGTAATGACGTTGTAATAGAGACCACCAAGTCCCTACCACCAAGCGGTATTATTGCATCTATACTTGATATTTCAGGAAAATGATTCTTCATCTCTTGTTCAAAATTTCCGGCCCGAAAAAATACTTTACTACGATTAACTATTGAACTATTGAATAACTCACTAGCCACTGATTGATACTCCGATATACCATGGTATGCTACGCTAGATTTTCTTAACTTTATCTGCGGTGACGTCGACATCGTAGTTGCAAAAAACAACAACGCAAAAACCACTAGTAGTATTATGTAATTTAGAAAGCTCGAGATAGAAAACCTACCCTTTGCAGACTCTTTGAACTCCTGGTCTCTTTTTTTAGTACTAACTGGTTGATTTACCGGTCTATAATAACGAGTGACCGGAGCACTACTAGTGTGACTATTAGATAATTTTGGCTGTCTTTTATGCTTTTTTAAACGCACAATAGTTTACTTCCTGGCAATTTCCATTAATATCCGTGCAATTCTTATCCCGGCGTCACTTACAAATAAATCATGAAGGGCCCAGCCTAACTTTATTCGCATTGATTCATCACTCAGAAGTAAATTTGAGGCCCTTAGTAGTGACTGTTGATCGTTCTCGTCTACTATCACTGCGGCATCCTTATCTTTTAATATGTTTGCATTTTTAGTTTGCTGACCTCCTGTAAGTAAAGGGTTTGGAACGACAATACACGCCTTTGCTTGCGTAGAAAACTCTGCAATGTTTGTAGCACCACCCCTACAAATAATCAGTTCAGCTGCTGCGCTGTAGTTGAACATCTCATTTGTAAATCCAATAAGTTTTATGTGAGACATTTCGTCATCCGATATTTTTTGCTTGTAGCTAGCTTCTGTTTGTTCGTATAATTTCTTGCCGCAAACATGAACTATTAATAGGTTACTTTTGATTTTTATTAGATCTCTAGCTATCTCGATTACCATATTATTTAGATTAGATGCTCCGTTGCCACCACCGGTAACAAGAATTACGCAGGTATCCTTGCTAATCCCAAGCTTTGATTTTGCGAGATTCTGAGCTTTTAAATCTACAACTGAAAATTCGTCTCTAATTGGTATTCCTACTTGAATAGTTTTCATTTTATCGTACGGGTACAAACCTATCGGCATGGCCGTAGTATTCTTGCTAGCGTGTTTTGCAGTTATGCGGTTGGCTAGGCCGGGTATCGCGTCAGAATCGTGCGTTATATATGGGATTTTTCTATATCTTGCTGCTATCCCAATTGGAACCGATACAAAGCCACCCTTTAGAAATATCACGGACGGCTTCAGTCTGCCTAGAAGAAACCAGGCTTGAATTGTGCCTAAGGTAAAATAAAACAGGTCCCGGACATTCAGCAGTTGTGTTTTAACATCAAGAACGTGACTGATAAACCCTGCCCCATGATAGCGCCGAAATTTTCCGGCAAAAATCTGATAAGTTTCATTAATAGAGTCGTGATCCATTACTTCTCTCAGAGTCTCTCCACGTTGTCCAACATAGCCAACATTAATTGAGCTATCTAACTTTTTAAGTGCTTTTGATACTGCAAGTAGAGGTGTTAGATGGCCACCTGAGCCCCCGCCTACTAATAATACTTTTACTACGTTACTCATCCCCTACCCCAGCGTACTGGTCTTAGGTGCGTGGACTCAGTAGCACGTGATTTTCCGTATATTCGTTTAACAACTCGTCTTTGTGATAAATCGGTATACCTTGAAACCTGAAAAACTATCCCAACTGCTGCCATAACAAAAATTATACTGGTTCCTCCGTAGCTAACAAAAGGTAGAGTTATGCCTTTTAGTGGGAGTAGCCCAATCATGGCCCCCACATTTATCATCATCTGAACGCTCAACCATACCAGAATTCCACTTACCAGCAATCTTGTGTAGTCGTTAGGGGAAGTCTCTGCGATGGACTTTATTCTTCTAAATAACAGAAAAAATACCGCAATTATAAGTGCTGAACCAACGAAACCAAACTTCTCCGAGACTATTGCAAAAATAGAATCATTTGCTGCTTCTGGAAGGTAGCCATACGCCTGTACGCTTCGCCCAAGCCCTTTTCCGAATATACCGCCTGAACCAACCGTTATAAGCGCTTGACAGGCTTGATAGCCCTCATTTTGACAATCTGCCGTGGGATTCAAGAATGTCGTAACCCTATCTCTTCTATATTGACTAGACATCACCGCCATTACAGTCACAGCAAGTACCACAAAACTGACTACTACCAACTTTTTCATAGGCAGACCCGCAACATATGCCATGAAGCCTACTATTGCCATCATGACAGCAGCAGAGCCTAAATCACTTTGGAGCCCTGCGACTACTAAAACTATTACCCCTACGGTAATTCCTATCATTTTTAGCGTATCTCTATGCGCAATGGATTGTTCTCGCTTCTGTTTTACGAGATAGCCCGCTAACCAGATGATTAGAGTGAATTTTATGAGTTCAGCTGCCTGAAAAGAAAACCCCCCAATCTGTAACCATCGATATGCACCATTTATTTCTTCCCCATAAAATCTAACTGAAACCGCCACTGCGGAAGATAAAACTATAAATGGTATTGCTAGCTTCTTCCATATTGAAACTTTTATGACAGATGCTACTACAAACGCAATAATTCCAAGAGCAATTGCAGTCAGTTGTTTAACGGTATAAAAATTTTCTGGTAATCCTTTAATACTTGTTATGCCAGGCCCGATAGCAAAAACAGTTACTGCACCGAAGCCTAGAAGGATTGTCATTAGCAGAACAAGAATGTAGTCTGGACGGTGCTTCCTAACATCTTGGCCTGCGGAAACTGCCGATTGTCTTGGCATGACTCGCCTGCCCCGAGAAGCAGCCCCGAGTCGGCTTGAATTCACGCCACAAACTCCCTCAAGTAAATTATCAAACCAACTATGGATGAAATTATTCCTATAATCCAAAATCGCATTGTCACTTTTGTCTCCGGCCAGCCACTTGCTTCAAAATGGTGATGAATCGGAGCAATCTTAAACACTTTTTTGCCATTACGAAGTTTTTTGGAACTAATTTGTATTAAGCTTGATCCAGCTTCTACTACAAAAACAAAACCTATTATTGGTAGTAACACTAGCGTGTCAGTTAACATTGCTACCACTCCGAGGGCTGTTCCTAAAGCAAAAGAACCGGAATCACCCATGAAAAACCTTGCGGGATAAAGATTAAACCATGTATAGCTCAACAATGCCCCCACTAACGTTATACAGAATGCGGCAATGCCAGCCTCATTCTGCATTAAAGCTATAATAGCGTATGCACTAAAAGCGATAACTGCTAGTCCACCAGCCAAACCGTCTAAACCGTCACTGATATTTACTGCGTTTGCTGTTGATACAACTACTAAAATAAACAGAGGTATAATTAACCATCCAAGTGTAAGATGTCCGATAAACGGTACAGTTATTGATGTAACGTCGAGTTTTGCAAAGAACCACCAACCGCCGACCAAAGATACAAGAAAAATTAAAATAGATTTAGACCTAGCGCGCATTCCCGCTATGCCTCCAGAAACACTTTTAATGTTCAAAAAGTCATCAACTAACCCTACTAGTCCTGCCCCAACCATCGCGGCAAGAGGAAGCCATGTTTGGGCACGGTCAAGGTTGCCCAATAATGTTATTAAGGCTGTCGTTAGAACAAAGATAATCCCTGCCATTGTTGGTATATTTGACCTATGCTTGGCTGCATGAAGTTTTTGATACACCGTTGCAGCTTCGCCTGTCACTGCGACAGTTCGGGCTTGTTTCCACCATTTATACTTGTAGGCAAGCGTTGTATATATAGGGGTAAGTAGCATTGATAACACGAAACCAAAGACTCCAAACATAAGTACTGATAAAATTGATTCGTTCGTTAGGATTATGTTGATTTCTGTCATATTTATTTCCGTTTCTTGACTCTTATTATATCACTGATTGGTCTTTGCCTTAACCGAGAAGTTGTCTATTAACATATTCGATAGAGAGGCAAAAATAGGTCCAGCAGCCCGAGACCCGGCGTAACCGCCAATTTTAGGTTCATTAACCCTGACAAAAATTACATATTCTGGCTTGTCACCTCCGACAAACCCCATATACGTACCATTAAATCTGTCATCATAATACCCTCCGGCAGGATTTGCAATTTCTGCAGTACCAGTTTTACCCCCAACGCTATAACCAGCCCGAATAGCCGGTCTATTTACGTTATTCACTACGTTATTCATGAAGCCTATGACGGTGTTAGACACTTCCGGCGAAATAACGTTTTGTTTTACGATTTCTGGTTTCTTTTCTGTTTCTACACCACTCGAATCAATAGTCGAAGCAACCAGATGAGGCTTATAGTAAGTCCCGCCGTTAACGATAGACGCTAGTGCAGTTATCATCTGCAGTGGAGTAGCGGTCATACCCTGCCCGAAACTGGTGTTTACGTATTTAATGTTAAGCCCAAACCCCTCAGTAGGGCTAGGAACAATACCTTCAGATTCATATCCCTGTTCAATTCCCGTTATCTTACCCAATTGAAAATGATTGGTCATGTAATCGTTCCAGAGTAGTCTTCCCTTTTCATTAAATTCTCCATTGCCCATTTGTAGTAATAGCCAAGATGCACCAGTGTTTAGTGAGTATCTTAAAATATCGGAGACTGTTCGCTGTGCAGCTCCTCCGTCTTCTTCAATGTTTTTTACGGTGTAACCATCTACTTTATAAAAACTAGGGTCATAGTACGACTGGTCAGGTGTTACAGAACCGCTGTCTAGGGCCGCTGAGGTAGTTAAGACCTTCATAATTGAGCCTGGCTCTAACGGAGAGCTAACAGAAGCATTAGTAAACAGCGAAGCATCTTCTACTTCCCCGAACTTGGCCGGATCGTAACTTGGATAGTTTGAAATAGCCTTTATCGCTCCAGTGTATGGATCCATTATTATTGCACTACCTGAATTACTGATTGCGTTTTTTAAACCTTCGGCTAATATTTTTTCAAGCTGTTGTTGCATTGCAACGTCAATTGTCAGCACTACGTCGCTACCATCTACCGGATCTTCTTGAATATTTTCACCGCTAGCAAGCAGAGGTATACCATTCTGGTCTGTTAGAGCTCTTATTTTTCCCGCCTTACCGGCCAAATCGGTATTTAGATATTGTTCAATACCATAGTTGCCTTCTCCTTCATCATTAACAAAGCCTAATGTTTGAGCGGCCAATGGGCCCTGAGGGTACACCCGTTGAATGACTTTCTCGGTAAATATACCTTTTAGTTTTTTTGAAGTTATTTCTGATTCTATTGCTTGTTTTACTTCTTTAGTTTGCTTCTTTGCCAATATCTCATAACGTGAATTCTTAACTTGAAGAGCCTGCTCAATGGTTGTTCTCTCTACCTTTAATATATCTGCCAGAAGTAGAGCTTCTGATTCAACATCGGACACAAATTCTGGGTCAGCAACGATGTTATAGCGTATTTCGTTTAATACTAGCGGGACTTTTTGCCCACCGTCTTCCGCAAATATAGTCCCTCTGGTAGCCGGAATTTCATAACGTTTAAGCTGGTTACCCTCTGCTTGAGCTTGATAATAGTCATAACGAATAACCTGTAAATAAAAAAGTCGCCCTATGAATATTATAAATACAACAATTAACAACGCATAGAGTGAGCGTATCCGTCTGTTTGAATTAACCTGAATGTCTTCCATACTATTATTATACTTGTTGAGGTACTAGTCTTTTTTCTAGACTGTACTAAACAACTTAGTTTTGAATAGTTCCCGATGGAGCAACTGATACTAGGCCTGCTGCAGCCTGAGCAACTTTTTCGGAATCAAGTGAACGCAAGCGAGCTGCGGTTAGCTCTAGGTCCTTTTGGTCTTCTTTAAGCTGTGATTGCTTACTTTCTAAGCTATTAATCTTATAGCTAAAAGAGTTAGTCTTTGTGACCTGCGTCAAATAAACTAAACCTATTAAACAAACCATGACGAGAATCGTTATGGCGTTGGTTATAGGTCCTAACCTTTTTGTTTCTTGTTTGTAGCTTACAGCGTTTTGACCACGCGTTGAAAAGCGTTGTCTGCTGATGCTGGATGCTGATGAATATGTCATACTTTTGTTTTTGTTTCTTTACTCAGTCACCTTAGGAGAGAAAAAACGGGCGCGTTATTTCTTCTCCTTTGAGGTGACCAAGATTTTTTTGTTTGCCCACACTCTTTTTAGTGTGTATATAGGGTGCTAGTCAAAGCGTCTTCTCTTGAATTTCAAGATCAAACAACTCTAACTTTTACCTTATAGGAGCGTGAGCTTGATTTTACCTGTATAGGCATGAGCTCTACCCGCCCTTTCTTTTTGTTGTTTTTATTTTCACTGCGACTCGTAGCTTCGCACTACGGGCACGCGGATTAAGGACTAATTCATCTGACGCAGCCGTGATGGGTTTCTTTGTTAAAACTCTCAGGTCAGCATCATATCTATTCCCGCCATATTCGTTGAAAAATTGTTTTACTAACAAATCCTCAAGACTATGGAACGAAATAACTGCAAGGCGTCCGCCTGGTGCTAGAAGTTTGAGCCAAATAGGCAATGATTGGCGCAATTGCTCTAACTCGTCATTCACAGCTATTCTAATAGCCTGAAATGTTCTTGTGGCAGGATGTACCCGACTATATCCGGGCCAAGCCTTGCTAACTATGTTTGCAAGTTCGTGTGTCGATTTAAACGGCCGGTGTTCCACTATAAGCGAGGCTATATGCCTGGCTTTAGGTTCCTGCGCATATTCTTTTAAAATACGCGTAAGCTCCTTTTCAGAATACGTATTTACCAAAACTCCAGCACTAAGGGCTTGGTTCTGGTCCATACGCATATCTAGTGGTCCATCGCTGTTTATAGAAAACCCACGACTCGCTATGTCAAGGTGCGGTGACGACACGCCTAAATCTGCAATAATAATGTCAAATCGTTCTTCTTTATTCACTAGCTCTTGGCTAGCTGATAAGAAATCTAACTGACGTATTGAAATATCTGATTTTCCCACAAAACGCTTTTTTAGTGCTTCAACCGCATTATTATCGCGGTCTACTAACACTGCTGTTGCATTTGTAGCCTTCAGTATTTCGTTTGCGTGTCCACCGTACCCTGCCGTTAAGTCTAAATATGATTCACCCTTTTTGGGGCTTATCGTCTCTAGTACTTCGCGCAAGAGTACAGGTATGTGATTTTGTTTTGGCATGACTTTTTCTTGTTTATTTTTAGAGGACTATGAGATGGGACAAGCCCCCTCTCATCGCGCGGTGTGCGGAACAAATCCGACACTCCGGCTGCTCTCCCCAGAAACATCTTTCTATTTGTTTTTATTTTTGCAAGGTCACCTAATCAGCAGCCAACTTTTTGTTTTGAAAAGTTTTTGTTTTTGTTTATCTAAAACGATGCGAATTTCGGAAGTTATGTGTAAGAGATTTAAAAAATCCCTAAATAATCTTCTTTCTCATCTGGTTTTAGAAGTTGAGAGACTTATGTGTGAGGTGGAGTTTTGGGAGGTGTTTTTTATGGAATGTACGAAGGTTTTTAATGTGGTTACCTTAAATCCACATGTTGGTTGCCGATTAGCTAACCTCGAGGCGTGGTATCAAGACACCCCTTCGGGGTTTCTTGGGCGCGCGGGGAACGAAATAAATTCGTTCATCCGGCTGCTCTTCCCGATGCATCGCTACATCAGAAAAAACTCTTTGGTTTTCTAATCTTTTTTCTTGCTAAATTTTTAATGTACTTAAACTATGGATACTACTTAGCGATTATCCGCCAGTAACGTCCTACACTAACGACAGAAATGTCTCGGTCTATTCCGGCATAAGAGAGGAGATGCTGTTCAAGCGTTATCCTTCCCTGCTTACCATCTAGTTGAGCCTGGATCTTGCCTGTTCTAAATTGAACGTTCAGATCTGCTACGCGCTCATCTAAGATGTCGCCGTCTAGTTTTGGTTCCACTAGCTCTTCCCATACCTTTTTAGGATATAGGTGTAAGTAGTGTCCAAACCCGCGGGTGATGACCACTCCATCTGCAAGGCTATCCCGTAGTTCTGTTGGGATAGTTAGCCGACGTTTCTCGTCTAGCTTGCGTTCGAAGTAATCTACCTTACCCATTTAGTGAATGTTTAATCCTTTTAGTGGTTTTTGTTTTTTAATTTGTTGTAACTGTTTTGGTTACCACATTTACCCACTAACAAGAGCATACTACCCACTCGAACCCACATGCAAGTCTTTTTTCTCTGTTTATTAGAGTTTTTCCACAGTATAAAATTTGTCTACACCACTATCCACAACATATGGTGTTATAAGTGTGTTTAACTACGCTATTGGTTAATTTCCCGACTAAGGTTGATCTGGAGGGAAACAAACTTTTACATGGTCTCCAGGTTGTAAATTCCCGAAATTTATTCCCGGGTTCATTGACTCAGTTTGACTAACACGTTCATCACTCCCACCTGTAAGGTCCCACACTCTATCGCCAGGTTGAATTATTACATCTCTAGTATCGCAAGAAACAACTTCATCGCCACAAGCGGAGACACCGCCAGCGGTCAAGAGCAGTGCAGAGGCTGCTACCAATAGCCTTCTTTTTGGTGGTTTTGCAATATCGGGATTACTTGTTTGATCCATAACTTAATTATACCGTATATGGTTACAATTGTCAATGTTATTCTTTAGCTTGAAAGTTCTTTTATTCTTTCTGCATACCATTTTGCGCTAGGGCGAATTTTTCTTTCCATTGTTTTTCTGTCTACTTCTATTAAGCCAAATTTAGGCCACCAACCGTATGCCCATTCAAAATTATCAAACAGACTCCAGTGCAGATATCCAATCACCTTAATGTCTTCACTAATTGCCCGCTCCATTGCCACAATTGTCTGTTCTAACCACCATTTGCGGTTTATGTCGTTCATATCTGCCAAGCCATTTTCTGTAATCATTATTGGTTTATGGTAGTGTGCCCACGCTCTAACTATTAGTGGATACAGCCCCTCTGGTTCCATGTACCAACCTAAATCGTTCTTAGGATAGTTTGGATTCTCTCTATAAAAAACTTCGTGAGATTTTATTCCTTTGTAATCCCTAAACCGGTAGTAGTCTGTGAAATAATAATTGAAACCTACAAAGTCTTGGTACTTATCTACTCTGTTATAAAACCACCAATTCCAAAAATAGCGCATCCACCTTGTGGCTATATTATCCAAAATATTCTGAGGTCTTTTGGGCTCTACATTAGCAAATTGTGACGCCAAGCCAATCTGCAATTTTGGGTTAGATTTCTTTAAAACTGGGTAGATAGCTTTGTGTGCCTTAGTGAGTAAGTAATACACTTTTATAAAAGTTATGTAATTCTTCTTATTTGGAGGCCACTCAGAGGTAGCATAGCCAAAACTGGAGTACACATTAGGCTCATTAATCGTCAACACGTATTTTAATTTGTGCATTGGCAGTTCAGCAGTCATCTTCTCGACGAATTTTACAAAATGCTTAATGTTTTTTCTTTTTTCAAAGCCCCCCATGTCTGTAAACCAAGTCGGCATGGTCCAATGCCAGATATTTAAAATTGGTTCTATGCCTTGCTTAAGCAGTTCTTCAATGTAATCTCTATAGTGTTGCCATTCAGCTTCAACCCACTTACCTTGTTCTGGCTCTACTCTCGACCATTCGATCCCAAACCTAAACGAATTTAAATTTAAAGATTTTGCTAGTTTAAAATCTTCTTTGTATCGTTTGTAATGCTCAATACCAGACCCGGATATATAGTTTTCTGGGTCAGTTGCTAAGGCGCTAATTTGGTCCCAAGCAGGCATCCAAGACAACCTCTTCTTAGCAGTTTTTGCTAACCTGGACGCGTTCTCTAGCTCCCAAACAGTCCATTGGTTAAAATTATCGCCCTCAACCTGATGGCTGGCTGTACTTGCCCCCCACAAGAAGTCTTTAGGAAATAGTTTATTTTCTTTCATAACTTTAAGGATATTGTATCAGTTTTTTAAAATAACATCTCAGTGGCTTGCTCTAACGAATTAACCTCAATGTGCCTGCTATTTTGCGGCGCCACTATAAAATTTCTATTCAGCCAATAATGCTCCCAGCTAGGTGGTAAGTTTAGTGGAGCCTTATCATCAACTAATACCCCATTAATGTTTGGTCCGACGAAGTTTTTCAGTAGATACTTGGCTTTATGAACGTCAACAACCCGAATTGGTAGCGCCGATACAAGGTTGCATAAACCAATCTTGAACAATTGGTACTCTTTGTTGCCGTAAGTTAGAATTCCTACTTTTTCAAAGTTTTGCAAATCTACTGATTGCAAAAAGTGATGAGAATCATCATAGCAAAAATGCACATTATCTTTTTTGATGCGAGCTTTAATCTTATCTACAATCAGACCCCACTCCACACCCGTGACAGCCCGGATATGATCTTCATGCCTATATAGTCTTAGTAACCCCTGCTTGTCTTGGGCGTCATGATACTGTTCGAATGTATCCAATAATTCCCCTTTTTTGCATAGCCTTAATTTCACAAAATAATTATCCAGCCACTCTGCAAATTTTTTATGGTCAAACAGAGTTTCATCAAAATCAATAAATACATGGTTTATCATTATTTACTCCTAGCAGACTTAACTTACTTATTTTTTTCTTTATGAAAAGTATATTTTCATTATTTCCCTAGCAATTACGTCACTGTCATGCCTAATTAACGAACGGATATGATTTATCTTGTCATTTGCGTCTATTTTTACTGGTGACTTATCAATCAACGGCAATCCCACAGGACGGTAGTGAGAATCTGCTAAAACTTGAAGGTCAAATTCCAACATATACTCACCATCTCTGACGTACATTGTGCGCATTTGTTTGGTTGGCTCGTCAGTGTTGAATATTACGTAATCTAGGATGTCTCCGCCGGCAAACCGTTCAATTTCTTGTGCGTGATCGGCCACGGTAAAATCATCCGTTTGTCCCGGTTTTGTAACTAAGTTTGCTACGCACACGACTTTGGCTTTGGTAGACTTTAATGCCTGCCCTACTCCGCCCACTAAAAGCGCTGGCGCCAATGTTCCATATAAATTTCCTGGGGCAATTACTATAACGTCAGCTTCTTTTATTGCTTCCTGTGCCTTAGGATTAATAAGGCTACCTGGTCGCAGGCTAAGATTCGGGTTCTTGGCCTCCATTTTTGCGTTACCTATTTTATGTTCGCCGAAAATTTCTTTTCCCTTACCTAAATCTAGTACTAGATCAACCTTATCTAGAGTGATTGGCAATACTTTACCAGTAATTCTCAGTACTTCGCTAGCTACTTCGATTGCATCTTCAAAACTATTTGTCATTTTTTCTACGGCACTAATAAACAAATTTCCAAAACTATGCCCCTTTAGGGTGCCTTCATCGAATCGATAAGTAAACAAATCTCTTACCCTCTTAGTCTCGCTTAAAGCTACCAAGCACTGTCGAACGTCACCCGGAGGCAAAACCCCTAACTCATCTCGCAGTACTCCAGTTGAGCCACCATCGTCTGACATATTTACAAGCGCTGTGATATTGCTGGTGTAGCGTTTTAGACCACTCAGCATAGTGAAGCTTCCTGTTCCTCCACCTATTACTACGATATTCGGTTGATTGTTTAATCGAATCATAATTGCTTCTCTTATTTAACTCTACATTACTCGGCCGAGCATTGTTAGTTAATAGCAATACAATGAAATTGTCGATGTATTATTTACAGCTATATGGTATCTGTTAACACGAGTGTAGCCTATTTTATCGTTTTTCAATTAAAAAGCGAACAAGTTTATTTGCACGCCTTCTAATCTGTTAGAATGTTGTAAATTTAGTTTCTTGTCTAAAGACCAACCCAGCCGATTACAGCACCCATTGCGAGCAAAGTTGCTAGCTGGTTCCCTGCTGTTAGCATTGTCAATTTCAAAGGTCGTTGCTCAAAAGCATCGTGAGTAAGTGCCATACTAAGCTGAAATCCAGCCCACATCCAAAATGCTGTGCTCATGGAGGCACCCATCCAGGAATAGCCAAAGAAGCTAGCAGAAAGGTACGTAACGTGCGCCAACACGTATGCTTGCAGTGCTGCAGCTAGTACAGTTAGGACCCAAGCCGAACTCTTTGGTCCCTTCTTCATTGTTTTCTCGTCCATCTTAATTAGCTTGCGCCACATTTCGCCAAATACCGGTTTTGAGTACCAAACCATCCCTACTACAAAACTAGAAACTACTGCCAAAACTACTGCCCAAACATTTATTTGAACTTCCATTTAATTGCTCCCTCTTTAAATTATTTAGTAGATACGCTGTAAGTTATTGTCGTCTTATCGTTGTTGTAACCTTCTCCGGCTGGTGTAATGATTAATGTTACACTCAAAGTACCCTTCTCATATGATTGAGATGCCGTTCCGTTATATGTTGATGTACTCTTATTATCCCAATCTGAGAATTTATCGCTGAAAAAATTCTTAACGTCTTCTACTGACTTATCAGTTTGCGCCGAGACATACCAGGCCGTACTACCATCGCTGGTTGTTGAATATGAAGAAACTATACTCTGATTATCATAAACTGGAACTTCGCTTGGAAAATTATCTGGAAGCTTTTCGCTTGTACTAGAAGAAAACTCCCCGTCGTTAGTTTTTACACTTACACTCCCATTGTCTGAGCTGTAGTCAACATCAGCTCCAGTTGTGCTCTTTATTATACTTTCAGTTAGATTTTCAGCATTATACCCGTCGGTTAAAGACTTGTCGTTATCACTTAATACAAATTTCCATAGTAAAAATAGCCCCACGATAACTGCCACCACAATTAGTATCATTTTATTATTGTCTGCTGATTTTTTTGTTGGCTCAGTTTTTACTTCGTCTGCCATATAACACTCCTCGCTAGTAGTTAATATTAATTACTACTATGCTACTGTATTAAATCAATTGCAACTATTTTCTAGGGCGGAATGTGGCATAGGCTAACTTACTCTTTTGAGTGCCAAGATTTATAACATACTTTTCAAATGGCCTGAATAATGATGAGTAGTGGTTGTTGGGCGCTAGTAAGTTTTGCAACTTCCCCTGCGTTTCGAGATATTCCACTATACAATGGAAATCACCATCACCTGATACAACGACAGCTTTATGATAATTTGGAAGCTCTTTCATAGCGTGCAAAACTAATTCTGCATCAACATTACCTTTTGTAACATGTTTGTCGCTTTGAACTTCTTCTTCTGTCATATACATGTCTACGGTTGGCTTTAATACAACTAAATACCCGGCTTCTTGCATCTGTTTGTACATAGCCTCGTTATCAGGGATGTATCCAATAAACATGAAGGCTTTTTCAACTTTAAATTCGTCTTTTAGATACACCCTAAATTTTTTCCAGTCCATCTTCCAGCCTTCACGCTGAACACCAAGATTTAGGTTTTGACTGTCTATAAAAGCATAGTTTGGTTTATGTTGTTTTCTTCTTCTAAGCATTAATTTTCCCATTTATAGCTATATTGATAATAACAGAACACTCTCAAAAAACACTCTTGGATCAAGTGATCAAATCTGCGCTCCCATGACTTGTTGCATTTTTAGTAAAATATCCATAGCTCTATCTGCGTCTTTTACGTCAACCAATATATGATCGCTTCTATAAGCTCCGATAACGTACACGCCAACATTGGCTGGCGAAAGAGACTCAACAATCTTTAGCAAATAGCCAGTACATGTTGGCCAATCAGGATGGGTGTCGCAGTATATTGAACTTACGGTTTGTTTTTCTAAAATATACTTATCCAAATCTTCAGTTAACTCATCTTTAGAAATGATAAGAGTAATTTCCCATCGGTCAGTACTAAGCACTCTAAGTTCTTTTTTTGAATTATTGAATATTTCAGTTGCTAGCTTAAGTCCTTTTGGGTCAATCTTGGCGAACACATATTGAGCATCATCTAATAAGAATGTGGTGTTTATTAGAGTTTTAGCAATAATTTCTTTGTCGTAAGTCCCCATATCTATCCTGCATGCCCACTTATTTTATCCCAAACTTCTTCATCGACTTCTATTTCACCTGTTTTTTGCAATGTCGTAGAATGCTCAAATGCTTTTTGACCTGGATATACCACCCTATCAAAGCCTTCTTGAGGCTCAGTGGAAACAATTTCTTCTTTTATCCTATCGACTTGTGCTATAAACGCTTTTTTGTCTCCAAAAACTCCTGGATCCATAATGTATAACCAGGTTCCTAACTCTGATTTATCCTTTTGTTCTCTTCCAGCTACACCACCTACTAAAGTACTTGTTAGTACTTCTAGCAAAAGATTAACTGCATATCCCTTATATCCACCAAAAGGCTCAATCTTAACGGCTTTTTCTGGGTCTGTAGTGTATTCTCCAGATGCATCAAAATATGTATCTTCTGGTAATTTAATGCCTGCTTTTTTTGCTTCACCTATTAGACCCCATGCCCTTTTAGATGTAGCTCCATCAAAAACTATAGGGTCTGTTGAACTTGGTATACCGTAAGCTAGCGGGTTGGTGCCAAATATATCTGTTACACCACCGTAAGGGACAGTGCCTTGCGGGCCTCCATTAGAACTTAGGATTGCTAAATATCCTTTGTCCGCAAACTTTCTAACTGCATAGAATAGAGCCGACATGTATTCGCCCTTTATGCCCACTGTTAAGGTTCCGTTTTCTGATGCCAAACTACAATACTCATCAAAACGTTCAAGAATAATATGTAACGGACTCTTTCCGTTGCCATCGTATACTTTCAAAGCTGACTTATTCACTTTTAGAATTTCCTTCTTTGTAGATGAATTTTTTAGACCATTTATCCATTCATCAAACCCGTGTGTGCCTTTAAACCCCTTAAAAAAGTTGTCTTTTAACTCGTGCTCCAACACCGCCTCCACACAATCTTCAGCAAGTTTTTTCGAAACTTTTTGGGCTAGTACATACTTCATCAAAGCAACTTTATATTGATTAAGTGTAACTGTTATTTTTTTCATACTTTCTCCTTAATGTTACGGATTTTTTTGAGAACAAGAGTCGATAGTATGTAGCCAACAGATGGGACTAACGCGTTTAAGAACGGCTTGTCATTGTTTATAACAAACAAGTATATAATGACTACCGCGTAAGTTAAGGTGCCTATAGTAACTCTACGCACCCAGCTTGTTTCCCAGGCTTTGTCTGCCTCTACTTTTATATTTCTATCCTCGATTGCTTTAACTCGATTTTCTAAATTTTTCATTTCAAGTTCTCAAATCTGCCATATTTATATGGTGGGCTACAGATTTCGTAGAATGTCAGACCTGAATCTTTGTCTGCTGTCCATTGCATCAGATCTCCGATTTTAACTTCAATTTCACCTGAATCCCCTGTTTTGAATAATGCCCGTTTAGTTTTGTCATTTGAAGTTAGTTCAAAATACCCTGATCCCCCTAGGAACCCTTCTGTGGTTTTTTCTCCTTTTAGAATTCGCTGCAAGGGTGTGCTAAATCCTGGTTTTACTCTGACAATTGCTAAATCTTTGGTAGTATCACCGTCAAACTCATATAAATCACACTCAACACCTTCTTTAACTTCTTGTGTTTCTAAATATATTACCCTAAGCTCTTTACCGTTTTGTTCTTTAAAAACTTTAATTTTGCTCATGAATAATTATTTTTCATCAGGCTGACTTATTTTCTTTCAAATCTTTTCATTATTTTGACTCCCAGAAATGCCTAAATTTTTTTACTTTGCCATTTTTATCTAAGCTGATTATATAACAGCCGGCGAGCTTCTCGACATTGCTATTTCTAGTAATGTCTGCAGTACAAAGAGTTATCTGCGAGGTACTATTTTCTACTAGAATTTCAAATTCTAACTTAATTTTTGATTGTACTGACAGATGTTCTTCCCAAACTTTCAACAATACTTCAATATTTGTTATCGGCTCTTCAAAAGGAGATTCATACCACTCAAAATCGTCAGCAATGATTGTCCTTAGTAAATCTGGGTTCTTCTGCTCCCAGGCCCTACAGATGACCTCACTAGCTGTATTCATAATAACTATTCTAGCAGTTTATAAAATTATTTGAGTGGAAGATGGGAGATCCGCTTTAATACCATCTAGGTCTTGCGTTGCTGGGTTGTTGCCACTTAGGTTAAATACTTCTAGATTTTTGAGTTTACCTAGCTCATTAGGCAGACCTGTAATTTGATTATCTGCATAATTTAGAATTCTGAGTTTTGATAGCTGGCCAATTTCTGCGGGGATGCCCGTCATCTGATTATCGCTAACATTCAATATCTCTAGTTTTGTAAGTTTACCAATTTCTGAAGGCAAAGAACCGGTTAAATTGTTGCCTGACAGATTTATTTCTACTGCATTTGTATTATTTAATATATCTTTAGGGAACTCTGTTAAACCTTTGTTTGAATAGTCTAATACAAGCCCTTTTGTAGTTTTGCTTGCCTGACCATCCGTAGAACTAGAATTAGAGCCTGTATCGACGCTCTCATCGGTATTTTTGTCTCTAACTAAGAACAATGTAGCGCCAACACTTAGAATTATTACCAAAACAAGTACCAAAATATTTTTCTTCATACTATCTATTATACTCCTCAGTGCAAACTGAATTAAACCTTGTAGCTATATGGTTTTACCCATTCGGGCCTTATTAGCCCACTCATCGGCTAGTTCGTTGCCGTCATGGCCAACGTGAGCCCTAACCCAAACAAGTTTTGCATTAGTGTTTTTATAGACAGAACAGGCTTCTTTTACTATGTCCAGGTTTTGAATTTCTCCCCTGGTAGATTTCTTCCACCCCTTAACCTCCCATCCTGGTGCCCATTTTGTAATAACATTTATCCAAAACTCACTATCGGTATGTATTTCACACTCTTCCCCGCCCGAGTGCTTCATAGCTGCAATCAAAGCCCTGCCTTCCATTCTGATATTGGTAGATTCTTTTTCGCTTCCTAAATCAACTGGTTTACCGTTTTCAACAACCGCAAACCCACCTGGACCCGGGTTTGGGCTACAACTACCATCAGTAAAGTATATTTTCATTTTGCTTTGGCCTCTATTTGTTTCATCTTTTTATACTCTGAGTATGTCATATAGGTTGAGGTATCTTTAACTTTATCGACAAACAAGGTGCCGTTTAGGTGATCTACTTCGTGCTGAATGACATGGGCTGGTAAGCCTTCAAAAACTGCAGTGTGTTTTTTGGCCATTTCGTCGAAATACTCTAGCTCAATTTTCTTATACCTTGGCACTTTTGCAAATAAATCAGCCTTAACTGCTCCGGCGCTAATACAGCCTTCCCACATTTGAGATTTACTCCCAAATACTTTAATAATTTTTGGGTTAATAATTACTAAAGAAAATTCTTCTACATCTTTTCGCAAGGCAGTTTTTTGAATTTCAATAACCGCCAATCGTATACTCTCCCCTACTTGCGTTGCTGCCAAACCAATACCTAGTTTTTTCGATATTAAAGTTTTTTGCATGTCTTTTATAAGCATCTGCATTTTTCTGCTTAGAATTTCGCTTCTTGATAACTCGACAGTTTGTTGCCTTAATACGTTGTTCCCGAACTGAGTTATTGGTAGTATCTTCATATTTGTGTAACACGGTGTTTTTGAGTTAGAGCTCCAAGAATTTTAATTACGTCTTGTGGTTTCATGAAAACTGTTGCTGTATTTACTATCGGATGAAAACCCAACTCTTCTAACTCAAGCAAATCTTTATCAAATATTATTTCAACGTGAGCACTATTTGGATTTAAGCAACAAAATATTGATACAGACCCGGGCTCTACCCCCATCATGTTCATTAACTTTTCAGGGCTACAAAACCTAACTTTTTTCTCCCCCAAATCTGTAGCCAAAACTTTCAAATCTAGTTTTTTAAGCCCTGGCATACAAACTAAATATTGCCTTTTGCCTTTATCGTCTTGGATAAACAAGTTTTTAATCTCTGTTCGTCCTGGCAACTCCACCATTGCCTCATCAATTGTATAAACTGCTTTGTGCTCTAACAATTCATAGTCTATCCCGAGTTTTTCCAAAAAATCTATTGAGTCTTTCATTGTTTAATTTATTTCAATCACTCTTCCGTTTTCATTAGGAAGAAGTTTTATGTCAGTGCCTTCGAAAGCAAATTTTAATAAGCCCTGGAGCCATTCTTTTGCTTCTGGAGTGTAGTGCCAATCGTGAACGGCTAAAACGTATTCAGGATTTAGCTCAAGTACTTTGTCTATGGAATCACCCGTTTTACCCCAAGGCCCAATAAATGGCATGGCAAGCACTTTTTTAGTTTCTAAGAAATGCTGAGAATCTCCTGGGTGAGTAAATAAATCTTTAAAATGATAGCCATTCTCTGTTGGGGCTTTGGCATTTGGTATTGGTAGTGCTTCATGCGGAGAGGTGAATTTAACCGAACAACTAGATTCTTCTCTAATCACAACATCAATATTTGCATCTTCGATTAATTTTTTTATCTGATGATTGCAAATTACATGAACCGCAGGAAATTTTGCTACCAAGCTTTTCAATATGTCTAAATCAAAATGGTCGCCGTGTTCATGCGTATAGATAATTCTATCAACATGCTTAACTCTGTCTATTAATTCTCGCTCAGCCCAACCGCCCGGGTCAAAAAGCCCTACCCTATCAGGGGTTTCTACTAATACACATGAATGTCCCAGCTTTGTAATCTTCATGAATTAATTTTAGCAGAAAAAAGGTTGATATATTTTTTATATTGCATGTGTTATTATTTACATATCAGTTAAAAGAAAGAAACAAAAATGGCACCTGCGAGAAGAATCAAACAAACAGTAAACTACGAAGCATTCCTGTCGTAGAGCTTAAACAATTAGTTCGCTTATTTTTATACGCTTTTGTTCAGTTGTGTCTCTGTCCCTAATCGTTACAGAATCATCTTCTAAAGTATCAAAATCTATAACTATGCAGTATGGGGTGCCGATTTCGTCCTGACGACGGTATCTTTTACCTATATTTCCGTTATCGTCAAACTCACATACATATTTCTTACTTAATGCCTTATATACTTCCCTTGCCTTTTCAACAAGCTCAGGTTTGTTCTTAAGTAACGGAAAAACCGCATACTGAACAGGTGCAAGCTCAGGTTTAAGTTTTAACACTGTTCTAGATTCTCCATTTTCTAAAACTTCAACTGAATATGCATCTGACAAAACTGCCATAAAAACTCTACCCATTCCCATTGAAGTTTCTAAAACCCACGGAATATACTTTTCTTGTGTCTGAGAATCTACATACGACAAATCAACACCTGAAAATTTAGAGTGTTGGGATAAATCATAATCGGTTCTGTCATGTATACCTTCAACCTCATCAAAACCAAGCGACGGGAAGTTATATTCAATATCCCAAGCATCTTTGGCGTAAAAGACTAGATTCTCATGCTGTTTCCAGCGTAAGTTTTTCTCATTTATTCCGATATCTAAATACCAGTTCCATCGATCTTGCTTAATTTGCTCGTAAGCTTCTACATTCTCATGTGGTTTAATAAATAGCTGTGTATCGGCTTGTTCAAATTCTCTAGTTCTGAAAAGAAAGTTTCTAGGGCTAATTTCATTTCGGAATGCCTTATTTATTTGAGCAACCCCAAACGGAATTTTTACTCGTGTAGAGTCAACAATATTCTTAAAGTTTAGATATATTCCCTGACACGCTTCTCCCGGTAAATATACAGGCTCACTGCCGTCGTTTGTGAAATCTCCAAGATTTGATTTAACCAATAAATTAAATGCTTTGACTGAACCGAATTCTTTCTTTCCACATTTTGGGCATTTTATTTTATCCCGATTCTCATCAAAAAGTTTATTTAACTCATCTTCAGACATTTTTTCGTCTGCTGTAACACCAATAGTTGCTAGTTCTTTATCTACTCTTATGCGGGTATTGCATGATTTACACTCAGCCATTGGGTCAGAAAACCCACTCGTGTGCCCCGAAGCATCCCATACCTTCGGGTGTTTGAACATTGCAGAATCTAGGCCAACATAATTTTCTTTTCTATGAACATTTACCGACCACCAAGATTTTTTTATATTATTCAGGAGTTCAACTCCGTAAGGACCAAAATCATAGATTCCCGCCATACCACCATAAATTTCAGAACCCTGAAAAATAAACCCGCGTCTCTTGCAGAGACTCACAATATCATCAAGTTTTAAATCGTTCATTTAAATCTATTATACAGTAAATGGGATTGTCAGGTAATGCTTTCAAGGC
Source organism: uncultured Candidatus Saccharibacteria bacterium (assembly GCA_964419675.1). GTDB lineage: Bacteria > Patescibacteriota > Saccharimonadia > Saccharimonadales > SZUA-47 > CAYQPN01. Next base: position 130,413 of record CAYQPN010000003.1, read on the forward strand.
TCGGGCTTAGTAACGATTTAGGCTAAGAGTTCCACCTCTTAACTTCTCTTTCGGTCATTCTATAGCCTAAAGGTAACGCGCTTTGTCTATTGTTTGGTCTATACCCAAATATATGCTTAAGAACAAGTCTTCCGCGTCTAGTGTTTGGATCAATCAAATTAACTATTGGCTTGCGCTCGGGTTTATCGGTGCGAACCGAGCCAAATCTTGGTTTGACAGTGCGGTTATCAGCTTCGAATGCGTTAAATCTTTCTTGTAAGCTGAATTCGTCGTCGTCAAGCGTTTGCTGTGCTCTGTCTATTAACAACCATACATACGCTTCTGGGTCGTTCATCTCTAATTCTTTTGCTGCATCATCTCCTAGATCTTCCATAAAAAGAGCTTGGATATTTTCTATTGAGCCGTCGTCACTCAGTGGACTAACGTGTGGCAAATCAAAGCCTAGTATTGGCGTATGATCAGGTTCAATGTGAATGGGTGTGTCTGACATGTTAATATATTATAGCAAACATTAGCGCTTTAGTCAACATTAGGCTCTGTGCATCATGATGACTTGTTTCAGCGTTTTGCTTGGCTCTTTGGATAGTTCCTTCAGATTAGTTACTTTTTGTAATAGTTCTGGTTTTGTAGCATATGACGCAATCTTGAGTAACTTTATTTGATTTGGACTAAATTGTCCATTGTCTTTTTGATAAAATGCCATATCGTCATATGAAAATTCATAATGGCTCGATTCTGAGAATTTTTGTGAATTTAATGGTTTTTCAAGATTTATTCCGCTACCGGCAATATTCAAAATACGCATTGCATACCATAAGAATGTACTGTGAACGTCAACTTCCCCTTCATTCACTGCATATAGCGCTTTGTGTAGCACTTCAAAGTATTCAGCCTCGCTAGTGTGTTGAGTGTGATCGTCGGCTATTTTTAAAATATCGTAGGCCACCATAGTCGTGGCAACGTCCGAAACAATGTTTTTATAGTGCTCTTTTATCCTGGTAGAAATGACTGTTTTTATCTCTCCCCTACCATCAATATAGGTTAGTTCATTAATAGAAAAAATCTCTAATCCACCGGCCAACTTACTATTACTTTTGCGAACACCTTTGGCAAGCAAACTTAATTTTCCATTGTTTGGGGTTATAACGGTTACAATTCTGTCGGCTTCAGAAAAATTTATACGTTTAAGTATTATTGCTTCAGTAACGACACTTTTCATAAACCTAAACTTCTAACAAGTTAAGTGACTCATCTATTAGTTTCTGCAAACTAGTGGTTGGTTTATACAGATATTTACTGATTTTTAGCAACTTCCAATCACTGCTGGATGAAATGCTATCCGCCACTTTAATAGAACTATGAATAATTAATGGAACGTCTGCCCAATCATCGTAGCTCCTGAATTCGTATAAAAATTCTGTTCCGCTATGCCCGGGCAATGATAGCTCCACAATAATTATGTCTGGCTTAGACTCATCAGCAATTTTAATTGCTTGTTCAGGGGATGAAACAGTGTGCGTTTTAATATTTTGTTTTGCAAATTCGCGTCTCAAACAATCTGCCATTACTCTATCTGGTTCAAGCACTAATGCGTTTTTCATCTTTGACATCTATATAAACGCAAGCTGGGGGCTAATGCGAAATGTTACTGCCAGCCCTTCTAACCCGTCCTTTTTGGTCTTTGAAAGTGAAGCATTAAGCAAATTAAACATGTTTCTGGCGGTCAAAAGGTCTGTTGCTGGCCCCGAAACACCACTGAATGGTTGCCTCGTCGTTCCAGCCACTTTTATTGCCTTAGCGAATGAAAGTTTAGATAAATCTACAGAGTTATTATAAACAGCAACCCTAATTCCACCTCTTGCCCTACTCACGTCCCAAGTGATAGGTGAAGGTTTTTGAGTAAGCCCTAACATCGCCTGCCACAAACACTCTATGCCAGATTTTAATACTTCCCTATCCGCATCCACTGTGGCAATACCCGACTGTATAAAGACTTCAGTTTCGCAGCCATGTTCGATAGATAATGGGCTTAAATCTGTAGCTACTTGCGACAATGAACTGCCGATATGGACAGGTTCAAGAAGTAATTCTGTCTGGAACATACTCAAACGTTGGTATAAAAGGACGTTATCGATGGTTCTTAGAGCACGGCGAGCCTGCAACGAGATTGGGCTTCCAGCCTGATCGGCTTCCGCTAACATTTTAATAGACGTAAGCGGTTTTTTTAGTTCTTCTCCCAGCATGAAGACCAAATCGCCTTCACCTAATCCACGTTTTAGCCCATTTTGGCTCGAGTGGTCTTGCATGAACGTTGTTACCCCTGTTTACATATAAGTATACAAGTAATCACTGCAATAAAATATTGCGCTTTTAACTACGGAATAAAGGTTAGGCTTGGAATGATTATGTCATTGAAGTCACTAAAGGAATCTTGAGATTCAGTAAATAGCTTGATTGTCTTATCTCTTAGAGGCAATAGAATCATTATTCCCTGTGTCTTTGAAGATATCTCTCCCTCTACTCTCAACCCTAACGTATCTGGTAGCGCAGTTAGACGGAATGCTTGAGCTGTTAGTTTACCAGAAGCTATAGAGGAACTGAATTTCTTAACTTCTTGATCGTATGTATTACTGACTATCTCAACACGAAACGCATAAAGTTGGTTTGAGGCGACTCCTGGAACAACTCTAGGATTTGCGTACACATCCAACACTGTACCAGAGTCTTTATCAACTTGATAAACGCTCCATGTTTTTGGGAAGCTAAATGACAAAGAGCCGTAGGTTGCTGGTCCAACGTAGGATTGATATGGCGCTTTTTCTCTCTCAACAAAGTCGGCTTCTTTAGCTGTTTCAGCCTTTTGTACAGCCAGCGTTGAAGCATCAGCTACTTTTTTTTCTACATTATTTTTGTAGTCTTGTCTCTCGGTAAAAGCCCAAAAGCCAAAAGCACTGGAGCCTACAAACAGAGTCACAAAAACTGCTACTAAAACTATCGGGGTACTTATTCCTGATTCTCTATTTACCATAAGCTTAATCTTAATCTAACTCCTAAGAACATGCAACACTTACTCTCAACTATACTCATACAAGAACATTCCATTTATTTCTTTAGTAGGCGTTCTACCTTCAATTTTAAACGCAAAACTAACTACTTTAAGTTTATCACCGCCTAAATACTGAATAACTTTTTTGTCCAATTTGCCCATATATGGTTTTAGTAAGAAAACATACATTCCGTCTGCTTTTGGCCACGGTTTTGTCCAATAATTTCCCCAGACTATTTTAATGAATTTTTTATAACGATAACTCCTTACTTGAGAATAAATACAGAGTAGAGGGTTCATCTCGTATCCAACAGAATAAATGCCTTTTTTTGCAGCAGCGATTAGTAGCCGACCATCTCCACTACCAAGTTCAAGCATTGTTTGACCGGGCCTAAGGTTTAGAAGATTAATGGCGTCTTCAACTCTTGAGCCTAAAGTAGGTAGATATGGTGCTCCAAACATTACTACTGCCGTAAACAAAACAAAAACAACTGCTAAGAATAGATAGAATATACTCATCAGTTTATTTTTCTTTAAGTTTTATTTTACTTATCTTGTTTTTTGCAGTCTCTAATTTTTTTTCTAATTGTTTAATTAACTTTATGCCCTGCTCATAGTCTGCTAGGAGTAACTCAAGCTCGTCATAATCAGCATTCTCTACCCTACTCAACAATTTTTGGAGTTCTGATTCTAGTTCTTTATACGATTTTTCTTTATTCATAATGTATACCTATACTATACCTTTTACTTCTGCGTTTGCCACACCATCTTTAAACGTAATGTTTATATTTGCACCCGCAGAAACCTGAGAAACTGATGAAATCAATTTTCCACCGTCTTGAATTAAGGCATAGCCTCTTTTAAGCGTTGTGCTTGGGTGCATACTAGAAAGAAGCTTTCGGGCCGTTTGCAAATCATGAGCTTTTGATTCTAGCGCATTTACTAACGAATTTGAAAAAGAGGCTGAAGCTAACTTTAGATTGCTTATCTTAGCTGAAACTTGTTCTAAAACTGTGACAGCAAGAGAATTCGCCTCATATACAAGCTGTTTTTTAATCGATTTACGATCTGGGAACAGTAACTCTGCAGCATTGCTTGGGGTACTAGCCCGCATATCCGCTGCCATCTCGCACAAGCTGACGTCTGTTTCGTGCCCGATTGCAACGAGGGTCGGTATCCTACTGCCGGCTACAGCACGTGTAACTTGTTCTGTGCTATATGCCCCAAGATCGTCTGCACTTCCACCACCTCTTATCACAACCAGAACATCAACTGTGTCTGCTTGCTGGTTAGCTTGTTCAATAGCGTTAGATATTAATTCTGGAGCTGAGACGCCTTGGACTTGTACGTCATATAAATGTATTTCAACACCTTGCCACCGTGCATTTAAAATCTTTATAAAATCCGCAAAACCAGCGGACTGTTCAGAGGTTATTAATCCAATCTTCTCCGGAGCATGCGGAACAAGTCGTTTACGCTCCTGGCTAAAAAGGCCCTCTTTTTCCAACTTTACCTGAAGCAAATTGGCAGCTTTTTTAATACTTCCTTCACCTACTGGGCGAATTGAACGAATATTCAAATTAAAGCCAAACTGTGGGTGTATTCTTGGCTCAGCAACAATTTCAAGCATCATTCCTTCTTCAAGTGGCCCAGGCAACATATACACCGTACCAAAACAGCGTAATTTGGACAATTCATCTTTTATGTCACAATAAACCCACTTATTCTTTGATATGTTGAAGTTTGCGAGTTCACCCACCACAGTGATTGTTGGGTATGCGTATTCGAGTGACTGGTTTAAAACTGCAACAGCATCTGAAACATTAAATACTGGGTCAGTTATCATGTTCAATATCCTCAGAGGTGAATTCTTTTCCTATCAATTCTTCTTTACCATCTGATTTTAGCGCTCGTCTATAGAAGATATAGCCGATGGGCAAGAAAATACCCATATTGACTACGCGGTACACAACTGTTGCTGATAGCGCTAACGCCTCTTGCACACCAGCGGTTGCCATTACACCGGTCATTAAACCCTCATATATACCAACGCCACCAGGCAGAACCGCAACTAAACCTGCAACGTTAGCGACTGCGTAGGCAATAATTATCGCTCCGGGGTTAACAATGCTAGCGAAAGATAAATAGACTACATATATAGTCGTTAACTCTGTTAGATTCATCGTCATGGTCCATAAAAATGGCCACCGCAAATCTTTCCAGTTAGACCTAACGTGCCGATAATCTTGATGTAAATCACCAAATAGCGTCTCTATACTATTAATATTTATCAAATGTCCTTTTTTGAGGTGAAATGGTTTTGCTATTGCATTAATAAGTTTTGGCAGAGCTACTGTAAACTGCTTAATCCGAGTTTCGTCGCTGATTATAAAGATTAGAACGAGTGTGAGAGAAATAATTAGCGTCGCCAAACTGCTTGCTATCATTATAATTACTCTGCTGGCTGAACCAAAGACAGATAGCAAAAAAATGGCTATCATTAAATAAATAATGAAAGACATGAATGTTAATAAGTGTCGTGATGTCTGCAATAGCGTTGTTTTAGACCCTTTTATTCCAAGTTTTTTAAGCCTAATACCTAAGTATCCAAAACCACTAACTCCGCCAGATGGAAAAACATTATTAACAAAGTTCATTTCAAGCGACACTTTAAACAGCTCTTTAGTTCTCAGATGTTCGCCTAACGTTTTAAGATAACTCTGATAAAACTTTGCAACCGCTGTATGGTTAGCTATTTGAATTGGAATAATTAGTATTATCCAAAAGAAGTTAAGGCTACTAAAGGTGTTGAAAGCATCACCAATTTGTTTCCTTGCAAATATCACGAGAAGAGCAAGTGCTATAAACGTAACTGCGTTTATCCAAAATTTAAAAGATTTAAATTTCATACTTTTTACTTTACCAATAGATTTGTTATCTTACCCATTACACTACATAATACCAGGTATGGAATTCAAACCACTAGCAATTGCAATACTCGGAAGACAGCCAAAGCTTGGAATTGCCGAACTAGAAAGTCTATACGGCGCGGAACATGTCAAGCCCTACAGCCCACAAGCCTGTTTTTTAGATATACCTACCGACAACATTGATTTTGAGAGACTTGGTGGTTCACTACGACTTGCCAGAGTGCTCAGCCCGCTACCCTCAACTAACTGGAAAGATATCGAAAGTTATTTGCTTAAAACAACTCCAGAACACTCCACTTATATTGATGGCAAAATAACTTTCGGGATAAGTACTTTCGGCATAAAAACAAGTCCAAACAATGTTGCCAGAACAGCTCTTAGTGTAAAAAAAGCGCTGAAAGCTGTAGGAAAATCAGTAAGAATGGTTCCTCATAAAGATTTAAGTCTAGGCACGGCAGTAGTTCTGCATAATCACCTAACCTCTAAAAATGCTTGGGAACTGTTGGTAGTGTCAGATGGCAAGACAGTATATTTAGCACAAACGACCAGAGTTCAGAATATTGACTTATACTCTGCCCGAGATCAGGCTAGACCGCATAGGGACGCCAAAGTGGGCATGTTACCACCTAAATTAGCCCAGACGATCATTAATTTGGCTGTTGGTGACAAGGCTAAAGAGCCAATTTGTGTATTAGACCCTTTTTGTGGGACTGGAGTGCTTTTGCAAGAAGCAACTCTCATGAATTATGACGTAATTGGTACAGACCTTGAGCCAAGAATGGTTCAATATACTGTTGATAACCTATCGTGGCTAGATTCAAAATACCCAGATACTGGTGACTATAGAAGAATTGAAGTTGCCGATGCTACATCCCATAAATGGGACTTGTCAAAAGTCGAAAATCGAAAGTCAAAAGTTGTAGTAGCATCGGAGACCTTTTTAGGTCAACCACTGGGCGCGCTACCCAATAATGAACACCTGAGTAAAATAATTTATGAGGCTAACCTTGTAAATCACAAATTCTTGTTAAATATTGCCACGCAAATTAAGTCAGGAACAAGATTATGTCTAGGCGTACCTACCTGGAAAGGCAAACATGAGTTTTTGCACCTTCCCCTACTTGACCATTTAACAGAGATGGGTTATACTCGTGTAAGATTTAGGCATGTTTCCGACAATGACTTGATTTATCACCGTGAAGGTCAAGTAGTAGGACGAGAATTGCTAATAATTATTAAAAACTAGCTAAACTAACTGATTCTGGCTTCTTTTTGGTCGAACGATACAACAAAGATGCGAGAAGCGGAGTGATGTCGTACGTATGGTACGATGAGCGAGCATCGCAGATTCTGCGGCAGTAGCGTTCAGCAAAAAGGAGTCCAGAATGTCACATGTTAAAGCAGGTGGAACAAGCAAGAATATTCACGATAGTCCCGGCCAAAGACTTGGTATTAAGCGTTCAGGTGGTCAAACTGTTCGTAAAGGTGAAGTTTTAGTTCGCCAAGTTGGTCAGAATAAACTATCCGGCAAAGGCACTTACCTTAGCCGAAATTACACAATCCATGCCGAAAAAGATGGAGTTGTTAAATTCGTTTCACGTCGAAAAAAGAATCACACTGGCCGTACCGTTCCCCGCACTGAAGTCGTTGTAGAGTAATCAGGCCGCTTGTCTAGGGACTTCCCTGGCCGCACGATAGTCTTGAATTACAGGAAGATGATCTAGAAGAGGTGTTATGTCAACATAAGAGCCAACCATTGTAGGCTTGAAATCTTGTCCCTCGCGCAAACCTTCAACTTGAGAAGCGTACTCTATTGGTTTGTTATCTAAAACTCCAGCAATGTACACCTCATCATCCGTACCATAGGTATTCGGTCTCTTTACATTTTTATTAACAATACCAGAGACCCAGACACGACCTTCAAGATCTCTACTGAAATTCCAAACTAGCCTATCGTTAGCTGCTGGTATTTGTTCAGTAGTAACCTGCCCTAAAATAGGATGACGAGAAATCCTTACTCCAATAACGGGCTGTGAGAAATCTGGTTTTAACATATCTGGTATTTCAACATCAGACATTACTTCCGCAGCTGTTTTACCGCTTTGGTGTTTGAAACCTTGCCCAGGAATAAAATCAAAAACACCCATTCCCTTTGCGCCCCAACCCATTGTTACTTCGAATGCTTCGTCCTTATATGAATTAGTGCCTCCTAAGGCCTGCTCAGAAAAATGAGAAGTAACCCATCGAAGTTGATCTCTGGATAGTTCAATTTTGTCAGTCAAGGCCTTCTGTTCTAATGAAACACGTAAATCATCAACAAGTCTTGTTTCTCTAACATAGCCATATTCCATAGTATCGCCTTTAGAATAATACCCCCGTTCTCTCCCCTGCTGATCTTGCCAACTATCATAGTAAGGGGACACCCTCCAATCTCCATCACTATTGGAGCGATAAAATAGTCTAGGAGCGACTTGGCCTGTTTCAAGTCTAACGTAACCAACACAGTGATCACGACCTTCGACTGTAGCAGTCTGGGACAACAAAAACTGCTGACCTTCTATATTGATTCCATGTACGGGAGGTAGTGCATTGAATAACTCCGAAGTATTTTGGTCTTCTGGAAATTTGTTTTCAAACAAAGCGTCTCTAGTCGCATTAACTTCTAAATCTAGCTTGTTTTCATCATATACTTCTGTTTCATCTCCGAGTTGATCTATAGATGTAGAGGCCAGCACCTCTCCCATTTTTGTTGCTCTAATAACAGTAATCTCGCCGCTGTTCTGGGTTTCAATAGTAGGCGGCTGATCCCACCAGTTATCTCCAGAAAATATTGCACCAGGTAGAGTAGCGGTGTTTGCAACTGGCGCTTCAACAGAGACTATTACCGGCTGTATTTCAGGTGAACTCATAATTTATATTTTGCTTATTTACAGATATAAATATAGCATAAAATCTGTAAAAAGTCAATCTAAATGCTTAAAATGACCGGACTTTTTGCTCATGTCCTCATTCGTTATGCGAAATACGATCTACGACCGTGCTACATGCCTAAGTGTGATTTTACGCGCTCAACCACGTCTGCGATAACAACTTGAGATTTAACCAAATAGTCATCTACACCAAGATCTTTTGCTCTTTGTTGGTCACTTTCTTGACTCAGTGCTGTCAGCATGACAATTTTTGTGTTTGCAGTTTCGGGAGTATTCCGCAAGATATCAAGTACGTCAAACCCGGAAACTTTTGGCATCATAACATCTAGCAATATCAGATCAGGCTTGAATTCTAGTGCAGCTGCTAGAGCATCTTCACCGTTGGGAGCTCGTTTTATTAAGAAACCTTCTGCCTCTAGACGCGTTTGATAGACAGATGCCAGCGCATCATCGTCTTCTACTAATAGTATTTTCTTCTGTTTTTGTTGATCATCCATGAACATATGTTAACACAACTGATACCATAAGCAATACTCAGAACGCTTGAATCGCTTTATTGTTTTACGCTTTTTTTATGAGAGTTTTGATGAAACCCATGAACATTGGGTGAGGCCTATTTGGCCTAGAAGCTAGTTCAGGATGAAATTGTGATGCGAGAAAATACGGGTGATCTATGCCTTCAATCATTTCTACTAGATTATTGTTTGGCGACACTCCACTTGCTTTGATCCCCCAGGATTCATAATTTTTGCGATATTTATTGTTACATTCATATCTGTGCCGGTGACGTTCTTGGATTTTACGAGTTCCATAAACTTTTTCGGCGAGCGTATTCTTTTCTATCTCGCACGGATAGTTTCCGAGTCGCATCGTGCCACCTTTGTCTGTAATCTTTCTTTGATGTTCCATTATATTAATAACAGGGTTTTTAGTTTTAGGATCAAGTTCAATCGTATTTGCATCTGTAATACCAGCATTTCGAGCTGCGGCAATTACACCCATCTGAAGCCCTAGACAAAGCCCTAAGTAAGGTAACTTCTCTTTAAGTGCATGCTGAGCAGTAATAATTTTACCTTCTAGACCTCTTTCGCCAAAACCGCCAGGAACAATTACGCCGTCAACATGTGCTAATTTTTGTGCTACGTTTTCAGTAGTAATCTTTTCAGCATCAATCCAATCTATTTCAACCTGATGATTGTTTGCCCATGAAGCGCTTTTTAGAGCTTCAAAAACAGACATATAAGTATCCTGATTATTCAAATACTTTGCTACAACACCCACTTTTACTACAGGAGCGTTAGAGTTTGTGGCGCGCTCTACAATTCTTTCCCATTCTTTTAAGCTTGGTCTAGATTTTCCTAGGCCCAACTTCTTAACTAATACTCTACCTATACCCTTATTTTCTAGTGTTAGTGGCACTTCATAGATTGTTTCTGCATTTGGCAACAACACGATTGCTTCTTTATCAACGCCACTAAACATACTTAGTTTTTCAATTGCCTCTTGTGGTGCTTCTAGTTCGCTCCGAGCAACTAGTATATCTGGCATTATGCCAAGCCCGCGTAAATCACGAACTGCATTTTGAGCCGGTTTAGTCTTTAATTCTTTGCTTGCTCCTAAATACGGTAAATAAACGACGTGAACGAACACACAATTTTCTCTTCCCACTTTCATCGCTAGTTCACGTATTGCTTCAACAAAACTCAAGCCTTCATAATCACCGACTGTACCTCCGATTTCAACGATATGAACATCAAAACCTTCGGCAGTTTTTTGAATATCGTTTCCGATTGCGGCTGTAACATGTGGGATTATTTGAACGGTCTTGCCCAAATATTTTCCTGCACGTTCATCATTGATTACTCTCTGAAGTACTTTTCCGCTCATGAGCGAGCTGGATTGCTTTAATTCTATGTCTAGAAATCTTTCGTAATGCCCTAGATCTAAATCAGTTTCTGCACCATCTACTGTTACAAAGCATTCTCCGTGTTCCCCCGGGTTCAGGGTTCCGGCATCAACATTTAAGTAAGGGTCACATTTTTGAATGTTTACTTTTAGACCACGACTCTTAATAAGGTTTCCAAGGCTAGCTGCGGTGATGCCTTTGCCGACGCCGGATAAAACGCCGCCAGTGACAAATACATATTTAACCGCCCTTTTTGCTACCACTTTCAATGTACCTCTTAATTCTTATACCTAATACTACCCCAAGACCGAATATTAACGCAAGTGCTATTTGCTACTTTAGACTAGCTATTGCAGCATCAAGCTGAGGATCAAGCTTTGCCTTAATATCTTCAGTTGTTCGCTCAACCACTGTATCAGGTGTGATTCCGGTTTTATCTATAGTCTCTCCGTTAGGAGTAAACCAACGAGCAATAGTTACTTTAAGCGACCCACCACTTGAGAGAGGCATTAATTGTTGAACGCTTCCTTTGCCATAACTTGTGGTGCCCATAAAAGTTGCCGCACCGTTATCTTTCAATGCCCCAGATACAATTTCACTTGCGCTAGCGCTCCCTTTGTTTATCAGCACTACGGTTTTAACACCTTCTAAAATCGGTTGGTCGGAAGTTTTGAAGGTTTTAATCACCACCCCACCTCGCTTTTCAAGTAGTACAGTACTGCCTTTTTGTAGCCATATGCTTGAAACCCCAACTGCCGAGTCCAACAAACCACCCGGATTACCCCGCATATCTAGAATTATTTTTTTTGCCCCACCGTCTTTTAGCTCAGTAGCCGCCTTTCTGGTTAGCTCAACCGTATCATCACCAAACCTTGCGATAGAAATAATGCCGATATCGCCTTCTTTGCGCCACTCCACACTATCTATTGTTATCGTGCCTCTTATTATGGATACTTCAACCTGTGCTCCGTCACGTATAAGCGTCAACTTTACTTCTGTGCCTTTTTCCCCGCGAATACGTTTTACGGCTTCTTCGATAGTTATATCGGAAGCAGATTCTCCATCAATTTCAATAATAATATCGCCAGGAAGAATTCCAGCCTTTTCTGCTGGAGTACCCTTTATAGGTGCAATGATAGTTACAAAACTACCTTCCTTCCCTAGCTCAGCGCCAATTCCTTCAAAAGTTCCATTTAAATCCGAGTTAAAATCTTTTGCTTCTGCTTCAGATAAATATACCGTGTAGGGGTCACCGGCGGCTTTGACTAACCCCGCTTTAAGTCCGTCAAGAATCGCCGAATCGGCAGTTTCTCCATCATAATTACTTTGCAGAGCGTTATAAAGTTCATTAATACCATCCGTTGGCGCTGTTTTTTGATCTATAACTAACGGCGAAAGACTGTTAGATCGAAATGTAATTTTACCCGCCCCCACTAGCCAACCACTAGAAAAAATGAAGCCTGCGATAAATATAAGCAAAACTTTTATATATAGTTTTTTAACTCTACGTTTACTTACAGTGTCTACCCTACCCACTTGCTCTTTGTCTTCCATTTTCTCCCTTTAATCAATTATATTTAACTAACAATAGCCGTAAACTTGCCCTGTTGGGGTCACCTGATGAGGGTACCAAGTTTGCCATCCACCTCCGTGATCAATAACAATAACGTACCCTAAGCCTGCCCTACATCCCTTAAAAATAACCTCTCCGTCGTCGGCGGCAACCATCGGTGAATAAGCTGGGCCGTAAATATCTAACCCGGAGTGAAAACTATTCTGACCGTTGTTACATGAAACACTGTAATACCAAGCTGGAGCCACACATCCGTACAGTTGGGAAACGTATCCAGCACCTGGGCTGTTAGGAAGAGGCCATGTATAGCCATTTATAAGTACTCCGTTCCCAGCGTAGGGGTTAACCGTGTTCCCGTTGTGATACACCTGAAAGTGTACATGTGGGCCGGTAGAAAAACCTGTGCTTCCGACTTGACCAATTTTTTGCCCGCGTAAAACAGGACCGTAGCTAACATACGTACCCGCCGACAATAATGCAGCCAACTGGTCTTCTGCTTCTTGCAACTCTTTTTGCTGTTGAGCAACTGTTGCCTGATATCTACTCTCTTCGCCTTGAGTTTGGTCGAGAATCGCCTGTTCTTCTGCCCTTCTAGCATCAACTAATGTCCTTTGTTCTTTTTGGGTCTGCAATAAGGCTTCCTGGGTTACTTTTTCTGCCTCAATCTGTTGTTTTAGAGCTACAACTTGGTCAGTAGATGTCTTAACTGCACTTTGAAGCCTGTCTAAATATTCTTGCTGATTTATAAAGTCAGAAAAACTGTCGCTAGCCATTAATAGTTCGACTGTTGATGCACCAGTTCTTGAATATAATGCTCTTAGGGATGCTTTCAACAAGCTTTTTTGGCGTTCTAACTCTGCTTCAGCTGCTATAAGTCTCTTTGAAAGATCTTCAAGTTTAATATTTGTCAGTTCTATCTCTTTTGTAGCCTGGTTAATTTCAATATTAAGCTGAGCTATTTTTGATTGCAAAGAATCTGCTGTTTTGCTTAATTCCAAAGCTTTTGCCTTATTTGCATCAATATCTGCTTGAAGTTGAGATGACTTAGCTTGAAGCTCTTTTATTGTCTCTGCCGAAGTTCTAGGAGTGCGGTATTGAGGCAATAATAGCGAAAGAAGAATTACAGCTACTATAGCTATTCTTATACTAATTTTACTGGTCTGTTTATTTAGTAAAACCATAACTAATATTATACCTTAATCATCAAGAATTAGGCTACCTTTAAAACAGATAGAGATTGAGGATTAAATGATGAGCGGGCTTGAGTCCTGGCGCTCAAGGCTTGAGCTTATTTTGATATTTTCATGCGAATTGCAAGCAAGCCGTATTTACATACTGTGAGGCGCGACTCGCAAATGAAAAGATCGAAAGAAGCCAAGAAGCTAGCAGTGCGGTTAGCTTTGCTAATCGGCAGGCTAGCAGGCATTGTGCGTCAGGCTTACCAGTGCTTTAGTTTGAGGTGCTTCTCCATCGCCAACATGCTAGAAACAGCCCCTATCAATATGCCTATCATTATTGCACTAAAAAACATTAAAACGATTGTTGAGAAATCTGTTAAATAGCTATATGTTTGGGTAAATTCCGCTTGATCTTTTACCTTTGCTCCAAGGCTAAAAACAAGGGCGTAAACAACTGTACTTGCTACGATTCCGGCAAACACTCCGTACAACGATGCTTCAACCAAAAAAGGGCCCCTAATGTAGTTTGGAGTAGCACCAATTAGCTTCATAATGCTTATTTCATCACGCCTTGTATATATAGCCATACGAATCGTATTAAAGATAATCATTATTGATACGGCTGAAAGAACTGAGGCCGATATTATGCTCCCCAATGTTATAAATTTCTGTGTTGCGGCAGCTCTATCTATCGTCTTTTTGGCATCTGTTTGTCCAAGTGAAACTTCACTGACAATATCTTTATATTTATCTTGATTAGCAACATCTGCAATCTCTTGCATGCGTGATAAATCACTAACACTTATCTGTAGACTTGCCGGCAAGACACTGCCTCCAACTAACTCATATGCCTGCAAAATGCCTTCATCGTTTTTAAAATCTTCTGCGAGGTTTTTCTGGGCTAGATCCGAGCTGATAAATTCAACACCTGACACCACGTCAATCTTACGGATTTCGTTTTCTAAATCACCTCTTTGTTGAGTTGTTACATCATCATTTAAGTATATTGACGCCTTCAAGTTTTGGGCTAAAACGTCAATTGCGTTATTTGCGGTGATATTTAGTACCACTGCAAGAGATATTATAGTAAGAGCCACCAACATAACCGCTGTGGCAGCTATAGTAAGCCATAAATTACGGGATAAGTTAGTAAAGCCAGACTTAAAAATTCGAAAGACAGTGTACATCTGATGGTTCATAAAGCCCCCGTTTCACGGTATAAGACAAAACTACGTTTTTTCTCATCGTGCCACGAACAAAATAAATTTGTTCTTGGACTGCTCTTTTTCCTTTTGGCTAAATTTCGTATCATATCTTGTAGTCCGCTCTGGCGCGGTCTCCGGCCACTTTTCCATCTTTTATTGTCACTACTCGGCGCTTAAGTTTGTTTACAATATCCATATTGTGAGTCGTCAAAAGGACAGTAGTTCCATATCGGTTAATTTTCTCCAAAACTTTAATTACTTCCCATGCGTTTTTTGGGTCTAGGTTACCGGTTGGCTCATCTGCAATTAATATCTTTGGTTGGCGTACAACGGCCCTGGCAATAGCAACACGTTGGCGCTCACCACCAGATAATTCTGATGGGTAACTGTCCCCTTTACCTTTCAGACCAACAAGGTCTAAAACCTTTGGCACAGTGTGGTGAATTTCTTTATTTGAGTGCCCTACAATTTCAAGTGCAAACCCAACATTTTCTGAAACCGTTTTATTTGGCAGCAGTTTAAAGTCTTGAAAAACCGTACCAATTTTGCGCCTTAAATATGGAATATCCTTATCTTTCAGCCTTTCGTAATCAATCCCACCGACAATTATCTTTCCACTTGTTGGCTTTTCTTCTCTGGTCAAAAGTTTTAACAGCGTGGACTTTCCGGCACCGCTTTCTCCAACTATTATTACGAATTCTTTTGGTTCAACATGAAAATTAACTCGCTCAAGAGCCGCACCTTTCTTCCCGTATGTCTTTGTAACGCGATCAAAAAGAATCATCTAACTTCAAGTATACCAAAATTTTAATGCTTTTATCTTGTTTGAACTTTCATTTACGGTTATGCTTAGGGTAACTAAAAGCGAGAAATATGGAAGAGAAGTTAAACGAAGCTATTGAGGCAGCAATTGCGAGTGGTGTAGCCCCGAATCTTGTTGGTGAAGCATTGGTTGCTCAAGGTTGGCCTCGCGATAAAGTTGCCCCCGCATTAGAGAAATGGCTACTTGCAAATGGCAAATCAAGACTAGCAGTAGGTTTCAAAGAGTGGCTTAAAAAGTATTACCAAATGGCCAGGAGAGCCGTTGTGATAGTTGTGGGGCTTAACCTAGTTGATACCGCCATTGCCCTTCTTAAGCCGTGGCCTGTAAAAATCATGGCGGATTCTGTTTTTGGGAATATTGAACCCTGGAGTTTTTTAACAAAATACGATAAAGTTACCCTTCTTCTTATTACTTCACTTATGACTGTTTCTCTATTTGTTATTGGCCACTTATTTGGCGCATTCAGAGATTACTTTTTACTAAAAATTGGCTTTAACTTAAACCGCGCAATAAAAGAAGAATCTCTTCGCCATATTTTGCATTTGCCCCTGTACCATGCGGAACGGTTACCTAAGGGTGATTACGTTTATCGTCAAAATGTTGTTACTGATAGCCTATCACAGCTTGTACTTGGCACAACTTCTGCCATAATCCAATCAATTTTAATTATGCTGGGCGTTTTGGTAATTATGCTAGTTATTAATCCCGGCCTAACACTTATTTCTGTTGTTCTATTACCCCTTTTATTTATGTCTATAAAAATTGTTGGACCAAAAATGGGCATATGGGCTCGTAAATATACTGAAAACGCATCAGACATTTCATCAAAAATAAATGAATCAATTAATAATGCAGAATCAATTCAAGCTTTTACGTTAGAGGAAAAATCTGTAACCAATATTAATAAGCTTTGGGTAAACAGCTTTCTCTATACCAAGAAAAATATGCTGTGGGGAGAGTTACTAGACGGCGTTAATGGATTACTGGTAACTGTCGCAACTTCTTCTGTTATGTTGGTTGGGGGTGCGGCTGCCTTGAATGGCGAGCTAACTTTTGGTGATTTGCTTATCTTCATGACATACATGGGTTACTTGATTGGGCCAGTCGAACAACTAATTTCTCAAATCACTACCCGTAATCAGAAACTCATAGATGTCAGCCGTATTTACGAAGTTATGACAGACCACGCCGGTGTTGAATATTTACGTAGAGATTCCCATATGCCCCCGAGCGTCAAGGGCACAATCGAGTTTAACAACGTAAGTTACGCCTACAAAGATCAGCAAGTATTAAGCAACGTTAACTTTACTATTCCCGCGGGGCAAAAAGTGGGAATTATCGGCCCGAGTGGCGGTGGCAAAAGTACCATATTAAAGATGCTACCCCTGTTTTTGGAGCCTAAAGAGGGTAAAATTACCATTGATGGCTTTGACACGCAAAATGTAAGCCTTCAGGAGCTAAGACAGAAAATTGCATGGGTTAGTCAAACGCCACAGTTATTTAACGAAAATATAATTGATAACTTGCTTGAGGGTGACATAAACCGAGAAATATCGAATGAAGAGATTGAGCATGCGGTTGATGTTTCAAATATCACTGAATTTGTAGTTAAAATGCCCCTTGCCTTCAAAACTCCGGTTGGTGAAGACGGCGGAAGTTTAAGTGGTGGTCAACGTCAACGTTTATCCATTGCAAGGGCTTTAATTAAAGATGCCCCTATTATTTGTTTAGACGAACCAACCGCAGCATTAGACGTTAAAAGTGAAAACTATATTCGTGATTCCCTGCAACAGATGATTCAAGGTAAAACGGTTGTGATGGTAACTCACCGCAAGCCTCTACTGGCACTAATGGATATTATTTACGTGCTTGAGGGAGGCCAGCTTAATGACGTGCGTAATTTTGGAGGTATTGATGCCTACCTTGCAAAACTTGAAGGAATCGAGCAACAACAAGCTGTAGCTGAAATATCTCAAGAAACTCAAGAAATGGCTGCTTACAACGCTCAGCTAATTGAACAGATTAACCAGATGCAACTTCAACAGGAACAAGCCAATGAGCAATCAGAATTGCAGGCTCAACAGGCTTATCAGGCAGAACAGCAAGCTCAATACTTTGAACAACAACAGGTTGAGCAAACTGAGTTACAGCCAGAACAACATCCTGGGCAATATATAAATCCTCAAAATCCGAACGAAACTGTAAGAGTAGACGAAAATGGTGCTGAAGAAGTAGAAATTAAGTTACACTAAAATTAGCGATATGAAAATATACACTACAATAAGCAATAAAGATACTACAATTGCTCTTGAAAAAAGCCTGGATCCTAGCATTCCAGAACCCATCTATAGAACGTATTTTTTCAGTAATGATAAGTACCTATTACAGATAAAGAGGAGCTCTGCGGAGCGAATAAAGAATATGGAGCAGTCTAATTTTGATTGTTCAATTATTGTTGGTACTGGAGCGTTTCTAAGTTTCTTGGAGATTCTCCCACGCTTAGTTATATTCACAGATAATGACCTTGTTTTACTTTCTTGGTTATACCTAGAAATAACAATCATAAGACAAGAACCGACCCTCAAGGGTTTTATAGATAAACTTTACCTAAAAGATAACCCTGATGGACTAGATAGGCTTCCAAAAAAACTACTTGAGATAGAAATGGACAGCCTAGGTAGTGAGCATTTTATGTACAGTCAAATGACATACGAAAAAGCTCGAAGAGAACTAAAAAACCATATTTTTAACTTTGTTGTGTTAAATTACAGTAGCGAAGCCGACATATTACTACTTGGCCGGCTTCTTACCAGTAAGAACTTGAGGATATCCTTCGCTAACTTCACTAATCTGCACACATTTTTGTCTTTTATAAAGCGTAAAAACGGCGAACCGCACGATATATCGAAGGAACTTAATCTACTTTCTAACATCCCTTTCAAGAAAGACGCATTATTTATTGCTAGACCTGCAGAGGAGTACAATTTTAATATTAGTCCAATTGTTGGTATTAATAATTATTCGAAAATTATGACTGAGATATCGGACAACGAGGCGCTTAGCGCTATAGCTTCGGAGAATAGTAACTAGGAGTGTTCTGCTTTGCTGAAAATCTCTGCGAATCTGCGAAGACGCTGGCTACTTAAGTGTTATACTTCTTTCTTACTAATAAACTCTTCTATTTCCTGAAGCTGGAGGTATTGCTGGAGGTACACCACGGTTTGCGCTTGGGGTTATTCCTGTTGAAATCCGAGTAGCTTGTGTACATGACGTGTAGGTTGGAGCTGGTGGAGTAATTTCTCTCTGAGCTTGTGTACATGACGTGTAGGTTGGAGCTGGTGGAGTAATTTCTCTCTGAGCT
>CAYQPN010000003.1:149464-190138 GCA_964419675.1 uncultured Candidatus Saccharibacteria bacterium
TGTGTACATGACGTGTAGGTTGGAGCTGGTGGAGTAATTAGAGTTGTATCATCCTCGATAGGTGGGGGTGGGGGTGGAGGTGGGGGTGGATTGATTATCTTATCTGCAAGCTCCGCTTCAAAAGCAAAACCGGCTGCTTGGCTTTTAACACTTTCTACCCCTGTTAGAGGCTGGTCGGCTACGATAGCTTGAATGTCATTTTTGCGGCTTACTCCACCGTTAAGACTACCCGTCGAGGCAAAACCAGTTGCATCAGATTCTATATACTTTATACCAATGTCTGCCGCCGCTTGCGCACTGCCGGCTGACATTATCTGAGAAAAAACTGCATCGTTTGGATTATAAGTAATACCAGAAGCCCCAACTTCAAGTTCGCGCATTACCTTAAAAGCAATTAGCGCGTTTGAATTTACAGCTGAAGGGTCTTTTACCTCTTCGTTTACTACTGCAAGTAGCTGATTTTGTAAAGCATCAGACATACCAAGCTCATCTTTTGAAGATCCGGCTACATCTGGCTTCGCTTTTCCAAAAAACTGTTCCGTTAAAACATATATTTCAGCAGCGCTTTTTGCACTGCTCATTTTTGACACTAGGTCGCTATAGCTAACATTTCTAAACTTTCCATCATTATTTGAATCAATAGACTTCAAATAATCGTTTACCATTTTCTCGGCATTTACTTTAAGCTGTAGTTGTTGTTCTGCTGTCATGGTTTTTCTTCTTTGTTCTTTTAGTGTTTGATTTTAATTGATAAGCGAATATTAGCATGAGCGTCTTGGGCTGTCAAACGAGTTATTATTCATGAACTGTGATTTACATCACAGTATTTAAATACGCTTCAATGAAAGGGTTTATCTCACCATCAAGAACAGATTGAGCATCTGTGGTTTCATGCTTGGTACGTGTATCTTTAACCATGGTGTAGGGGTGAAGTACGTAATTTCTAATCTGATTCCCCCACGCAGCTTGTTCGTTCGGCCCTTTCAGTTCACTTATTGTGTCTTTGTGCTGTTCAAGCTGAAGTTGAGCTAGTTTGGACCTTAATATTGTCATGGCAGTTTCTTTATTTTGAAGCTGTGAACGTTCATTTTGTATCGCTACTACGATGTTTGTTGGCAAGTGAGTTATGCGAACAGCCGAATCAGTTGTATTAACACTCTGACCCCCTTTGCCGCCACTTCTGTATACGTCAATTTTTAGTTCTTTTTCATCTATTTCAACCTCGTCAGGTGAATCTACCATAGGCATAATTTCTACCCGCGCAAAACTTGTCTGCCGCAAAGAATCAGCGTTAAATGGGCTTAGTCGAACTAAACGGTGGACCCCATTTTCTCCTTGCAATTTACCAAACAAAAACGTACCACCGGTAATCTCTATCGTTACGCTTTTTAAGCCTGCCTCTTCCCCGTCCGATTGGTCTACAGTTGTAACAGATAGTTTTTCTTTTTCAGCCCAACGCAGATACATTCTAAGCAACATCTGTGCCCAATCTTGTGCATCTGTACCACCAGCCCCTGCAAAAATACTTAAAATTACACCGTAGCTATCATACTTTCCGCTAAACTGCAGTTCCCTTTTAGCTTTTTGAAATTTGTCATCTAGTGACGTGTACTGTTTTTCTATTTCCTGCGCTAAAGACTGGTCGCCTAGTTTAGCAAGCTCAACTAGGTCATCAACGCCTGTTTTTAGCTCATGCCAAAAATCTATCCTTTGCTGCAGGGCCGATTGTTGCTTGCTAATTTTTTGTGCCTTTTCGTTATCTGCCCAAAAATCGGACCGTTGAATACTGTTTAGTAGTTCAGCATTTTCTTTTTCAAGCTCAGGAATTCCGAGTTGGCTATAAGCTTTATCTACGCTTACCTGAAGTTCTTTGTACTTTTCCATATGGTTCTATAATATCTCATTTTGATTGGTAAAGACGAGACGCTTGCAGCTGGGGTGAGCAGTCCAAGCATCAAACTTGTCATCAAACTTGTTTTGTGCCTGGCTTTGGTGAGAGGTGAAAAACGCCTGTGACGTTTTGCAAGGCCACTTGTCAGATTCAAAACTTGTTTTGAGTAAAACAATGGCGGGCTCGCGAATCGTGAGGGTGTCCCCCCCTCATGGGATAAATATCTCGGCTGCATAACTCTGTAATTTACGAGCAGGAATTAATGAAGTTGAGCCAAGCGCGCCAAAACCCCAAGAACCTTCATCGCATAGTTCTTTAAATACTTTTATGCAGTCGTTTGGTTTAAGTGCTTTAATTTTAGAAGCAGAGCGATTAATGTCTTCTACCTCGTCATTCATATAAAATCTACTATACTGACCAACCAAACCGCTGGCTGTTTGACCTGAACGCATCGTTTTACCTAGCAGATGTTTTTTGGCGCCTTCAAAATCTGCTTCATCAATAATGCCCTGACGTAAACGCAGTGATTCATCGCGAATTAGGCGCAAAAGTGGCTGAGAGTTAGTTTTGCTAACTTGAGCGCCAAGCCACCAGCCAGTAGAGCTGGCCATAGGCGTAACGCCAGAACCCATGCTGTAAACCCAACCTTTTTCTCGGGCGGTTCCAAATATTCGAGAATACATTGTTTCTGTTAGTAGCGTAGACAATAACCGAAGAGCATCAATTTCTTTTTCCTCATATTTTCTTTGCGCATAAAAATCTAAGTAAAGATACATATTAGGCACACTAGGTTTTCTCAGAACAATTGGGTCTTCAATGGTCTTGGGTAGTTCTTCGGGCATTGAAATCCTGCTACCTCTTTTAGAAAGTTTTAATCGAGATTCTATCAATGCAATTACTTCTTCATAATTGCCGCCAAAATGCCCTGCAATAATAAAACGCGCATTCGGAAGTGTGTGAGTCTTGTCGTAATGACTAATTAAATCTGCGCGCGAAACGCCGCCTAAAAGATCTACTCTTTCAATATCAGTAAGCGAACAAAGCCCCATTGCCTGACGCAAACTTAGGTTTAGATGCCTAAAATGATTATTAGAACGACTTATAAGCTCTTCTTTTACGTTGCTCATTTCTGTATCAAACTCTTCTTGCAAGAAAAGCGGAGTGCTAATAGCATCTAGCAATAACCCAACTACCCTTTTCCATTCGAAATCAGCTGATTCTACCTCATAAGTTATGTCATAAACGCTTGTAGATGCATTAGAGTAAGCTCCGTTTTGCTCAATCGCTGCCTGAAAATCCCTGGCTTTTGGGAACTGTTTATTGGCGCCCAGCAGAACGTGTTCCATCAAATGAGCGGTCTCCCACTTGTCTTTGCTAAGTAAAAACTCACCTGCCCTGAAACTTACCTCAGCTACAACCACACCCGTTTTTGGCGTATCTATAATAAGCCCCTGCAGGCCACTACTTAAAGTCACATGTTCAACTTTGTGTCGTAGCATATATAAATTATCGCCGTCTAGATTTAACGCGGTTTTGACGAGCTGCTTTACGAGATTTACGTTTCTTTGAGTGCGACACCTTTGGCTTTGTTGCACTGCCACTATCAACCGATCTTTCGTTCCCAAAATCTTCTTCACCAAATTCTTCAATATTAATTATTCTATCAGCGTTATCTACTGAACTACGCGCAGCTCTAGTTAATTCAGTTTCTGTTGCCCTGTCCAGCGTATCTTGGGATACGGGTTTAGCGTGATACAGGGCTTTGATTGTGTCGTGGCGAAGCTGATGTTGCATCAGCTCAAACATATGCTGTGATTGACGACGATATTCAACCAGCGGGTCTCTCTGGCCAATAGATATCCAGTTAATTCCTTGGCGCAAATGGTCCATGCTCTCTAGGTGTTGCATCCACAGATTGTCTAGAACTTGCAAGAATATATCGCGCTCTACTTTTTGCATAACTTCTTTTCCAAAAAGCTCAGTTTGTTCTTCATGCTTTTTGTTCACTTCTTTTAGAAGTTCTTTCTCAAATTTTTCAGCTTCTATGTCAAACAATTTTTCGATAACTCTACTGTCTAAATCAAACACTTCACGCAGTATATCTTCAAATTCTTCGTTCATAGATTCTGGTGACGCTACTAGTTGCTTAACCTCATCAGATATAAACTCTTTTATTCTGTTAGTAATATCTGCACGCTTTAGAATCTCACGGCGCATCGTATACGTTGCTTTTCTGTGGCGATTCATGACATCATCGTACTGAACAACATTTTTGCGCGAATCAAAGTTAAAGCCTTCTACCTTTTTCTGTGCGGCTTCTAGGCTTTTTGAAATTACCCTGTTTTGGATTGGAACGTCATCGCCGATTTTTAACCTATCCATAATTGAGCGAATTCTATCGCCACCGAAAACGCGCATCAAATCATCTTCTGTACTTACGTAAAATTGGGTTTCTCCCGGATCGCCTTGGCGTCCAGAACGTCCACGTAGCTGATTGTCTATACGGCGAGATTCATGACGCTCAGAACCTAAAACAAACAAACCGCCTAATTTTTGAACCCCTTCTCCTAGAACAATGTCCGTACCACGACCGGCAATGTTCGTTGCTAGCGTGACCGCACCTTTTTGGCCGGCTTTTTCAACAATGCTTGCTTCTCTTTCATTGTTCTTTGCGTTTAATATTTGATGTGGAATTCCGGCTTTTTTAAGTAGCCTTCCAAGTTCTTCGTTGTGCTCAATTGCGGAGCTACCAATTAGCACCGGTTGACCTTTTTTGTTTAAACTCTTTACTTCATCAATAATGGCTTTGTACTTGCCGGCTCTAGTTCTAAATATTTTATCCGAACGGTCAACGCGAGCTAGCGGTCGGTTTGACGGAACCTCTAGTACCTCTAATTCGTAAATCTGATGAAACTCTTCTGCTTCGGTGGATGCCGTACCCGTCATACCAGATAATTTGTTATATAGACGGAAATAGTTCTGGAAACTGATAGTAGCTAGAGTCATTGACTCTTCCTGAACTGCGACTTTTTCTTTTGCTTCTATTGCCTGGTGAAGACCTTCATTGTATCTTCGGCCTCTCAGTAAACGGCCTGTGAACTCATCAACAATGACAATTTCGCCGTCTTTACTAATGACGTAGTCTTTATCTTTTTTGAATAGTGACTCGGCCCTAAGCGCTTGGTCAAGATGATAGATTGTTCTAATGTTTTTGGTGTCGTATAGATTTTCAATTCCTAGTGCTTTTTCTACAAAGTCTATACCCTCATCAGTAATTGAAACTGCCTTATGTTTTTCGTCAACTTCAAAGTGCTTATCGCGCTTTAGTTGACGAGCAATTTTTGAAAACTGGTCATAACTTGCCCCGCTTGTTGCTGCTGGTGCTGAGATGATCAACGGTGTGCGAGCCTCATCAATCAGAATTGAGTCAACCTCGTCAACAATTGCGTAATTTAAATCACGTTGGCGCAACTGATCTTCTTCTCTAACCATATTATCGCGCAGGTAATCAAAGCCAAATTCGTTGTTGGTGCCGTAGGTTATATCGGCGGCGTATGCTTCTTGCCTGGTGCAAGGCTTCAGGTGTTTAAATCGCCTGTCGTCATGCGAATCGTCTACATATGACGAATCATAAATGTAGGACTGGTCGGGGATAATTACGCCAACGCTGAGCCCCAAGAATTCATAAACCGGCCCCATCCAACCTGCACCAATTCTTGCTAAATAGTCATTAACCGTGACCAAGTGGGCACCTTTACCGGCTAGAGCATTAAGGTATAGGGGCAAAGTTGCAACTAAGGTTTTTCCCTCACCAGTTTTCATTTCTGCAACCATACCCTCGTGCAGACTCATACCACCGATTAGCTGAACGTCGTAGTGTCTCTGACCAAGAACTCTTTTAGCAACTTCGCGAACAACAGCAAAGGCTTCCGGCATAATAGTGTCCAGTGTCTGATTTTTTTCTTCTAGCTTTGCTTTTAAGTAAGGAGTTTTTGCTTTCAGTGCTGAGTCAGACAGCTTTTCCATTTCTGGCTCATAAGCGTTGATAAATTTAGTTTTCTTGCGCAACCTCTTAAGAGTTTTTGCCTGTGGGTCACCTAAAATTCTTTTCAATGTTTTGTTCATTATTTTAAGCCTTTTTTCCTGATTTAGTAGTTATTTCAGCATCCAATACTCTATCCTAATTTCAGTTTCCACCAGACACTGACGAGCTTTTTCAAACTCTTAGAGCATTAACTTGCTTTTCAGGTTATATTGTACCTTATTTAGTCTCACTAGCGCGAGAAGATTTTGCCCAAAGCGCGCCTAGCAATATGATTTTTGTGCTTATCTCTAGATTGTGAGTGCTTTTCTTTATGCCTTTTCAGTTGATTCCGAAGTTTTGCTTCGACAATATCGACAGCGGCATACATGTTTGATGTTGACTCAACAGCTGTTAATCTAGCCCCCGGAATGTGTAGAATAACTTCACATGTACTCTTTTTATTGTCGTTCGATTTATTCTCTTTTAGCTTTACGTCTGCCCTAACGACTTCGCGCTCTCTACGTTTCAAGTGTCGGTCTAACTTACCTATTTTTGAATTTATATATTTAGCTAGATCTTTATCTACCTCTACCCCTTTTTGCGGTGCTGCAATTGCAATTTGTTTGATCATATTGTCTCTTTCCCCCCCATATAATTTTGTAAAACTGTTGGAATTCTAATTGCCCCATTTTCGTTCTGATAATTCTCCATAATGGCAGCTAATATCCTGCTCAGGGCAAAAGCAGTAGCGTCATTGGTGTGAACTAACTGATTAACTCCATCATTCTTGGTCTTAATATTTAAATCACGAGCTTGATAATCTGTCATAAAATCTGCAGTGTGCGTTTCTATAAACCTTTTCTGCCCCGGAAACCAGCAATCTATATCAATGCCACTTGCATTAGGCTTGCCGATATCCGCAGTGCATTTCTGGATAAAGTTGTAGGTTAAGCCCAATTGTTGCATTAAATATTCTTGAATAGCAATTAGCAGTTTATGCTCATCTAAGCCTGTTTCGGCCGTACTAAACACTTCCATTTCTAACTTATCAAATTGATGTAAACGAATTATTCCTTCTGTGTCCTTACCGTAAGTTCCTGCCTCTCTCCTGAAACTAGTGCTATACCCAATAAATCTTTTTGGTAATTCTTCTGCGGGCAAGGTTTCGTTCCAATACATTGTGCAAAGGGTGTGTTCTGCACTAGCATTCAGCCATAGGTCGTCGCCTTCAAGTTTATAAGTTACGTCAGCCGCGTTTAATCGAGCACTGGCAACGTAAGGTTCGGTTTTGAGCATAGCCGGCGGCAAAATAGGTACAAAAGCGTTTGGCTTAATATTCAGGCCATTTTCTTCGATCAGTTTCTGAAGCAAATCTTCGTCAGCCAGAATATCCATTACATATTGAATGATGGCAAATTGCAATCTAACTAACCCGCCTTTAAGATAGACAAACCGACTACCTGAAACTTTTGCTGCGCGCTCTTTATCAAACAAATCACGCTTTTTTGCTATCTCCCAATGTGGGCGTGGCGTAAATGCAAATTCTGGTTTTTCGCCAACAGTTTTGACCACTACATTTTGCTCTTCTGTGGTGCCTACAGGAACGTGTTCTAATGACAAGTTTGGAATTAATCTAAATAATTCGTCAAATTCAGTATCTAGTTTCTTTAGAGCTTCTTCTTTTTCTCCAAGCTCAGTCTTTAGTAGTTTACCCTGCTCTACAAGCTCTGGTTCTGGCTTTCCGCCCTTCATTTTAGCGCTTATCTCGTTGCGTTGTTGCCTTATAGCCTCAACTTCCTGTAGCAAATTCCGCCTCTCGCTATCAAGCCGGATAATCTGGTCAACATCAACATCAACCTGCTTTTCGAGCGATTTTTGTTTAACGCCTTCTGGGTTATCCCGCAATATTTGTATATCAATCATCTTGATTAATTATACTCTACTTTGTTTTTTGTTTCTTCAATGAATCTAGGGTTAATTGTGTTCTTGAGCGGGCATAGGCGCAGTGTTCACATTCTCCACCCATTGCCGCCGTTCCTACTCCTGGCATGTCCCCCTCCAAAGTTTTCTTCATGTCTTTTAGGGCGCCTTCTACCCAGTCTGTACTTCCCGTGTAAGGAATTAGTTTTGTTCTGAACTCTATCTTGTTATCAAAACTGTCTACGTCTGTTCTGCCGTTTGCATAAACAAAGTATCCGGTGTCATTTACCTCAAAACCGTTTTGGCGCAGTAACCATTGATAAATTTCCATTTGGCGCTTGTACATAATCTGCCAATCAGAATCTAAATCTATCTCTTTATTCTTTGCTGTGGCCTTGTAGTCTACAACAATAACTTTACCGTCGTCGCCAATCCAAACATCGTCAACTGCCCCAAAAACGTGCAGATTAGTTGGCTCATGCAAATGAACTACACCAGTGAAGTTGTGTCGCCACTTATCTAAATCTTTGTGCCTCATTGGCACAGCTTTAATCTTATTATCCTTCATGATTGGGTGAGGCTTGCCGGTTTCACGATAAGTATCAAATTCCTTTTTAAATAACTCATCAATTGCTTTATTTATCTGAAAAGGAGGGCTTCCAGGACGTTTAATTTTAAGCCTAGCATCAAGCCAAAAACAGCGCGGACATTGGGTATAAAGCTCGATTTTACTCCGGCTAACTTTAAACGGTTCTGACTGACCTACTTTGTAGGGTTGGTTACGCTCTTTCCAATAATTATCTGCCATGCAGCTATTGTAACAGTGCGGCAGCGGTTACACAGGCAGTTTCTGCTCTAAGAGTGAATTCGCTAAGGGCGAGGTGCTTTAGATTATTTTCAGTGAATAACTTTTTTTCTTCATCCGTCCAGCCACCTTCAGGACCAACAAGCACGCCCAAGGCGTGTGAGGTCTGAGAATCAGAATCTGGCATCTGGGGAGAGCCTTGCTCGGCTACCATTAACTCCACTTTGTCTTTTAGTTCCTCTATTGCAGCTGCTAGGTTTATAGGTTCGCGAATTTTTGGTATGTCGGCTCTGCCACACTGTTCGGAGGCCTCAATTACAATTTTTCTGGCCCTATCCACATCGAAACCTGTTTTTTCGGTACGGTCACAAAGTATAGGTACAAAATGTCTTACTCCAAGCTCAGTTCCCTTCTGCAAAACCCAATCGTTTTTATCTTTTTTAAGAAGTGAAAAGCATAAATATAATTCTTTTTCAGGTAGTTTTGCTTTAAGCTCAGTAATTAGGCTCAGGTGTACTGCATCAGGTTCAATCCGGTCAATTCGATACAAACGTTCTTCTTTTACGCTGTTAAATAGTGCTATCTCTTGATCCGGCCTAAAACGTAAAACTCTTGTCCACTGATGAAGCAAGTTTTGGTCATTAACCCAAACCTCATGGTCAAGTTCTAAACTATCTCCCACATAAAATCTATGAATCTTCATTACTTTAACTCTAGCACAACCAATGATTCTATATGGGGTGTTCTTGGGAAAAAGTTGTATCCTTGAGCGTACGTAATTCTATAGTTTTCTTCTAGGAGCTTCACATCCCTGGCCTGTGTTGCCGGGTTACAGCTTAGATAGATAACCTGCGGAGGTCTGACCTCTGCAATACGAGCTATGACGTCTTTGTGGAGACCGGCTCTGGGTGGGTCTACTATTAAGGTCGAGTCTGAGGTAATGTGCACTAGGGCTTTTTCAGAGCTGGCGTGAACAACTTCTGTGTCTGTAGAACCTACGTTCTTCATTGCATGACCAATATTGTTTTTATCCGATTCAACAAGAATTGACGCCCCCACTGCTAAGCCTATTGTCCCTACCCCGCTATACATATCAACCACTTTTTTGCTTTTTATTACTTTTTTAATTTGGGTAAGTGCAAGCTCGAACACCGATAGATTAACCTGAAAAAACGACAATACGTCATATGTGATATTTATATCGCTTATGCTATCAACCAAGTTTATATCACCAAACGAATACAACTTCTTAGAAGCAATGCTAGCGGGGCTTTTGGGGTCTGAATAATAGATGTCGAGACCTTTTAAGGACGCTGGGAGCGTAAATGAGCTCATGGTTAACTCTTCCTTCACAAATAGAGCTCCAACCACCTCTCCGGCCTGAGAACAGCGTAACATGAGTGTTTTGAACTTACCGCCCCACACGTTTAATCTGTTCAACTCTTTTCTGATATCCCTAGATGCCGTATTTATCGGCTCCATTGCCAGCGCACTGCCCTCAACAATTGTTTTATTATGAGAGCCACGAACAAAGTGAGCTAAATGCAAACCGCTTTCGTCCCCCCAGAACCCAAATTCCTGTTTGTTTCGATAGTTATAGTCACTGCTACCAGATATGAACTTATCAAACTTAATATCCACGACCTTCTCTCTTGCAAATGATTCTTCAAGAATTGCTTGTTTTGCCTTGTCTTCGGCCGATATGCTCATTATTTGCCAAGGACTAGTAGATAAATATGAATCTGGTTCTTTTGCAGTAATTCTATCCGGACTCTGCTCTAACACCTGATTAACAACGCCCTCAAGGTATGATTTCTTCTTTTTTAATACCGTTACGCTTACTAGCTCACCAGGAAGCCCACCCCATACAAATATTTTTTTGCCCTCAGGTGTTTCTGCCAAACACTGCCCCCCATGAACTAACTTTGAAAGCCGTATATTTTCAAGTATTACTTCCGTTTTTTTCACCAATCCTCAAATCTGTATTTATTATCTGGCTTAGAGCGTAATACGGTGAGCTATTTTTCTTTGAGAAGCGAAGACCGCAAGCAAGCCGTATGTGAGATACGGTGATGCGCGGACTGGAACTTATCTAAGGAAAAGAGCCAGCGTATTTACGGCCTAAGTGCGCCGAAGAAAATCTGCCAGGCTAAAGCTGACTTAGCGACTAAGCTCAAAATCATGTAGGTTTTTTCACCATACATATAGTCTGCCCAACGCCCTATTTTCTTGTATTGAAGGTACATATTAACGGCGAAGCTACTAAAGAACACAAATATACTGCCGTAAATCCAATATACAAACGAAGGTATTGTACCTTCTCCATATTGATTAGCTCCCAAGAAATATATTCCAACCACTAACCAAGGAACTATCCCTGAAATCGTGCCTACAATATAGCTCAACCAGTTAGTTTTACCTGTTGTCTGATTGTGTACTTCCATGACAAGACCAAGCAAATTCATAACAAGCGTTGCCCCAAAGATAGAAACCAATGTAGATAGGTCTGAAACTCCGCTAAGAAGCGCGATACCTACCATCATAGTGCTGGCGCTAACTCCGTACTCTATCCATCGTGCTCTGTTGATCCCAAGCTTAAGATCTGATTCATATCTTTTACGATAAACTGTCGCGATAATAAGATGTGCAATTGCCGACATGAAGAAAAACGCTGCCACAATATAGGCAAGATTAATATCAAATAGTGTGCGTGTTGCTTGTACAAGAACAGGGGTGTTGTCGGTACTTGCCAATTTATCTAAAGTCAAAAAATTAGTAGTAACAGCGAAGGTAGCAACGCCACTCAAAACTAGAACCACAACACCCTGTACTGCGTGTAGCAAGCCTAGCCCGGTGTTCCATTTATCAAGTTTTTTGAAAATGTCCCATGGACTTCTAGCTGCTGGCTTTGATTTTACTACTGCTTTTTTAACCACTGATTTTTTTGCAGTAGTAGATTTTGAGCTTACTCGTGCTTTAGTTGTTTTGATCTTCTTAGTTGATAGTTTTTTTGCTTTTGAGGTTTTCTTTTTTGCTGTGGATTTCTTGAGTGTTGTAGCCATGAAATAAACTATACCACAGATGCATATTCAGTCTATTGGAAAACCCGCAAGTATCCTCTTTTGACCCAAGCAGTAACCAGATTGTCACTTCCCGGTATAGTTGCAGTAAAATTAATGACTGCGTTGTTACCAAGTTGCACTGTTTGACCGGCTACTGCACCTAAAGCACCGTTGTTTGAGATGATTACCCTTGACCATAGTGTTCGCATTATAGATTTAGATGCAGTTGCGTTATTGGCAAAATTTATCGTTGTCGTCGCCTGACTTGTAGATAGCGCAAGTCCTGTCACTGTCGTGCAGTCAAGTTTATCGGCAATTCCACCGCAGGTAAAATTACCATTTGTGGCAGTGTTAGTATTCCACCACGTAGTGATAAACTCAGCACCGGTACCAGAGGAATTAGGTGTGACATTTCCGTTATTGCCAAAACTAAGGCCTGTTGAACCGTCAATCATTACTACTGGACGCGTTGCTCCTAATGTATTAGAAATTATCATGTTTGCATTATTACCGATAAAAAGAGTCCCAGTAATCCAAACATTACCCGAAATAGTTACGGTACAGTTATTGCTTAAAGATACATTACCGGTAATTTTTACATTTGCTGGCCAGGTTTTATTACACCCAACAGCTGAATTATTAGATGCATAGGTGACAGCTACAGCTGCTTTATGGGACGCCCTGTCATAGCCCGGAACGGCAATTGGTGCAAAAGTTGAGCTAACAAGTCCTGGATTAGACATATTAGTACTTGTGGTCTGATTTTGTGCTTGAACGTTTGCATATATCCTACCATTTGCAGTTATCGGCTGACCGGATGTACATACTTGTGGATATGCTGCTGTTACTGGAGAAGGGCAGCTCTGATGAGCTACTCTTAGATTGACAGAATTTGTCGATAATCCTATCTGTGCACCGTTACTCACAACAACTGTTCCGTTTACAATAACGTCGCCCCCGGTAATTTTTGAGTTATTGTTAAGTGTTAGTCCACCGACTCCAGATACAACTGACCCGGGACCGTTACCGGTGGTTACGGCTTCTGCTTCAAGTTGGTAGATCCTAGTGGACGAAGGTGTTGTATTTGTTGAAGGACTATATGCCCTAGCTGTTGAAGTTATAATCTTTTTCTCTGCTGAAGAGCCAGGCTCAATCAGTACGTCATAAGTAGTTTTTATAGATTTGCCACTTGTAGTAGTGTTGTAGTCAACTTCCCCCCCGGTACCGGCCCAATCACTGTCTAAGTTCAGCTCGTGCAACCCGATATCCAAGCCGGCGTCGGCAGCAAGCTGAGCGCTGACCCTAATCTGTTCTTTTGTGGCACTTTGGTAATTTGCAATACTCGTACTGGTAATAGTTACTAAAAGCACAGAAATAATCAATATCACGACCATCAAGGTTGCAATCATAAAGCCACTGGTGTCTTGTTTCTTAATTTTCATTTCTAAGTGTCATCCTTGTGGTGTTTGTAACATCTAAATCCTTGCCATAAACTTTTCTGGTTAAGTTGACTGTCAGCTCTACAGAACGCGCAAGACTAGCGTCAGCCGTGACCTCGTCGTCTGCATCATAAAAAGTGAAAAGTAAGTTCTGCAGGTGACTAGTTAGCTGGACATCTGGTGGACAGTTTGCGGTGCCCAGTGGGCATGTTGTTACTGCGGCATTACCTGTAGCATTGGTGTTTGATAATGTACGTCTATACATGGTTGAGCCTGAGCCGAAATAAATAAGTTCGTTTTGATAAGGGTATCCTGTATCAGTATCGTAAATAAAATCCTTAGACACATCTACTGCAGGTTGCGTGACGATAAGAATATTTGCCGGGTCATCAGTCAACCATCCACCTGGCGGATCATACGTATCAGGAATTGTGTTAGTGACTAAAACTTCGTTGGCCACGCGTATATCTTCAACCATCCTTCTTAAGAACAATTGTGATTCTAAAACCATGCTAGACCTAGTCTGTTCAGCGATCAGACTTCCGTACATGAATACTAATGCTGCGACCATCAAGACGCTTACAATAGACGCAACCGACACCGAGAGTAATAGTTCAACAATTGTAAAACCTTCGTCTCTTGGCTTTTTAGACATTACTGTGATACCCCTAACTCGCCGATTGAGGATTTATATTCTAATATCCGATCAACACCGTCATCGGTGTACTGAATACTAACCAACAAATCTTTTACGCCAGTAACAGGAGACGAGATTGTATAACTAGCTATTCGAGGAGGAGTGAAACTTGCCGGTAAATCAGCGCTAAAATCATAGGTCCCATCAACCAGAGCATTGTAACCATCACTTCTGAGCGATTCAATCTTGTTTTCAGCGATAATATTTGCGTAGGTTAAGTCCGATGCCCTATCATTCAAACCGTTGAGAGAAATTACAGATTGAATAATTGCTGGCGTTACTATAGCAAAAACTGCTATACCCAACATCAACTCCACCACTGTAAACCCCTTGTCATTCTTAACCATAACTAGAATTAATTATATGCTATTTTTAAATTAAACTGAACTATTCAGATCTAAGAGCTTCAACAGGGTCAAGCTTAGCAGCTTTTAGCGCCGGCAAAAGCCCTGCAATCGCCGCCACGAGCATTAGCCCTATAAGCAGAACTAGAGTTTGAATTGGATCATAGATTATCAAGCTATTCCCCGCTCCTAAGTCAAGTCTTTCTGTAATCCATGGGTTAAGACTCTTGCCGACAAGATAGCCAGCTATAATTCCAATCATTCCGCCTATAAAACCTATCCAGGTAGCCTCTAAAATAAACAGCCTCCGAATACCTTTTCTACTCATACCAAGCGCTTTCATCATTCCAATTTCTCTGGTTCTCTCAAGAACGCTAATGTATTGAGTATTAACTACCCCAAATATAGAAGCGACCAGGGTAATACTACCCAAAGCGGCAACGAGCCCCTGCATCACGTCTACAACTTGGGTAATTGTCTTCTGAATATCATAGGTATCTAAAACGTAGAATCCTTGAGCTTCAAGTTGGGCTTTAACTTCGTCTCTTGCCTTCTTATCAGTTCCATTCTTTACGCGTACACTCACATATAAGTACTGGTCGTAATTTGCTGTGCCCTTAGTAGTAAAATCATAAATTTTGCGTGAATCAGTTGAGCTTATCAAAAGGGGCGACACTCCAAATGCCAGACTGGTTGCCGGTTTTTTAGTCACTCCAATAATCTTGAAACTAAGTGTTTGTTCTTTCGGTAATGTTGCCTGCTCTGCCAGTTTTGCTAATTCAGCTATATCCTCGCTTGAGCCGAGTAATTCCGCCAATGAATCAATCGAAAAAGGCTCTTGAACAGTTATGGATACTGTCTGGCCAATTGCTTCTTGCTCGCTTGTAAATCCAAATATCGAAATATATGAATCAGGTAACAAAACTTCGCCTACACTTATATCCTCAAATTCTGGAAGCTGACCAGTCTTTAATTCGGGTTTTTGAGCTGGATTATAGGCTTCAGCACTGGCCGTGTAGCGTTTTTGGCCTTCTCTTGTGACATAGCGTACGTTGAGATTAAAGTTCTCGCGCACCCTTTCAACGCTTGGGTTCTCTTTGAGTAAATTTATGTCAGCCCGAGTAACTTGCTTAACCTGGAAACTGCCATTAGGACCTCCTGCTTGAAATGAAGTTATTGACTCGTCATATTCTTGAGGCGTGCTTTTTGGCGTACCAGTGTTTGAAACTTCCCTATCCCGTCCCACGACTAATTCTGCAGGGTCAAAGTTGCTGCTCACAAGTTTATCTGTATAGTCCCGAACCCCGTTGCCGGCGGCAAGTGTTAAACAAAGAGTAAAACCACCAACAGCTATTGCTAGTGCCGTTAAGAGTGTCCGAATTTTGGCTGATTTAAGACTTCGGCCTGAACGTTTAACTAAGTCTGATATAAACATTATTTTTTGCTCCTTTTTTTCGCAAATTTTGGAGTCTTTAGAATCTCACCATCACGCATTACTATTTTAGTTGAACATTTAGACGCTAAGTCCTGGTCATGGGTCACTATCACCAGTGTAGAACCTAGTTTTTTATTCAAGTCAAAGAGTAAATTTGTGACTTTTTCACCTGTGGTGCTATCTAAATTTCCAGTTGGCTCATCGGCAAAAATAAGTTTAGGTTTATTCACGATTGCCCTAGCAATAGCTAGTCTTTGCTTCTGACCACCTGACAGATTTCGGGCTTTTTCAGATACTTTGTCTTCTAATTCGACCGATTTTAGCGCCTGCATTACTCTTGAGTGGCGTAATTTACGTGGTGTTTCGGCAATTTCAAGTGGCAGCATAACATTGTCATAGCAGGTTTGATTGGCTTCAACAAAAAAGGACTGGAAGATAAAACTCATATCTTGAGCACGAAATTTATCAACTTCTTTTGAGCTCAAATCTTTTAGGTCTCTGTTGTTAAGAACCACGTTTCCATCGGTTACGCGGTCCAACCCACTCATAACATGCATTAATGTGCTTTTGCCCGAACCACTTTTACCAGTAATTGCTACTGTTTTCCCCTTGGGAATCGATAAGTTGATATCTTTTAGTGCAGTAAAAATATTTTCTTTTTTACCAAACCGCTTGGTAACATTTTTAAGCGCTATCATACTTTAATTCTACACTACTGCTCTAACTTTCAAATAAGTGAAAACTGACCCCGTAGTGAGCTCCGTAGTAGACTTTTCATTTGCTCTATCAAAGGTAAAGCAGGTATTTTCTTTGAAAATATTATGAATAGCTCACTACGCGGTCTACTACGGGGTTGACCTGTTGAACTAACATCGTGTATAAAGAAGCTTATGGTTAAGAAGAAATCAGTAGCGAGTTTACAGGTTGACGCAATCAGAATTACCCGTACAACTTTTTTTGCGGTTGCCCTGTTTATGTTAGTGACTGCTCTTTTTGACTCAGGGAATTTAATTACAAGGGAATCTGTTGCTCAGCGCTGGGTAGCTGGAACACTACTACTTTTTGCAACCTTATCTGTTTGGTTCTTGGTCAGAACATCCGAGTCAATAACCAGAAACATGACACTGCTCTTCGCTTTGGCTGTTTGTGAAGTAATTTTTGCCGGATTTATGATTTATTGGGAAAGAGGCATGGCCTCAACTTCAACATTACTCCTTGCCCTGCCAATCATTACAGTCGGTGTTATGAGGCGTCGAGTACTACTTTTGTTAATCACCACATTAACCGCAGCAACCTACTCATTGTCTGCAGTAAAATACTTCAATGACTTCTTTAATGAAGGATATCGCATACAGCTTTGGGGGAACGTAGTGTTTTACAGCGGACTTTGTTTTATCTTGGCTTGGATGGTACTGATTCTTGTCGGTTTACGACACGATTCTAAGTAGATAAAACTTACAATTTAATGCCTGGATAGATGGATTTTGTTACTTCGTCTATTTCAGAACGCATTTGAGGGAATGGCACACCTTCACGAGCTGAAACACCTTCAAAAACCCAAAATACTCGTTCAGAATACCCCATACCGCAAGTTGGAGGCATGCCGTACTCAAGCATTTCTACAAAGTCTATGTCTAGCATCATCGCTTCTTCGTCACCGGCGTCACGCATTTTTTGTTGCTCTACAAATCTATCCAGCTGGTCAACCGCATCGTTAAGCTCCGAGAAAAGGTTTATTAGTTCACTCCCAGCAATCACCGCCTGAGCCCTTTCAGTAACCAGTGGGTTTTCTTTGTTTGCTTTCGAAAGCGGTGAGATAAATTTTGGTGTATTTATAAGCCAAATTGGGCCAGCCACTGTTGCCCGAATCTTTTTCCAGAGTTTATCAATACCGCGGGCAATATTTTCGGTCTTTTCAACTTCTAAATTGTTTTTACTTAGCGCTTCTTTGACTTGTTCAATTGTGCATTCAAACACGTTAATTCCGTAGTGATCTTTTATAACACCTGCATAATCCCACTGTTCCCAATCCTTGCTCATGTCTATTTTCATTTCGCCGACTTTGAACTGAAGCGTCCCGAATGTTTCACTCAAGACATGCCTAAACATGTCCTCCATGAGCTTCATCCCGTCTTGCCAGTCTGCATATGCCCAGTACCACTCCATTGCTACATGTTCTGGAAGGTGTTCGTCACTATAATTTTCGTTCCTGAATCTTGGGCCAAGGTCATAAACCTTTTCAAAACCAGCACCAATTAACCTTTTTAGAGGTAACTCGTGGCTAATGCGTAAGTAAAAGTCTTGATCCAGAGCATCCATGTGTGTAACAAATGGGTTTGCGTCTGCACCACCAGTTGTGTGCTCTAACACGGGTATATTTACTTCCAAAAAACCTTCTTTGTTCAAAAAATCTCTGGTGGCTTGCCAAAATTTTGTTCTGCGTTCAAAACGTCGTCTTACATCAATGTTCACGTTCATGTCTACATATCGTCTACGTAGCCGTTGTTCTTTGTCGGTGAAACCTTCTTGCGTACTTGGCATCGGCCGAAGTGCTTTAACTAATAACCTGAGCTTTTTGCAATTAACAGACATTTCACCTGTTTGGGTTTTTATAACTGGACCTGAGCATTCAACAAAATCTCCTGTGTCTAACAGAGCAATTTCAGCCGGCATAACAAGCTCACTATTTGCCCTGTCTGCTTCTTTTGAGCTTTCTCCATCACGTACAAACAGCTGTACTTCCCCGCTCATGTCGCGAATAACCACAAAAGCCAGTTTTCCGAACTTTCGTATGGACATAATACGCCCAACAACAGATACGTCTGTACCTTCCAACTTATCAAATTCATCGGTAATTTGAGCTACTTTGTGAGTACGATTTGCCTTTGCGGGATATGGATTAACGCCAAGACCACGCAACTCTTCAAGTTTGCGTAATCTCTCATCCCTAAAATCTTTAAGTATTGCCATGGATACTAGTTTACAGTAAACAGTTTACAGTTTACAGCCTAAACGTAAGATAATTTAAGAAATAGTGACGATTTTGAAGATGCTGGTATCGGTTGGGGTGTTAATCTCTACTTCTTCGCCAAGTTTTTTGCCTAGAAGGGCTTTTCCTATTGGGGACTCATCAGATATTTTGCCACTAAGTGGATCTGCCTGCACTGAACCTACGATTTTAAAAGTTTTATCACCTTTTACGCCAGATAGTTTAACGGTATTACCAAGCTCAACTTTGTCTTTTTTTGAAGGACTTTTAATAATCTCAACATTCTTGAGTATTGTGTCAATTTCACCAATTCTGCTCTCGGCGCGTTCCTGCTCTTGCCTTGCAGAGCTATATTCAGCATTTTCGGACAAATCACCAAATTCTCGGGCTGTCTTAATTCGTTCTGCTACTTCTCCACGTTGAGATAAAAGCTCTTTTATTTCAAGCTCGAGTTCGGCCACGCCGTCAGCTGTCAGTTTAAACTGTTTTTTCACTACATTTCCTTATACTTTTACTTCTTAAATCTTATTCATCCCGGTCGCTATCTGTTTTTGCGGATCGCAATAACCTTATTTTAACAGATTTATCTTAAAAACAACTAAAATTGCCCCTGACTGTTTATTTTAGCCGTCACCTTCACTACTATTTCCTCTATACCAACTAACTCCGATGATTCGCTGGTTCTCTCTTTGTATTCAACAGATTTATTTTCAAGTGTACGGTTACTCACCACAATACGGATTGGTATTCCCATTAAATCTGCATCTGCAAATTTATCACCTGGGCGAGTATCTCGGTCATCATACAAAACTTCTACCCCTGCTTTTTTAAACTCTTCGTAGAGTTTGTCAGAAGCTTTAACTACTTCGATGTCATCGCCTACTGAAGCTAGATACACGTGGTACGGTGAAACATTAATTGGCCAGACAAGCCCTTTTTCATCCGCAAAGTGTTCTGCCAGTAACCCAACTAGTCTGCTTGGCCCAATACCGTAAGACCCCATAATTACAGGTTTGGATGACCCGTCTTCATCTGTAAAATTTAGATTCAACGGTTCGGAAAAGCGAGTACCAAGACTGAAAATATTGCCGGTCTCAACTGCGCTTACTTCTTCGAGATCGTCTTTTTTAACATTAAGATCAGCCAAGACCTCGTCGTTGTACACTTCTTTATTGATTGCAATTTTCTTTCCATGGTGAACATAAATTGTATCCTCACCTACATCACTTATTGTCTGAAACTCGTGAGAATATTTTGCGAAGATACCGCCGCTAGCAAATGTTTTATAGGTAATTTCCCCTATCCCTAATCTTGAAAAAACATCATCATAGGCTTTGCTGATCTTTTCATAAAATTCATCATGCTCAGCTTGGGTTCTTGTGAGTGAATATAGATCCTTCATTAGAAATTCTTTTCCACGCATTAAGCCACTTTTTGCTCTTAGTTCGTTTCTGAATTTTGTTTGGAACTGGTACGGAAAAGCCGGCAAGTCTTTATATGAGCTGACAAAACTTCTCATCATATTTGTTATTGGCTCTTCGTGTGTAATACCTAAACCAGTCTCTGCACCGCTGGCAAATGTAGTCTTGAACCAATTATCGACTTTTTTGTCGTCCCATCTATCCGTAGCTACCCATAATTCTTTATTTTGTAGTGTAGACATCTCAACTTCGTTACCTCCGACAGTATTCATCTCATCCCTAATGATTTGAACCACATTATTTAGGGTTTTTAGACCAAGAGGTAAGAAAGAGTAAACTCCCGACATTTCTTTGTGCAAAAACCCCGCCCTGATAAGGAGCTGTGCATTTTTTGCAACTTCGTCAGCTGGTGCTTGTTTTTGAGTTTTTGTGAATAATTGTGTTCTTCTCATATGCTTATTCTCTCCTTACTTCTCACTTCAACTCATTGTATTAGATTATGAACAGTACTACAAAGGCAATCGTATTTTTTAAGCCGTGAAGAAAGATTGAAGCCCAAATATTGTCTGTTTTCTCTACTAACCAAATTAAGAAAAACGAAAGTAAGAGCGTATCAAGCGCCGCAATATAATTAAGACTACCACCATCTAAAAATTCTAAATGAGCAGAGCCAAAAATTAAGCTGGTTATTATTGCTGCTGTTGGAATGCCGATAACGGCTCTAAGACGACGATATAAGAACCCTCTAAAAACGGCTTCTTCTAAGACTGATGGGATGATGACCAAAGACAAAAAAACA
Source organism: uncultured Candidatus Saccharibacteria bacterium (assembly GCA_964419675.1). Taxonomy (GTDB): domain Bacteria; phylum Patescibacteriota; class Saccharimonadia; order Saccharimonadales; family SZUA-47; genus CAYQPN01. The sequence continues at coordinate 170,291 of CAYQPN010000003.1, forward strand.
AGCGGGACCTCAAAGCCAACCGGAGATTTGAATCCTAAACTCTGTTCTTGGTTAATATTAAGGCTAGGCACAATATATGAAACGACCGCTACCATAAACAAGAAAGCCAAAAAGTATAGACCATAGGTGATTAACGCGGACCATACGGTAGATCCATTGGGCCTGCCCTTTAAGCCTAGGCTATCTCTTAAGCTCACCTTACGATATTTATGGACGAAATATAGAATCCCAAAGGTTATAACAGCGATAAGCGCTACTGCAAAAAATTGAACGTATATATTATCGGATAGCAACCTAGTTATTTGTTGATGGTCATTCCCCAAAAGGCTTAATGCTATGATTAGCAGATATACACCTAGGAATTGTCCAGTGAAGAATATGCCAAGCGTTCCAACTACATTAAACAGAACCAGCGCTACTCTAGTCGACGGAGTAGCTTTCGTGATTAATTTAGAGGATGAATTTTTGGACATCTAAGACTGTGATTAATACGAAAAGAAGCATTAATATAGCAAAACCTGTGCCATGTATACGCTCTTCAGTAGTTTTTGAAAGCGGCTTTTTGAACAATCTATAAAGCAGTGTTACAAACAATCTGCCTCCATCAAGCGCCGGGATAGGCAGCAAATTCATCACCGCAAGTGACAGAGATATTACCCCTATAATCATTATCATAAATATAGGGCCCAAGAAGCTGGAATCACTCAAGATAAAACCTACGCCGACAACACCAGACACTTGTTCTTTGGCGGTTGTTGTATCGCCTTTGAATAATCCGCCAACTATTGAACCAAGCCCTCTTAACGTAGCCTGGGTGAATTGCCCAGTTACAGCAGCGCCAACCACGGGAGCGGACCAAGTCGCTCTTTGCACAACGTACTCACCGGGAATTACTCCCAAGAAGCCCTTTGTTGTTGGACAATCTCTATCAGATTCAATCAATTCAGATATGCATACTTGGTGTACTTGCTTACTGGCTTCAACCTCTTGTTCGCTTAACATTGTTGCTGTTACAGTCTGTAGTTTTCCAGCCCTGACTATCTCAATATTCACCTGTTCACCTGCTAGTGCCTGTGAAGCAACTTTTAGTTGGTCCTGACGTGTTAGCTCAAAGCTAGTGTTCTTGTTTACTGCAGATATCTTTTTTAGTATGTCACGTTCTTGCAAACCAGCACTGTTGGCAGGCGAACCATCTTCTACGTAGCCCACTAATACGTCTTGTCTTACCACTTTATTATCGTTGGCAACTGTGAATTGGTTATCTAGAAGTTTTGGCATGCCAACTAGAGCTAGGAATGTAAAGATTACAAAAGCAGTAATAAAGTTTACGACAACACCAGCCAACATAATATTTACTTTGTCTTTTAGTTTTGCGGCACCGAAAGAACCCGGTGTTTCATCTGAGTCATGCTCGCCTTTAAGCTTCACAAAACCACCGAGCGGAAGCCAGTTTAAGGTAAAAGTTGTCCCGTTTTTCTTGGTTAAAATTTTAGCTCTAGGTGGGAAACCAATCCCAAATTCTTCAACCTCTACCCCTGCTCTGCGGGCCAATATGAAGTGCCCCAGCTCGTGTAATATGACAAGCAAAATTATGCTTAGAAAACCGATAAAAACTAACAAATAATACCCCTAAACCTTTAAGATTTCAGTTTGTTTTACACTAGCTAATTGTTCCAAGCCTGATTTAGCATCATTCAGCATGTCGTCAACTGTCTTTTGTAAGCGTTTTGCGTCATCCTCACCGATTGATTTGTCTTTTTTAGCTGCATTAATAGAATCAATTGCATCGTGTCGAGCTTTTCGCAGACTAATATTTGCTTCTTCCAGCTTTTCGTTTAGTTGTTTGACTATTTGCAAACGGCGTTCTTCTGTAAGTGGCGGAATCTGAATTCTAACAACTCGCCCGTCATCTACGGGGTTGAACCCAAGTGTTTGATTATTCCTTATAGCTGTTGAAATTGCGGCAATATTAGTAGGGTCAAAAGGTGAAATTTGAATTAGCTGTGGCTCTGGAGTGGTGATTGTTGCAAGCTGAACTAAAGGCATGGGTGTACCATATGCCTCAGCAATTACTCCCTCAACCATACTTGGGTGAGCACGACCTGTTCGTAGTTTATTAAGCTCTGAGCTAAAATGCTCTTTTGCTTGGTTAACTTTTGCTTGAAGTTGATCAGTTACATCTTTTTCGTTCAAAACGTTATTCCCTTCTTTACTACCTACATTGTACCAGTTACCATAGAAGTCCTAAAGTACCAGGCTTGAGCTAGTTTCTCGGTGCGATTCTGCGGAACGCAAAGTAGACGTATTTGTTGATACGTTGAGTGCGTAACGCAAGGAATCAAGCCGAAAATAGCCAAGACCTGGCGCTTTAGGAGATTTCGCCAAGCTGGAGGCGGCTAAATCGACGTACTACAATATTCTCACCGAGTTTGGCATTGGCTTCTTTAACAATATCACCAACGGTTACGTCTGGATTTTTCACAAACGGTTGACTCATTAGACATCTCTCAGCAAAATATTTCTTTAACATTCCTTCTACAATTCCAGGAATGATATTTGCTGGCTTGCCTTCGGCTTTTGCCTTTTCACTAAACTCATCACTCATTTGTTTGCTAACTTTAGTAGGAATTTCATCATTGCTAACATATTCTGGAGCACTGGCTGCGATATGCATGGAAATATCTTTTACAAGTTCTACAAATATGTCGTTTTTAGCAACAAAGTCTGTTTCACAGTTAACTTCTACCAAAACACCTATGCGGTTGTCGTGTAGATATGAACCAATGACCCCGGCTCTTGCTTCACGCTCACCACGTTTGTCAGCTTTAGTCATTCCTTTTTTACGCATTGCTTCAAGTGCTTTATCAAAGTCCCCTTTGGATTCTGTAAGAGCTGCTTTAGCATCAGTCAAACCAACGCCTGTTAGGTTTTTTAGTCTCTTAATTTCTTCGATTGAGATAGCCACTGCTATTCCCCTTTCTTTGTTTCTTTAGGCTCAACTTCTTCAGCTACCTGTTCTTTTGAAGTTTCTGCAGGTTTGTCTGCCGTTGCTTCTGCAGGTTTTGCGATAGGTTTTTCAACAGGTGTTACAGCGTCAGTTGTTGGAGCTTTTTGGGCTGATTTTCCGGCCTCAATTGCTTGTTTAACGTAATCGCACACTAATTTTATAGTTTTTACCGCGTCATCATTACAAGGAACTGGAAAATCTATTGTCCTTGGATCGGCGTTGGTATCTACCAAACCAACAACAGGTATCTTTAGCTTAATTGCTTCCAATACTGCATTTTTATCATGAGTTACATCAACTACAAAAACCACTGATGGTTTGCCTGGCATATCCTTAATACCACCGTAGAGTTCATTCATTTGGTCTATTTCTTCTTGAAAACGCTGAACTTCAAGCTTGCTGTATTTTGCATCTAGCTCACCAGTCATTTTCTTCTCTTCTAAGTTCTTGAGGTGCTTTATTCTAGCGCCCATTGTTACAGTATTTGTAAGCATTCCACCCAGCCAGCGGTTAACTACGTATGGCATTCCTGTTTCTTGTGCGAGCTCAGAGATAAAATCCTTTGCTTGCCTTTTAGTTGAAACCAATAAAACTGTTCCTCCGTGAGATACTGAGTCTTGAATCTTAGCTAATGCAATTTCAAGTTTTTCTTTTGTTTTAAACAAATCTATAACGTGGTTTTCGCCGCGCTTGCTATGAATGTAGGGGCGCATTGCTGGATGCCACCTACTAGTTTTATGCCCAAAATGAGCACCTGCTTCAAGCAGTTGTTTAACGTCTACCTCTATTGAGGCCATGGTATTATCCTTTCTCTTCACCGTGTGGGGCTCGCTGGCACAATGCCGTTGAGAGGATTATTAATCACACAGTTGCTTAATAATTGATAGTCTTATTCTATCAGAGAAGTTATATTACCGCAACCCCTCTGTTGACTGAAACAAGTTATTAAGCTATACTCTCAACTTGGCTATGAAGAAAGAAATTCACCCAACCAATTACCGTTTAGTAGTATTTGAGGACTTAAACGACGGTACCAAAATTTTGACTCGCTCGACTGTAGCTAGTGAAGAAACTACAAAATGGGAAGACGGACAGATATACCCTGTTGTTAAAATTCACATTTCTAGTTCAAGTCACCCATTCTACACTGGCCAAGAAAAACTTGTAGACATTGAAGGACGTGTAGACAAATTCCGTGCCCGCCGAGAAGCTGGAAAGAAAGCTCACGAAGCCAAAGCTGAAAAAGCTGCAAAAAAGCCAGCAGAAGAAGTTGAAGCGAAGTCCGGTAGTGACTCCGAGTCTACTACTGTGAAAAAAGCCGTCGCTCAAAAAATCGGTTAACTAGTTTTTAACTAAAGCTTTAAACATTTCGTTTAAAGCTTTTTTATTTGTAAACTAAGGATAGATTATGAAAAATGATTTATACAACACAGAACTTGCTGAGCTAAAATCGAAACTAGAAGACCCATCGTATTACAGTTCTAAAGAATACCCAAAAACTGCTAAACGAATTGCCGAACTTCAGGAGATTACTTCAATTCAAGATGCTATATCTCAAACCAAGACTGCGATTGACCAGGCCAAGGAGTTGATTCTAAGCGAAGATGATGCGTTATCGGAACTTGCAACAATGGAATTAGAAGAATCTGAAACCAAGTTATCTGAACTTAACAACAAGCTACAGGAGTTGCTTGTTCCGAAAGACCCAAATTCAGAAAAGGATTGTATTATTGAAATTAGAGCAGGTGCTGGAGGAGACGAAGCTTCCCTGTTTGCAGCCGAACTTTATAAAATGTACGTTAGATATTCTGAACTTCACAGCTTAAAAAGTGAGCTAATTAGCGAAAGCCCTTCTGAGGCGGGTGGCTATAAAGAAGTCGTTTTTAAAATCTCGGGTTTGGGAGCCTATGGTACTTTCAAACTTGAGGCGGGCGTTCACCGCGTACAACGTGTTCCGGCAACGGAGTCTCAAGGACGAATTCATACCAGTACTGTTACGGTCGCCGTGTTGCCTGAAGCAGAAGAGACAGATATAGAAATAAAACCAGGCGACCTCAGGATTGACGTTTACCGTTCAGGTGGTAACGGAGGCCAGTCTGTTAACACTACCGATTCGGCTGTTCGTATTACTCACATTCCTAGTGGAATCGTAGTAGCCATGCAAGATGAAAAATCTCAGACAAAGAACAAAGAGAAAGCGATGGGAATATTGCGTTCTCGCCTGCTCCAAGCCAAGATCGATAACGAACAGGCCAAGGCAAGTGCTGAGCGTAAAAAACTAATAGGCTCAGGGGACAGGTCTGAAAAAATCCGCACCTATAACTTCCCTCAGGACCGTATTACCGACCACCGTATTGGTTATTCGCGCAGTAACATACCCGGAGCTATGGTGGGCCAAATTGACGACCTAATAGAAGAACTCCACAAAGCCGAACACAAACTACTTAGTTCAGAGAGCTAAAAATGAACATTCAATTATGGGTAGACAGTGCCTCAAGAAAGTTTAGAAGCGTTGATGTCCCTACACCGGATCTTGATACTGAAATATTACTTTCTAACTTTTTAAATCAAGATCGGTCTTGGCTTCATGCTCATCCCGAATTTATTTTGCAGAGGTCTGACCTCCGCAAGTTAAACCAAATGGTTGCGCGACGTATGATGCATGAGCCCATTGCGTATATTTTAGGTAAGCAGGAGTTTTATGGACGAGAATTTATTGTAACACCTGATACTCTAACTCCCCGACCCGAGACAGAAACTATGATTGAGCTGCTACTTAATCAAGTCGGAGGTTGGAGGTCGGAGGTTGAAGAGCTACAAGTTGTGGATGTGGGTACGGGTTCGGGTTGCATTATCATAACGGCTGCACTAGAGATGTCGAAGGTCGGAGGCCTAATGTCGAAAGTCACTTTTATAGGGTTGGACATTTCCAAAAGTGCATTAAAAGTAGCAAAGAAAAATTCTAAAGTGCTAAAAGCAAACGTCGAATTCAAACATTTTGACATGATGAATGACGAATTATCTTCAATCCTCAATCTTCAAACCTCAATCTGTATTCTTGCGAACCTCCCCTACGTTCCGAATAACTTTAAAATTAACCTGGCCGCAACACATGAACCACCGTTCGCAATTTATGGAGGAACCGACGGTCTAGATTACTATCGAAGATTGTTTGAACAGTTGTCAAAGTTTACGGTCTACGGTTTACAGTTTACTGTTCTTACCGAAAGTCTTCCGCCTCAACATAAAGAACTGGAAAAGATAGCAAAAAATAGTGGATTTAATCAAATTCAGGAACAAGATTTTATCCAAGTGTTTATTAAGTTTTAAGTTCTTTAACTGTCAACTGTAAACCGCTTTTCTACTGCTCTGGGGCTGCCTCAAGAGTTACGGTTAGAGTCTTTTCTTTGCCATCGCGGAGTATTTTTAGTTCTACAGTGTCGCCCACCTGTTTTGCTCCTAATACGCTTACCAGATTGTTTTTCTCATCCAGCTTTTGACCGTCAATCTCTATTATAATATCCTCAACTACTAGTCCAGTCTTCTCGGCGGGACTATCCGGGAGAATTGAAGGGTTAGTTGTAGTCCCTTCTGGAATGTATGCTCCACGCTTTACTGGTAGGTCTAGGCTATATGATATGTCATCAGTTAAAGAAATATATCTAACTCCAAGATAAGGTCTTTCTAGCTTGCCTTTGGATATTACGGTGTCAATCAGGCCTTTTATGTCGTTTATAGGAATTGAGAAGCTAATATTTTCAGCACTTGCCGTCGCAACATTTATACCTATCACCTCGCTTGCTGAGTTTACTAAAGGACCACCTGAATTACCACTGTTAATTGCTGCGTCTGTTTGAAAAAGGTTCTGCAAAGTCTCAAGATTACTACCATACCCATCAGATGCTTGTATATCACGACCGTAACCCGAAATTATTCCGCTTGTAACTGTATTCTGAAATTGACCAAGCGCATTACCGATAGCGACTACGCTATCTCCTACTTTTACCATACTTGAATCACCTAACTTTGCAGGAACCAGGTCATGACCCTCAGCATCCATAATTTTAAGAAATGCAACGTCTAGCGGATCGCTGTCGTTAGTTCTCCCTACTACTTCGACATCTTTTAGTTCTGTTCCATCTGACATCGTTACGCTTACCGATGAGGTTCCTGACGGCACAACGTGCCTATTGGTAATGATTAATCCGTCTTTGGATATAATTACTCCAGTACCGGCTGATTGCTGCTCTACCGCACGGCCAAAACCAAAAAAATCTTGCGATACGCCGCTACTAGTCACATTTACCGACACAACGCTTGGGCCAACGTCGCTAGCAATGGTGTTTATTAATTGACTCTGATTATTGATAACTTCTCTCTGTACAGTTGCATTAGATACCTGAGAATTCTGTTGCTGTCCTCCAAACCAACCACCAAAAAACCCAGCCGCAATTGCAATAAGCAACATCAACGACGATGAGTAACTCTTTGCTTTATTGGGTTGTTTGATTTGGTCCAAGATTGCTCCTTTTTATATGTTGTTTTAAGGGTCTTAAATTGTTTTATCACGCCAATCTGAGAATATTATGAGAAACATGACAATAACTAGCATAACCGAAATAAATTGACGTCTCAGGTTTGAGGTAAGCTTATCTTTGTGCTCAAGATAGTACATAGATGCCAACCCATATCCTAAAACTGTTAGCAAAAGCGCCGGCTGCGCTATCGAACCATAATAAATAAGCCAATGGCCACTTAGCCATGCGATTGAAGCTGCAAAAAAGGCCCAAGCGTAAGCTGTTGCCCTGCTCATTGCTTCGTCAAATGATGCCAGGAAATGTCTTGCGCATAAATACGCTACTCCCCATACAAGCAATACTAGAATTGCGGTTGATGCTTCTGCCCAAAACAAAAAGATAGTTGCAAACGCAAAAGCCTGAGCAATGAGTGCCTGCAAACCGACCCAAAGCTCGGAAGACTGAGGTTTAATAACCAGTAACCATGTAGCATAAACACCAGCCCAAAGAAGTTGCAGGGCTTGGACATCTGTTATCCCCATGCAAAGCACCAGTGATACACCCATGAATATGTCCACTGCGTTAGCTCTAATATTTGCTGGCCAATGTCTCATTTTGACTGCCAACATGCGCCATTTGCTGAGCAAGACTAAAGTTATAGCAACCCATACAAAATCCAAACGAACCAAGATATAGGCAAGGATTGGCAACGAGGCCGTCAACAATATATGTACAATTGTTGAATAGCCACCTGCCGGTTTATTAGTTTTGCGCTTTATTAGCCTCATCTGTACCTAGAATTATAACAAAGTCTGCTTCTTCTATTGTTGGTAAACCGTCAGTTGTTGAAGAAACCTCTACTCCTAGCCTTTTTTCGAGATAGCTCCTTGTGTAGCGTTTTACGCTGTTTGTGTTGTCTATTAGTATTGTAGCCGTGTAGTCTGCTGTTGGAGCGTTGCCTACGCCGATAATGTTATATCCGTATGACTTTAGCTCATTAGAGCGAGCCGAGGCAACGCCGGCAGTACCGCTACCGTTTAGAATAATAACTCTTGCATCTTCACTCTTTAAAAACGCATCGCGTAGCGTATTACGAATATAGCTTTGGATATTTGAATATTCGTATGTTCCTTCGATTGGAACCACCACTGATTGGTTATCTATAAAATTAGTTCGCACAAGCATATTAGGTGGATCTGCAAGGCCCACAGACGCGATTCTATCTGCCCCTATATTTTGACCTATTTCGTATAATCTTTTTATTTCATCCAAGCCGTTTAAATCAGTTCTTACGTGATTGCCGAATGTAGTTAACAAATCTGCTACTTTAAACGGATTTGAAAATGTTCCTAAAGATAATATCTTACTCTGCAGAGCTACAATTATTTGTCTTTGCCTTTCAGTACGGTCAAAGTCGCCCCGGCTACTACCATGACGTGAGCGAGCGTACAGCAATGCCCTTTTCCCATCGAATGTTTGTAGACCCTTACCTGCAATTAGGGGGTTGCCACCCAGTAGCCATGCCATTGACTGGTCGTATAATGGCTCTTTAACATCAACAGTTATTCCGCTTACTGTATTTATAGCGTCCTCAAAGGCTGTAAAGTCCACCATAATGTAGTAATGCACTGGAATACCCAGCACGCTGCTTATGGAGTCTTTAATCGCTGATAGCCCCGCTACCTCACCAGCCTCGGTGTCCGCATCAGAGCTATTGCCCTTCGCCAATCTGGCTTGTTTAGCATTTGAATATATCGCGTTAATTTTTGTTGAGTAACCCCTAACGTCTTTTACGTATAAGTCGCGCGGAACACTCACAAGTGCTGCTTCGTTTTGGATTGGATCTATACTTGCAAGCAACAATGTGTCAGTCAAATCAGGCGCTTCGTGACCTGGGCCACCCTTACCAATCAGCAGTATGTTTACTCTACCGTCACCTTCACCATTAAGCCTGGCCGGGTCAACGTTTTTTTGTAAACCAGCTGCCCCTTCTCCGTCACCTTTAAATATCTGTCTAGTTTTTATATAGCCGTATCCAAAAAGAGAAGCTATTCCCAGTATCAGCGCTATGCTTAAAACCGCGAACGCTCTGAGAGTTTTCTTAAGTCTACCTACCGGTTTCTTGTGTTTATTTTTGTTCCTCTTAAAGATGTTTCGGCGAGGTTTTTTTGTGTCCTCAATTAATAATGGCGCTGTGAAAGTTGAATCAAAATCTCCAATCTGGTTGCTTGTCGGTGGCTTATCTAAGAAAGATGCTGCTTGTTGGTTAGATGTAAAGCCCTCTTCCCCGGATTCTATATTGTCTATTGAATCTACGGGTTGGTATGAGGTTCTGAATTTCTTATGTAAATCGGGTTTGTCTGCGCTAGGAACTGTCCTTGTAACAAAACCGTCAATAGACCCAGGTTTGGGTTTCTTATGGTCATTATGATGTCGTTTGAAATTATTCATGAGACTGGGTACTTATTATATCTGTTTATGCTTGTTTTAGTAAATGCTGACTTAAAATAATGTATAGTTAATTCTGCAGTGAAGAACATATTTAAGAAAAACACGCTTGGTCAAGAGCTGAGAGCTAATGTTACACCACAAGAGCGACATGAACAAGCATCAAAAAGTGGCTGGAAGAACATTGGCAGTTCGCTTGCTATCCTATTAATTGCTCCTCTCTTGGCTGTTCTAATCACTATCTTTGTGTTTCAGTCCTACGAAGTTTATGGACCAAGTATGCAGACAACACTACAAAATGGCGATAGGCTAATAGTTTTTAAGTTATCTAAATACTGGGCGGGACTGGTGGGCAATGAATATATACCTAAAAGAGGAGAGATTGTTGTCTTTGACAAGCCAAGTTCTCTATCAAACGTCAGCGGAGAAGTTAAACACCTCATAAAGAGAGTGATTGGTCTACCAGGAGAGAGGGTTGTAGTCAAAGGTGGCAAAATCACGATTTACAACAAAGATAACTCAGCGGGCTTTGACCCAGATAGTAATCAAGAATATTCAAAGGATATTACTTACACCGCGGGAGACGTAGACATAACTGTTGGCCCCGGTGAGGTGTTTGTATGCGGAGATAATCGAAATAATTCGCTAGATTCCAGAGTGTTTGGAGCAATTTCAACAAAAACAATTACGGGCACAGCCAAGCTTCGCTTCTTACCCGTAGACACAATGACAAGTCTGTAAATTACCCAGTGAATTGTTCCTATTTGTTAAGCTTTTCTACTAATATTTTCAATTCGCTTAAGTTTTTATAATACAAGCTTATGGTTCCTTTGCCGTTTTTGCCTTCTTTTACAATGACGTTGGATTCAAGCTTAATTGTGCTTAAAACTTTTTCAATTTCAGGACTATTTTTTGGACTGGTTTTAGATTTTTTAGCAGTATTTTTTAAGTTTTTAACATAGTTTTCTGCCTCACGTACAGAAAGCTTTTGAACAATTATTTTGTTCAGTAATATTTCTTGCTGTTTTTCATCATTTTTAAGAGATAAAATGGCCCTAGCATGGCCTTCTGTAATTTGATTTTTTACTAGTGCATTGACTGCATTTTTGGGTAAATTGAGTAAACGAATTATGTTACTAAGCGTTGTTTCGGCCTTCCCCAATTTTTTTGCAATTTCTTTGATTGAAAGACTAAACTGGTCGCGCAATCTGACTATTGAAACAGCCTGCTCAAGCGGACTTAAATCTACCCTTTGAACGTTTTCAACTAGCGATATTTCTAATTCTTCAAGCTCTGCGTGATTGCGGATAATTGCTGGGATTTTTGTTAACTTTGCGAGTTGGGAGGCTCTAAATCTACGCTCTCCCGCTACGATTCTATACTTATCTTTGTACGGAGTTACTACGATTGGCTGTATTACGCCGTGTTGTTTAATAGAATCTGCCAGTTCCTTAATAGAGTTTTCGTCAAACTCTTTTCTTGGCTGACCCGGATTAGTAACTATGTCGCTCAAAAGCATTTGTTTAATCTGTTCACCTGGAGTTGCAACGTCGGTTACGCTAAATCCTGTGGGTATTAAACCTTCAAAGCCCCTGCCAAGCGCTGTTTTTTTACTCATCTTTTCGTAACCTCCTTTGCTAGGGCTTTATAGGCACGCGCCCCTTTGGACCATTTGTCATGTTCAAATACTGTTTTGCCAAAACTTGGAGCTTCGGCTAAACGTACGTTTCGGGGAATGTAGTTCTGAAATACTAAATCTCCAAAATGCTTTTTAACCTCAGCCACAACTTGCCCTGAGAGTGCGTTCCGCGCATCTACCATAGTCATAACAACACCTAACAACTTAAGGCTCGGGTTTAAGCCTTGCTGAACTCGTTGGATGGTTTGCATCAATAACCCTAAGCCTTCCAGCGCATAAAACTCTGTCTGAACAGGAATTAATACACTGTCTGCTGCTACCAAAGCATTAATGCTAAGCAAGCCTAGCGAGGGCGGACAGTCTATCAGAATATAGTCGTAACTCAGAGTTCCAAGTGCATGTTTCAACACCGATTCTCTGGATAGTACACTTACAAGTTCTTGTTCGGCGGCGGCCAGTGATGTGGTTGCTGGCAGTAAAAATAGGCTATCCAAATGGGTTTCAATAATGGCATCAGTTGGTGCTTCTCCAGATATTAATACGTCGTAGACTGAACTTTTAATTTTACTTTTATCGATTCCTAGTCCGCTCGTGGCGTTTGCCTGAGGGTCTAAATCAATAATCAAAACCGACTTGCCCATTTTAGCCATAGCCGCAGATAGGTTAATAGTTGTGGTAGTTTTACCAACCCCACCCTTCTGATTTAAGACTGCAATGACGTGGCTCATCTTTTCATTTCCCTCTGTTCTTCTAAGAATATCATAGCATGTTTACCTTATATCTCGTCCCTCACACCAAGCGTGCGAACCGGCATTGAAGTTACCGGCACTTGTTATGAATGAAACTGAGGTAATCTGATTTGATGTATTGGCCCAGTTACCAGTACCGTTGTAGTGCCTGTTATTAGTTCCAACTGCTGTTGCACCTGCATATGACCAGTCAACAATTTTCTGAGTATCTGCAAAGTTTGTAATATCGAGTGTGGCACTTGCGGTTATATTAGAAGTGTCGGTACCAGTTAGTTGAATTTCGCTATCGGAGTTGTCTTGCGCATCACCTACTGCAGTATTTATAATGTCATACTCGTTCCAGCCATAAGATGCAGCACCAGAATCACCGTTAAAACGTAGGTATATTCCGTTATTCGTTGACCTACCTTTAATATCTACCCTACACATCATATATTCTGTCGATGTAGCTAAGTTAACGGTGATAGTATTGCCCGCACCACCTAGGGTAGTCTCTCCGAGTATTCTTGTTGTTGCGCAATCTGACCAGAAGCCGTTTTCATAACATCTAGTTCTTCCATCCGCTGAGTTGTAGTAAGAACCGCCATTGATTCCGGTTGGGTCGCCCGTTGTGTTCTTGGTGTCTAGAACAAATAACACGCCGGTTGCATCTGCCGCCGTAGGTCCAACTCTGACTGTTCCGGTAGAAGTATCTACACTAAAGTAGCTAGTACCACCAACATTCATAATGTCTAGTGCTGCAGTAGAGGTATCTTGAATTTGCAAAGCTCCGGTATTGGCTACAGTGAACACTGCTGTACCGTTTTTCTTTAACAATATTAGGCTACCTGTTGCATTTGTTTTGTTTATATCAATTGTGTTATTTGCTGTGGCGTCAGTCTGTACTGTACCCGATGCAAGCCTTACAAAACCGCAAGCATCTGTATTGCTCAGACATACTGTTCCGGCCGCATCAGGCAAGCTAATTGCTCTAGCGACTGTTGCGGTACTAGATAAAGTAGTTAGTCCTAGAACCAATCCACCGGAGGAATTAAATCCGGAAAGCTGAGTTCCGGTACTTGTTTGTAACTCAAATAATAAGGCTGATTGGCCAGCAGCTCCTTGGATAACCAACCCCTTATTCCCCGCCGCCGTACTTGAAATAACTGCTTCCGTAGTAGCTACTGCTGTAGTTGGTGTGTTTACATTAAACTTATTTCCTGGGTTTGAGTTGTTTATACCTACGTTACCACCGGATAATATGCTGAGTTTATTGGTGCCACCCGTGATGAATGATATGCCGTTTGCATCCCCAGTACCGATAGTCATTAGTCCACCCGCTAGCGTATTGCCACCGTTTCTAATAAATCCTGTTGCGCTCGTTGCGTCTACAATTAGATTGGTCCCGCTTAGAGATAGTCCGCTTCCTTTAAGATTAGTAATTACGTCTCCGTTAACTGTGAGGTTCTGGCCTGCTGTGATGGTCAACCCAGCGTCAAAGGTCTTAAGACCGGTTAGGGTTTGAAGTCCAGATTTAACAATCACGTTAGAGGAGAGATAGCTGTCGCCAATTGTTCCGCTAGTAATGTTAGAAGCATTGAGAGCAGTTAGACTTGTACCAACACCTGAGAAGCTAGCTCCAGTTATACTTCCCTCTACGCTTAAGTTAGCTTTGTATGTTCCATCAGTATTGGTAATGGTGAGTGTAGTGTCTGCGGCAGCATTGTTAAGTTCATAGGTTAGTCCACCAGCTCTACGCTGAGTAGTATTACCTAAGACTGTTATGCCACTAGCACTAGTTAGGGTTAGATCACCTGCTCCACCCGAAGATACGCTAACTGCACCAGACCCTGTGAATAGTGGACTAGTAACTGAGGTTGTGAAGGTTACTGCATTGTTGGTAGAGATTGCTCCACAAGTTCCACCTGTTCCTAGAGTTATTGAAGTACCACCACCTGTTAGGTTACCGCTACCTGACGGACAAGTTAACGATACATTACCTTGAACAGCTGTACCAGCACCTGAACCGTAAGATACGTTAAGTACTCCGCCAGTATTAAGAAGTCCTGTTCCCTTAAGGTCAGTATATGTTTGGCCACCGACTGTGAAGTTCTGGCCGTTGGTTATGGTTAGGCCGGCATCAAAAGTCTTAAGACCAGTTAATGTTTGCAGACCAGAATTAACTATGACGTTAGACGAAAGATAGCTATCGCCAATAGTGCCACTTGAGATGTTGGTGGCGTTAAGAGAGGTCAGTGCCGAACCGTTCAAGGCTGGTAGGTTGCCGGAAACATCAAGTTGAACTAATTGCGACGCACCATTGAATGCATTACCCAGAAGAGTGACATTACTTGATAGTCTAGCGTCAGCAACTGTACCTGATGAGATGTTTGAGCCATTAAGCGATGTAAGACTTGCACCAGAGATTGCAGGCAGAGCACCGGATAGATTTGCTGATGAAAGATTCGTAAGTGCGAATCCATTTAGCGCTGGGAGTTCCGCGCTGGCACCTAGTTGCAACAGCTGGTTGTTGCCGTTGAATGTATTACCAAGCAAAGTAACGTTTGAACTTAGTCTGCCGTCCGCTAGTGTACCTGAGCTAATATTTGAAGCATTTAACGTAGTTATAGAAGAGCCATCAACAGCCGCAAGTGTACCTGTAAGATTGGCTGCGTTTAGGCTTGTCAGCCCTGATCCATCACCGGAAAGCACACCACTAACAATCAATCCGCCGCCAACGTTAATATCATTACCGTTAGTCTGCAAGTTTAGCGTTGTAGTGCTTTCAATTGAGCCATCACCTATCGTTGTTGATCCAGCTCCTATTACAACACCCCCTAAGAAATACCCTTGGAAGAACCTATTAGCCTGACTAGTATAGTCGCTTGTTGTTGCACCTATGTTTTGTATTGTGTATGCAGTTACTGTGCGGGCATTTTCAAACGTGACAGCCGGCGAAACCGTATAACTTCCAGTCCCCGGATCTACAGTTATACGAGTATAGTAATCCTGGCCAACGTTGTCTATAAACACTACATCGTCAACACTAAAAGTATCCGCCACAAGTGACAGTGTGGTAGTGTTTGTGCCCGTACCTGAAGTTGTTCCCGTTACTCCTGTTGTTATACGATTCGCTATTAAATCATCCTTAGCCTGGATATCGCCACCGGATTGAATTTGTAATCTCTCCACCCCGTTTGTTTCAAATGACAGTCCATTCGCATCGTTTGTTCCTAGCACGGCCAAACCACCGAAACTGTTACCGTCCTGAATAAAGGCAATATCAGCACTCGATCCACCTACTGACCTACTGGCTTCAACATAACTTCCCGCGAGGACTATTGTGTTGGCGGCATTTGCTGTATTCTGCGCCCAGTTTAAGGTTACTGTGCCAGAGTTTGCGCCGTTAGTTATCGAACCAGATACTTCGTACACATCTGTTGCTGTCAAACCCGCAATATTGCCTGACGACACACCACAGCCTAGATTAGCAACACTAATAGCGTTTTCGAAGTCAGATACACCGTTAACACATGTCGCTCCTACTGGTGCAGTAACACTAAATTTTATATCAGGTGTTGCGTTCATCGTGATATTTAGTAAGAATCGATAATTCCACGTTTCGTTTGCGCCGATAGAAAAAGATAGTTCATCATCGGGTTGCAGGGTAGCGGTTGGGTTAATAACAATGTTTTGAGTTTCACTAACAGTTTTTGTTTTACTAACAAAGGGCATAACCGCACTACTACCCAGGGACGTCCACGTCGAACCGTTGTATCCTTGGAAAGCTGAACCATTCCACCTGATAGTACCTGCTGTTGTAGCTGAAGAATTGCCCACCGTAATACCTGCCCCCAGCACCGTATTGCCTGTTTTATCGACAGTAAATACATCCGATCCATTTCCTTGTAACTGCAACAGGCTTCCAGCACCTGTTTGGTTTAGGCGTATTGCAGCCAAAGCTGTATTTAGAGCTTGAACGGATCCTGGCGAAACTTGCACCAAATCGTCACCAGTGTACGAATTGCCCGCTGCATCTGTTACCGCACCGGCTCTTAAGGCGTATGGCACCGCTGTTAGTTTAAACCTAGGCGTCATTTCTCCGTCCCAAGATGGAGCTCCAATGCCGCCGATATTCATACCAAGCCAAAGTTCTTGATCCCAGTCTATGGTAGTCGGAAAGGCCGTAACCGAACCCAGGTATACACTGAAATAACCGTTTTTAATTGTGACCGTGTCGCCACCACTTCTAGTTTCAGCCCACAGACAATTTTCATCAGCGATTGGTCCAGGGTTTGTTTGACACACTCCTTGCACTAATGACTCCCCGCCATCAATCGTTGCAGCGTCATACAACTTAAACTCGATATTGTACGACCCATCAGGAACTAGTGCTCCAGTACTGCTTAGTAGTCTACCCTGAAAGTTAAGAGTATTACTGGTTATCGCGTTTGCGGGTGCTGGTTGTCCAACAAACGGCAAAGCTAAAATAGCTAAAACACTTATGACGACAGTGCTTGCAAGCAATTTGGGTGTTACGGATGAGAAACGCAAAAAGCCGTACATTCGGTACGGTGACTTGAGTATCGCAGTCTGAACATTCAAAGTGGTGCAAGAGCGACGCTGGTGCAGACTTCTCAGCAGTTTGGCAGAGCGTCGTGCCACTGTTGTCAGAATAAAAAATGGCAAAAGAAAACAGATGTATTTCTTTTGCCATACTGCATGCCTATGCTTATTGTAAAAGCTTACGCGCAAGTTAACGCCTTTTGTTTTTATTTTATTTTTTGTTTCGTGTCCCGTAGTAGCTTTTTGCTTACTTCTGGGATGATCTGGAGCTTCTCGTTATTTTGACGATGGGCTACTTTTTGTTTTATCAGTCAGATCAATAACAGTGTAGCTAATATGTTTACCAATATCAAGATTTTCATCAGATACATCAATCTGTTATCCACAAGTCCAAAATATTTAGTTAAAAGAAATATTTTAGCATTATTGTACTAGCCATATTATACTAGTCATAATGTACAATCTTGTCTTTGCCTAGTTGCTATATTCTATTTGAATTCGTTAAAATCCAATATTTGAATGATCCCCCTGTCTCGGGTCACTGTGTTTTAAAATCAGAAATTCCTATGTCGTACATTATTGTCTTTATCTATATCATACTGTCGTCTATTTGAAGCTCCTCGTAGTCCCTGGTTTTATCGTAGTCATTCAAAAAACTCTCGTAAGTCCCCCATTCGTAGAGCTTGTATATCTTATCCGGCACAACCCAATCCTCTTTCCAATCTTTTAGGTAATATGGAAGGCTGGAATATGGATAATTCATATAATCTTCCGGGTTTCTATGTATATAACGAGATATGTGCAAAAGGTACGCATCGTTGCTAATTACTGAAGCTTTATACACCCCCTGGAACAAATGCCCTACTCGTTCGTATTTTGTATTAAAGTACTTCGTGTATGTACCCCCCACCGCCCGCATGAGTTCACTAATGGCTTTTACGTCATTGTTTAAATAGAACAACAAATGGAAATGGTTAGGCATTAAACAGAATGCCAGTAGCTCTACTCTGCCACCGAAACTTTCATATTCAAAGCCTCTTTTGTCATATTCTTTACTACGCGATAGGTGCCTTTTTAGTAGCCCTAGAAACATTACGTAGTCTTGATCATCCTGAAAGATTATCCGCTTTTCTACCCCGCGATTGTATACATGATAATAGGCATCTTCCTGATATTGTTTAACTACATTACGTGCTGGCATACCTTTAATCCTACTCCGCAAACCACCGCCCCGTCAACCCCTTTTTACGGAGGTCTGACCTCCGTAAATTAAATATCTACACCTACGACATCACTTTATTTACGGAGGTCTGACCTCTGCAGAACTATGCAGAATGAGTGTTTGAAAGTAAAAACGCGCTCCTCGTCACTATTGAATTACTATGTAGTCGAAGGTGTAGGTTGAAGCGGTGGTTGGGGGGTCAAGGAAGTTTATGGTGAAGCCGGTTTCAGTGGTGGTGACGTAGTAGCGAGCGACGGCACTGGCTTGATCTTTTGGTGTTAGGGCTATACGCGGAGCAACGGTGAACGGTGCCACAAATGTCACACTTGCCTGCCCACCTTGGCTTAAGTCATAGGTTGGTAGGTTTACTGAGCCGGCGGTGTAGGTTAGCGTGCCGGCCGTATCGTTGCCGGTGACAGTTACGGTACTGTTTTCTCCAACAATAGTATATGCCCCCAGTGTCGCTGTAGGCGTATCCCCTGCTGTTATTATCTTTCCGTTTACAGTTAGTTGTTGTACTTCTGTGTTGCCTAGGACTTTTAGGTCTCCTTGCAGTTCGGTGTTGCCAGCTACAGTTAGAGTGCCGTCTATTTCGGCGTCAGCTGTGACGTGTATATCACCAGCAAATTCTCCAGATTCTATAACTGCTAGCCGTGTATCGATATCTTGAACTTGGACGTCGAGCACCTGTATGCCTTTTATTGCAAGCGCTACCAAGTGGCTATATTTTACTCCACTAAGTACACCGTCAGAGTATTCGTTAAATATTGGATTAACTGCGTTTACTTCTTCGGCGATAAAGCCGATATCGTATGCCCTGTCATCGATGTTCCACTTGTATTTCACGGGTCGCAACTGCCTTATCATGCCCAAGTCATACGGTATGTCTTGTACTTCATCTTTATATCTTGCAAGTGATGAACAATGGCCAGTGATCCAGTACCCAAAAACTGTGCTAGTACTCCTACATGTCGTCCCACTGCCTACTGCGGTAGCGTCTGCATACCCATATATACCGCTGATATTTACAGTCGTCGTAAGTATGCCACCACCAGTGTAAATAGTTTTATCCCCATAGGCCCTCAGATAGGTTGAGTCCGTCATATGCCAACCACCCCCGTACGACTCACTATACCATCCGACATTACCCCCAGATCTATACCAGCTAGTTGTATAAACATTATCGTTAAGACATAAATAACCAGAACAACTTGCACTATCATTAGATATTCCGCCTCGAGCCTTAATGTCAGCTTCTGCGTAGACAGTCCCGCTGTTGAAGTAGGCTCCCCCGGGTGCAACAAAGTAGGAAGATGCATAGATATACGGGTTAGCTGCGCTAAATCTTAAGTTGCCACTTGCATCAGCCGCGCCGGTGATGCTTATGTAGCCTGTATTAGTAGTATTAGCGCTAACGGTAAGCGAGCCGCTTAGTGTTGTGTCTGTACTAGTAACACTCACACGAGCCGTAGCAACTCCTGCTGTTACTTGAAGTATCCTGAATAAACTGGTGTCATCGTTAGCAGATATAGTCCAAGAATCACCAGTACTACCCGGGTCAATGGTTATTTCTGACTCGCCGGTACTTGTTACTGTTAGCCCTTGGGTTAGTCCGGGAGCGCCATAGTCGGTGTAACTAAGGGTCGTGATGCTGTTTAGCGCTATCGTACCTGTGCTTTGTAGAGTAAATGTGTTTGAACTTGTAGTATAGCCTAGTGTTG
>CAYQPN010000004.1:0-83836 GCA_964419675.1 uncultured Candidatus Saccharibacteria bacterium
TCATCTATATCAAATCTCTGGTCAGGGTAACAAGACTTGAACTTGCGATCTCACGGTCACCTCTGGCGACCCCCGAACTTCGTGATTGACAACAAGTTGTCATCAGAAGATTCGTTTCCGAACTGCCACAGGCAGTTCTCACCCCATCCGTGCATGGCTTTAATGCATCGTGTGTCATCTATATCAAATCTCTGGTCAGGGTAACAAGACTTGAACTTGCGATCTCACGACCCCCAGCCGTGCGCTTTACCAACTAAGCTATACCCTGATTAATTAATTATACAAAAAAACACCTATTACAAATCGACTCATTGATAAGATTGCTCAACGTTTGGTGTTATAACTAATTATTTAACTCATGAACAAGAAATTTTTAACCCCACCGCGCGGCGTCTAAACAAACTGCGATACCGGCAATTTTGTTGACTTGATAACATCCCAAGTTCCCGCTCTACCTACCAAATCATCTATCGTTATTTGTTCTAGGTTTTTTACTATCCTGTTTATCTTTTCTAAAGTAGGAAACAGATTCACAAGATCAATACCGTTTCGAGCGCATTCTTCAGCCCATCTTCTATCTATCTCCTCCCGACTACGATTCTTTTCTATGTATTCTGTTACTAACTGAACTGTATACGCGAGTTCTGGAAATTCTAGTTCAAGAAGCCCAAAGCCGGCATTATACCGTGATTTTGTTGAGATATAGTCAAGCCAGTTTTGTGGTGGAGTAGACTGGGTCCTTTTATTCATTAATATCCTGACTCCTTCTAAACCGTACCTGTGTACAATATCTGCACTAATCCAAGAATCATTTGGCGTACTAGACACTGGAAAGACAACTTCAGCGTCGACACTAAAACCAAAACAACCACCTGTTACGGATTTTCTGGTACCCAAACAACCTCTCCTTATAGTTTCGCGAAGCATAACTTTTGACAGAAGCGGAAAATCAACCGGCAATTCTTTGCTATCCATCACAACCAACGGACCTACTAATTTGACTTCTGGATTTTCCTCGAGTGTTTTGTGTAATTGAGAAATTGTCCCAGGATCACTCACAACATCTGCATCGTGACTAATAACAAAACTGGCTCTTGCAGCGGCAATGCCAACATTTTGTGCAACTTGCTGGCCTATACCCGATTCAAGAATTTGATGTTCTTTTACTCTACAGTCCTCGTCAAGTACGCGTTCAGCAATACCCAGTGTATCGTCACTACAATTACTCCCAACAACAATAACTTCTGTTTCATCAAAATTAAGACCGTTGTTCAGTATAGAATTTAGGGTGTGTTCGATTTGCCCCGCTTCGTTATGGGCAGGTATAATAATACTTAGCGACATAATTTTATTGACATAATTTATATCATACTAATGACATTAACGCAATAATTTTATTTAGTATTTTCTATTTTTAAGATAAAGATAAATTCTTTCAGCGCGCTACCGACATGTCTCACCTTTCGGTGCAAATCCTAGCTCAACATAAATCAAAAAAGACCCCGATAAGGAGTCTTCTTTGATTGGTCGGGGTGAGAGGACTTGATTAAATTTGCTCTCTCGAATGCTAAAGCATCTCGTTCGGCCAAGCAAAGAAAACTCAAACTACCCCTGGCAGTTTTCGCCTAACGGTTCAAGCCCTTCACTCCCAAACTAAACCAACTTAAAAAGCCTATCTTATGATAGACTTTTTAAGTTGGTCGGGGTGAGAGGACTTGAACCTCCGACCTCGCGGTCCCAAACCGCGCACTCTAGCCAACTGAGCTACACCCCGATCCTTTGTATTGTTTTTCAAACAACAACAGAGGTGATTATAGCTCACTTTATAGTTTTTTAACAGTACTTTTTATTTATTTTGCGTACTCTATTGCGCGAGTTTCACGAATGACATTTACTTTAATCGTACCTGGATATTGCATAGTGCTTTCAATCTTGGTTGCTATATCACGAGCCAGTTTTATCGCACCCAAATCGTCAAGTTTTGTAGGTTGCACAAAAACTCGAACTTCGCGTCCGGCGCTAATTGCGTAAACTTTCTCAACACCTTCAAAAGTAAGAGCTGTATTCTCAAGATCTCTCATTCGTTCTGAAAAATTTTCAGCACTAATATTTCTAGCCCCCGGCCTTGAAGCAGAAATCGCATCAACCACACGAACAATGAGTGCTTCTGTGCTTGTTGCATCGACATCGTCATGATGTTGCTCTGCTGCCAATGCTACTTCTTCAGGAACTCCATATTTTCTGGCCATCTCGCCTGTGATATGGTGATGCTTGCCTTCCATTTTGTGGGTTAGGGCTTTACCTAAATCATGAATTAAAGCAGCATATTTTGTTGTCTTAACGTTAGCCCCAAGTTGCTCAGCCAAAATTCCCGCCATGTGTGCCATTTCGGTACTGTGCTTTAGCACGTTTTGCCCATAACTTGTTCTAAATTTTAGCTCCCCAAGATATTGCAAAATTTCTTTAGGAATTCCAATTACACCTACTTCCCTAGCCGCATCTTCAGCCGTTCGCATCACGTCTTTTTGGACCTCGGCTTGTGCTTTTTCTACTATTTCTTCAATACGCCCAGGGTGAATACGGCCATCTTTCATTAACATTTCCATAGTTTTACGCGCTACTTCACGGCGAATGGGGTCGAAGGAGCTTAGAACAACCATTCCAGGCGTCTCATCAACCATAATGTCCACGCCTGTTGCGCGTTGCAAGGCTTGAATATTACGTCCTTCTTTACCGATAATTCTTCCTTTCATATCCTCATCTTCAAGCTTTAGAGACGTAACTGTGCGCTCAGCCGTAACTTCGCTGGCCATACGCTCCATGGCTTGAACCAAAATAGTCCCGGCCAGTTCTTCGGCGTTGTCTTTTGCTTCATTCTGAATCTTGTTTATCAGGCCCTTCATATCCTCACTAATGTCTTTTTCGGTCATTTTCATAAGCTTTTCGGCGGCGTCAGCTTTTGTAAGCTTGGCAATTTTTTCCAGCTTTTCCTGTTGCTTAGTTCTAATTGCCCGAATTTCATCCTTTAGACTCTCGGCCTCTGTCTCGGCTGCTCTAAGTTTTTCAGAGCGCTTATCGATCTCGTCTAATTTTTTGTCCAGGTTTGTCTCACGGTCAAGCATTCTTGACTCTACGTCTTTAAATTGGTTGCGTCGTTTTTGATCCTCTCTTCTAGCTTCTTCAGCAATCTTTAATGCTTCCTCTTTTGCTTCAGTCACTAATTTAGTAGCTTCTTTTTTTGCTTTTTCTTTCTCTTTCTGAGCCTCTTCTTCAGCTGAACCTAGTTTTTGCTTTGTTGAATAGTTACTGGCACCAAAACCCGCCGCTAACGCAGCAAGTGCAATGACAATTGTTACAGGATCCATGGGTGGATCTCCCTTCTTATCGAATGCGTCTATACACCGTTTTCAAGCATCACTATCACTTCTTTAGCTCTTTGGTCATTAGTTGCGCGTTTATCGAAAAATAAATAATATAAATTGGTCTTAAATTAGTTTGTTCTCACACATTTTGATTGCAAACTGCTCTAATAATACGCCTCGTTAAGTATGTTTAGCAATAGGTACTATTATCTGAGCACTTTGGCGTAAACTACAAATCTCTCAGAGTATTCTTTTGTGCTAGAGTCGTATTTACCAGCGCAAGTAATTAATTTTATGTCATGTTCACCCGCTACTTCTGCGCTAAGTAATTTAGACATATCAATCTGGTCAAGCGGAATACTTTCAGATTTTGTAACTTCATACATTACTTTTTCACCACTACCTTTTTCTACTTCAAGCCTCGTTCCTACTGCAAGCTTATTCAATTTCTTAAATACTCCAGGTGCTGTCCAGCCTGAAACATGACCCTGAAGCAGTGATGACCCAATTTCATTCCCAGGTTTTGCACTGCCGTTATACCAGCCCACATCATTTAAGTTTGTTGGGGCCGCAACCGCACCTGATTTGTCTACACCTAGGCTCTTTATACGGGCGAATACCTGCAAAGATGGAATCCTGAGATACCTTGGAGCTTCTGGATCAACCCGGTAATTTGCCATAGCTTGAGCACTTGGCACTACTTCGCTAGGCTCTGACCCAGTTCCTTCAGCTACGCCATCGGCGTCTAGCGTGACTGTTTGCTCGCCAAGAACTTGAATTTGCTCTTTAGCCTGTCGATTATTAAGCATACTCTGAACGCTAACAGTTGAAGCAAATATAAACACTAAAATACCAAAAGAATACATGGCTGTTTGCAATTTTGACTTCGTTTTTCTAAAAATGCTATGAGGTACCCGGGAATCTTCAAATTGTTCAGCAATTACCGCTCTTGTCAATGCTGGAGTAAATTTAATTGCATGCAACGCAACCTCTTGTGCCTTAGTCAACTGAGTAGGAGTTGTTGCTCTTTCTTGATATATCTTTTTCTTTGGATTAGATTTAACTACGTCGCCTAGAAACCGGTTTTTTACTAATGCAGATAGCTCAGATATGTTGTCATGTCCAATAGCTAGCTCTTTCGTACCTACCGCAGAACTACTGACCACCTGCTTTTTACTGTCATTAACTGTTCGTTGTATTGCACCTACATCAGCCACTTTACGAGATATAGAATTATCAACCACTGCTCGCTGAGAAGTTCTAGGATTGTGCTGATAGTTGTCGTATTTTTTGATACGACCAGCAAACACAGAACTGCTAAGCGAAAGACGTTGCAAACTCATATCTTGATATTTATTTCTCGTTTGTTTAGTTGTTTACTTTTTATATTTAATGTATCCGCTGCGATAATTGCGCCCGCAGCGGATACATCTACATTTTAACAATTTAAGGTCGTTGTTTAGCTTCGAGCTTTAGCTTTTTTTAGCTCTGCAACTCTTATCCCACCTATGGCTAACAGTACTGCTACGGCAGCAATAAATGTTGCTGTTGGGCTGGTAATTAACGAACCCACACCTGTGTAAGGAGCACTTGGAGTTCCAAGGACTAATAGTACTACGTCGTTACCTGTACCCCCGTCGTAATTAATCTGATAAGTATAGCTACCAAGAGTAACGTTTTCGCCATCTTTAAGTCCCTTGAAGTTACCGCTTACAGCATCTGTCGCATCATTGTTAATGATTATGAAACTATCATTAACCTTAGGCGCAAAACTGTTGACAAGCGAGATACCCAAGTCTGTCGCTGTTCCAAGAGTTACAGTACCGGTTACATTTGTCTGGTCAAACGTACCTGCAGTTGTGCCTCCAAGTTCTACGTTGTAAGCACCACCCGTGTAGGTCAAATTACCAGTGTTAATAACGCCTGGGCTATTTCCTGGAGCAACTGCACCGGAGCTCATAGTGACTGTTCCAACCGTACCAGTACCTTTTAGTGTTCCGCCAGATACCGTTATAGGCAATCCCAGGTTTTCGTTCACCGCTGTTTCACCAGCACCTATTGTCAGACCACCCGTATATCCACCTGTTCCTGCCGTAGTCTTAATGTCCACCTTACCCGTTCCAGACTTAACAATGCTGCCAGTACCTGTAATTTTCCCAAGCAAGGTGATTGTTCCCGTACCATCATTTTGGAGAGTCAGAGTGTTTGAACCCAGTGCTAACGTAGTTGACGTATCACCAACCGATAGAGCGTTACTACCTGTCGCCTTAAACGTAGCGGCAGCCCCTAAAGTTACGTCAGATTTTATCTGATGTTCACCGCCGTTACCAGTCATTATCGCGTCTATACCACTTGTAAGCGTAAGAGCATACCCAGTGATTACGTAGTTTGAGGAGCTTTTAGTTACGTCACCGCTAAAAACCAATTTTGCAAGTGAAAGGCTTGAGATATCATTATCCGGAGTCATATCAACCTGCGATTCAATAGCGAATAACGCAGTTGACGGAAATTCTGCAGTGTCACCATTTATTGGTGCAACCGCTCCATCCCAGTTAGCACCAGTGTTAAACGAATCGTCTGTTCCGCCGTTCCATACTTTTGTAGCTGCGCTGGCTGGAACTAACATAGTCAAAGGAGACAAAACTCCTAATACTGCCGCTGAAACAGCCGCTTTAATTTGTTTCCTACTCATACTTTTATCTCCTAGTTATGTGTTTTAAATTACTACAATTTCAACTTTACCTCTATCTGTTTATCGTGTCAATATGTTTATGCTAATATGTAGATTTTAATACAACATTATTTTTTTGGTTTAGTGATATGAATTTGGCCGCCGTAGACTGGACTTACTGGTATAAATTCACTTTTTCGTTCGTATTTTTTAAGGCCTTTCATAATCCAGTCTTCACCACTTTCTTGCATGACGGGAATGTTCAAAGAATAGCCAAGCGCGTTGGCAACGCTAAAGCCTATTCTAAGCCCCGTGTACGACCCGGGACCCTCGTATATAATCACTCCTGTTAAATCTTCAAACCTCAGCTGTACGGTTTTAAGGAGAGTTTCAATTTCGCCCAATAACTGATTTGATAGTTCTCGTCCGGATTCCCATTTTCTCCAGACTATTTCTGTTTGATTATCCCAAAGCCCAATATATGTCTCTTGAGAGTCCGTTTTTAGACATAAAATCATTTTCTGCCTCTTACTAAATAATCCATAGATTCAGGACCTTTAACGTTGCAGATTCTAGCATCCATATTATCTGCTAGCGGGCTAAGTTTAATTTGTAGCCTATCTTTTGGCAGGACCTCTGAAACACTATCAGCCCATTCGACAATTATTACTCCCAGTTTATCCTTTAACGCTTCCGCCAGTTCTTCAGCAACTAATCCTGGTTCTTGCAAACGGTAAAAGTCAAAGTGATAGATTGTCAGTTTTCCTGCACTGTACCTCTTACCTATAGTAAAAGTCGGGCTGGTAACTACGTCGCTACTGTCAGCTCCGGCCACAATAGCCTGGGTAAGGGTTGTTTTGCCGCCTCCCAAATCAGAAATTAACTCTATTACTTCACCGCCCATAAGTTGCTTGCCTAATTCCTGCCCGAATGCTACGGTTGCTTGCTGGTCCGCAAAAGAAAATTCTTTTTCAAAATTACTCATTATATATGTCTATTTTAACTCAACAGTTGCATTAATAACTACCAGGAACTCTTTTTTCAATAATCAAAGTGTTAGCGCTATACTAAACTATAGTAATGCTAAGACTTTCATCAACCTATTTAAACCGTGCAATTTTAAGCCTCCGCACAGGTGGCAGAATTGGCCTAGCAGTTGAACCTGTCATTAACCCAAATAACCTAAAGATTGAAGCATGGTATGCTCAAAGTAATCTAGAAAAAGGCATGCATATTCTGCCAGCGCCAGAAATCCGAGACGTTATTACAAAAGGCTTAGTGGTAAATGATCACGACGCTCTGACCCCACCAGAAGACATGGTAAGACTAAAAGAAACCATTGCTCTTAACTTCCAGCTTGTCGGTAAACCGGTTGTCAGCGAGCAAAACAAACGGCTGGGTAGGGTTACGGACTACTCAGTTGATGATTCAAGTTTTTACATCCAAAAACTTTACGTTAGCCCACCATTACTGCGCGGGCTCACCACCGAACAGTTGCTAGTAGACAGAACTCAAATCGTAGAGATAACTGCTAAAAAAATAATCGTTAGCGACCCAACAGTTAAAGCAACATCAGGTTCAGTCGTCACCGCTTTCGATCCTCAATAATGCCTCTTTGACCTCTGAATAACTAAAACCTTTTGATACTAGATATTGTTTTAGTTTAATTTCGTCTTTATATCTTGATCTAGTTCTTAACTTGTTAACTAAATTTACTAAAGCCTCTTCATTTCCTGAATCAAGATTTGCGACCACCTTCTCCGCTATACTTTGCTCAACACCTTTTGCTCTAAGCTCTGAAATTATTGCCCGCATACTTTTATTCTTTCTTATGCGTTGATCGGAAAACCAGCGCGCAAAAACTTCATCATTTAAATACTTTTTTGTCTTAAAATCTTCCACCCAACTTTCGGTCAAATCCTTGTCGGCCTTTTTCCGATACATATAATCTTTAAACTCTCTAACGGAGTGAGGTCTAAGTAGCAACCATTCCAGCGCCCTTTGCTTCAGTTTGCCTTCGTCAGACAGCTTTTTTAGCCTTTCAATATCCTCAGATACTAAATCTAAGCCTTTTTTCAGCTTTTCTC
Source organism: uncultured Candidatus Saccharibacteria bacterium (assembly GCA_964419675.1). Lineage (GTDB taxonomy): Bacteria > Patescibacteriota > Saccharimonadia > Saccharimonadales > SZUA-47 > CAYQPN01. Next base: position 8,121 of record CAYQPN010000004.1, read on the forward strand.
TTAATAACTGGTCTAAGGTCAATGAAAAAGAATATTTTCCGTCCACAAACACCGAAACTCTATTGTCGCTTTTAACCTGTTGTTTTATAGCGGTAATTTTCATCTCATAGTCCGTTTAGAATAAGCCCGGTAAAAAATATTAAAAACCAGGCAAGTTCAATATAGGCACCTTTTGGGGTTTGCGACCACTGTATCCAGCCATGAAACTTAGGTACCCAATGTTTGTTCCGCAGTGGCTTATTGATGTATTCATAATATATCCACATTAAATCGGGACTAGCAGATAAAAACGCGCAAGCTATTAACAAAATAGCGAATTCTTTGTATATAAAAGCCAGAACTAGGGTCGAGACTACCGCCGTGAGCATATCTATTTTTAAAAGTCTGAAAAACTTTTTGCTAGTTGTATCATTATTATTGCCATAATGAGGTAGTGCGTCTAACAAAAAATGGCTAAACGGCGCAATACAGATTGCAACAACTGGATGAGCATGCAAAGTTACTGCTATAAAAGATCCGAAAAGCCCATGATTTGTCGCTGTCATTAACTATATTGTAACGTTAAACTTCTGCGCTTGCGCGGACTTTTTTGTCTAGTTCGTTCATGACTTTAGGATTATCTTTCAGGTATTGCTTAGCTGCTTCTCGGCCTTGGGCAAAGTTTTCGCCGTTGTAGGCAAACCAGGCACCGGCTTTTTGAACAATTTCTTTTTCGGTAGCAAGATCCAAAATGTCACCTTCGGTACTGATGCCCTGGTTGTACATAATGTCAAATTCGGCTTGTCTAAACGGTGGAGCGATTTTGTTTTTAACAACTTTTACTCTAACTCTATTTCCAATTACTTCTTCACCAGTTTTTATCTGAGAGGTTCTTCTAATGTCCATACGCACACTGGCATAAAATTTAAGTGCATTTCCACCGGTGGTTGTCTCCGGGTTACCAAACATAACGCCTATCTTCATGCGCAACTGATTCAAAAACACAACCGTACATTTACTGCGGCTAATAATGCTGGTTAGTTTTCGCAGGGCCTGACTCATAAGTCTTGCCTGCAAGCCCATGTGACTATCACCCATATCACCTTCAATTTCAGCTTGAGGAACAAGCGCAGCAACAGAGTCAATTACTACAATATCGACAGCATTAGATCGCACCAATGTCTCAACAATTTCAAGTGCCTGTTCACCGCTATCAGGCTGGCTAACTAGAAGTTTTTCAATATCTACACCCAGTCTTTTTGCGTAAGCGGGGTCAAGAGCGTGTTCTGCATCAATAAATGCTGCAACTCCACCAGTTTTTTGTACTTCAGCAACGGCATGAAGTGACAGCGTGGTTTTGCCGGAACTTTCCGGACCATAAATTTCAATAACGCGTCCCTTAGGAATTCCGCCGCCAAGCGCAATATCTAAAGAAATGCTACCAGTCGGTATTACTTCCACGTCCATTCGTCTTTCACCGTCAAGGTGCATGATTGCACCCTTACCAAATTGTTTTTCTATGTGATCCATGGCAAGACCAAGAGCCTTTTGCTTACCCGTTTCGTCTGAACTGCGTACTCCTAGTTCTTTTGTTGGTTTATCTTTAGCCATGAATACCCTCTTTCTTTAACTTAAAAACAGTATAGCGCGTTATGCCACCAAAATAAACATAACAAGATAAGTAACTGACTTTTTATTTCAAAAATGCATAAGCATGATAGGATATACCTAAGGGCAAGACACCCTCCACTTTTTATGTGGAAGAATAGTCTAAAAGGGCACCGATAAATACATGAATATTCAAGACGAAACATTGCTGGAGATATTAAAAAAAGCCAAAAAGGTCACGCAAGACCAGGCCACTGAATTAGTAGAAAAAGCCAAAACTGACAAGACCAAACTTCAAGAATACGTAGTTACTCAGAACATTATCACGGATTCAGAGCTGATCAAGCTTTATGCAGACGAAATAGGCATACCGTTCACCGAAATTAATGTAAAAACCCTTAATAAAGAGATTCTTCAACAATTACCAGAGAACATTGCCAAACTATACAATATGGTGATTTTTGATGGCAGTATTGACGATAAAAAAGAACCCCGTCAAGTTGCAATGGAAGACCCAGATGATTTGCAGGCGATTGATGTATTACATAAGCTTTTTGGACAAAATATAAAAGTGTTTATTGCAACTAGGTTTAATATTTTAGCTGCGCTTGACCAATATCGTGGAAATATCGGCAGTGAAATATCCAAGATTGTTACAGAGGACGGATCAGAAGAAGACGAAGAAGTTGATGAGGAGGATATTGCCGAAGATTCACCCATTGCCCAAACAGTAAACCTGATAATTGAATACGCTGTAAAATCTGGCGCAAGTGATATTCATATTGAACCCCGCGACAAACACGTATTAATCAGATACCGTGTTGACGGTGTCCTGCGCGAGGCTAACAAACTGCCAAAACGAACATTGGCTGCATTAATTTCACGCATTAAAATACTTTCGAATTTGAAAATTGATGAGCGTCGAGCCCCCCAAGATGGACGATTCAAAATCAACATGAATGGTAGAATTTTTGCTTTTCGTGTTTCTACTTTGCCGATTTCTGAGGGTGAAAAAGTGGTTATGCGCGTACTAGATGAGTCTAGCGAAGCATTAAGCTTAGAACAACTAGGCTTCTGGGGCAAAGCATATGAAGATATTATGGATGCCAGCAAACAACCGCACGGCATGATTTTAGTCACCGGACCAACTGGTTCTGGTAAATCTACAACCTTGCACAGCGTACTTCACCTGCTTAATAGCCCTGACGTTAACATCAGTACAATCGAAGACCCGGTCGAATATAAGTTAGAGGGCGTTAACCAAACTCAAGTAAACCCTACAGCCGGCATGACTTTTGTTGCAGGTTTGAGAGCGCTTTTGCGCCAAGACCCAAACATTATTATGGTAGGAGAAATTCGTGACGCCGAGACAGCAGGTCTTGGTGTTCAGGCAGCACTTACAGGTCACCTCGTGTTCTCGACCCTACACACCAACAATGCCGCCACTTGCCTGCCTCGTTTACTGGATATGAATATTGAACCGTTCCTGATTGCCAGTGTTGTACGGGTTGTTATTGGCCAGCGTCTGGTGCGCAGACTTGTTCCTGAAGATTGTCTAGAATATGTACCCACTGATGCAGAACGCAAAGAGATTGAACGCGTATTTAACATAAAGACAAAGGCTGACTGGGATAATCTTCTTGCACTTGTAACTCAGGCTCAAGAGTCGTTTGATAAACCAAAGTCCACAAAACTAACATTTTGGCGCCCCAAACCTGATTTACCAGAAGAAAAAACTGGATATAAGGGACGGATGGGAATATACGAAGTACTCAAAAATTCAACTGATATCCAAAATTTGATAGTTAGTAACGCAACCAGCGAAGAACTTCAGGCAAGAGCCGTAGCAAATGGTATGCTTACCATGCAACTTGATGGGCTAATAAAAGCCTTGATGGGCATGACAACTATAGAAGAAATACTTAGGGTAACAAGAGAATAATATGAGATTTGCATATACTGCACTAGATGAGGCTGGAAAGAAAAAAACTGGGTTTGTTGAGGCCAACGATCAAGCCGGCGCCCGAAACGCACTTATACGGCTGAGCTTGAAACCTGTAACAATCAAAAAGGCCGGCAGCTCTGGTGGGTTCATGGAGTTTCTCTCTAAGGGTGGAAAAGTTAAGCCAAAAGACTTGGTTATATTCACTCGCCAGTTGGCTACCATGATAAACGCTGGTGTCCCACTAGTTCGAAGCCTTGCAACCTTAAATGCCCAAACAGAAAATCCGGCATTTAAAAAAATACTAACTCAGGTCAGCAAAGATGTTGAAGGTGGTATGGCTTTTGCCGATGCCTTGGAAAAACATAAGTCTTCGTTTAACTCGATTTTTATAAATATGATTAGAGCAGGAGAAGCCGGCGGTATCTTAGACGAAATCTTAAAGAAATTAGCTGTCCAGCAAGAAAAAGATGCCGCCATACGCGCCAAGTTCAAGGGAGCAATGGTCTATCCTACAGTTCTTATTGGCATCACAGTTATAGTTTTTATTGCCTTGATGACCCTTGTAGTTCCAAAAGTTGGCACTATTATTGCTGATTTATCCACAGACGGAGAACTGCCACAAATGACCAAAGTTATGTTAGGTATAAGTGATTTCTTAATTGGATTTTGGTATATACACCTTAGCGTGGTTGTAGGTGGTAGTTTTCTGTTACGCCGATACATTAAAACAGACAAAGGCCGAAATAAGAAAGATGGCTTGATGCTTAAACTACCTGCTGTTAAAGTGCTGGTTACTAAGATGGCTGTTGCTAGATTCGCACGCATATTCGCATCTCTCATGGGTGCAGGAGTAAGCGTAATAGAATCAATTGAAATAACAGCCAAAGCAATTGGCAACTCAGTTATTGAAAAAGAGCTGATGGATGCAGCCAAAGAAGTATCTAATGGAGAACAGTTCAGCACTCCACTGTCCAGAAGCAAGATATTCCCGCCCATCGTGTCTCAAATGATGGCAATCGGTGAAGAAACAGGTCAAACAGATGATGTGCTTGTTAAGGTCGCAGACTTTTATGAGGAAGAGGTGGATGCAGCAGTAGAAGGCATGAGTTCAATCTTGGAGCCAATTTTAATTGTTGTCATGGGTGGAATGGTTGGAGTTATTGCTGCTAGTGTTATCGGGCCTATTAGCGGTCTTGCCAAGCAAATTTAATAAAGTTGTTTAAAATTGCTTGACACTGACACAATATTTATAGATACTTGATAAACATAAGCCCTATGAAACCAAGTAGGCTTACCTATATAACAATTAATAAGGAGGTGGGCTCCAATGCTCAAACTAAATAGAAAACAAAGTGGTTTTACAATCATCGAACTTTTGATTGTAATTGCAATCATTGGTATCTTGGCAACGTTAGTACTAACGAACTTCCAGGGTGCACAAGCGAAAGGACGAGATACTGTTCGAAAGAGCGATATCAACAGTCTTTATCAGAAACTAGAAGAATACTACAACGAGAATGGTACATATCCAAACGTGGCAGTAACATCAGCTAATGCATCAACATTATTCCCAGGAATAGACGCAGAAGCTGTTAAGGATGCTGATGGCGACGACATAAGTACTACATTCACAAACAGTACTACAGCCCCAGTACCAAACCCAGATACAAATACAGAATACATTCTAGGTCTTTACGGAACTGGATGTGTATCAACTGGTACATGTGACAAATATGTACTATCTGGATTCCAAGAAACAGATACAGCAAACGACTACAATAAGAATAGCTTGAACTAACTAAAGCTAACTAGTATTGAAATCAGAGCGCTCTTTAAAATAAAGAGCGCTCTTTTCAAATAAAAGTATTGGATACAACCAAGCTCAAATAAGTTATACTTATATTAAAGAGCTAACGCTTAATAATTATGGCTATATTCTACACAGACAAACCAGTATTTGGATTCGACATTGGACGAAGCTCCATTAAAGCTATTCAGATTGACCAAATTGGTAAAAAGGCCGTAGTCAGTGGCTACGGTACTGTTTCGTTTGACCCAAAAGCCGTCGACAAAGGAGTCATTGTTGATCATGAAGTTATTATCAAAGCCGCATACGAACTATTGACCAAACAAATTGTCGGAAGGATAACAACTAGAGACGTCGCTGTATCGCTTCCTAATGCCCATAGTTTCAGCCGGGTAGTTACTCTACCTAAAATGGACGGCAAGGACCTAGACGAAGCTGTTACTGCTGAAGTCGACCAGTCCATACCATTGCCTATTGACGAGCTGTATTACGACTACAGTGTTGCTAGAGAGCTTGAGGACGGAAATATTGAAGTCCAGCTTGTTGCCTCTCCTAAAACAATCATTGAGTCTTATATGAAGGTTTTTAATGCTCTTGGGCTTAACGTCGCCCTGATTGAGTCAAATATTACGGCAATGACTCGTATAGTTGTTCATGCTGAAGCTCACGATGTTAACACGCTTATTGTAGACGTTGGATCCACTTCTTGTGACATGTCAATTTACGACGGCACAGCTATCAGAGCAACTGGAACGGTTGACTGCTCAAGCGAACGAATTACCCAAAATATTGCCGATAAGCTGGGCGTCAGTTTGCAACAAGCACACAGTATCAAAACCCGTTACGGATTAGATTCTAGTAAAAAACAAGACGAGATTATCAAAGCCACAGAACCAGAGCTAAACAAACTAGTTAACGAGATACGTAAGGTTATGCGCTATTTCACAGACAGAGATAATACCAGCGGGCCTATCGGTCAAATTATTATTTTAGGCGGTGGCGCCAACTTGCCTGGTCTTAGTGGTTATATAACAAATAGAACCCGTGTTGCAGCCAGGTTATGCGCCCCATGGAACAATCTCGATTTCGGAAAACTTCAGCCACCTCATGAACTAGAATCTACGCTATACACTACCGCAAGCGGGCTTGGCCTAGTTACTCCGCAGGAGATAGCAAGATGATTAATTTGCTCCCAACTGACGAACTCGTAGAACGAAAGTATGGTAGACGCAACAAGATTCTGGCAAGTTACGTAGCTTACTTGTTAGTAACTGCTGGACTTGTTGCGTCAATACTTGTTGGCAGTTTACGTTTTGTTGGTTCTAACGAGCCACTTCTCCGTAAACAGCTGGAAGAGAATGAAGCGCAGTCAGCTATATTGGAGTCAAAAGTAGCGGAGTTGGGCAAAGTCACGCAACGCCTAACAACCACAAACAAACTCTTCGATAGTGCTATATCTTTCTCAGAACTTATCCCAAAGATAGGAAGTTTGTTGCCTCAAGGATCTATTCTTAACGGTTTATCATTAAATGGAGGCAAGACTGATCCTTTATCACTTGAAGTTGATTTATACAGTGCTGATCTAGCTCCAATATTGCAAAGTAATTTAATAAACTCTGACCTGTTTGAAGCAGCTGACATCAACTCAATTACGAGCATTGCTGACGATACTAGCGTTTATAAGTTTTCAGCATCTGTTTCAGCTAGTTTTACTGGATCAGCCGATGCAAAAAAGAAAATAGCAGCAGCAGCCGCAGCAGCAGAAGCAGCGGCAAAAGCAAAAACAGATTCAGGGAGCACTAAGTAATGCGCGCTAAACAATTCTTTTTCGTAATGATAGCCTTTATTGCGTTGTCTATTGCAGCAGTCGCAGGATCGTTTGTATGGGGCAAAAATCTACTTCAGACAAGAGCTGCATCTGTATCAGATCTTGAAGCCGACAGAGACATAGCCCAGGAGAAGATATTGATGTTACAGAAAGCGCAAAACGACTCAAAAAATCTAGAAAACGTAAAACAACTCTTAGACCGCCTACTTCCAACTGGTAAAGAACAGGACAAGCTTGTAGCAGATATTATATATACTGCAACTTCTCAAGCTGGCATACCGTTTTCTAAAGTAAAGTCATTTTCGTTTAGTGGGGGTACCGATCCGGACAGTTTGTCTGGGACAGTAATTTCAAAAGAGAACCCTGGTGTTTACGAATACCCTTTTTCTCTTCAAATTAACGATATTAGCTATGAGACCTTGCTAAAACTATTAACCGAAATAGAAACTAATGGTAGGATAGTTCAAGTTGCTAATATACAGATTGCCCCGAGTGCAGAAGATCCAAATATATTAGTAGTCAGCTTATCAATGAAAGCGTATTTACAACCATGAACGATCAAATAAAAGAACTCACATCAAAAATTACTAAAAAAATTGGGCCCCTAAGCTCTTTTATGGCTAGACACAGATTTATATTAGTATTTTTAGTTGCTTGTGGGGTAATTCTAATAACCCTATTGCAAACCAGAATCTACACTAATCCGGAGAGAAACGACGCTAGATTTGAAACTGGAAAGTCTGCGATAAATGTATTCACGATAGATCAAGATATTGTCGATAAACTTAGTAAAACTTCCGAAGATCAAAACATTGAAGTTGATCAGAGCCTTGTTCCTAACCGCAATAACCCCTTCATTGAACAGTAGGAGTTAGTCGGTAATATTGGGTTCAGGACGAAGTTCGTTGTCGTGTTGACCTAGCATTTTTTCTCGAGCTTCCAAAATTATTTTTGCATAATAGCCTGGTCTAGGACAGTTAGTAAAACTGAAGTTCACTTGCTCGCCAGCCGTTTCAACGTTTAAAGCTCCAAAGTCAAAAAGTGTTGATAATACACCGTCCTGTTTTGCCGTTACATCTTCAACGTTTGCCAGATTCAACTGAGAAACTTTTCGGCTAAAAAGTCCATACTGAAGGGTTTGTGTAATGTTTCTATCGGTTATTACAAATCTGTTTTGGCGATATATAATCGTCGCGATAATTAATATAATAATAGCCACACCTACGACAGCAGATGCAAATATATTTGCAATCATGAATGCTGCGTCGGTATCACTCAAGACAGAAGGTATTAGAAAGTAAGATAACAACAAGCCTGCTATTAGCCCCACAGCGGTTTCTAAAAAAACTATGATAATCCCTATTGGGTGCTTTACGATTTCTGCCAGCTTAACTTCGTCTGCATCTACGCGGTTTATCGTAGATTTCATGTTGTATTGTGTTCTCATATTTAATTTAAATTATAGCAGTTTTTCTTGAGAAGAGCTGTTAGATTTTGGCTTTATGTCCATGTGCTGATAGGCCCTACTTGTTACTTTTCTACCTCTCGGTGTCCGTTCTAAAAAGCCTATTTGCATCAAATACGGTTCATAGAAATCTTCAACCGTACTAATTTCATCACCCAAGACTGCAGCTAACGTGTTTAAACCCACAGGTCCACCAGCATGATTTTCAATAATCGCTCGAAGTAACATTCTGTCAGCAGGGTCTAATCCCATTTTATCTACTTCAAGTAACTCTAGTGCTTTATCCGTAACCACGTCATCAATTATTCCATCACCGTTTACGTCGGCATAATCCCGAACTCTCTTTAGTAGTCGGTTAGCAATTCTTGGCGTGAGTCGTGACCTTGTTGATAATACTTCTGCAGCATTCCCTTTTAGCTCAGAGCCAAGTATTTTGGATGACCGTTTAATAATTGAAGCAATTTCTTCCGGTTTATAGTATTCAAGTCTGTGCAACATGCCAAAACGGTCCCGTAAAGGCGCTGCTAGCGCTCCAGTACGGGTTGTAGCCCCTATTAAAGTAAACTTAGGCACATCAAGCCGTAAACTCCGTGCACTAGGCCCTTTGCCAAGCATTATATCAATTGCGTAATCTTCCATTGCAGAATAAAGAACTTCTTCGACAGAACGGTTCAAGCGGTGAATTTCATCAATAAACAACACGTCACCTTCACCCAGGTTTGTAAGTATGCTAGCTAAGTCTGCGGCGCGATCAATTGCGGGCCCGCTCGTTACGCGTATTTGTGCGCCCATTTCGTTAGCAATAATACTGGCAAGGGTAGTTTTACCAAGTCCTGGTGGGCCGTAAAGCAAAATATGGTCTAGTGGTTCAGCGCGTTTTTTAGCAGCCTGAATCGCTAGCTGTATATTTTGTTTTATTCTCTCCTGACCAATCCAGTCGCCAAAACTTGTCGGCCTTAGAACATTCTCGATCCGTTTCTCTTCTTCGTCTGGAGCATCATCCTGCGCAGGATTAACAATTCTTTCAATCGCCATTATTTTTTCACCCTCAGAGCTTCTTTCACGCGTTCGCTGGTTGAAAGTTTAGGGTCTACACCACGCAAAAGTTGGACGGCATCTTGGGCATTATGGCCTAGAGCAGTTAACGCCTCTACGGCTTCGTCAGTGACTGCAAAATCACCTAAGAAGTCTGTAGCGTTGTCACTGGCTTCTAGCCCAACCTTGTTTTTCAAATCGACGACAGCCCTCTCAGCCACCTTTTTACCGACGCCTTTGGCTGCTGATATAAACTTAGTGTCCCCGCTAGCAATAGCCGAACGAACTTGGCCCTCTGACCCGACATTCAAAATTGCCATTGCTGCTTTTGGTCCAACCCCGTTAACACTTATCAGAAGTCCGAACAGTTGCCGGCGCGATTTTGCACTAAAACCAAATAGTTCATGTGCATCTTCTTTTATCTGCTCAGCGATATACAGATTACACTTTGTTCCAAGAGATAGCTTTTGTTGTTCATCAAAACAAACTTGCACACCGTAACCCACGCCTCCACAATCCACAATAACCTGTGAACCCTCGTGCTCAATAACTTCTCCGGTTAATCTTGCAATCATACCTACAGTTTACAGTATAGTTGCGAGAGTTTATAGTTTAGCGCTAACCCCGTTAGCAAGATGTGTAAGTGCGCAGGCCAGAGCGTCGGCACAATCGTCTGGCTTTGGTTTAGTTTTAAGTCCTAATTGCACCCGTACCATTTCTTGAATTTGCGCCTTTGTGGCTCGCCCGTAACCTGTCATTGCCATTTTAATTTGCAGGGGGGTGTATTCATAAATCGGTATGCCAGCCTCAGCAAGAGCCAGCAAAATTACTCCGCGGGCCTGTGATACCTTCATGGCAGTAGTCACGTTTTGAGCAAAAAACAGTTTCTCGACAGACGCTGCATCGGGTTTAAATTCTTGAACCAGCTCTTTCATAGATTCATATAGATCAACCAAGCGACTTGCATCATCATCACCAATAATTGTCCTAATTACTCCTGCGTCGAGTAGTTTAGGATTAGATTTTTTCTCTATCAACCCAAAACCAATTATTCCTGAGCCTGGATCAATGCCTAGTATTTTCATTTGTGTAACCGTAAATCGTTCCCATTTATAATTATCACTTGTCCGTCGTTTAGCTTTTTGTATTCCTGGTTATGGAGTTTAAAGTATGCCTCAGCTCTTTTAGCGGAATCCACGAACCAGTCCATATTACAGTGGGGTATTACTATAAAGTCTACTAAGCCAAGCCCACTCCAGATTGTCTTTTTTATAGGATAGCTTGCGGGTACAATACTTGGCGAAGGTCGATCACCATATTGAATACCTTTCAATGAATCTGCTACGATACAGGCTCCGGCACTCCAGCCACCATATGCTATTTTATCTTGATCCAACAATTCTTTAAGTATTTTATCTAGGCCGGAAGCATGCATCGCTCTGCGAAGTATGAATGTATTACCTCCTGCGCACCAAACTGAGCCAAATGATGCAATTTTAATTTTCAACTTGTTACTTTTGCCAAAATAATTGCGTAAATCTATCTCTTCAAATTTAAAGCCGAAATTCTCAAACATCTGCTTTTTCGAAGCTGTACTGAAATTTCTCTCTTCTGAGGTTTTATCATCTTGAGCATTTTTTATAAATGCCGCATTATTATTTTCCCCAACTAGTTCACGTGCTAGCTTGCCATATTTTCCAAAATCTTGAGATGACAAAAAAAGTCTCATGCTAAGTTAGTATACGTATTAACTACATCGTCGAGTTCTTCGATTGCCTCCAGCAAATTCACAACTTTTTCTTGTTTTTCGACGTCAAGCTCTACGGTAGTATTTGGCTCATAAGTTAGCTCGGCGTCGAGAATTTCGAGTCCCGCCACCTTTATAGCATCTCTAACCTTCGCCAGTTCTTTTGCATCTGTAACGACTCGCATTTCTCCACCATCTTCATCTGTTGCATCTTCAGCTCCGGCGTCTAGAACTGAGAGTAGAGCATCTTCCCCGCTTGCTTTAACTGTGATTATTCCTTTTCGGTCAAATTGAAATGCAACTGCCCCTTTTTCGGCAATCGAGCCACCTTTTTTATTGAAGGCATTCTTAACTTCTGGATAAGTACGATTAATATTATCGGTGGCGCACTCGACAATAATTGCTACCCCACCTGGCCCGTATCCTTCATACATAACTTCATGAAGTTGCGCTGCACTTTTATCCGTAACTCTCGCTATTGAACGTTCTATATTAGCGTTAGGCATATTAGCAGCCTTGGCCTTTTCAATTGCTAAAGCTAGAGATGGATTCATAGCGGGGTCTCCTCCGCCGCGGGCAGCTAGAGCAATCATGTTACCAAGTTTAGTAAACACGGCTCCGCGCTGGGCGTCTTTAGCGCCCTTTTCGCGTTTGATTGTTGACCACTTACTATGACCTGACATTTTCGCCTCTTTATATCTGTTATTGTATCACGAAGCCAGCAACCACTCACGCATACCTTATTTATGCTGTATACTCTGATTATTAATTACTTTTAAGGAGATTTCTTTGCAAAGAATCAGTGAGTTTAAAAAGTATTTTCTATACACTATGATAGGTTGCTTAATTGCTGGGTCTTTAGTTGCTGTTACTTCTGTAATGATTGGTTCTTTCAATGAAACATCTTCTAGAATCGTCGGTACTCTAGTAATAATTGTGGCCCACGCTTTAGTGAGTTTCTTCATACTCCCCGACAACAAAGACGACAATTTCTTAAACAGATTCAAGATGTTTTCTGACATTCTATTTTTCCTACTTATTGCTAGTTTGTTTACCGCCATTTTGGCCACCTGGCAAGCATTCAGCACTGATGTTACTGGGCAGCTCTATGGAATAATAGGAACTATAGGTGTAAGTGCGCTGCAAATTAATGCCTACAGGCTTTTGCAGATAAAAAACAAGGCTCTCAGCATGGCAACAAATGTTGGTTCGGCACTTGCTGTTCTCTTTGGCTCATTGTTAACCGTACTTATACTAGGCTACAGTTCATGGCTTGAGGGGTCTTTAGAGATATTCAATAGATTGCTTGCTTCGGTAGGCATCCTAGATAGCGCTACTTTAGTTATTGCTGCAGTACTTTATAAACTATATCTTCAGAAACACCCGAATGAAAAGAACATCTTAAAATTTGGTGGTAATACAAGCGTATTAAGGATTATTGGAATTGCTGTTCTGGCGCTTATAGCATTGAACGTCCTTGTCTCGCTGTTATTCTTTCTAATGTCCAGCGTGAATAACAGCTTCTAGAAGGAAAAACTCGAGCCTTCCTTATCTAATATATTCTTCTCAGTAGAAGCAAATCATATAAAAAGACTCATTCTTAAGATGAGTCATTTTATTTGGAGGGCCCGATGAGACTCGGTCACCTCTGGCGACCCCTAAACTACATTTTTCAAAACAAGTTTTGAAGAGTAGGTTTCCTTGCGAAATGCCACCGGCATTTCTCACTCATGACACCGAATGTGTCGTGACTTGAATCTCATCTGGAGTCGACCAAAAATAAAACCGTCCTTTTGGGACGGTGCTATTTTTGGAGGGCCCGATGAGACTCGAACTCATGACACCCTGCTTAAAAGGCAGGTGCTCTAACCGGCTGAGCTACGGGCCCGCGTCAGAATCTTTGTTATTGTTTCGTTCTGTAAGATGCTTACAAAAGCTTCAACTTATTACAAAGTTCTTCCTTCTCAAAAAGTAATCGGAATTACTTTTTGGGTAAGACAACCTTGAACCTTATTGTTAACTAAACTTTATCGTCCTTCCGACAAAGGAATCCTCTCTTTTGTCGGGTAGCTACAATAATACAAAATACGGGGTAAAACAGAGGTAATTCTACCTTTTTTTATCCTGCAAGTCAACTAGTGGGGAGTTTTTCTTCCGTGTTTGCCACCTCTTACTAGTACTGCTAATAAACTTAGGGCGAAGCCTGACGCAATAATTAGACTCTTAAAATCGTTAAAACTTTTCCAAGTTGATTCCTTTGTGCTGTCTATTAACCAGGATACACCTGTAACGCCCGGTAATATTAACCACAGGGTACCAGCCAGAAATATCACTATAACAACATTAAAAAACATCTTAGAGCCATGTGTTGTACCTTGAAACATCATTGCCGCGAACACAATCGAAAGGATTACAATCGATAACCTAACGTAAGCCTCGCCCACCCCAGGCACAATCGCTCCTGCTGCGGTAACAACTGTTGGATCTAGACTACCTAATAAAACTAGTCCTGCACAGGCCGATAAAAACATTACTCCGGCATTGGTTTTAAATAATAACAGCAACGCAAGAGGCAGAATAAGTAGTAGCAAAACTGAAATAACTAGGGTGGTCATGTCTATTAGTCTAGCATAAGCAAGATTTATTAAACATCGTACTTAGTTCACTCCGCTTTAGCTAAACCCACATATTATACGCTATAGCGTATAATATGTGTATCTAGTTCTATCTAATGGTCATTCTACCAACTGAGGGTAGATTTTTCTGTAATTCCCACTTGTTTTGCTCTACCTGCACCTACTTCTAAGACATACTGTGCTGGTTCACCTGGGCAATAACTTTTAGGAAATGTATCTGGCGAGACATCGTTTTTAATGTAAACAACTTGCTTCAAAGAATTTAGCCAAACTATATCAATAGAAAACAACATGTCTTTCATCCAGAAACAGTGTTGGGACGATTCGTCGTCAAACTCAAATAACATTCCCTGATTGTTTTTAATGTTAGCTCGCCCGGAAAGCCCTTGTATTCTAGATTTTTCATCATTAACTATTTCGATATTTATTGCGCCGTTTGGAGCGGAGAGTTGCATTTTGTTACTAAGTAAACCTGAAAGCCCGTTAAAAATACCTAGAGATGCTACTGATGCAAGAAAAATTCCTAGAAAGTATTTACGCACCAACTCGGTCACGACGCCTAGTTTTGTTAACGTTTTGCTCAACGTATTCAACAATTTTTACAGCCACGTTTCGGCCAGTAACTTTTTCAATTCCAAACCCGGGAGAAGAGTTAACTTCTAACACTAGCGGCCCTTTATCGCTCCGCATAATGTCAACTCCGCATATAGCTAAGCCCATAGCCTTAGCAGCTCTTTGAGCGGTTTTACGCTCTTCTTCGGTCAGTTTTACTATTGTGCCCTCTCCGCCCAAGTGTAGATTAGAACGAAACTCGTCATCAAGACCTTTGCGCTTCATGCTAGCCACAACAACTCCTCCAACTATAAAAACACGTATGTCTTCACCTGCTGATTCTTTGATAAATTCCTGCATCAAAATGTTGGTGCCGTCGTCATCCATAACATGAAAGGCTTGCATGACACTCTTTGCGGCTTTCTTTGTTTCAGCCAAAACAACTCCGTTACCGTGAGTTCCGCTCGCAAGTTTAATTATTATTGGCATTTCACCAAGTTCATCAATAAGGCTGTCAATTTCACTACCATCGCGGGTAAAAACGGTTTTAGGGATTCCCACACCGGCTCGAGCCATAAGTTGCAGACTACGTAGCTTATCTCGCGAACGATTTATAGCAATTGAACTAGCTGTGGTGAAAACACCTTGCATTTCAAATTGTCGAACAATAGCAGTGCCGTAACGAGTCATGTTGCTAGCTATGCGGGGAACTATCGCATCATAGCCAGTTAAGACTTCATCATGATATCTAACCTCGGGATTGCTTGATTCTACTGAAGCAAAACAGTCTTTGTACTTAACAACGTCCACTTCATGGCCTTTGAGCTTAAACTCCTCTTTAAGCCTTTTTGTGGAATAGTTTCCTGGTCCATTGGATAAAATAGCAATTTTCATAATAATTACACCTCTCGCTCATCTTGTTTATCATCTTTTGCAAGCCACTCTTTTAGGTTCTCTTTCAGAGTTTTTCTGTCAATATGGGCAATATCTGTATCAACTAAAAAGCGATGGTTAAGCATAGTCCTGCCTATTAAGATTGGGAAAGTTTTTAGAGAGCGGTCAGCTAATGTAAATTCGGCATTAAATATTTTTCCAGCCATCCTAACTTTAAAAATTACTGCATATCTTTCTTGTTTCTGGCCAAAAGAGTTTTCGACAGATCTTTTTGTGAAAGTAGGCACTGTAACTTCACGGCCATAAGAATATGATGAGTGTCCAGTGAGAAGACTGAATTTGAGTACTGTTTTATCTTTTGTTTTTACTTCTCTTATATTTGTAGCGTGTATTGACGACGTAAATGCTCCTGTGTCAGTCTTTGAAGGAATATCTACCAATAAATAATCTGGTAAATCCATTACTTCAGCACGGCCAACTATTGTCTTATATTTTGCCATAATAGAATAATTATATCACTAATCTGTTATAAAGTCAATCCCACTTCTTAAGATACCCCATTATAGCATTAGCTAGATACGACATGTTTGTAGGCAAGAAAAATAAAGACTCCAAGGATAACTACCATCATTACAATCAGTGTTATAAAGCCGTTTTCAGTTTCTTTACGATTTTCAAGCATTAGCATAATAATACAATGCAGGTCTTACTTAAACCAGTCTTTTTTGCAGTTAGAGGGGAGCAGACGGAACAGACGATTTATTCGGCTGTCCCGCTCGATGAGGGGAGATACTCTCCCCTCATGAGGCTTGCCGTTACTTAAACCAGCCTTTTTTAGCCTCTTCTTTGAAGGCTTTTAGAAGTTCTTCTTGTTGACGAGATAACTTTTGTGGAGTATCAACAATTACTGTCACTATGTGTGCTCCTCTGTTGCTTGACTTAATGTGAGGTACGCCGTGACCCGACAATTTAAAGTCTGTCCCACTTTGTGTACCGCTTGGAACTTTCATTTTTATTTTGCCGTCAACTGTATCAACTTCAATTTCTGTTCCCAGAGTAGCATCAACCATGTCAACGTGCACTCTGCTTAAAATTAAAGTACCCTCGCGGGTAAATTCCTTGTGTGGTTTTACCCTGATATGTACATATAAATCACCTTTTGTGCCGTTAGCTGTAGCTTCGCCAAATTCTTTCAATCGAATAGTAGAACCATCGTCGATACCAGCTGGAATCTTTAGCTTAACGTTCTTATCTTTTCGTTGTACTCCTGAGCCGTTGCAGACAGTGCAGACTTTTTCTGGTACTTTACCTCGTCCTTTGCAGGTACGGCAAACTGTAGCCTGCTGTATATTGCCAAATATTGTTTGACTTACATGAACTTCTTGCCCAGAACCCTTACAAGTTTCACATGTTTTTAACTCATGACCTGGCTCAACAGTTGAGCCCTTACAATGGTCGCATGTATCATTTAAGTTTAATTTTACTTCTGTCTCAACGCCAAAAACTGCTTCTTCAAAATCTAACTCAAGCTCCATCTCAATATCACGTCCACGGGCAGGACGTTTCTGTCTCGAACTACCGCCACCACCAAAGAAACTTCCAAAGATATCACCCAGCCCGCCCATATCACCAAAATCAAAATGGACTTCTTGGCCTTGTCCACCGTATCCAGCAAAAGGGTTACCTCCACCTCCTCCATTCGAGCCACCAACACCAGCATGTCCAAACTGATCATACCTCTGGCGTTTTGAGCTGTCTTTTAAGACTTCATAAGCTTCATTAACTTCTTTGAACTTTGCTTCATCACCACCCTCTTTATCAGGATGTAGCTCAACGGCTTTTCGTCTAAAAGCCTTCTTTATCTCATCATCAGAGGCGCCTTTGGCAACACCCAGTACTTCATAGTAATCTCGTTTACTCATATATTAAAATCCCTGCTATTACTGCGACATCGGCTAGCATCCAAAGTATACTGTTGATGATTAGAGGCTTGAGCTTATGAATAATCGAATACAACAGAAATACGACTGTCGTCGCCGAGTACAGTAACCAAGAAAGCAATGATATATCTACTGCACTCTCGTTTGTATAAATAACGTATACTTGGGGTAATGTAGATATCGGGCCGACTAAACCGGCCACCCACATAAGCCAATCAATCTGTTTTTTTTCCTTACGAAGCATCTCGTAAGTACTTCTTCTGATTAAAGGAAACCGCATCACTCTATTTTAGCACTTAACACTTATGAGTGCCAGAATATTATTGAAATAAATCTTCCCCAAAATGCTTTTTTAGACGAGCTATAATACTACCTTCATGACGCCCGAGTTTTTTGCTTAACTGTTTAACAGATTTCTCTACAGCCCAAGAGTTAAGAAGAATTTTATCTTCAATGTCTTTCCAGGGTTTGTAGGCATTAGGATATCTCTCACGCATCTTTTCTAATTTCGCTTGCCAGCTAACAGCGCCAGACTTAACTTTATTTACTGGTTTTTTGGCCTGCTTTTTCAAATATTCTTCTTCGAGGTGCGCGTGTTTTTTATTATCTTTTGCAGATTTTGACCTTAGCTGTTCATCAAGTAAATAGGCCTCTTCGTGCATAGTTAGCGCCGTTCTATTCAAGCCTCCCAGAGTTAGAGTATCCAAGCTTTTTACACGAGACAATGCAACATAACCCATGCCAGGTACAAAGGCGTTACTTAAGTCCACGTGAGCGCCGTCAAGCGTCATTCCTTGGCTTTTATGCACCGTTATCGCCCACGCTAACCTTAATGGCAACTGAGCTAGAGAGGCAATTTTTTTCTCACCATCACGCATTTCCCAGGTGTCTGGTTTGGCGGTTATTTTTCGACCGGCTTTTGTCTCAATAATCGGGTAGTCAGTTTCAGTCTCAAAATCTACTACTGTTCCTAGCGTTCCATTAACATACTTTTTCTCTGCGGAATTTTTAACAAACATTACAAATGCACCTTTTTTAAGCTGCAAAATTTCAGGGGCAAGACAAGATTTCTTCAGCGACTCTACTGCCCCTTTACGCCCAGTGCTTGTCATTTGGTATTCATGAATCTCACCTTCCATAGCATCAAGTTTTGTCTGATTTACTCTGTCCACATTCACATTGGTGGTGTAAAGTTCGGTCACTGGAGGATCAAACGGAGTACGGACTATCTTTCTGCTCATCAAAGCTTCTGCGTGTCGCCGACGCAAATCGTTATCCCGAAGAGCAGTCAAAATTTCTAAGAGTTGGTCATCGTCTTGACGATGTTGTTCTACTAAGTAGCAAACTACTGGGTCTAAATCTTCCCACGCTTGAGAATTTGTCACAAAACTTCCTTGCCTGGAATCTTCGCGGTTAACCGGTGGCAACTGATAAAAATCCCCACTTAAAATAACCTGTAAACCGCCAAACGGTGATGAGTCGGCACGCACCTGCTGACAAACCTGGTCAACCATATCTAGCCTAAAATCATGCAACATTGAAACTTCGTCGATTATCAAAATATCTGCCTTTCCGATTTGGTCAACACGGCTTTTGCTCATATCTCCTACGGCTCGTTTATGAAGCTCATCAGCAATTCCTATACCTGCCCAGGAGTGAATAGTATTGCCGCCCAAATGCGTGGCAGCCAGCCCGGTTGAGGCTGTGACAGCTACAGATTTTCCATTAGCTCTAGCCTCACGCACAAACTGGTTCAATACATGAGTTTTACCCGAGCCTGCCGGCCCGGTTAAAAAAACCGAATGCCCCGCATCCAAAATCGCCAAAGCTAACGTTTGTTTCATTATCTATATAGTATAGCTTTTGGCTGACCAAGTTGGACTATAAAAAACTAACGTGATTCAACTCGAGACAAGGCAACGGCTCTCCTACTTTCTGATAGGTCAGCTTGGGATCCACTAAAAAATTCATGTGTCCATAAAACTTGTGGCGCGACATCAGACAATGCGTTGTATCCATTAGGAAATATGAAAGTTTCTTGAGGTCCAGTTGAACCTGCATAGACAGTCGGCTCTCCGTGCTTATGCCCAAGAATGTCCATCATTAACTTCCAGTAATGTGACTGTGGATTGACACTAAGCATTGCATTGCTATTTGGCATTATTCCCTCTCTAATCATATCGTTTCTAATTTCAACCAGACCAGCATGTCTTGCTTCGCTTGCTGGATAAGCTCTAAAAATAGCCGTACTTCCGGTTAATTCAGCATTAGGTCTTGTGGTATGGACTTGAACATACGGAAAATTTAGACCATCAAAATGCTCTAATGAATGTTCTGTATAAATCTGGTAATCACACTCCAGAAAGTGGTCAATCTTTGTTCCCGGAGAAGCTTGTCGCATCGCAGTGACTAGAGCAATGGTACGTCGATTGTGAGCTTTATCTGTTTCCTTTTCAGCTTTTCTTTTTTGTTTTCCTGTTAATACTTCTACTTGGCCCGTTCCGTTACGAATCGCAAAGGGCAAACCCTTAACCATTTCTCCTGCCAGCATATTAACAAGCGCATTATCAGATAAATCATCAACTATTTCTACTATGGATAGTCCTATTGTTGTGGGAGCTTCTATCGGTCTTGTCATCTTATTTTTACTATTCTTTAATTTCTCACTAGTCGTGAAACTCGTCAAAAGTTGCACAATGAACATAATTCGCAAGAACATACCTACTAACTTCTCTACTTAAATTGTACCCAAGATTTGGCGACGTGTTATTAAAATGGTCGCTAAGTTTATCTTGTGTTACAGGTATACTTCCAATTTCAACAGCCGGCCTAGAATCTGCCCCCCAATCAACTACGAAAATCCCAATCTCAAGGTCCGCCACAGCTACTGCTAGTCCGCCCACTTGTTTTAAGCGAATTGGTTGTCCTGCTACAAACGCCTCTATGCCTTCTGGATAAAAGATACCGGGCTTACCTTTAACAGGTCCACGAGCATCAAGATAACGTACCTCTTTCTGCAAAGATCCTATACTTCGTCTATAACCCCAGCGTGTATCGAGCCAGGCGGGGATATATTCAGTGAACGTTGCAACACCCTGAGTAAAAACCGAGCCGGTGTCCTCAAGCCTAGCTCTAACACCAGATAATACGTGCTCTCTAGCCTCAGCAATCCCTGGGTGAATTTTTCTGCCTACATGCATATTTTTAATATTATACTAGTTTTGTATATTTTAGTCAACGTTTTGTTAATTTTTTAGGCTATTTTAGTAGCGACTCTATTAGCCACTTGTCTGATTTTTTGGAAATTTTGGTTATCGGCGTTGCAGTTAAGACAAATGTTTCGTAGCTGTGAAGTTTCGTAACCTCTGCTTCAATTTGGTCAAATAAATCTTCACGCGATTCCATTACTAACAAGATTTCATCGTTATGATCGATGCTACCTTTCCATAAAAAATCCGAACCAACCGGAAGTTTCTTTACGCAAGCCACCAACTGTTTCTCCAGCAAAACTTTAGAAATCTCCAAAGCCTCGCTAGTCGAAGAACAAGTCAACCAAACCTGACAAAAATTACTCATTAATAAATTGTAGCATCTAATACTAATAGGAAAAAAGTCAACTACTATGCAGTTTGAGACATAGCTTGAGCAAGGGCAACGGCAACGAAAGTGTGTACCATCTCCTCTTGTGGCCCGGTTAAAAAACGAAGTGCAACCTCCTTGTCGGGCGAACGAATTAGAGGTGACTTTACAAAAAAATCGTCTTGATTCCACTTTACCATTGCTCTGTCACCACTACTTAGATCAGCAACACTAATGAGTCCTGTTTTTTCTCTAGTAAATAAATGCGTACTCTCAGATGCGGTAACAAGTACGGAGCCGTCGATTGCGGTTTGCCTATAGCGTAATCTTTCAAAACCGAGTAGCCCACCTAAGCGTACAGTCTTTGGCCTTTCTGGTCTCAGCCAGTCAACTGCACCACTACGTAATAGTTCAAATCTTTGCATATTCAAAATAGTGTAGCAGTATTATTAATAGACAAAAATTGCTTGTGCTTGTGTAGCCAACCAACCCGAAAATGAGAAGCTGTCTCCAGCCTCTCTAAGCGGAAAGATGATCTTACTCAATAACTTGAGTTTGGGCTTCCGCAAGTTTTCGACCTATAGAATTAGGTCTTTGCACATTATTCTCTGTTACAGAATATGCAATTTCTCTCAGTAACTCTTTAATTTCTTTGAGCTCTTTAAGTAGGGCTTCGTTACCTTGCATTATTTATCTTCCTTTTTTTCGTCGACAACTTCGCCTTCTACGGGTTCGTCTTTGTCTTTAGACTTTTTGTCGTCGCCATCTTTACCCTTTTCGTCTGCTTCAGCTTTTGAGGCATCTTCGTACATTTTCGCACCAATCGGCATCATTTTCTCTGAGAGTTCTTTAGCCGCTGCTTCAAGTGAGTCTTTATCGGCTTTTTCATCCTTCAGCTTTTCTTTGGCTTCTTTTATAGCATCTTCAAGAGTCTTTTTGTCCTCATCGGAAAGCTTGTCTTTACTGTCACTCACAAATTTTTCAGTTTGGTAAACGCTATTTTCTAGCATGTTACGGGCTTCAATACCTTCACGCTTTTTCTTATCTTCTTCAGCGTGAGCCTCAGCATCTTTTGCCATTTTTTCAACTTCAGTTTTATCAAGATTACCGCTGTTTTGAATGGTTATTGACTGTTCTTTTCCAGAACCTTTATCTTTAGCTGAAACATTCAAAATTCCGTTAGCATCTATATTAAACGTAACTTCAATTTGCGGAACACCACGGGGTGCTGGAGGGATACCGTCTAACACGAAACGTCCTAGCGACTTATTGTCTGCGACCATGTCTCGCTCACCTTGAACAACATGAATCTCAACCTGTGGCTGGCTATCGGCTGCTGTAGAAAAAGTTTCACTCTTACTTGTAGGGACTGTGGTATTTCTCTCAATTAATTTAGTAGCAATTCCGCCCATAGTTTCAATACCAAGAGATAGCGGTGTTACATCAAGAAGAAGTACGTCTTTAACATCACCTGCCAAAACTCCACCTTGAATTGCGGCACCTACGGCAACAACTTCGTCAGGGTTTACGCCTTGCATTGGGTCTTTACCGAAAATTTCTTTAACTTTCTTAACCACCGCAGGCATTCTGGTCATACCACCAACTAAAACAATTGCATTAATATCTTTTGCGGTTAGCTTGGCGTCTTTTAGAGCCTTTTCACATGGACCAGCTGTTTTATCAATTAAATCAGCAACCAAACTTTCAAGTTTTGAACGTGTAAGTTTGTGCTCAAAGTGTTTTGGACCGTCGGCATCTGCAGTCAAGAATGGAAGGTTTATATTCACCTCTTGTGCTGAAGATAGTTCAATCTTGGCTTTTTCTGCTTCGTCACGCAAACGTTGCATAGCAGCTTTGTCGTCTGAAATATCCATCCCGTGTTCTTTTTTGAATTCTTCAGCTAGGTAGTTAACGATTGTGCGGTCAAAATCTGCACCACCAAGGTGTGTATCACCGTTGGTAGACTTTACTTCAAATACTCCATCGCCTAATTCCAAAATTGAAACATCAAACGTACCACCACCTAAGTCATAGACAGCAATTTTTTCGTCTTTTTTGGATTCTTTATCTAAGCCGTAAGCTAAAGCTGCGGCAGTTGGCTCGTTTATAATTCGCTTTACTTCAAGTCCAGCAATTTTACCAGCATCTTTGGTTGCCTGACGCTGAGAATCATCAAAATACGCCGGAACAGTAATTACCGCTTCAGTTACAGGTGCGCCCAAAAAGGCTTCTGCATCACTCTTGAGTTTACCAAGAACCATAGCACTAATCTCTTCTGGGCTATATTCCTTGTCGCCCATTTTAACTTTTACGCTTGTGCCACTTTTAACCATTTCGTAGCCCATAAGTTTGATGTCTTTTTGAACTTCTTTATCAGTCCAATTGCGACCAATAAGTCGTTTAACTTCATAAATTGTATTCTTGGAGTTCGTAACTTGTTGACGACGAGCCACCTGGCCAACCAAACGTTCTCCGTTCTTATTAACTGCTACAACAGATGGCGTTGTACGGTTACCTTCACTATTTGCAATAATTTCTGGCTTACCAGACTGCATAACTGCCATTGCGCTGTTTGTAGTTCCTAGGTCGATTCCTATAATTTTTGACATTTAAATTTTCCCCTTCTTAAGATTTCTTGTAATTAGCACTCGTTGTGTGCTTCTGCTAATAATTGTAGCAAACCATAAATTAGCAGTCAAGTACTTAGAGTGCTAGTTCTTGATCTCTGCGTTGAAGAAATACCCTAACTCCATATTGATCAGAGCCTACTCGTGCATCTACTTCTTGTATAAACCCGTGTTCTACCGCTGAACACAGATAACCAATTGACTCAGTTATGTGATGCGCAAGTTCTCTGCCGGTTCTCTCGTCTAAACTAGTCTTTTCGGCGATGCTAGAATATACTGCTCCGCATAATCTGACATCAAACTCCGGTACTGAAAAGTGGGGATCAATAAGCGGTTCTGACTTCCGCCTTCTCACTGTTGCTTTACTCTTACCATAGCGTGGCGGAGGACTTCTCCTTGAAGAGTGTAGCCACTTTGCAATTCTTCAGATACAATTTCGTGTTTTCCGTCACCCTCTTCCATTGTCACGGCATCGTGCAAATGCGGGTCAAAGTGCTCTCCAACAGTTTTTATGCGTTCTACTCCAAGTTTTTCAAGAGTCTGTAAGAATTGTTTGTGAACAGATTCGACGCCTTTTATCCAATCCTCTAGCTGCTTACTGTTTACTGTCGACTGTTTATTGTTAAAGGCTCGTTCAAAATTATCGATAACTGGTAACAGTTCTTTTACTATCAAAGCTTTATAAAATCCACCAAGCTTTTGCTTGTCTTCTTCTGCGCGTTTGCGAACATTTGTTGCATCAGCCCGTTCACGCAGCAAAGCATCATTTAGTTGTGCATTTTCTTGCGCTAATTCTTCCGCTAGTTTCTGATAGTCAATGTTCTGGTTTATTTTCTTCATATTATTCTGCACCCAAACACATTAAATCTATATCTGCTTGTGCTTGTATAGCTCTCCAGGTGGCAAGTAGTGCTACAGCAGATCTTTTAGAAGCAGGTAATAATTCTAATATTTCACTTGATGCAATATTTCGAGCAGCTTGTTGGGGCGGAGTACCGTTAGATATCTCGTCTAAGACACATAAAACTGCATGACGATTCAGCGGATCTTCTAAAAATGGATCGGCATCAGGCATAAAGAGCACGCTCCAACATTTGTCCAGCGTTCTCTACTAGCCCCATAACTTCTTTGTAGCTCTGGCGTGTTGGGCCAAGAACTCCTATAAAACTCTTGTCTGAGTAGGGGCTACTAAATTTACTGATTATTAATGAACATCCGCTGTTACGGCCAATTGGGTTCTCACTTCCGATGTAGACGCTTAGGGGTTTGTTTGGAGCTGCTTCCCGTAGCCACGGCTCGAGATTATCAAGTAACCTAGCAACTTCTTGTACTTGAGCTGGATGTATGAATTCTGGTTGACCAAAAAGATTCGATAAACCGCTCATATAAAGTTGTTTGCCAATAGTAGCAAGACCAAGATTGTGCGTAAGTTCAACAAGCGTATCGACGGTATTTCTGATTGTGCGCTCTGGTACGCTACCCTCACCAATTCTCGCTGTCAGCGCTCGTTCACCTCTAGAAGAGGGCCCATTATTACCGGCCTCTGTTGTCTGATTCACGTAGTGTCTATAGCCTTGATCTGTTGGGATACGTCCAGCACTGGTGTGAGGTTGTTCAATGAAACCTAGCTTCTCCAAAATCGCCATTTCTGAGCGGATTGTAGCACTTGAAACATTAAAAATCTTGGCGAGTAACTGCGACCCCACCGGGCTTGCCACCTCAGCGTACTCTTCCACTATTGAGCGTAGAATTTTTTCCTGTCTATCGGTCATATTGCCAATATTGTACCAACTTAGCAGTCAATGCACAAGAGTGCTAAGGAGTCATAGTTTTTCTATCTCTTGTTCATATTCCGATAAGACTTCTGCTGCTTCTACTAACTGAGCAATGCTGAGGGGCTTCCCCTTAACTATCTCATCAACTGCTTCAGCTGCTTCGTGATACTCGTGGTTAATTACAACTTTTATTCTGGGGTCATTTTTAGCAAGCTTAATAACTTTCTTTGCCGTCTCTACTCGATTATTAAACTCTGTCCTTGATATTTCTTCGCGTCTGCTGAAACGATCAAGCCAAATTTTAAACGTTGACGGAAGTATAGCAATAACAACTGCTTCAGGATTTGCTCCAAGTATATTTAGTGCCCCACCAAACTCTACTTCATTAATACCAATTTTATTTTCAGCCGCAACTTTCTCAAGCTCTCTAATGCTAGTGCCGCTAACCTGTTGGCCGTGTATTAGTTCTGCCTCTAAAAACTCTCCTCGCTCTAAATCTGATAAAAAGTCTTCTTCCTTCCTGAAGTAGTAGTTACTGCCATGGGTTTCCATTAATCCGTCTCTTAGCTTAGGGGGTCTAGTTGTATCTGACACAACCTGTATATAGCCTTTATTTTTTACTAAAAAGTTTATTATTGTGTTTCGTCCTGCGGCTGCGGGCCCAATTAGAACAACATATTTTACGTTTCTTAAGACTTTTTTGGCATGCTCAGAAATTTTGTATGATGCTAGAGTTGCTTCAAATTTTTGTTTATTTCTTAGTATTACTTCGTTCATAGTAATATTATAAACACCTCTAACAGATATGCAAACTGATTCTAGACAGACTCATCACCGATACGTTCTAGGATAATGTCGGCTGTGTCTCTGGCCAGTTGGGCGCGGTGCTGATCAACCGGCTGATTATTCATAATTGCTTTTACTTCGTTCACGGCCAGTTCTAGCGTGTCATTTAATACAAAATAATAGCTATCATCTTGAAGTGAAAGTAGTATTGACTGGCGAGCTTCATCGATGCGCGCAAGCAAATCGCGAGACCTAACACCGCTAATTCTTCGCATCCATTCAATATAACTTGGGGGCATTAAATAAATATTTTTAACTGACCTAAACCCAAGACTTTTGAATTTAGGGATAACACCTGCAAGGATTGCCATTACGCATAAACCTGACTCAGGATAGGCAGAAAGCCTGGTCCCGTAAAATTCGCCTGTTGGGGCCTGCAAGAATTGGACATATTCACCATTTTTAACTTCATCAATTATTTTAAGATAGTCGTTTCTGAAATGATAAGTAATGCTACTGTGTAGCTCGTCTGGTCTCTGTTCCCTTGTAACATCGCTCATAACGTAAGGTATCCCTAGCTCAGTAATTACAGTAGATTTACCAACCCCGGTTGGCCCAACAAGAGCAACAAGGTCAATGTTTGCAAGTTGATTAAGGGTCGCTTCAGACGGTACGTATGAGTCTTGTAGCTTCTCAACCCATTCAATAAAATCTTTTTTGTCCACTAAACTTATTGTACCAGTAAAATATCTGTAAGTTAGTCACGTTTTAGTAAAACGGTGAAGGCCTCGGCCGGTAGGTCTACTTTATCAGAGTATAAGACACCCCTTCGGGGTTTCTCATCACGCAGGCCACGGAATAAATCCGATGGTCTGGCTGCTCTTCCCGAAGCAGTTAGTCACGTTTTAGTAAAACTGTGAAGGCCTCGGCCGGTAGGTCTACTTTGCCGAACTTTTTAAGGCGTTCTTTACCTTTTTTCTGCTTGGCTAGAACTTTCTTTTTTCTAGATACATCACCACCGTATAACCCAGTTGTTACGTCTTTTCTGAAGGCGCTAATGTCCTCTCGTGCAATAAATTTACCGCCCAATGCGGCCTGAACCGCCACTTGAAAGTTTTGACGCGGTATAACGTCTTTCAGCTTCTTGACAACGTCTCGTCCAACGCTGTTGGCTTCACTTCTATGAACCATAATACTTAGAGCATCAACTCTGTCGCCCGCAACGTAAAAATCAAGCTTTACCAAATCTTCTACTCTATAGTTATCTAGCTCGTAATTAAAACTGCCATATCCGCTTGTTAGACTTTTTAATTGGTCATAAAAATCTGTTAACAGGTTGGCAAGCGGTGCCTCAAAAGTAACAAGCGCCAATTGTGCATCTACATAGCCTAGATTTTTTTGTAAACCTCGTTTACTAACAATCAACTGAATAATAGCCCCAACATATTCTTTGGGACAAACCACTTCACCTTTAATCCATGGTTCACGAATCTCGGTAATTTTACTTACGTCCGGCAAACTACTGGCTGATTTAACATCAATTTCTTCTCCGCTACTCAGTAAAACTTCATAGTCCGTGCTGGGATTTGTTACTACTAAATCAAGGTTATACTCTCGCTCTAAACGCTCTTTAATAATGTCCATGTGGAGCAACCCTAAGAAACCAATGCGAATCCCGAAGCCTAAAACTGGTGAATTTTCTGGCTCGTATTGCAAAGCAGAATCACTCAAACTTAATCTGTCAATCGCCTCTTTAAGGGCGATGTAATTTTCGTTACTATCTGGGAAAAACCCGGCATACACAAAAGGCTTAACGATTTTATAGCCGGCAAGAGCTTCAACAGCAGGAGCGTTGGTTAGAGTTACGGTGTCACCAACTCGAGCTTCGCGGGTGCTTTTCAAGTTAGTTACAATATATCCAATCTCCCCTGTTTTTAAGTCTGTATTGGCCTTCATATCTGGGCGTAATGCACCCACTTCTAGCGCAAGTCCATTAGTGTTGGAGCTAATCATATGAATTCCGGCGCCTTTTTGGACATGACCGTCAATGATACGCACGTAGAGAATAACTCCACGGTAATCGTCATAGTAGCTATCAAAAATTAGACCTCTGGTTGGCTTGTCACTAGTACCTTTTGGCTCTGGTACAAGTGCAATTACACTGTCCAGAACTGATTCAATACCAATCCCGGTTTTTGCACTTATCAGCAATATATCTTCTTTTTTGCATCCAAGCAGGGAAATAACTTCTGAACTTACACGCTCTACGTCAGCGGCCGGCAAATCGATTTTATTTAGAACAGGAATAATCGTTAAGTCGGCTGCAATTGCTAGATAAACATTGGCTAGAGTCTGCGCCTGAATGCCTTGAGAAGCATCAACAACTAAAATTGCGCCCTCGCAAGCCTCAAGGCTTCGCGATACTTCATAGCTGAAATCCACATGACCTGGAGTATCAATCAAGTTCAGCTCGTAGCCTTTATAGTCCATTCTTACCGGCGCTAGTTTAATGGTAATTCCCTTTTCGCGCTCCAAATCCATTTTGTCTAGCATCTGTGCTTTCATATCGCGCTTTTGCACAGTTCCGGTAATTTCCAATAGCCGGTCAGCCAAAGTAGACTTACCATGATCGATATGCGCAATAATGCAGAAATTTCTAATTTTTTCTTGACTCATTGACCTAATTCTAGCATAAATATCACAAATTTAACAGAGGTAGATTATTTAATTTATGATTTGTTCTAATATAATATTTTGTATTTGCAGATGTCCTAAGGGAAAAGAGCAGCCCAAGCGTCGGATTCATTCCGCGCGTGGCTTTGGCGAGAAAAACCGCAGGTTTGTCTCAGTTGTGTATCACAGAGGTCATTCTTCTATTCGTACCGGACGATAAATAAATCTGCGAATCCGCGCCACAACCTTATAAGCTTCTTCAAACCCATAAAGGTATGAGACTCCAACATGAGTAGCCAGAGTAACGACGCTAATAGTGCCTAGTTTTGTGCCAAGAAGGAAGAAGCCTTTATCATTAATATTTAGTGGCAATATTTTAACCATTGCGTAGGCTGCAATTATCGTAAACCCGGTAACCGAAATAAGTTTGGTAGTAGATTGCCAAAACTCTTTATCAAATAACTTGCTATCTCTAAGCATTAACACCGAGAATAGAATAACAACTTCCGCCGCCGACACGATAGATTGAGCCATCGCTAACCCCGCCGCACCGAAACCGTGTGGGCTAGGGCGCGCCAATGTAAACACCAAAATAATGTTTAAACCAATGGCAAATACCGAAACAATTAATGGTGTTACTGTGTCTTTGTGAGCATAGAAATATCGTGACAATAGCGTATACATAACTCTGAAAAATATCGCTATAGCCAAGAAGCCCAATATTAAAGCAATTTCGGGCGAGCCACGTTTAAAGATTAGGCGAGCCAAGTAACCTCTGCTGAAATAAACCAGAACAGAAGCAGGTAGCGCCAACCACATCAGTAGCCGAAATACACTTAGGAAATCTTTCTTGAAAAGATCTTTCCTGCCTTGGGCTAATCTTTGCGCTAAACGCGGGAAAACGGCAGTGGATATTGATGAACCGATTAATAATATTGGCGCAGTGTGCAAAGTAAAAGCATTTTCATAAGCCGACACATACCCTTCGCCCAGGGCCCTAGCCCTGTTGGTCTCGACTATTGAGTTTACCGAGTCAATTCCCTGGTCAAGTGCTCTTGAGGGTAGTTGGCGTAATATTCGTCTAAAATCTGCATGTTTTAGGTCAATACTTGGATGGTAGTGAAAGTTCAAGCCACGAAGCCCTAGCAGAACAACAAGAAACTGCAGGATAGCTCCAATAAAAGCACCAATTCCTAGACCGATAAGACCAAACTCAGCCTTAAATAGATATATGCTTGCAATAATGCTAAGGTTGTAAACTATCGGAGAAACCGCAAAAAAGAAAAAGCGCCCGAATACTTGCTGTGTGCTAGTTATAATTCCGGACAAAGTGAACAATAGCGGGTTGAATGCAACCCAGCGCATGATTGTAGATGCGTTATGAAGCTGTTCTGGGCTTAAGTTTGGAGCAACAAGATGCATTAACGGTTGAGCGGCAACTAAAATTACCAGACCAACAATAAACATTATTATGGCCATAACGTTCATCAAGCTGTTTGACAAAGCCCACACACCTCGCCTATCACTCTTTTCCATGTGCTCACTAAGAATTGGTATGAAGGCTACTCCAAGCGCACCTGCTGCTAATACATAGAAGAAGAAGTCTGGAATTTTAAACGCCGCAAAGTAGGCATCGGTACTGCCAGGACCAACAATTGGGAAGTTGCCGTTGACCATCATGGTACGCAAAAAACCTAATAGCTGACCTATCAAAGTTGCTGTAATCAATAAAGTTGCAGCTCCGGGCAGAGTAATCTTTTTTGGCTTAAACGTAAAAAAGCGTTTCATACTCCCACAAGTATAAGCTTTTGAGTTCCTTATGAGAACCCAAAAACTAACAATTTTTATCAGTTTTGCTTATTTTTAGTACAGAGTTGCGGACTTAGGCATGTGTGTACCGGTAAGCAACTTTATTACTTCTTCGGCTTCAACGGTTTCTTTTTCAAGTAGTGCATCTTTTAATTCCGTCAGCTGTTTCTTATTTGCAACAATTACCTCTCTTGCTCGAACTGCCGCCTCGGATATTAGTGCTTCAACTTCATCGTCGATTGTTTTAGCTGTTTCGTCAGAATATTGACGCTCATGCACCAATCTATCCATCATCATGCCGTCTTCAATGTGAAACACTTGATTGCGCAGTTTCTTACCCATACCTTGATTGATGATCATTTCTCTAGCAAGTTCAGCCGCTTTTTGAAGGTCATTTCCTGCACCAGTTGTAACCCTGTCAGCTCCGTACATAACTTCTTCCGCAATTCGTCCGCCAAGCATTCGAGCCAGAATATCCTTGTACTCTACAATGCTGTGATAACTTTTATCTTCCGGTGGTATAAACCAGGTTACGCCGCCAGTTCCTCCGCGCGGAATTATAGTAACTTTGTGCACCATGTCGCTGTCAGGAAGTACGTGTCCGACTACAGCGTGCCCTGCCTCATGATAAGCCGTAAGCTCTTTCTCTTTTTCGCTCATGACTTTGCTTTTTCGTTCTGGACCAATTGCAACTTTTTCAAACGCAGCAGTAACGTCATCTTGAGTAATAGTCTTTCGGCTATATTTTGCCGCAACTATTGCAGATTCATTAGCAATATTTGCAAGATCTGCTCCGGACGTTCCGGCGGTTTTTGCAGCTAGTGAATCAAGGTCTACATTTTTCTCAAGCGGTTTTTTAGCAAAATGAACTTTTAATATTGCTTCACGGTCTTTTCGGTCTGGAAGCGAAATATTAACTCTACGGTCAAAACGACCAGGTCGTAATAATGCAGGGTCTAGAACATCTGAGCGATTTGTGGCAGCCAATACAATCACATTTACACCCTGTTCGAAACCGTCCATCTCTACCAAAATCTGGTTAAGGGTTTGCTCACGCTCATCATGACCACCACCCATACCAGAACCACGGCGACGTCCAACAGCATCTATTTCATCAACAAAAATGATACATGGTGCATTTTTCTTAGCTTTACTGAATAAATCACGTACTCTTGACGCACCAACGCCTACAAACATTTCAACAAATTCTGAACCAGATATGCTAAAGAATGGCACGTTTGCCTCTCCCGCAACCGCGCGGGCCAACATAGTCTTACCTGTTCCCGGCGGGCCAACTAACAACATTCCTTTAGGTATTCGGGCGCCGACGCTCTCAAATTTCTTGGGGTGCTTTAGAAAATCTACAATTTCTTCTAGATCTTCTTTGGCTTCATTGCTTCCTGCAATATCTTTAAAGGTAATCTTTTCCTTTTCATTTCCATATAACCGCGCTTTACTTCGGCCAAAACTCATTGCTTGGTTACCTTGCCCTTGAGCACTACGCATCATCCAAAATAGCAAAAGCCCAATTAATAACACTGGCGCCAGGTTTAGAAGTAGACTTCCCCACACTTTCCCTGACTCGTCTGGTTTACTTACATCAACCGTTACGTCACGGTTTGTGAGTCCCTGTTCGTACAGAGTTGATCCTGATTCCTTAAGAGACACTTGGCTAGCCTTTTCTTCTCCCTTTTTGGTGATTTTCAAATCATCAGTTGTAACTTCAATTTTACTGATTTCTCCGTCGTTAGCACGTCTAATGACATCTGATAGAGGTACTGAATCTAACTTTGCTGGTTCTTTATAACTAGTCGCGGCGACAAGACCAAAAAAGGCAAGCAAAATTACAAATATTAGAGTCTTATAATTACGTTTAGCACCGGCTGGCAACTTTTTCTTTGGTTTCTTATCCATATAACAAGATTATACATGGCTAGCTGATGCTTTTTAGAGTAACCTTAGATTTTTCTGAAATTAGTACCCACTGCCCGTTAACGTCTGTTTGTTTACCCGGCAACATAGTTTTAATAGCCAAAGTTAATCGCTCGACCATTTTTTTATCAATATCTTTGACTCCGTTTTCAAATAGATAGCTGTAAGTAATCTGTTTTTGAACAATATAGGGCATAATCACAAATGGGTAACGGTTCAAACTTAGTCCAGTAAAATTTTGCATTAAGAAAAGTTTAGTCAGATAATCTAGCTCTGAGTTCACTTTTACAGCTGCCCTGTGAATTGCCAACAATTTTGACCTTGAAGTTACAAGTTTGGGCATAATATTATGTCGCACGTGGTTACGTAAATATGCGTCATCGCTATTAGTACTGTCTTCTCGCCATTCAAGCTGATTGTCTTTTGCATACTTTTCAAGCTCTGGTTTTGTCTTATTAATAAGTGGCCTTAGTATGTTTGGGCGCTGAAATGGTACCAAACCCTTAATTCCCGTCCCCCGCATCAAATTTATAACCATTGTTTCAAGCAAATCGTCCTGATGGTGTGCGGTAATAATTTTTTCGGCTTTGTGTTTAATCCTTTGTCGCTCCAAAAAATCATATCTGGCGTCGCGGGCATTTGCCTCACTTACGTCTTTGCCTAATCTTCCTGATTCCGTTTCAAATTTTAGTCCGTATTTTTTGGCAAGACTTTTGACAAGCTTTGCATCTTCAGCTGAATCTTCTCTTATACCGTGATCAAAATGGGCAACTACGTAGATCGGCGACTTAAGATTGAGGGTTGAGGATGTTCTAGCTTCTTCAAGCCGTGAAACTAATTTGTGGAGCAAAACAACAGAATCCACCCCTCCGCTTACAGCTACAATATATGTCTGTTCCGTTTTCATGTAATAATAATAGCAATGAATGAGATAGAAAATACCTCTAAGCGATTACTAGACCTTCAGAAGTTACTATACAATTTTTCTCAGATTAAACGAATGATTTATTTTCCTGAATCGGTCGGTAAAGGTAGAAAAGAGACAGATACTGAGCATAGTTTTCATCTAGCTATTCTGGCATGGTATGCAAGCACTCACGTACCAGGTTTAGACACCAACAAGATAGTAAAGTACTCTTTAATACATGACTTAGTAGAAATTTATGCTGGTGATGTCATGGCAATTGGGCGAACCAAGGAAGAACAAATACAAAAATCGCTGAAAGAAAAACTGGCGTTAGAAAAATTCGGCAAACAATGGAAAGACTTCCCCGAACTTATTAGTTCTATGGAGGCTTACGAAAACCAGATTGACGAAGAGTCTAAATTCGTAAAAGCCCTAGATAAACTCACACCGATGCTACATAACATTCTGGGGGAAGGTAATTCATGGAAAAGGCTCGATTTAGAGCGCAGTACTATTCTCTCTAACAAAGACAAGTCCACAAAAATATCAAAAGATGTTGCAAAATTATGGGCAGAGTATAAAAAACTTATCTCGAATCACCCTGATTGGTTTAATAAAGGAAAAGCATGAAACACTTATACTTCGTTAGGCATGGTGAGAGCGTATTTAACGTAAAGGGTGTGGCCGCGGGGACATCTAACACACCACTTACCCCCAATGGAAAGGCCCAGGCAACTGCCCTTGGTAAAAAATTACGCGACCAAGGAATTGTTTTTGACGTCGTATTAAGTTCACCGCTTGAAAGAGCCCACCATACTGCTTTGGAAATAGCTATGCACACAAATTATCCTACCCACTTGATAGAACTAAATAATGACTTAGTGGAACGAAATTTCGGAGACATGGAGGCTAAAAGTCTTACTGCTGACTTTGGAATAACTGGTGAAGAATACCAAACTAACCCCTTTTCAATCGACCATATCCCAAATGTTGAGAAAATAACCGATCTTCAATACCGAGCAAATAAAGTTTTAGAATACCTGCGCTCGCGTCCAGAAGACACGATATTGGTTGTTGGGCACGGTGCGTTTGCCCGTTCTTTGCAAAGAGCAATTATAAACGCCCCACTTACTGAGCCTGTGAGGACGCTTAATAACGCCGAACTAGTGAAGCTGATTTAGGGTGAGATTTGCCCACGTTCCGCGGGCCCAGAATTTTCATGCGTCGAACAAGTTCGACCCTGAAAAGTTCTCTTGCGAAATGCCACTGGCATTTCTCACTCGCGACTTTTCGGCGTTCAAATTTACTACTAGTTACCAAAATAAAATCACCCTAGAAGGGTGACCTTATTTTGGTAGCGGGAGTGAGATTTGAACTCGCGACCTCAGGCTTATGAGTCCTGCGCTCTAACCAACTGAGCTATCCCGCCTCGTCGAAATTACTCTTACAACAGAGAAGATTGTAACAGAATTACGTATATCTTACCAGTTAGCTTAGCCATGGAATTTGTTTCTAATTCGGTTAGCTGTAAGATTAAGATTGAATAAGGAGTCACAATAATCTATGAAAAGAGCTGTTATCGTACATTGCTGGGGAGGAAGCGCAAATTACGCCTGGTATCCTTGGGCTAAGGCTGAGCTAGAAAAATTAGGATATCAAGTGTCAGTTCCTAATATGCCCGATCCCGATCCTCCGAAATTAAAGACCTGGTTACCACACTTGCAACAAGTTATAGGTGAGCCAGATGAAGACTTGTTGTTGATTGGCCACAGTATAGGTAATGCCGCAATAATGCGATACCTGGAATCGCTGCCCGAGGGCATGCAGGTTGGCAAAGTTATCTTGGTAGCAGGCTTTACTGACCAGCTTGGTTTTGAAGAGCTTGAAAATTTCTTTGAAACGCGTCTGGATTATATAAAGATTAAACCAAAATCAAAGAATGGCTTTGTAGCTATACAGTCTGACAACGATCCCTTCGTATCTAAACAATACGGCGAACGTCTTAAAAACGAGCTGGGTGCAAAGCTTGTCATTAAACATAATGCCCAACACATGTCTGGTGCAGTTGACGGCGAAGAATCATGCCTTGAGCTACCAGAAATTATCGAAGAACTATAAGAATTTTGACTCTGGCTTGGTTAACTGTAAGATTAATCTAACTAAAGGAGTAAATAAGTAATGAGTAAAGAAGCTGTGCAAAATACAGAAAAACCAGAATACGATTCTAACCCGTTTTCGCTATCATTTAGGGGGCTTGGATACTTTATTGACTATGCCAAAGGAGTGTTTATAGCTCTGCTGGTGCTTGGTTTCTTTAGCTTTGTTTTCAATTTTATTCCAAGCCCCTCAACTGAAGAAAATCGTCAAGATTCCATAAATTCTGTGAATGTGGACAATGATTCACACCCTGAAGATATTTGGAGAGTTAACGGCAGTCCGCTTCAAAGCTTGTTAGTGCTAGTAGCTATTGTAGCTGGAGTTCTGGTTGTTGCGGTGGCATTTGGTTCTCTGTTTGGAGCTCTGATAATGGGGACGATTGCAGCAGCGGCTAATTCTGCAATAAAGCAAAAAACTATTACTCTTGGTGAATCGTTTAGGGCTATGAGCAGTAAATTTAGCGTCCTATATGCCGGAATATTTTATTCATCCTGCAGAATTATTGGTGGTTACTTTTTGCTAATTGTTCCTGGTATTAGAGCTCAACTACGATACTCAGCACTGCCGTTTATAATCATGAACGAAGATATTTCGGCCTCAGACGCAATGGAAAAAAGCAAAATGCTATACAACAATCACCTAATGGAAGTCTTTGGTATTAGTACTGTAGGCTCTATCATCCCAGTTATTGGCCAAGCCGTATCCGCAAGCGGACTGGCACTAAGCTATCAGCAAATTTCCGCCTACCATAGTGCAAAACTTGAAACCCCAAAAACACATTGGCTTAATTACATAGGTCTACTATTTATTCTGCTGATATTTTTCTTAGCAGTTACTGCCGGTGTAATTCTAGCAAACACCCTTTAATACAATTAAAAAACTTCTTCGATGGTGACTGACCCGCTTTTTTTTTAAGCGACTTTGTTCATCGAAGAAGTTTTAATTTTTTTTAGTGTTATCTAGACTTCGAAAAATCTATCAAACAACCTTACTAATCGGCTTTTTGAACGTATCTGTTCGTAGCTCATCTTTGAAACTGCTTAACTGCGATCAAGACAAAACCCGAAGGTTATATCTATGATGCGCGGGACAGTGAAATAAATTCCCTGTTCCGGCTGTTCTTTTTCCTTTTCAGGAATAGAACAACTCAAGCATTCTCCTTTCTTATTGTTTTTTTGTTTTTTAATTTTAGTTGTGTACTTGACTAGTATTACACAACTTTTGATGGGTTGCGAGCAGTTTTTTGTTTTTATTTTTGTAATATTTACAATAAACTACTCGTCCCCTTCAAAACTTTTATTTTTTTGTTGATTTTTGTTTCTTGTCCCGTAATTGAGATTTCTCATTTTTCGGGGTATCAACTGAACATTATTATAGCTTATGCTTTTTATTTTGTCAATACTATTTTAAATTATGCTATAGCTTTTGTATTTCATTTGTGTTTTAATTAACAGTGCAAGAGTATTTAAAGAGTGAGTAGTATCATAGAACAACAAATCGAAGTTACACACCCCTTTTTTAAGCTGGTCGAATTGCCTAAAGAAATTAAAAAAGAGGAAGTCTAACAATATGGCATTTAAGCTTTTTGTAGGTGGTTTACCATTTACTACAACTGATGACGAACTTAAGGATGCATTTTCTGAGTTCGGTACAGTCGCTAGCGCTAAAGTTATCACTGATCGAGAATCTGGCCGCAGCCGCGGTTTCGGATTTGTAGAATTCGACAGCGATGATGAAGGTAAAGCAGCA
Organism: uncultured Candidatus Saccharibacteria bacterium; assembly: GCA_964419675.1. Classification (GTDB taxonomy): domain Bacteria; phylum Patescibacteriota; class Saccharimonadia; order Saccharimonadales; family SZUA-47; genus CAYQPN01. Next base: position 45,551 of record CAYQPN010000004.1, read on the forward strand.
ATTGCTGGTCTTGATGGCAAAGAACTTGGTGGCCGCACCATTCACGTGTCAGAAGCCCGCGAACGCGAAGCACGATAATTCTATCTTAGAATAATCATAAAAACGCCCTGAGAAATCAGGGCGTTTTTATTTGTAGCCAAACCAGCATAAAGGCGAAAAGCCTCTAGTGTTTGTGTCCACCCAAGGCGGATCGAGTATGCACCGACTGCGCATCTCAAGATTTCTCAAGAATTTCTCAGCTTCCCGACTATAATAAGTACTATGCGCATATTAGTAGTAGAAGATGACATAAAAATAGCCAACGCCCTCAAACGTGGACTGGAGCGTCAAAGCTATGCAGTTGATGTATCAAATCACGGCGATGATGGGCTAGCTATGGCAACAACTGAGCCTTATGATTTAGCCATTCTTGACCGAATGTTACCCGGAACGGACGGTATGCAAATTTTGAAGGCAATGCGAGAATCTTCAATTCATACCCCTGTTTTGCTACTTACAGCCAAGGATAAGGTGCTTGACCGTGCAGAGGGTCTCAATGCGGGCGCGGACGACTATCTGGTCAAGCCTTTTGCCTTTGTAGAACTTATAGCACGAGTTCGGGCCCTGCTACGCCGTCCTCAAGAAACTTTAGAGACAGTTGTAAGTGTACACGGCGTTGAGCTTGACCGCGATACGTTTACCGCCGAACGTAATAACAAAACTGTTGAACTGACAGCTAAAGAGTTCGCATTACTTGATTATCTAATGAGTCAACCCGGCAGGATAGTTACAAAAGATCAAATAATGCAACACGTCTGGGATTATGATTCAGATATTCTCCCAAACACTGTTGAGGTATACATTGGCTATTTACGCACAAAAATAGATAAACCGCATGACAAACTGCCAAAACTGATAAACACAAGACGAGGTTTTGGCTACTACTTTGGAGCCAAAAAATGACAAAGAATATATTTCACGACGCATCAGTAAAACTTGCCGGACTCTATTTGCTAGTTATTATTTTTATCAGTATCGTGTTCAGTTTTTGGCTTTATAACGTTTCAATTAGCGAAATTCGGCAAAGCATTCTAAGGGTTCCTGGCCCCATTCAACGAGTGTTATTGGATGACAACCCAAATTTTGCTAGAGAACTTCGTTTGTCACAAGATCAAGCAGTTGAAGATGCTCGCGACACTTTAATTTACCAACTCGTTCTGCTTAATATATTCATTGCTGTTGCCGGCGCAACAATAAGCTATTTACTGGCCAGACGAACACTCCGCCCAATTGAAGAAGCACATGATGCACAGAGTCGTTTTACGGCTGATGCCTCGCACGAACTGCGTACACCAATTACAGCCTTGCGGGCAGAGACTGAATTAACACTAACAGAACCAAAATTAACGCTTGATATAGCTAAAGAACAATTGGTCAGCAATATAGAAGAACTCGATAAATTAACTTCGTTATCTGAAGGGCTTCTTCAGCTAGCTCGGTTAGACGATAGTGGGTTAGAGATGCAGGAACTTAATCTCAAACCCTTAGTGGAACAGGCTATTGCTAGGGTGATACCTCTTGCAGAGAAAAATCATCAGATTATTAAACCTAAACTATCAAAGATAACTCTCAAGGCAAATGAGCAAGCCTTACTTGAAACAGTCGTGGTACTACTTGATAATGCAGTTAAATATAGCCCTGAAAAGACCGAGATTAGTATATCTATAGTTAAGCAGAAGAACTCTGTTTTAATTCAAGTCAGCGACAAAGGTATTGGTATTAACGCAACTGACCTTGAGCATATCTTTGAAAGGTTCTACCGTTCAGACACTTCAAGAGACAAGAATAAAACGTCAGGTTTCGGCATAGGATTATCAATAGCCAAAGCAACCATTGATGCCCACGGCGGAAAAATATCAGTAAAAAGCGCCCCTTCCAAAGGCTCCACCTTCACCATATCCTTGCCTTCGTAATACTAAGTAAGGGTGTAGCCAAACTAGCCACCAAATCAGCTGTTTCAGCTTCTCCTCAGCGAGCTCAAAGTATCATCTAAGCAAGAACAAATATTATGTAGTTGTTCTTTAGACAATAAGGATTTAGACCAAGCCAAAAATAGCGGCGGGCAAAAATCACTTAGTTTCTAACGAGCAACAATAGTTAAATAATAGAAGGAATGAGAAAAATGAATATAAGTAAAACAATATCAACAGTAGGTATAGGGGCAGGAATAATTGTAGGATCGATGCTTGCAGTTAACGCAGCAAGTGCACACAACGCTGGCGGAACAGACGAAAAGCAAGCTGAGCGAGTTAGCGAGCTAGCTGAGCGATTCAACCTAGACGAAAATGAATTAAAAACGTACTTCGAGGAGCAAAAAGCAGAACACGAGGCAGAACACCAACAAAAGCAAGAAGAACGCTTGGCATCGTTAGTAGCCGAAGGAAAACTAACACAAGCACAAGCAGATGCGCTAAAGGCTAAAAGAGAAGAAATGAAAGCTTCTTTTGAAGCGGCGAAAGACCAAAACCTAACGCGAGAGGAACGTCGTACTCAAATGAAGCAAAATAGAGACGACTTCAAAACATGGGCAGATTCTCAAGGAATTGACCTTGAAGTCATTCACCCAGAAGATGGACCTGGCGAAGGCAAAATGGGACCACGAGACGGAATGCTTAGATAAACGCTAATAACCCAGATAAAGACAAGGAGCCTGCTTTAAGTAGGCTCCTTTTAGTTGTAAAGACAGCTGGCAGAGAGGATAATATAACAATACGGGAGATATAGCTGATGAATAAAGAGAATAGAGAAAAGCGATCTAGAGTCTACAAAGAACTTAGCGCTGCTGGTATGACGTCTTATGGTTTTATAAAAATGGAAACCCTCTATCTGCCCAAGATTATCCATGACAATGAACAAATCCATGGTGTTGTATATGGTAAAACAGTAAAAGATAAGATTGGTTCAGCAATGTTAGTAGCAACAAACCGCAGGATAATTTTTTTAGACTGTAAGCCTCTCTATACAACCTCTGATGAGGTTTCCTATGACGTAGTTTCCGGCGTAAAAATGAACGTCGCCGGGCTTTTTGCTGGAGTAACCCTACATACCCGTGTACGAGATTACGGTCTAAGGTTTGTAAATATGAAGTGTGCCCGTAACTTCGTAGAATATATTGAACAGCACATAGAAATGGGTGGTAACGGAGAAGGGAGTAAAAAAACAACAAACGAAGTTTGGAAATCTACTATCCGAGAAGCAAAGCATGAAGAAAAAACTCAAATCATTGATAACTCCACTTCCCTTTTACGTAGCCAAGACACGGCTGTTCTGTCTACGGTAGACTCCCGCGGTAACCCACATGGTTCGATAATTCATTACGTAGTTGGCAAAGACGACATAATATATTTTGTCACCCAGAAAGACACTAATAAATCCCAGAATATTGCATCACACGGTCAAGTCGCCCTGACAGTTCATAAACCAGGGAGCCTAAAAACTCTGCAAATTTCAGGAATCGCCACTGAAGAAGATGACAACGCCATAGCGAGTACAGTTTTTAATCAGGTAGTTTCAGTTAAAAAATATGCCGAAGGCAAAAAACTTCCACCTGTTGCAGGTATGAAAAAGGGTGAATATATAGTCATAAAAATTACGCCAACCAACATGCGATACCAAGACTTCAACGCCACAAGTTGGTAGTGTGGCTATTTATTCTTAGCTTTGATTGCAATTTTTTTAGGCTGAGGAAGTTCTTTAAACGGTACAACTACCTTCAAGACGCCGTCCTTCATGTCTGCTTCGATTTTGTCCTGGTTGGCGTGCTTTGGTAGCATGACGCTTCTGTAAAAACTTGAGCTCGATTCGCGAACTACGTATTTTTTCTTCTTGTCCTCTTCCTTCTCGTGCTTCTCTGCCCTAATTACTAAATAGCCATTGTCAACATGCACATCTATGTCTTTTTCTTCAAAATTCGGCATGTGAGCCTCAACTACTAACTCTTTGTCGTTGTTGGTATAGACATCCGTAGTAGGCAAGCTAAGGGTGCTGGCTAGTGATCCGCCAATTAGGTCGTCTTTAAAAAGTTGTTTTTGTAGGGCTCTCATTTCTGCAAATGGATCCCATCGTGTTAACATTGAGTTCATTTTGAAATCCTCCTATTATTTAGTTTTACTGTGGTCATCCCACAATTTCATTGTAATATTCTGGCACTCACATGTCAAGAGTGCCAATTTCATAAATACCTACCCCTGTTGACTACAGCGATACTGCCTGATATAATCATCAGGCTGTATCGCGGGATGGAGCAGCGGCAGCTCGCTTGGCTCATAACCAAGAGGTCCCAGGTTCGAGTCCTGGTCCCGCTACCAAGAATAAAGTCTCACATTTATGTGGGGCTTTTTTCTTGGTAATGTGCCAAGGCTAGAGCCTGGCCTAAGGTCACAGGTGAAAAGTGCCATTCGGCACTTTGCAAGAGAATCTTTCAGTATACAAACTTGTTTGTAACTTGAAAGTTCTGGGCCCGCGGCACGTGGGCGAGTCCTGGTCCCGCTACCAAAATAAATAACTCACCCTCGCGGTGGGTTTTTTATTTTAATATCGAGAGTCATGACTCGAACCTGACAGCCCGCTCTAGGCGGGCAGGTTCGCTAATTCCCCGTCCACCAATGGTGGACAAACTGGCGAATTACCATCTTTCCTGGCCACATTCTGCGGCCCCGAAACTTCATGACAGAAAACTAGTTTTCTTCAGAAGATTTCCTTGCAATGAGCCACTGGCTCATTTCACCCGCTACCAAGCATAAGAAATACAGCTTCCGAAAGGAAGTCATTTCTATTTGTTTGATATGATGAGGGTATGAAATTGCTGCTTTGCTCAGAAGGTTTTCACACACCGAATACCATCCAAGCTTGTGTAGATCTGGTTGGTAAGCCAAAAGACAAGATTGCAATTGCCGTCATTAATGAAGCATTTGCTCCTGAAGAAAATGATAAGCGCTGGGTGTTGCATAATTTAAACTGTGTGGCAGATAATTTTCCTGGTCCATTCGACATTGTTGATTTACTTGCATTACCGATTGACAAAGTCGAAACTCGCATAGAAAAGTGCGATGTGATTTTTGTGGTTGGAGGAAATACAGATTATCTAATGCATGTTTACAAGAAGACTGGTTTTGATAATTTACTGTTAAAGCTACTTGAAACAAAAGTATATGTTGGTAGTAGTGCGGGATCAGTAGTCATGGGGAAAAGACCTTCTAGTAAGAAATACTTGGAAGCCTTCGGTAAGGAAAAAGATTTCGGAATAACTAGCTACATGGAACTAGTAGATTTAGCTATTCGTCCACACATGGACTCAACGGAACAGCCAAAAAGACGAGAACATGTCCTCCGAGAATCATCACAGGGTCTAGATTTTCCTGTGTATGGTTTGCGAGATGACTCAGCAATCATCGTTAATGACGATAAACTAGATCTTATAGGTAGCGAACCCTACATCATTAATCCTATCTAACTTCTTCCTCTACTCGTCTCCTCTAGGAAATTATTCCATGCACCCCCGCCAGTCGGGGACTCAGACGAAGCCAAGTGGGCAGATAAGAACAGTTATAGTATAAAAAATACCTAAACCTGTTAACTTTTAATGCTTGACTACCAGGATTATAATATAAGTATAAATAGGGAGGTTACCATGAGTAATGAGAATACCAACCAAGATACTGCAGCGAGCACAGGGAGTAATAAGCCTGTAAAACAAAAATGGAGTCTAAAAAAGAAAGTTACAGTTGCTTTAGGCGTAGTTGTGGCGGTTATTGCCGGTCTAGTGCTTGTTGCCAACGCGGCAACGCGCGAACCGGTTAAAGTGAGTAACCAGCTTGTCTCTTATATACAAGCTAAAAACGCGACTGCCGCCTACGATCTACTCTCTAGGGATGCAAAAGATGTCACTGATGTACAAGATTTCTCTGCGACGGTTAATCAGATAGGGCCGATTTTGACGGGTAAGCCTAACATGCAAAGTAAAGAAGTTAGCGCCCAAACAGGCAGAGCATCTACGGCAAAAGTAGTTTACGAAATAAGTGGTAGCGATAGCTTAGTGTATGTTTTAACAGTCAATCTAGTAAAAGAAGATGACCTTTGGAAGGTGCAAAATTTTGAAAGTGTCAAAAAGTCCAATAGCGCGTCCGATTCTATTTCAGCATCACTAAATATAAACAAAGAAGTCCAGAGCAAATGTATGACCGAGGTAAGCGATGATACTTTTTGTAAGTTTGTTGGCGTCTTTGCTAATGTAGCTGAATATACCGTCGTCATGAACACTGTTAGTGGTGGCCAGACTAGCGTTGCAAATATCTCGTTTGACTCAAACGGCGACGGATCTATGGTTATGGAACAAGACGGGACAACAATAGCAAATATCGTTTATTATAGTGGTGCAACTTATGTACAGAATCCGGAAAGTCTTGGTTGGATAAAATATGACTCTACAAACACAGACGCTCCTTCTATACCGGACATAAGGAGCGAACTAGTTAAATCTGATTTTAAAAATGATAACGGTAAAAAAGATCAATACTTTAATAAAGGTAGGGAGACCATAAACGGCGTGGAGTGCATAAAATACCAAGTCGTAGATGCCGATAAACCCAATGACCAGGGCTTCATGTGGTTTGATTCTGACACCTATTTGTTGAGACAACTATCTAACAAAGACTCTTCTTCGGAGTTTACAATGACATTTAGCTACGGCAAAGTTACAATAGCCAAACCCTCACCTGTAGAAGACGCAAGCCTGTAGAATAATTGTTTATCTTCCCTATCCCCACGTCTTAGGTTCAAGCAGTACTATATATTCTTTGTCATCTTACTTGCGATGAATGAAACTGGATGGAAATAATACGCTAGTTATTGTGTACTGTGTCCTTGATGTGGTCTTCTACAAATTTTTGCCACAAAGTTACCATTCTTTCTTGAGATTCACCAATGTGAATTAAGCGTGCTTTTGCGTGTGCCACCATCAGAATTGCTCTGGCTCGTAGTCCTTCTGATGCTGTGCCCATGAACCCTTCATGCTCTAGTAAGTCACTAAGCCTATAAGGTACTACCTGTAAATATGAGCCAACCTGTAGTGTGCTCGGATTACGTTTTGGTTCACGTAATGTGTGTAACACTCGTGCCAAGTCGAGTGTAGGCCTACCTGGCCCGTCATATATCCACTCCCGTACCTCCGGAAAGCGATGCAGAATATTCTCTGCTATTTGCTCAACTTTATCAGCATCTTTTGGCCTTTCGCCAGATATTGATCTTGTTAGATAGTTTAAAATCGTAGCTCCAGGGTGCGAAGTCGGTATCGGAGTTCTACCAGGGCTAGACAACATAAATGTAGTTAGTGTCTCCGAAGTAATAGGAGTTTTGAATGGGTATAAAGCTTTATACCCTTCAACGACCTGTAGTCTCCCATCGGCTTCAGCGAGTTCAACATAGCGATCACTCACATAAACCTTAGCCGTGCTCTTCACGGGTGATTGTTGCTGAGCTTGCAAATCAGCAGTTGTTTTAAGCCCAAAGATGCTTTTTTTCAATCTATCGCCCACTGTTTGCTCACAAAGTTCTTCCACGCTGCTAATCTGATCAACGTCAGTGCTTAAGACAAGTACATCAACATCTCTAAGCGTTCCGTCCTTTCTGCGCGTTGGCAGATCACAGCTTGCTGGTGCATACACTAAGCCAGACACCATGTCTATCATAGTTCGCTCATTAATCAATGCTGCCGAGCCATTCCCGCCAATAATATGAACTCTGGGAAGAGCGGGATCATCTAGTTGTTGAATAAAGGGTTCGATTATCTCGCCACATGTCATTAAATCTGCCATAAGGAAAGCCTATATTGAGGTCTGTTTTTATGCAAGCATGAGCAAAACGAATTATATATTTACTAAAAAGTAATATTAATTAGTTTGGGCCGATAGCCTTTCACAAAGCTACTCTAGATGTTCATTCTTTTGCGGATAATGGTTATACGAGGAGCTGAACAGTAACGCCCAGAGGTGTAGTACAATTAACTGGTGAAAATAACCAGCAAAAAACATTTGAAAAACTCTAAATCACCTCATCAAGTTGCTTCTTTGCGGGCTGGTTTTGGGGCTCATCAACGAACCCGATTTAACCCTAATGATATTAAAACCTACAAACCTTCAAAAACTAGAACCAAGAAAAAGTAAGCTCAACTTTCTGATATTATTAAGCTGAACTTAACTGAGGGGATTTAAAAATGAATAAGAGTATTTTAGTAGCAGTAGTTGTTGTATTGGTTCTTGGGGGAGGGTTTTTTATTATGAATAGTAGTTCTGACGACACTAAAAGCACAAGTAGCTCTACACCTACTACAAAGGAGGCGAGCAAGCCAGCATCCGCCACTATTACTTACGGCTCAGACGGCTTTAGCCCTAGTGAGCTTACGGTGAACGTTGGTGATGTTATAGAAATAAAAAACGAAAGCTCAAGCACTCTACAGTTTGAATCTAACCCACACCCTGCACATACAGATGATAAAGACTTAAATGTTGGCTCAGTCAGTTCTGGTAAAACAAAAACGTTTACCGTTACAAAAACCGGCACATTCGGATATCACAATCACCTTAAAACCAGCGACACCGGAACCGTTACTGTAAGATGAGTACTGATAATACCTAATCTATACCTAAATTAGACCTGGTAATAATGAAGTTAGTATAATAATTTCTTGCTTAGTTTCCGAAATAGATGTTAAACCAGGCTTCTAGATTTTGTTGGTATTGGGGCTTCGATACCGTTTCATTTTCCTCACTTGGGGCTACTTCTGGTGTGCTTAGCGCGTTCAGCGCAACCTCTTTGGGTACAATATATACTTTCTCGCCTGGAGACGCTTTACCAAACACCCTTCTTGCTGTTAATTCGGCAAATTCATTGGTCTTTAAGTATTCGTTTTGCAATTCTTTATTACGGTTTTCAAGTTCCAATATTTTATTTTCTTCTTCAATCTTGGCAACTTTTTGAGCCAATTCATAATTCTGTTGAACAATTTTTGAACCGTTCCAAAACACGCTTAATGCTACAAAACCAACCAAGCCTAAAGCCAACAGTCTAGCGTCATATAGCCCTTTGTCTGTAAGCCTTTTTCTGAGACTGTAAAATTTTTGTTGGAAAAAATCCATATCTCTATAATTTTACACTAAAAAACCGACATTAGGTCGGTTCTTAAATGGTGGGGGTACCTGGACTTGTCATAATTTGCTCGCTCGAGAGCGCAAGCGCATCTCGCTCAGCCAAGCACAGAAAACTCATCCGCCTTGGGCGGATTCGACCCAAGGGTTCAAATCTTCTACAACCTCAAATAAAAACAAACTCCAGTGGAGCTTGTTTTTATTTGGTGGGGGTACCTGGACTTGAACCAGGGACCAATCGGTTATGCGTACCACTACAGCTTTTGCTGCCTCTTTCGTGTTTGTGGTCTGGACTGTCTCTTTATCCGCGTATTTGCGGATACTTGCCATACAGTCTCTACACCTTACCAGCTTTTTTATAAACTGGGCTTGGCTCGGGATTACCACTCAGCCAGTTGGCGGATAGAGGCTTCCCCGAATTTGACAAGATATACTTACTGGTTACCCATGTAAGCAGCCCTTTAACTTTTTGACTTATCTATAGTATACTTCGGTTATGAAGAACAGGTCTAACTGTGCCGTGTGTAATAAAATTCTATCCGGCAAACAAACATTGTTCTGCTCCGTGAAATGTAAAAATACACAGCACCAATCATACCCTGCTCAAAAAAAGCGCGGATTAAATCGAAAACTCTATTTTATAAGAGAGTTAGGAGGAAAATGTTCTATCTGCGGATATGCAAAAAATATTTCTGCACTGGCATTTCACCACATACACGGTAAAGAATTTCAACTAGATGTTCGTGCACTATCAAACCGTAAAATTGAACCTATACTTGAAGAGGTCGCAAAATGTAAGTTATTGTGCAATAACTGCCACGCTGAAATTCATAACCCAAATCTAGACTTAGCCAAATTGTTAATTGAGCCGACTGCTCTAACCACTGAGCTATACCCCCGTGATATTTCATAGCTCTCAAATGAGTATGAACAGATACAGTATACCAGAATGTGCTGTTTTCAACAGAGTGAATTGCATGAGATAATTAATTCATGTCCAGCAGAATTGAAGTACATCGACCTCCAGAATCGGAGAAGTCAGGTGTTGAGATACTTAAAAAACGTGATGCTAAACTTGTAAAGTATGCTATTGGTAGACTTGCGACTGATTCCGTGAAAGCGAAAGCTGTTAAAGAGGCCCTTGCCCACCAAAATGTAAAACACGGAGTTGAAATTGAAAAACAACAACTTGAAACAGTCCAAAAAGCACTGGGCAAACTAGCAACTGAAAAAGGAATTACTAAATTACCTCAAAGATTCCGCTCTCGTCGCCTTTCCAGAAAATTGAACCTCGCCAAACAAGAGCTCGGCTAATTACGAAGTATCGCGAGTGCGTCTTCTGGGGTTGAGCAGTGCATTATTTTATCGCGCAGATCTGAAGCGCCATCAAAACCATTGATGTAGACTTTGGCAAATTTCTTGAGCGGGTCGAACTTTCTTATCCCTTCAGGATATGTCTTCTGAAACAGCACGATGTGGTTTATTAACAAGTTAACTTTCTGCTCTTTTGACATGTTCCCCCACGGGCTTACTTTAGCGAAACAGAATGGGTCGTGAAAGATACCCCGACCAATCATAATCCCGTCGACATTGTGCTTTTTAGCCAGTTCTTCGCCTTGTTGGCGATTCATAACGTCGCCGTTTAGCACAATCTTAGTTTTTGGTGATATTTTGTCGCGCATTCTTACAACTTCATCAATCGCATCCCAATGGGCTGGGACTTTGCTCATTTCTCTGGTTGTTCGAACATGAACCGTTAGCATGTCTAGATTTTGTTCTAGAAGTAGTTTGTGCCAAGAATAGTCTATTTTATCAAAACCTAGCCTTGTTTTAACACTAACCGGAAACTTTCCGGCTCCTTTTTGCGTTGCTTTAATAATAGCTATTGCTTTATCTCTAAGTTCTGGTTGTGCAAGAGCACTGCAACATTCGTTTTTGACTACGCTTTTTTCAGGACAACCAAAATTTAGATCAATCCCAACAAAGCCTGGAATTTCACCACTAGCTATCTCGTCTGCTATCTTTTCAAAGTTCTCCGGAGTTTTACCCCATAATTGAGCTATAACCTTGCCTTTGTCGTTCACTGTGCTAAGCCTAGGCATGAGTTTTGGCCTGCCTGGGCTAGATAGACCATCTACATTCACAAACTCCGTCATAGACAAGTCCGGTGGCGCACAATCATGAATAGCCCTGCGCATAACCGTATCAGAAACATCATCCAGAGGTGCCAAAACAAAAAAAGGTTTAGTGTAGCTCTTAGACATTCGTTGAATTATATTGAAGAAAGATATTATTTCCTAGCCTGATGTCTACCCGGACCGTATTTCGCACGACTATAACCTCCCCCACTTTCTAATGTACTTCGTGCTTGATTGACTCTGTTTGCATGCGTACGTTCATCACCATCATTTACGAAAATTACTTTGCTACCTTTTGCAAGCCAAACACCTGTGTGGCTTCTACCGCCAAAAAACCGATGCCCTCGAGTTTCGACAATGTTATCTTCTATTATCCCCGGCAAACGTTCCTCTACGGCATTCACTTGTTCCCCGACGCTTAAATCATGCTGAGTACCGACACCAAAGTCTTTTCCTGCCTTCAGTGCTTTTTCTTGAGCTGCTCTAGCTCTGGCAACAGACTCCGGAAGATCTTGTAGTATATCATCATCGCTTAACGGTTCAGGCTCAGAGACCACTACCTCTGCTACCGCAGAATGACCCATCCCCTCATCTCTTTCTCGTGCTTTGGCCGCCATTTCAAACGCCATTTGTTCCAATGTACTTAGTGGGGTTGTTGCGTGATCGGGCGAAGGTTGCTCTGTTTCTAGGACTAACGAGGCTACGTGTTCATCAAACTCGCGAATTGTTTGTATAGGCTGTCCAGTGTATAAATTACGTACTGCCATGTGGAATATTATATCACACTAATGCTTAAAAGGCAATGGATTACGCTCGGCTAGTGAACGAAGATACTTGGTTTTGGTTACTAAAGGCAAAGTGAGGTCTGCCCTGGACTAGCGAAACGGTATCATAAATCAGTAACCGAACGAACCTACTCCCAGCGGAAAACTCGGAACGCAATCAAATATATAACTGCTGTCCAGCCGACAATAAGACCAACTTGAGGCATTATTTCACTCAGATGCTTACCTTCTGTTGCTATCAAGCGAATACCGTCAATTACTGGAGTAAGTGGCAAGTAATTTGATACATTTTGGAGCCATTCTGGCATTGCATAGCGCGGAAAGAACGTTCCAGACAAGAACATCATTGGAAAGACAATAATATTACCAAGCGGTGCCGCCTGACGCTCGTTTTTTGACCAGCCCCCAACAGCTAACCCTATACCGTAAATACAGGTAATTCCGAGCACAATGAACATAGCGAGCTCGAACCAGTTGCCAACAACGTTCAAATCAAATAGCGTGATTGAAACGGCAAAGAAAATACTAAGCGTAATTATCCCTATAACAGCAAGGGAAACGACGTTTGACACAAAATACTGCCAAACTTTTAAAGGAGTAGTGTGCAAACGGCGCAAAATACCCTGTTTTTTAAGTTCGGGAAAAACATTGATTGGGCCGAAAATACCCAGACCAATAATTGCAAACCCTAGTAAACCTGAGAAGGTGTAATCAAAGCGAGATAGACTCTTTTCATTGCTCTGCTCGGTTTTGACGGTAAATGGCTCACTTGCAGGTGAAATCTGATCATTAATAGCTTTAAACTGCCCTTCAAGAACTGATATTAGCGCTCTGGCTGACTGTTCACTATTGGCGGTATATAAAACAGTTGCTTCCCCGGCAGGATTGCCCGCTTGTTGGTCGCCAAAATTTTCGGGTAGGATGATAGTCGCGTCAATTTCACTGCGCTTCATTTTCTCTTTTGCAGCCTCTAAAGACGTAATCTTCTCGTCTACTTTTAAAAGGGCGGATTTTTTTGTATCTTCCACGAATTGGCCTGCAAACTGACTACTGGACTGATTAATAACAGCTACTTTGAAAGACAGACTGCCACCCTTACTTAAGCTTCCAAATATAAATAGGAAAATTAGCGGGAAAATAACTGTAAAAAACAGCGCCAAACGATCTCTAAAGAAGCGTTTTGTTCCAATTTTAGCGAAAGTTAATACTGTGTAGAGCGATTTGTTCATCTTAATCCCTTAGATGCTTTCCTGTTAAATCAATGAATACGTCTTCAAGATTTGCCTGTTCAACGTGTTGGGCCTTTGTAAAACCTCTTCCAAGAAGTTGTTTTACTAGGTTCTTTGGAGTATCAATATCTACTATTTTACCGTTATCCATAATTGCCACGCGATCACAGAGCATTTCAGCTTCTTCCATATAATGAGTGGTCATAACTATTGTAATACCGCGCTTTTGTATCTGTTTTACAAGCTCCCATAAGTTACGCCGAGCTTGCGGGTCTAACCCCGTTGTTGGTTCGTCCATAAAAAAAACTTTGGGGTTGTGCACTAACGCTGCCGCAATGCTAAAACGCTGTTTTTGGCCACCTGATAATTGTTCAATAAAACTATTCGCTTTTTCTTCCAGCCCAACTTCAGCTAAGAATTTTGAAGCGTCTACCTTTTCCCCGTACGCAGCCGCAAACAGTTCTAATAGCTCAGTTAACTTGGTTTTGTCTTGAAAGGCCGGTGACTGCGGCTGGACGCCGATTATTTGCCGTATTTTAGTTGGATTTTCTGCAACATTCAGACCATTAAGGGTAACACTACCGCCATCAATTTCGCGAATTGCTTCAATCATCTCAAGTGTTGTAGTTTTGCCAGCACCATTAGGACCCAAGATGCCAAACACCTCACCTTTTTTAACCTCAAAGCTGATGTTATCGACTACTGCTTTGTCGTCATAACGCTTAGTTAGACCTTCAACAATAATACTAATTCCCGATTTACTCATTACCCATATTGTACAAAATTTTGCCCATCCAAGACAAATAAAAACAGCTCTGATCTTTAGGGATTGCAGAGCTGTCTTAAATTGTCTTTTTAGATCTTTTTACTTCTTGCGGCTAACAGTCAAGAAACCGTTTCGTGGGTTTTCGTTGACTTGCATGCCAGCTGGAACTGCGTCGATTGTTTCTTTTCGCTCGTCCTTGCTGAAGTAGTAGATTGTTTGTAGTTTTCCACCGCGGAGTGTTACATCCTTTGAGTTTAGATAGTATGTTACACCCTTTGAGTTTGTGTGCTTATAAGCCATTGCTTACACCTTTCCCCTCTTAACGTTAGTTAGTACATTCACCATACCCCCCTGTTAGCAACCTTGTCAACACTTTTTGTAAATTTCAGTTGCGGAAGATAGCGCTTATGCATTACACTTAGCTCTGTAGAAAATACTTATTAAGGGACGAAAGGTAAGGTGGAATGGATTTTTCCAACAGGGGCGAACGCCCGGTACAAACACAGCAACAGCCTGCAAGAGCATTCGAGAACTCAATGCCTCAACAAGCAGCAAAACCAGAGAAAAGCAAGAAAATGGGAGGAATGAGTTTTAGCAAGATAGGCTCAATATTTCTATTATTGGGAACTGGGGTGATCTTGCTTGCAGTAATATTCGCACTAACTTTTGGTGGCAATAGTGGCAAGAAAGAGGCTGATCTAGTTGCAGCAGATAAGTATCAGGCAGTTTTCTTAAATAGCCAAGATGGCCAAGTATACTTTGGAAAATTGGGCGTATACAACAAAGATCTATACGTGCTAACTGACATTTACTACGTTCGCGTAGAAACCCCAATACAGCCAGAGGGCACTAACCAAGCAGCATCTCAGCAAAAAATAAGTCTAGCTAAGCTAGGAAACGAGTTGCATGGTCCTGAGGACATAATGTATGTCTCTAGAGATAAAGTTCTTTATTGGGAGAATCTAAAAGACGATGGTCAAGTTGTTAAGGCTATCACCGAATACAAGAAAAACGGTAGCACAACTACTACGCCAACAACGGGTAGCAGTACACCAGCAAGCACAACAACAGACACAACAACAGACACAACAACGAATCCATAAAACATCTAGGATTTTTTAGTGTAGCCCCCTAAAAATATAGGGGGCTATTTATTTCTGACTCTATTTAGATAAGCGTAACATGTTACGAGTTTTTAAATAAAGAAGTAGGTCTATCAAAAATATAAGACCAAAAATTATAAGCAATACTATGCTGAAGCCTGCAAGGTCTGGTGACCACCTTGGAGGGACAAAATCAAACTTGTACTTTGATTCTTCTATCTGTTTTGGCGTGGCTTTTGGGTGGGCATCAATGTAGGCTTCGATACAATCCAAACGATTTCTACCAGAAAAGCCTGTGGGCTGACGAAGTTCGCAATCAGCTTGTGCTTCAGCGTAGAGTGCATCTGAGCTTGCTACTCTTGCCTCTTCTTCAGCGACTAGCCTGTCGTAGGTACCTTTAAGCTGAATTGGTGGCCGAATACCGTTATCACTCCCAATTTGGGTATTCATGTGGTTAAAAATATATATCCGTAAATCGTCTAGGGCTACAGCCACGTCCCCACCAGCCTGATCGACAGCTATTAGTGTATCGTAGCGCTGTTTAGCACCTTGGCTATTAGCTGCAAGAGAGACGATGCTGAGCGTGCCAAAGATTGCCGTAAATAGTCCAAATATCAATACTCTTATAAGCGCCTTGGTATGATGCTGCATTTTCAGTGCCATATGCTAGATTATACCTTCTTTAGTGCTGGGAATCTTTGGAATAACATTCCCAGACTTATTACCCCAACAATAATAAAGCTGTACCTTAGCACTGAGATTGGATCAAAAAAGTAACATGCCATGAAGAGGCCTAGATAATAAATTGCTTTAGCAACACCATTAATAATTTCTGTAACCGTTAAGTACACTATCCTATAGCCGGGCTCGCTGTCTGCCTCATCGTAAAAGCCCTTTAGTAGTGGCATGTGATAGGTAAGAGTTGTAGGTTCGTTAATGGTGCTGATTGCAATTGCCCCTGTTGCAGTCGATGTGAAAGACCGCAAAATATGAATTGTTGCGTTAATATATGTACCGTACTGCAGCAACTTTAACCCCTTTCTGTTATCAATCACCTCTCCGATCATTCTTGCTGAAACAATTGATACTGCTGTGGCAATACCTACTATGACGCCAAGTTTAGCGTATGTGTTTTCGGCAAAAATTACGATTGCTATATATAGTGGCCACATGACTTGGCTAGCAACATTCTCTACATTATGAGCGCTTAGTGATACAAAGTCTCTTTTATGCCGGTGCCAATTAAAGCCTTTGAACTGAATGTGTTGATGCACTTTTACCGGTTCGTTAGTCAAAAACAATGGTATTAGTGAGCCAAGAAGAACCATAATTGCAAAAACAATCGTAAATTCAGGTGAAATTAATGTAGCCATTAGGCCTCCGATTACGGGGCCGACTGCACTACCTACTCTCTCAAAGATATTCAACCACCCTAATTCTTTACCGCCGTTTTTGCTATCCTTAATCTTAGAAAAGTCAGTATGATAAGCAAGAAAGAAAAGGGTGTTAGCAATTGAAAAGAAGAACGACAACAAGTATAGAGGCCATACAACTGTATTGAAACTTAATAGCATTAACAAAAAGGTAATTATAAGTACAGTACTTACCGCAATTGAGTGTTTTGGACCTATCCGACCAATTATGTAAGCCGATAAATAAGCAGCCGGAAGCCTAATGACAAAAAACAATAGGTAGAATAAATATATATCCTGCAATCTCACGCCGCTTTTATAAAGAAAGATGGGTACAAATATCCCTATTACACCAAACCCAAAGCTCCGCAGACTCATACTTGTATATATTTCCGCCAGTTCGCTAAAAGTTATATCGCGCCAATAGTGACGTTTTCTAACGAATATATTTAAGAATTTATTGAACATTTTTTAGTTTTTTATCCTACGCTTAAAGTATAGATAAGAATCTGTTAAGTGTAAACTGTTTACTGTAAACTGTTAAGTATGCATATCTACTTTTCTGGAATAGGCGGTACAGGGATTGGGCCACTGTCTTTAATTGCCAAGCAAGCAGGCTTTGATGTGTCTGGTTCTGACAAGCTAGACAGTGAATACGTTAAATATTTAAAAACAAAGGGAATCAGTGATATTACTATCGGCCAAACAACAGACAATATTGAGAACTTGCACAATCAAAAACCAATAGACTGGCTGGTGTACTCTTCTGCCGTAGAAAAAGAGAATACAAAACATCCCGAAATTGAGTTTGCCAAAGTTAGCAATATTAAATTTACAAAACGTGATGAATTTATAAAGTTTTTATTAGATGAAAAAAAGTTGAAAATGGTTGCAATTGCTGGCACTCACGGAAAAACCACAACCACAGCAATGGTTATCTGGTTATTTAAGGAACTAGGGTTGCCTGTTAGTTATTCTGTCGGCGCAAAACTTTCATATGGTGACATGGGGCATTATGACTCTAATTCTGGGTATTTCGTTTACGAGGCCGACGAATACGACAGAAACTTTTTAAGTTTTGAGCCTGAGGTAGCAATAATTCCCGGTATCAGCTATGACCATCCTGATACATACCCAACACGTGAATCATATAATCAAGCATTTATGGAGTTTGTTTGTCAAAGTAATGATGTTTTTGCTCATCCAGAAGATCTGGATTTAATCGGGATGGCTGGAGAACCGGAAACAGTAGATATAAACAGTTTTACTCTTGCCGGAGAAGTAAACCGTAAAAATGCTCAATTGGTCGTTGAGGCAGTTTCCAAAATTACTGGTGTATCCTTTGACAAGTTAATACCACTTTTGAACAAGTTTCCGGGTGTTTCAAGAAGGTTTGAGCGAATTGTAGAAAACATCTACAGTGATTATGCTCATACTCCGGAGAAGATTTTGGGGGCGCTACAGATGGCTCGCGAAGTTGCAGGTAGTAATGTTGTTGTGGTGTATGAAGGGTTGCACAATACTCGACAGCACTTCATACGTAGCGCGTTAAGTAATCTATTTGAAGGTACAAAATGTCTCTATGTCGTACCGAGCTACCTTGCCAGAGAAGATGAAAGTCTAGAAATACTTACTCCGGAAAAACTTTGTGAGATTATTCAAAATCCGTCAGATCGTAAACCTGTTAAGTTAGATGAGGACTTAAAAAAAATCATTGCTGAACACGCTAAGCAAGGCGACTTAGTTCTCTGCCTCACCGCTGGAGGTGGTGGCAGTTTAGACGAATGGCTACGAGGGCAATTTAAATAATAATCCTCAGTCGGCATATCACTAGAAAGTAAAGTGATACAATACTACTTATGTATACTACATCTTAAATAATGGTGGCTAATGGCTATGATAGTTGCGACAAAAATCTCAAAAATATATCGACTCGGTAAAATTAAAGTGTTGGCAATTGACGAAGTCTCGGTAGATATATCTGAATCAAAAATATACTGCATTACGGGGCGTAGTGGCTCAGGAAAATCCACTCTACTAAGACAACTCGGGCTACTGGATAAGCCAGATAGTGGGAATATTATAATAAATGATCAAAACTCGATTAATCTATCTGAGAAAGAGAGAACTCACGTAAGATTAAGCCAATTTGGATTTGTGTTTCAGAATTATGCACTAATACCTGAGTTAACTGCTCTGGAGAACGTATTACTCCCAAAGCTACAGCTATCAGGAGGTAGTTATAAGGAACTAAAGAGTAATGCTAAGGAGCTCCTATCGATTGTTGGCCTGGGAGAAAGAATTAACCACCGCCCTTCCGAGCTTTCCGGAGGGGAACAACAAAGAGTTGCGTTTGCCCGTGCAATGGCTAATAACCCTAAGGTTATTTTCGCTGATGAACCGACAGCTAATCTTGATACAGTAGCGACTGCAACAATCATGTACACACTAACTAAGCTAAATCGTGAAACAGGTGTCACTATCGTGTTCGTGTCTCATGATCCTTCAGATTATCCTTATGCCCATGAGGTTATTGAATTAAGCGATGGAAAAGTGATAAAAAGGACAGTCAAGTAATGGCTTTTCGTACTCTGAGAGTATCTTATTTCTTATCAACTCGTTTTTTTACACGTGGCAATAAAGGCGTCATAGTTGCTCCTATCGTCATGATAGCTCTGATATATATTAATGTGTTATTCATTCCTTCTCTGATACAGGGTGCCATTTACCGGCTTGACTCAACTGTTACACACTCTATTACAGGAGATCTAGTGATAAGCCCTCTTTCAAATAATCCACTGATAGCAAATACCGATTCGACACTAATTGAACTCCGTGGTATTAACGGCATAGAGGCGATAACCCCTATTTACAGTGTCAACGCGAGTATCGTACACAAAAACTCAAATGGCGTATGGCAGATTCTTGCAATTGACCCAGGTTCTTATAGCTCTGTTTTTGATAATCATATTACTATTGGTCAAATGCCTGAAAGCAATTCAGACATACTACTGGGACAAGGAATTGCGGGCAATGGGCTAGAGAAAGGATTTCTCTACACTGACAGTCTTAAGGGGGTAGAGTTGAAAGATACTGCAGACGTCTCTATACCGAATTTTCAGAGTAAAACGTTCCATATCTCAGGAGTTTTTTCAAATGATCTATCACTCTCAGATGAACGCGCAATTATTACTCAGAGCGCACTTCAACAAATGAACCCTAGCCTCGCCAACAAATCTACATCAATTCACATAAAACTTTCGCCGAAGGCTAACGTAGAAAATATAATTTCTCAGATAGAGTATATTATCCCAAATATCAAAGTTAAAAAATCTACTGAATTTGCATCCACGGTCAGAGAACAAGTGCTGACGACAAGAAAAATAAGTACAATTTTGAGCTTTTTCTCTTTTATAGTAGCGTCCATAACTTTATTTATAGTTACTTATGTAGATCTTGTTAACCGCAGAAAGCAGATCGGCATAGAGCGTGCCATCGGAATATCGAACTCATCTATCGTGATTACTTATATAATAAGAGCTTTGATATCTACAGTCATAGGAATTATTATTGGAGCACTTATATATTTATACTTGATGGTTCCTTACTACAATAGTCATCCCTTTGGTTTTCCAGTCGGCCCTGTTTCTCTACTCGTTGACTACTCAACTATGTATAGCTACGCCGCTATCTTATCCGTAATAGCAATAGCAGGTGCAGTTGCGCCTACACTTCGTGCTGTCAAACTATCAATCTTAGATGCAATTTGGTCTTAACCGAATAATCAAACTGCTACCGAATCGATCTCTCTTGCCATAACCAGGTCTTTGTCTGTAATTCTATGTTCAGAGTGTGTTGTTAGCCAAATCCTGACAAAGCCCCAGCCTAGATTTATGTCGGGATGATGTTGATGTTTTTCTGCCAATTCTCCAACTTTATTCACAAAAACAAGAGCATCAGTAAAATCCTTAAATACAAAATCCTTTCGAAGAGCCTTCTGTTTTCTTCCATCAGGAAAGTAGTCGACTTCTTCCCATTTTTTACCAACCATATTCGCTGTAATATTTCCCCTCTGCAATTTTTAACAAAGCTTCTTTTTGTGGAGGAACAATATTTTTAGGTAAGTTTTTTAAATCAAGCCAGTCTAGACTTTCACTTTTTTTCTTTTCGGCATTATATGGCTCACCTTGCCATTTTTTAGCCTCAAAATACACATCTACCCACTCCATTATTTCTGAATCATCTTCTCCATGCCTATGTGCGATATGGACAAAATCTAAATCTGCTATTTCAATATCAACACCAGCCTCCTCTTTTGCTTCTCTAGCAGCGCCCAATGAGTATGGTTCGCCGTATTCGACTTTCCCCGCTGGCAAACCATAATAACCGTCCATCCACCCGGTATTTTTTCGACGAACCATAGCAATTTTGTCTTCTCTCCGCAAAATCACAAAACAAGCTATATAGGGACGGGCGGAATCATATTTCTCTGAATGTTTTTTCATCTATTGTCGCCTGCACCTTTTTGGACACCTCGCGCTTTTCGACTTGCAAGTTTTTCTACGTTTAATTTCATAACTTCATCAAACGACAAGCCCAGGCTATGAGCCATTAACGCTATATACCAGACTACGTCGCCAAGCTCTTTTTTGATTTCTGCTTTATCATCATCAGAGATAACACCATCTTTATAAGCAACGATTTTTTTCCACTTTTCTAAAACTTCACCAGCTTCACCTGAAATACCCATAGCCCAGATTGTTTTATCCATCAATGGGTCTTTATTAAATATAGCAGTGGTCAAAGCTTTTTCTTGATACTCATCAAAAGTCATTTTTTATTATTCCCTCAACTTAATAATACTATACACATATTATACGCTATAGCGTATAATATGTGTATATGAAGAGTAGGAGCTAATTATCTTATGAAAAACGTCAATAAACTAAAGCTAAGAAAAGTTAAATCTGTAACCAACCCTTTAATGAAGGGCTTACTAAAAACCGCTCTCGCAACCGGACTTATCGGCGTAGTTATAACTGCTCCAAATTCATTGCAAGCGTTGGATTTACTAGTAAAGAAATTGGACAAAACAAAAAAGCGCGGTAAAAGATTTAACGAGTATGCCCGGCGCAGTGGCTATTTTGAAGTAGAGTCCTGCGGTAAAGACCGATACGCGATAAAGCTCAGTTCTAAAGGGCAAAAAGCCGCTCAAAACGTGTTATTTGATGATTTTACGCTGACAAAAGCTCAAAAATGGGATGGTAGTTGGCACATTTTAATGTTCGATATTGGGGAAAAGCACAAATATTTAAGAGATATGTTAAGCAACAAAGTTACTGATCTTGGAATGCTACCTCTACAAAACAGCGTCTACGTTTATCCTTACGCATTCGACGATTTTATTGAGAATTTGCATATTGTCTACCCTCAAGCAATGCAGTATGTTATGTCTGCCAGGGCAACACAAATTGACGGCGAGAAACAGCTGATAGAAAAATTTAGGCTTGCCAAAGTAATCTAAAGCTCTTTCTTAACGATCCACTAATACACATATTATACGCTATAGCGTATAATATGTGTAGCATAGTAAAATCCTATAAAATTCGGTCTATCTATAGCCCTAGTGCACTATCCGACAAAGCTGCATCGCTAAAATCTGTGGTGTCATCCAATGAATTTATGGCTTCATCCATTGATTGAGACGAGCTGTCGATTTCAGATACAGTTGCAGGTTCAACTAACTTTTTCTCGGCGACTGTTGATTGTGAATTACTAGAGCTACTTTTTTCTGATGCGTTATCTTGGGCTGACAAATAAACATAAGTTGCTGCACCGGCTAATATTAAAGCGACGACTACGGTCACTACTAATGCTAGCTTCTTATTGTTTCTGTTTTCATGAGGTACAGGAGATGAATCCGAGTTGGTATTCTGATCTGTAGCCATAGCCATATTAGGAGAACTCTGAACAGTCTGAGAAGGCTCTGCAGTCGCAGATTCTACAGAATCTGATGGCATGCTTGCCACGGTTGATTGGTCGGATGTAGCTGACTTTTCTGACTCCACAGTAGGACTATTACCACTTACTTGCTCTGTAGAATTTTCAGCAAGTTTAGCCTCTTCAGTTGGCTCAGCTACCATGGATTTAACTTCCTCTTCCATCACACGTACTTCTTCATCTGTAGACTTTGCTGTCTCATTTACAGAGTCTTCCGTTTTTTCCGCGGCTATGATATCTTCAGCTTTTTCAACGTCTCCTGGCTTAACTGATTCTGTATTTTCAACTGCTGGAGGGGGCATAGCGAGGTCTACTGTCGCTTGGCTTTGATCTGGAGCTGAAGTCACAGGAACCGTGCTATCGTCATCACTCTTTACTACTATGGTTTGGGGTGTTTTTTGCTCTTCTTTGTCCATTCTTATTGCTCGCTTTCTGTTTGCGCTTCTTTAGCCGCTAAGTTTTCTCTGATTGTCTTTAGTATGGGTTTAAGGTTATCTGTCACATACTGTCTAAGTGACTGAGAAGCGGCAACTATTGCTTTCCTGTCATCGCGAGCTGATGACAACGCTGCTTTAAATCCGGCTGGATCAGTAGCACAATCCATAGATGAAAGGTCTGAGAGCGTTGTCTGATGGGTCTGTATCAACGCAATTACTTGAGCTGATTGAGCATCAACAGAGGCTACGGCAGCCTCTAGCTCGGCAGTATCAGCACCCGCCACTTTGAGCTTTGCGACAAGTTCTGCAAGCCTGTCTGAAATCCTTTGATAAGTAGTCTGTCTATTTTCAAGAGCCTTATCTAGCTTTGTTTGCATGTTTGTAACAACTGTCTGTGCACCCTTGCATAGTCCAGCGACTCTATTTTCTTCAGATTGAGAAATTTTTTCGGCTACTTTGTCTTTATATTCTTGAATCCTGGTCGCTTTTTTAGTTTTTTCCTCCGTATCTGCTGTTGATTGTTCGGCCGTGTCAGTTTGAACACTTTGATCCGTCTCAGCAAATACTGCTATAGGCACAACTGTCGACATAACAATAATCGTCAATAATCCCAACAACTTTTTCTTCATCCTACCCTCACTTCTTAATAGCGTAATTGTAACATAAGCACTTCAATCGTTTAAATCGGTAACATTAGCCATCTAGAAATAGACGTTTTTAGACGCTGTAACATCCGTTATTTTGACTGGGTCTTTAACGTCTAAGTTAATAAAGTAGTCCGCTGTTTCGCTATTCTTAATAACTCTAAAAACTATATTGTCTTCACCGTTCCAGTATTCAACGCTACTCAGCCCCGGCAGTGTCAATAACACCTCTTCCTTAAAGTCTTTTGTGCCAGAAATTAATAGCACGCCCTTACCGTCCCGAATATCAACCCAGGCTGTCTTAGACGCACTAGGGGAGTCTACGAATTGTCGCTGGCTTGTGATATTCTGCTGGTCAACCTCAGTAGCGACGCTATCGCCCTTCTTTTCATACCACTTTTGATTTTCGGCGCTAAATTCTAAGACCGCATATTCAGTTCTAAAAATTGTCCAGACCTGTGAATTTACAACAGTTTCTTTCAAGCTACCATCAACTTTTACCGAATATAACTTTGCTTGACTTGCTGGCACTGCGTAACTAGAAACTGCATAATATACAACGTCGCCGACTAATCTTACGCTGTTAAAGTAATTCGCTGCAGCTAAATCTTTACGCTCTCCAGTTTTATA
Source organism: uncultured Candidatus Saccharibacteria bacterium (assembly GCA_964419675.1). Lineage (GTDB taxonomy): Bacteria > Patescibacteriota > Saccharimonadia > Saccharimonadales > SZUA-47 > CAYQPN01. The sequence goes on from CAYQPN010000004.1 coordinate 69,874, forward strand.
GTTATATGCGAACAGCTTGCTTCGCTCAGGGTTGCCCGCACTCGTTCCCTCTACAACTTGCCAATACACAATGCTTTGGCCAGACCAGCCCAAGAGCTGAAGCTGTTCAGACCTAGTTACCTTTTCCGATTCTCCAGTTATAGAATCAACGATGTATAGACCGTCCAAGATGAACCCGCCAGAATTTTTATCCCCGTCTCTTGATGACACAAATGCAACTACATCCTCGTTGGGCTTTGGAAGTACGGTTGGTACTTCTCGTTCTTTGCCCGTAGCTTTCAGAAGAAGTTCTTCATTTTTACCGTCTACATCAATTTTATATAAGTCATATTCGCCACCCCGATTACTAACAAAAACGTGTTTGCGCGCTGGAACCATTTTTAACTCAACTTCACTTGGCTGACCTTCCCCAAATACAACCGTCTCGGTTCTATAACCTTCTGCCGACACCAAAACCTCTACATCACCGCCTGTGTCGTCCCCTATGGTCAATACAATTTTGCCTTGTTCGTCAGCCGTTGCGCTACTTTCACCACTAACAGCTTCCGCGCCCAATACTGCCTTGCCGCTTTGCCAATCTGACAAATTGAACGTAAACTGTGCACCGGTTGCAACAAGTTCTTGATCTCCAATAGGATTGCTTCCCCAACCCAACACAATTGCCCGGGAATTATCTGCGTAACCCCGTTTTATTATGTCTAACTGGCTTTTTCCCAGCTTAAGACCTTGGAAAGATACGTGTCCGTCGCTATCTGTAATACTACTCTTCCCCTGTAATTTAACGGCTATATTCTTTAATGGTAGCCTAGTTTGACTATCAATGACGTTCATACTTGAACTCACCCTTACTCCAACGAGGTTTAAAATTCCATACCTACTCGCTGGTAGCAGTAATGTGCCAATTAACAGCAGCCCCAGCCCAACAAAAGAACCATATCTAACAGGCTTGTTATCCCACCATACAGCTAACAACTCTTTTATCTTGGTTTTGAACGATTTCTTTGGTACATCTAACTTTTTTTTGTCGTCATCGTCTAGTAATTTGTCGCTTTCAGCCCGAACTATTTCGTCAACAGCAGCATCAACATCTGAATCGGGTTTAAATGCGTCACTTTTAGTTTCTTCATCGTATTTTTCTTCAGCTTCTTCAACCGTAATGTTCAAATCCGGCTCATCTGGGATCTCCTCCGTTTTTTCTGATGTTTCTTCTTTGCCTTCTTCCGTTACTTCATCATCAGTATCTTCGTTCAACTGGTCTAAATATTCATCCTCTTTTTCTGTAACAGTTTCATCTTTATTATCAGACAAATCGATCACTTCTTCATTTGCACTGTCATCAACTACTTCGACTTTCTTTTTTACGCTTGGCTTAGGCTCTTGAGCACTACTATCAGGCGCAATATCACCATAAGGTATCTCAGAATCGTCTCTACTTATGTCCACTTTCATACTTATGCTTATTGTAGCACTGAGCCACCTCAGATTGAAATTATCCCGCCTACCCGCTGTATAACAACTACGGTGTTAGACGATTGATATCACGCGGGAATAGCGTGGCTTCTTTAACATTGTTCAGACCTATGATGCGCTGAGTAAGACGCTCTAACCCAAGCCCAAAGCCTCCGTGTGGTGGTAAGCCGTGCTTGAATGCTAGTAGGTAGTTCTTGAACCCTGGATCATCTGGGTCAGCACCTATCATATCTTTCAATTGCTTTACTAGAACTTCGTATCTATGTTCACGCATCGGACAGGTCATAATTTCAATACCGCGGAAGAGAAAATCGCTTCGTTCAGCAAGCTCAGGGTTGGAATCCATTCGCTTGTGGTAAAACTTCATGTTGCTGGCCGGCCACTCTGTAACAAATATGGCTTCTGTGCCTAGATTTTTCTTGGCGTATTCGCAAATCCATTTTTCTTCAGCTGGTGTTAAATCTTTCCTGTCTTCAACTTTTTCTTTTGTGTTCTTTTCAAATAATTCATGAACTTCTGCCAATGTAATTGAAACTGCATGTTCGCTAAGTAGTGGTTTCTGAGTATTCCAACGCTTTAGTTCCGGCTCGTAGCTTTCCCAGACCCTGTCTACTACGTGTCTCAACAATTGATGCGCAAACTCTCTAAGTTCTTCAAAGGTTATAAACCCTAGTTCTGCATCAATTGTGATGTATTCACTCATGTGACGAGTAGTTGCGCTTAATTCTGCTCTGTATGTAGGGTTTGTTTCAAAAACTCTTTCAAATACCCCGACCATCATTTGCTTATAGAACTGGGCGCTTTGGGCAAGAGTAGCTTCTTTGCCAAAATAATCTAACTTGAATACTTCCGCGCCACCCTCTGTCGCTTCAGCTAAAAGTTTTGGGGTGTTCATCTCTGTAAAACCACTTTCTATGAAGTACTCTCTGACTGCTTCTAAAACCTTTGCTTGAATCTTGAATATTGCAGTTTCTTGTAAGTTTCTAAGTCCTATAACACGGTTATCTAGTAGTGTGTCTAAATGTTCAGATTTATGTGAAAGTGGTTTGTCGATTTCTACCGGCGATTCATCAGTTACTGGTACTAAAACGTTAATTTCTGGTTCGTGTAGTTCGGCGCCACCTGGTGCTCTTTCTTCTTCTAATACTCTTCCTGTAATTTCTAAAACTGTGCCGGTTTGCATACCACGCAACTTTTCTACTTCTTTTTTATCTTCAATTAAAACTTGTGTAAGTCCGCTTCTATCGCGCACATTTATAAATGTTAGACCGCCAAGAAGTCTTTTTTTGTGTAACCAACCTTTGATTGATACTTGTTTTCCAATATGTTTTTGTACATCGCTTGCTAGTGTTCGTTCCATGATTCTATCCTCAAATTTAGTTTGTAATTGTTCGGCTTTTTCGACGGGTCTTTTGCCAAGTAAGAAGTAGCTCGCCAAAAACTACCGGCGGACCCGACTATTCATATTATTTTGCACGACAATTGTTTTCACTCCTGTTATTGTACCATCAACCGGATATAACTAGTGCAAATTTCAGCATTCTAGCATAAGAACTACCTACACATATTATACGCTATAGCGTATAATATGTGTATTAAAGAATTAATTGCTGGTTTTTAACTGTCTGTCCTTAGAGTCCGCTTCAGCTAAACTTTTTGCTACAGCTCGCAAATCTCTGTGTTGATCAAACTCATCAACAATTTGCTTGCCTAAAATTTCTTCAACTACATCCTCTAGGCTGACCACGCCAACGAATTCTTCAAATGTATTTACGACGATTAGTAAATGGTGATTGGTGCGCAAGAAAACCCGCAACGCGAAATCAAGGGGCTTTTCTTCATGTACAAAATAGACATCTTTCCGCATAAAGTCCCTCACACTACCCCTGATATCAGTTCCCACTAAATCATGGATGTACAATGTCCCCACAAACTCCTGTCCATTTTTGTTTGCCAGCACCGGGAAACGAGAATACCCTGATTTGTGTAACTCATCAAGTAAAATTGGCCCTATCAAATCGTCTACAAGCACAGACTTTACTACTCTTCGAGGAGTCATAATTTCTCGGACTAGTTTGTCACCAAAACTTAGTGCGTGCCGGATAATATTTACCTCTTGAGTACTTATATCGCTTTCTTTTGAAAGCTCACGACCTTCAAAAATTTTATAAAGTTCTTCTTTGCTATATATTGTTGGGTGTTCACGGCCAAGCCATTTGTCCAGAGTTCGTCCCATAGGTTTAGCTATTGGCGACAACAACAATATAAGTTTCTTCAATACTGGTGCTATCCTAGCTGTTACCTCTAAGCTGTGTTTACCAAGGTAAGCCATTGGTAGAATTTCGCCAAAAATTACTACTATTACTGTGGTAATAATGACTGCTAATAACCCGTTAGTTCGAGTGTCCAGGATTGCGGTAATGCCGGCATTTACAGTAACGTTGCCAATTAGCAGCGTAACCATTAACTGGTTTCCTAGTGATCGTATCGGGTAAACAACTTTAGCAGACTTGCTACCTAGCTGAGCCTTACGTTTAAGCTCATAATGGTTAAGCGACAATATGCCGATAGTAAGACCCGAAAACAGGGCTGAACAGAGCAAAAGAAACACGATTGCTAAGAAGAAAATAATGTCACCCATCAGATATGCATATTGTAGCAGACAATTGATGCTGAAGTGCCCCCTAAGTGCGCTAGAATGTATATAGAAATCAATTGGAGGTTACATGAAACAAGCAATAATAGGAATTTTAGTTGTAGTTGGAATAATTGCTGGCGCAACTATGCTCAGTAACAAAAACGAACCAGCGACAACGGCTTCTCAGTCAAATAACATATCTGGTAAAGTAGACGCAAAAGTAACCCTAACAGAATATGGGGATTTTCAGTGCCCAGCTTGTGGGGCATTTGAACCAATTGTAGCTCAGGTTAAAGAAGAGTTTAAGGACCAGTTAAAGTTTGAATTCAAACATTTTCCTTTGGTACAAATTCACCCAAACGCAACTGCAGCACATAGAGCAGCACAAGCTGCCGCCAATCAAGGAAAATTCTGGGAAATGCACGACGCCATTTATGCAAACCAACAAAGTTGGTCAAACGCCTCCGGAGTACAGAGTATTTTTGAGCAGTATGCTCGAAGTCTAGAACTTGATATGGATAAATACTTAAGTGACGCAAACTCAAGTGAAACATTAGCTGTTATTAATGCTGACGTTACCGGTGGCAAAGCGCTAGGGATTAGCTCAACACCAACATTTCTAATTAACGGTAAAATAATCGAGGACCCTACTTCAATCAACACGATAGAAGGTTTTAGATCTGTAATTCAACAAGCAGTCGATTCTAATAATCCAGCATCTAACGATACAAAAGACCCAGCCCTAGAATAGTTAGTAGAACTAAAAAAAGAGCTCTCGCAAGGGCTCTCTTTCCCTATTCCCAGTGTATTGCCTGGGAAGAGTAGCCGGAACTAAAGTCTTGTACCGCCTGCAGCCAAGGAAAAAGAGCAGTCCGAGCGACGGATTTATTCCGCACCCGGCACGCCTTGAGGAAAACCGTCGGTTGTCCTAAAAAGCGTAGTACTTAGTACGTTATAAACGTTTGCCACTTAGGGCGCCTTACAGTAACGGCCACCTTTTGGGACCTTCCACGAGCAACTTTAATTCTAACCGGCATTTTAGCCACCTCCAAAAAAACTCTAACTCGCTCACAACCTGCTTTGGTCTCTAATAAAAAGACATGTTATGCTAGAACATTTTTTATTTTTTAGTTTTTTATCTTTCTGGTAGTCTTTATATCTCCCAAAACTACAGAAGTGAAGCTATAATAGCTTAAGCACTGTGCATGTGTCAAGAGTTGTTAAACATTAACGCTATAGGTTAAAGTATAGTTTAGAATAACGGGATACAAAAAATGCAACACGACCTTTTTACAGAGTTAAGCCTAATTATCGCAGTTGGAGCTGGCATAGCTCTAGTTATGCGTTTACTGAAACAACCCTTGATTATAGGCCACATTTTAACGGGTATCGTGGTTGGGCCTTCTATTTTAGGACTTATCAATTCAGCCGAAACAATTGAAGTTTTTTCAAAAATCGGTATTGCCCTTCTCCTGTTTATCATCGGTCTGGGTCTAAACCCTAAAGTGATAAGAGAAGTAGGAAAAGTAACGCTAATATCCGGTGGCGTACAGATATTTTTGACCGGCGTTGCAGGGTTTGTCGTTGGTTCTATATTTGGGCTAAGTAAAACTGAGTCAGTGGTGCTCGGAACAGCACTAAGTTTTAGTAGTACAATTATCATCTTGAAGCTCTTGAGTGACAAGAAAGAGCAATCTCGTTTATATGGAAAAATTACCATCGGTATCTTACTTGTTCAAGATGTTGTAGCTACCATTGCTTTGCTTGTTTTTGCGGCGGAAAACGGCCAATCAGGATTCGATTTAATACAATTAGTAATGCTAGTCGGCAAGGGCCTTCTAATTGGAGTCCCTGTTGTTCTAATTGGCACCAAACTACTACCAAGATTACATAGACTTATCGCCGGTAGTCAGGAATTTCTTTTCTTATTCTCTTTGGGCTGGGGTTTTGGGCTGGCCGCACTATTTGAATATGCAGGATTTAGTTTGGAAGTTGGAGCACTATTTGCAGGCGTCAGCTTAGCAAGCTTACCTTACGCTCAAGAAATTAGCTCTCGACTGCGACCTCTCCGTGACTTTTTTATCGTAGTTTTCTTTATCAACCTCGGCTCACAACTGAGCTTCACAAATCTTGGTTCGCTAGTGCCATTAATACTTGTTGTTTTATTTGTTGTTCTATTCTTCAAGCCTTGGACAGTTTTAATGACGATGGGTATCTTGGGTTACACCAAACAAACTAGTTTTAAGACGGCTGTTAGCCTTGCTCAAATAAGTGAGTTCTCCTTGGTACTTACCAGTCTAGCACTAGCAGAAAACCGTGTATCAGAAGAGTTCGCAGCCGTATTAACCATCGTTGCTCTTGTATCAATCGCCATATCTACCTATATAAGCGTTTTCGACGACGGTGTCTATAATTTTTTTGAAAAACACTTTATCCTATTTGAACGCCAAAAAACCATGAATGAGCGCGGTAAATCACGTAGAAACTACGAACTTGTGTTGTTTGGCTTTCAGCGCGGTGGACATGAATTTGTAAAAGTTTTTAAGGCTCTTGGAAAACCTTTTGTCGTTATCGACTACGACCCAGACATGATTGATAGTTTAGAAAAAGCTGAGATTGACTTTCTGTATGGTGATGCAAGCGACGCAGAGCTTCTTGATGAAGCTGATATTTCCAAAGCCAAAATGATAGTATCTACCATTACCGACTATGAAGTAAACTTGTCTCTTGTCAGAACATTGGAAAAAACCAATCCCGACGCAGTGTTTATTTGCCATGCAGATGACGTTGAAGAAGCATCAGAACTATACGAGCTAGGTGTTAGTTATGTAATGTTGCCTCACTACATTGGCAGTGAAAAAATTGGAGCATTCATCAAGAGAAGCGGGCTTAAAAAATCTGAATTTAGAAAATTCCGCGACAAGCACTTAGCTTATTTGCAAAGTCACTACGCAGAGTTAGAACCAATAACCAGCGCCGACGACGAGTAACATATTCAAGTCTTGACTTCATTTATCTACTCATATTATACGCTATAGCGTACAATATGTGTACTCTTAACAGATGCTACACTTGGTACAAATTGTTGCTATCGATATATTCAGATACTTTTTTTGGAAGCCAAATTGCTTTATTGTGGGGTTCTAGCCTTACGTCTGTCGATGCAAGATGTAGATGAGCGGACGGGAGTATCGCTATTGCAATTCCTAATTCTATAGCATGTTCTGTAATTGCCTGTTCTCTAATATCTTTTCGTTCATAGACCACTAAATAGTGTTTTAGCAATTTTTCAAGCCCTGGCCACGTTTTATTATTCATTTTCATAAACACGTCGCCACCTAGAATAAAATAAAGCTCCTGCCCTACAAACTGACTTTCAAGAACCGGAAGCGTTTTAAAATTATCAAAATGCTCATCAATAGCATCAAGAACTTTAAGCTTTTCATCGGCATCAATTGCCAACTCCACCATGTTCTTTCTATGATTCAATGCGATTGGGTTTTTGTCACCCCACGGTCGGCTTTCTATCATGAAGTAGACGGTGTCTAACCCCAGATATTTCACAGCAGTTTTTGCAACGTCCAAATGCCCATCATGTATTGGGTCAAACGCACCGGCAAAAATTCCTATCTGCTTCATTGGAGCGCTCCCTTATTGGCTAGCTAGCTTCGCCGTTCTACTCAATTTAACCTGGTGTTGGGCTGAAACGTAAACTCCAAATAACATTCCGCTATAAACCATATCCCCGAGAAGTGTGTTTCTGAAAAAAGGAAGTGCATTGACATAACAGTTAATCAAGCCAGAAAAAGTAGGAGCATAAAGCCGCCCTTCAATCCACACACCAAAGTTTGTTACAACGTAAAACAGCACTGACGCACCGAGGCTACCACCAACTACGCTTAATACAGATATCGACTTAAATCTAAAACTGCTTAATAACGCAATCAAAACAAAACTCCCCCAAGTGAACATAATCAACGGGTGTAAGCCTAGATACATATCACTTAAAATCATGGCCACTAGCGGTAACGTAAGTGCTAGTTTTCTTGGCAACAGCGCACCGCCAAATATGGCTACTGCTGCTATTGGTGCGAAGTTGGCTGGATGAGGCAAAACTCTGCTTACAACTGCAAATGCAATTAGTGTTAAAGCAATTATTAAACCGGTTGAATCGTTTTTAGTTAATTTAGTTATTTTCATATACTTAAAGCTTTTCTAGCACCCATTTAATCTGCTCACCTGTTTTGGTCTGATAGGTTCCAGCACCTTCAGAGCCGTAGGCATCGTTGACGTAAAATGACCAATATTCTTTTGAACTATCTGCTTCAACACCATTAATCCCAACTACAAATTCTCCAAAACTACTTTCTTCCGTTTTAACGTCGGTTAAAGTCTTTAGAATAGCGAGTGCTGTTTGACCTTCTTGACCTTCATAACTAACCGTTTTTTTATCTTCGGCAACAGTTAGTTTAGGCTGTTCTTTAGCAACCTGTTGTGTTGTTGTATTATTTGATACTTCAACTTGATTGTTTTGGTTGTTGTACAGCCAAAAACCACCTCCGGTTAATACAACTACCGCTAGTGCTGTAGTTAAAATTTGTTTAGTTTTGTTCATAGAACCTCCATTTCCGGTTCGGATTTCAGTAAATAAAAAACGCCATCCGGTATAGATGACGATAGAATAACTACGTTTCTCCTGCTCGGGTTAATTAATTTATACTGTATCTGGCTTTGGTAGCTCTAAGAAAAAGAGCAGCCCACGCTTGAATTTATTTCAAGCCTGGCGCGATGAGAAAAAACATAGTTTTGTCTCATTACCTTCACAGTTGCGGCACAGCGCAGGATTCTAACCTACTTCCAGTGTTTTTTATTGTTAATTGGTTTATACAACCAATGGTAGTGTAGCACTTAGACCAAGCGCTAGATATAGTATTTTTGTACACATTTGATATAATAAATTTAATAAAATGACAAATACTTTTGACCCCTCGATTTGGGTGCCCCAAACCCCTGAGCATGAGCTGTATGGTATCTACGAACAAACAATAAAGTCACGGTTTGGTTTTTTCGGGACCAGACCATATGAAGAAGCAGCGGGGGATTTTACTCTACCCCTGCTCCCCTACGACGATGGTGACAGTGTAGATCAAGACTTATTGGAACTAATTGTTACACCTGAAAGCTTTGCTAATTTCATTGACAGCTTGGACGAATATACTAGTAGGTTTGGTTTAAAAAGCTGGTTAGAATATGAGGGTAGCCTAGCCTTCGTGACTAATCACAGGCAGTTTACTGACGTACCCGTAGTTGCTGAGGCTATTGGCAGACTTGGCTTAACTTCCAGAAGCCAAACATTGCAAGTTGTAAGTAAAATGATAACAGGTATGACGCTTGATCTTGGTCAGGGCGAGTTTGTCGTGATGGATAAGTTAAGAAATATTTCTTCTGTCACACAGACTGTACCAAGAATAGATGGCCCCCACTCTAAAGGTGTTGATGAACTTAGAGATGCATCAAACGAGGTAGGCACGCAGGTAATAGAATCGGCGCTGGATACACCAGGAACAGTTGTAGTAGAGTCAATTATTGGTAGACATGATGTTTATTCACGAAGTGGTAAAACATTATTTTTACATGAACCCAACATTAGAACAGCCGAGATACTTCATAATCCAAAAGTTAAAATTATCCCGTTATTTTTTAACTGCGTAACATTTAGACCCGATGGTACTGTTGTCCCAGCAGAGTTGGGCTTTGAATTTCATGAGCCAATACACATAACTAAACCGGCCGATGAATCAACGTTGATTATGAATTTCTTCAGAGATGCGACAAGAAGAGCTTTGGGTAGTAAAGGTCCACGAGTACGCATAATACCTTGGAGAGTACAAAGGTTACAACAGATGAGAGATACTGCTATGAACACCATCAAAGGTTCCGGAGTAGCCGTAAACACTGATTACTAACAATTATTTAAGGCTGAACTGAAGTTGGACTTTTTGTAGATGAACTAACCGAAATTACGATTTCGGTTTGGGCTGTTGGAGATATTGAGGACGGTAATGTAGTCCCCACTTCATAGCCTATTTGCTTAGCTATGCTGGCTGTTTGATCTGTCTGATCATTTTCCACATCATATATAAAGCTTTGCGTAACGCCATCTTTAACTGTTTTGATTATGCTTATCTGTGTTCCAAAATCTGCCAACTTGGTTGCAACTGCATCTATGTCGGCCTGGGACCCAACAAGTTCCACGCTAACTGGCAAAGTAATGGTCGAGCTCTTAACTATTTTATTTGTTGAAGGTCGGTAGTTTATTGCCTGCCTAGCTTTTCTGTAAACTAAAATGTAATCGTCTTTTTGTAAGTCTTCAAATATCTGCGACAATCCTGGGTTTTGTTCTTTAGCCTTATCTGAATCGTTAACCAGTATTATCGTTGGCTCTTCTTTAGGAAGGTCAATTAATTTTGATACCTTATCTACAAGAGCTTGATTTTGCTTTGCAGTACGCTCATCTACGCTTAACGACAGTTCTTTATTCAAATCCCCATTTCTAAAAAATAAATAACCGGTCGAGCCTGCTAATGCAAGAAGTACAACCACGTTAACTATCATCAGTATTCGTTTAGATTTCATACCACTTCTATTCATATACAACTATTGTATCGTACTCAGCTGAGTTAAATAAGGTTACTTTATCTCAAACTCGACTTTTATAGATAACGGATATTCGCTTTCGCCGGCGTTGATAGGTAAACTTTTACCGCTTTCTAGACTTGCTGAGTCATAAGACGCAATAGGATAAACATCAACTTGATCTGGCTCGTTTATTTTTACTACTTTGCCTAATTTAACGCCCAAGTTTTTGGCGGTCTGTTCAGCACGTTGTTTAGCATCAGCCACTGCCAATGTTGTTGCTTCGTCACGTAAAGATTTTTGAGTCGCTTTTGTAAAATTTGTGGTGGGTGTGATTTGCCCAGTAGCCCCTGATGCAACAAGATAATCTTGTACTTTTTGTGCTAAATCTTTATCTTCGATAGCAAGAGTCATATAAAGTGAGTAGATGTATTCACCCGAGGCATACCCACTTTTATAATCTTCATAATTAGATACTTGTGTTTGTATCCCCGCGTCGCCCAATCCTAAATCTTTCAAACCCTTAACAACCTCGTTTGTTTTAGCAGTTATTGCCTCTTGGCTCTTGGCCTCATAGCTTGGGTTAAAAACGAACGAATCTGGGGCTCTTTTGATAGATGCCTCGCCCGTAATTTCAATTGTTCTTGCACTGGAAGAACTTGAATCCCATGGTTTTGTATACATTGCTAGCCCCACTAGACCAACAGCTAAAATCAATGACAATACTTTCCAAGAAATTGAAAACGCTAACTTTTTACTCTTCACTACCTTAGTTTCCTCTGACATTACAGTCATCTCCTTCTGTTATGAATTAGTTATCTCACACCATAAATACAAACACAACAAGCGCCAGAACTATTCTATAAACCGCAAACGGTTTAAGCCCAACGCTACCTATAAACTTCAGCATAAATTTTATAGCAAATAGTCCGCTGCAAAATGCCGCGAACATCCCTGCGTAAAGCTCATATCCGTTAAAGTTAAGCAGGTCACCATCCTTAATAAATATCCCAAGAGCAGAGCCAGCGATGATTGGAATAGCAAGTAAGAATGAGAATTTTGCAGCTTTTACTCTGTCAATTCCAACCAGAAGTCCAGCTGTAATTGTTGCTCCTGAGCGTGAAACTCCTGGTACTAATGCTAGAGCCTGGGCAAACCCCACAATCATACCTTGTTTTGTGCTTACTTCATCTTGCTTGTTAGCCTTAGCAATTTTATCGACAATTAGCATTATGATACCGACCGAAGCCAGCGTTATTACTGCCACCGTGGTTGTACGTAATTTTTCGTCAATAGCATCACCAAAAAGAAGTCCTGCCAAGGCAGCTGGGATTGTTGCCAGAATTAGTAAGCGAGCCTGCCTGCCGTCTTTATTTTTCGAAGTTATATTAGTAATCAATCTCCAAATGTCATTTCTAAAAAATAGAATCAGCGCCAGAAGCGTACCTACGTGAAGCGCCACGTCAAAAGCCAAACTACTACCGGTTGTCCCCAGCATTCGGTGAGCTAGAATTAAATGCCCAGAGCTAGAAACTGGTATAAACTCCGTCAAACCTTGAACCAAACCTAAAACTAAAGCCTGAAAAATACTCATTAATCTTATTATATCCTTGATACAATAGATTTATGAATTATTGGCTTGTTAAAGCGGATCCTGATGAGGATTATAGTATCGACGATTTGGCTCGGGACGGTTCGACAATTTGGGATGGGGTACATAATAACGCCGCAATTCTGCATATCCAAAAGATGAAGGTAGGCGATCAGGTCTATATTTATCATTCGCAAAAAGAAAAATCTATTGTAGGCCTGGCTGAAGTAGCTGGTGAGCCATTCGAGAATAAGGCAGACCCACGTCGTAGCTGGGCTGTAAAACTTAAATTTGTTAAGAAATACGACAAACCCCTACATCTGACCGCCATAAAACAAAATACTGAATTACATGATTTTTCTCTGGTTAAAATTGGCCGCCTAAGTGTAATGCCCGTCAATCCTGCGCAACAAAAAATAATAGAAAACTTAATTAAGTAATATGCCACACTACCGTAAACCGAAGAACCAAAAGCTATACTCTGCGCATACCGCAAAGGCTAATGAGTCTAAGGTATGCCAGTTCTGTCTTCTGACTAAAAATAGCGACCAGGTTATTAAAATATATAAGCATTTTAAACTAATTAGAAATATTTTTCCCTACGACAATTGGGATGCAAGACAAGTGCTGGATCATCTAATGATTGTGCCGGTAAAGCACACGGATACACTGTCAGACCTTGGGAGCGAAGCCGCTATAGAATTTGTAGAAATAATGTCATCGTATGAATCCCAGGGCTACGACGTATTCGCTCGCTCGCCTCATTCAACTATCAAATCTATTCCACATCAACACACCCACCTTATAAAAACTGGTGGTAAGCATCACAAAGTCCTAATTCACATCGTAAAACCTTACGTTAGTATTACCTACTGAGGATTTGAGAGCAGCCAGACTTTTATCCGCATTGATTACTAAGTTGCATAACTTTGCCCACTCATCAACTGCTTTTTTAACACCTGGCAGCTTACTGTTTTCATAGTCGTCAACAACAATCACGCTACCCTCGCTCATTTTTGGCCATACTAGTTTCAGGCTGTCCATAATTGATTCGTAAAAATCACCGTCCAAAAAGGCATAGCAAATTTTGTCTGGTAAGTCTTCTGGGTCAAGTTCATAAAACCAAGCTTTTTTTATTTCCGGTACTATCAAATTGGCTTTAAAGAAATTTTTAGCTAGCCGTGCTTTGCTGGCTTTAAGAGCACCTTGTTTAAATAGATTTCCAGATTCAGATATGTCCTCTTTTGTCTTATCTGGTAATCCCTCAAAGCTATCATAAAGCCAAAGTTTTTTATCAGGCGCGAGTTCTTCAATCATTCTTTGAAAAAACAATGCGCTTGTCCCTTCATAACATCCCAGTTCTACAACGTCGCCTTCTACATTATTCTGCAAAACCAACTCAAGTTCACGAAGTAAAACTTCCAACTCATCTGCCTTAATCTGCTCGCTAATTATTCGGTGATTTTTTATTAATAGTTTGTGTAACATTTACTTACTATAGCAAAATCAAGTTGACTGATAACACTTTAAAATTTATAATTGCTATCTGTATTCTCGGGTAGCTCAATGGTGGAGCAAGAAGCTGTTAACTTCGAGGTTGCCGGTTCGAGTCCGGCCCCGAGAGCCAA
>CAYQPN010000005.1:0-34477 GCA_964419675.1 uncultured Candidatus Saccharibacteria bacterium
TTTTGCTTAGGTTGATGAGCAACCCACAATACTAAATCCTGCTGTTACAAAACTGACGTATTACAGCGTGAAGTATAACTCTTACTTTTTTCGCTTTTTCTTGAAAACCGGATAGATTAATACCACTGCCACAGACATAGGAATGGCTACAAAAATTAGGTACATAAAGAATACGAACAAGAATAACGGTAAAACATCTGACATGCCTGACCCACCGCTACTCGATATGTTTTCGCCCTCAATTATGAAAATTTGTGCCCAATAGCCGACAACGAAAACTGTAGCCGACACAAGGCTGATCACACTAACTTCTTTCCTAGATACATTTTTAGTCTTGCTAAAAAACTTCCTGTTAAGCGACACTATAACTGCGGATGCTATGGTCAGCGCAATAATTCCAACTAATATTTCATTTATCATTTAGAATAAATATAACAAATATTTAAATACCTTTAGCAAGTTTTATATCTGGTTATGCTTGAAAAAACACCCCACCTCTGTTAAAATATCCACTTGTAGCTTTTGATCTTGTAGTTCTCTCGTTTAAAGAGAGGATTCTTGAAACGAAACAAGGAGAAATTTAGTTTTAAGTCGAAGTTTTTGATTCATAATCAAAACGAGACAAAAACGTAATTTCGACTTGGTCCCATCTTCTAACGGTTAGGAAATCGGGTTTTCATCCCGGCAATAGGAGTTCGATTCTCCTTGGGATCACCAACTTAAGCACCCACCTCCTTGGTGGGTTTTTAAGTTGATCATGAACCCAACGAGAATCGGACAGTCGTATTACCGAAGGCAATCGGAGTGAGAAGTGCCCTAAGCGCACTTCGCAAGAGAACCTTTCAGCATTGCAACTTGTTGTAAGCTTGAAAGTTCTGGGCCCGCGCTAGCGTGGGCGATTCTCCTTGGGATCACCAATATAACAACCTCAGATTTATCTGGGGTTTTTATATTGATAGTCGCAGGGCGACTGAGCTCCTGTTGCCAATACAGCAGCAAGCTACGGCAATAGAGTTCGCTAATCCCCCGCGAACTTGTTCGCAAACGGGCGGATTATACCTCAGTGTTCTCCTTGGGCCCGCGCTAGCGTGGCCGATTCTCCTTCTGAATAACCAAATAAAACTGCTAGGCTCTACTCTGTTTCCTACGCAAACGTAACTTATCAAGCGCATAGATCCCTATTCCTGAAAGAGTTGCTAGATAGTCTTTAAGATTTTCCAGGATGTTAGTGCTTGAAACAATTCCCCTGATTGATTCCCCAGAGTACTTAGCTAGACCAACTTCTAGCACCGCATCTGCTGCTGTTGCTCCTGCCAAAATTTTAGTATTTCTACTCATTACAGTCTTAGAACGTAAGAAAGCTTCTACAGCCATATAAGCCAAGAGGCCTGCTCCAGGATGCCCCATGCTTTCGCCAATTTCTCTTAGCGCCCAAGGCAATTCTGCTACTGCTTCTAGAACCGGCTCCCAATGACTCACTCCTGTGAGTACTACAAAACCTATCCCCACTACAGCATGGTCAGATAGAATT
Source organism: uncultured Candidatus Saccharibacteria bacterium (assembly GCA_964419675.1). Lineage (GTDB taxonomy): Bacteria > Patescibacteriota > Saccharimonadia > Saccharimonadales > SZUA-47 > CAYQPN01. The sequence goes on from CAYQPN010000005.1 coordinate 1,532, forward strand.
TCAGTGATGGGTTGTTGCTTTAAAAATTCTTGGTTTTGCATATGTCTGTAACTTAAATCAAAGTATATCAATCAATCCCGACTTAGCCATGAGCACAATGCCTTGTAGATTAATTTATCTGGCTAATGATGTCTACTTATTGTCTGCCGTAATCTTCAACCACACATCCCGCAGTAACTTTGCGTCGTCTAGCGCATGATGGTGACGGTATTTTTTAAGGTCAATACCTAGTTTTTTATAGAACACTTTTGCGCTGGTCTTATCCGACATAAATTTAACAGGATTCACACCAATAGCAAACAGAATACTTGCAAAATCTATCGTCATCCATTTGAAAGGAAGCTTGCCGAATCCAAAAATTTTAGTTAGGTAGATAACATCGTAATTATCTACAAAGCCAACTGCAAACGGATGACTTTCTCCTAAAAACGCCCTTATTTGCGTTACGGCATCTTCACGAGAGAATTTGGGCTCTTTCAGTGTTGGCAAAATATGTTTTTTAACCCAATCGTCTGACTCTGCTTCACAGACTAATTCAATATAAAGTTCTTCACCGTTTAACTTGATAATTCCAATTGATAAAATCTCGCCCTTATACGGGTCAAGACTAGTAAATTCTGTATCGATAAATATAAGATTTTCTTTTTCGTAAGGATCAATCATAACTGATAGTATGACGTATTCTGACGTGTGTATCTAGCAAAAAAAAGCCAACAGCCGACAATAACCTCTTGATTTTTCAGGCGTCGTCAAACAAACCTTAAAATATTTTACGTTGCTTCCCTACAACCTTATGTTTTTTAAGGCCTCATTCAACCCATGTCCGGAGAAATAAATCTACGAATTTAGGTCTTTTGTTGTTAAGTTTTTATTTGGTTTTTTGTTGAGCGGTCAGTCATGATGCTCGGTTTTAAAAACCTAAGATTACCGTATCACATTGTTGACTCCCCTGCTAATGGTTATCCACAGGCAGGGAAGTCTTCCCTTTTATTTAACTATTCTTGCGAAGTGTAAGCTTACGGTGAGCCACTGCGCCTACGACTGTAACAGCTGTCATTAATCCTGCAACGCTACCTGCTCCAGTGTTAGGAATAGTTGTTACTCCTAAGACCCCTTGTTTGGCACATTGTACTTCTTTAACAACTACTTGATTATTTTCAGTGACATTAAATCTAACTGTTGCTTTTGCTTCTACATTTTTATCGCTCTGTGCAAAGGTGTAAGTACTTACAACTTTTCCTTCGCCGTTCAAGACACTTGTCGTAACCGTATTTCTGACCACACCATCAGCAATATATTGAATAGTTGCATCTTTAAATGTTGGCCCGTTTATCGCAGTTGGCTTGAAGCTAACAGTTGCTTTACGGTCAACAAAGGTGAGCGTGAACAAATCACATGAATATGCTGGAGTTTTTGGCTCTTCTTCTACGGTAACTGTCTTTACACAATCACCTTCTGCTTGTCCGTCAGCTGTCATTACTACAGCTTTAACTGTATATGTGCCTGGCGTAGCTTGTTCAAAGTTATATGTTTGTGACAATGCTGAAGTATTAAATACTTTTGTATCGACTACCACATTTGCAGAGTTTTTAACCGTGAACGTGTAGCTTTGAACAGTTGTGTTTGTCGCTGTAACGTTAGCTGTTAAATCATATTTAGTTCTAGAAATCTTGTTAGGGTCAGCAAGAACACACAGTTTAACTACTGGTGGCTTCTTGGTGATTTTAACTTTTACAAGAATGATTGTTCGGTAGTCCCAACAACCAGGCATTCTTCCGCCAGCAAACCCAAGCTGAGCACCAGCTTCACTTGTTATATCACCGCTTAATGCATATCCAGCTTCTAGAGTTGGATTATATAAGTACAACTGCTCAATTGATTCATATTCAACTTTAATATCGTCTGATGCACATGTGATTGATGCTGTGTCGGTTACTGTGTCTGCGTTGTCAGCAGTAATTTTACCCGTTAGAGTCTGGCTCTTTCCGTAAGTTGTAGGCAAAGGTCGAATGCTAACACGTGTATTTGTAGCAACACCTACCCCTTGATTTGTAGCCGTTGGCGCACCGCTATTATCAACACTGTTATTTAGGCTAGATTGACCGTTGTGAACATAAAACCATAGGTTTAGCTCACCGCTACATGCTTCGATTGTGTTTACTTTAGTTCCGTCTGACTTACGAATCCGTAAGAAATCTGATTCATTATCTATTCCATAATCAACACCAGTATGAACATTGAACATTGGTCCGCTTATTCCAGTTGATGTTGCTCCGGCAACTCCCGCCCAAGCGATTAGCGCTACAAGTGGTAGAGCAAAGATTAGTGCGTTTCGTTTTCTAAATATGTTTTTCATCGTTATATCTCCTTAGTTATTCTTAATTTCTACCTTAAGGGGCAGGATTACCTGTTGTTGGTGTTGTTGGCTGTATATCTTTACAGATCCACACACCGTTCACGAATACTAACTCTTGACCAGCCGGTATGACGTTTTGTACCCCAGGTATGTTTAAACACGCGTCAAATGGCTGTGTTGTAGTTGTTGCTGGAATTGTAGTAGGGGTAGTTGTAGTTGGTGACGTTGTGTTTGGACTAGTTGTTGTAGATGCTCTAGGTTGAGTAGTGGTAGTCGGTACCGGTACAACTGCACATTTTAATGACTTGGCGGGTCGTCCGTCTTCTGTGTTAATTAAGAATACTAGATAACAAGTACCGTCTTTACCGATAGCTTCGAACTGTAAAAACCTGCCATTGTATTTAGTATTGAGAATTTGTATACCAGGCAAATCTACCGCTTCGCCCGGATTAGTGTCTCGATTAAAGCCACCATCGGCTAGAGCAAGGTGGAATGATGTGCTGTCCATAGTTACTCCACCAAAGTTAAATACTTCCAAGGCAGCAACTACTGCGGCTGCTTGTTGTAAATGTTCGGCATGTAGTGTTGCTAACTCCGTTCTTTCCGCTTCAGTAGTATCTTCTGGCTTCTTATTAAGTAGGGTGTAATAGCGTTCTGAGAGCTCATCAATTTCAACATCGCTAAGATCTTTGTACATCCCAAAAACTTCTGGCATAAATTCTGCGAATGTTTTATCGCCAATTTTCAATTGATTAGCAATAAACCAACTTACTCCGTCTGTATAGTTTCGGTCTTCACAAAGACGACCCTTTAAAGCTAGGTATTCGTCTTTTGCAGAGGCACCTTTTTCCGCTAAAGCTGGTCCAGGTGCATCAGCCCATTGACGCGTTTCAATACTTCTAACTCCACCGACATAGTCATGAAGTGCGTTTGCATCAGGTATAATTTGCCCATCTTCTCCCAGACTAACTCCGATAATCCCATCACCTACGATATCCTTACAAATGCTTGGCAATAAACCTATCATTGCTTCCTGAAACTCTCTCTGCAATCGGCTGGTTTCGTCATCACCTACAGCTTCTACGGTTGTGGAAGTGCTGGTTGATGTGGCAGATTCTGGTTCTTGTGTTGGTGTTGCTGATTCTGTAACTGGTGGTGTTTGTCCATCGGAAATACCTGAATCTACTTCTAAATCAGGAAAACCGTCATTACTATTTTTTCCGTCGTCACCGCCACAAGCTGCTAGAACAGATGCTCCGGCAAGTCCAATAGCTACTACAGTACGTCTGAAACCGTGTACAGTGTTGGGGTTTGTTGTTGGGTCTAAGTTCATCAGTATATCTCCTTGTTAATAATTAGTTATTTTGTTCTAGTATTGCAGTAAATGCAGCGGGGCTATACTGTGACTCATCATATGTTGCACCACCATCAATAAGAGCTTCGCCTCTTCCAATAATAGCGCTAAAACCGTCACCTTCAGGTCGGCCTTCGACGCACCATTTATGAATATTAGCTGCTGCGATTGCCTTCCCTTCAACTGGAATAGGTCTAATGTTGCCTTCAGCGTCAATTGTGATAGACGAGTCAACTTGTTCTAATGCTACATCTACGCATCCGACGGCTATTGCTGCAAGTTGCTCGTTTGCATTTGCCCGAGCTTCATCTAGTTGTATAACTGCCTCGTCAGCACGTTCAGCTAGAGATGGTTTAGCATTACCATGATAGATAGGACCTATGTCGACCAATGGTAACTCTACGTTATACCTTTCGTTCAAAACTGTCGTACCATAAAAAGCAGTACCTGCTGTCGCTAATACGGCTACTCCTTTAGCAAATTTTCCCATTTTTTTAATCTCCTTGATTCGTTAGATTCATTCACCCACCAAAAATGGATGTTTCTGTAGCATATTACCACAAGCTGTAAGTATTGTCAATAGTATTATATGAGATTCTTGCTTATGTTTACTAGTCTGGTTTTGTCTCTGTTGATTCTTGTATTTTTTTGGGTTCAGATTCTTTTAATTCACTTGCCGGCAGGTCTTCTGTCTTTACTTCTGTATTCTTTTTAGGAAAGCTAAAACCAAAGGTGCTTCCCTTGCCTTCTGTGCTATCAAATATTATCGAACCACCTTGCGCTACTATCACCTTTTTAGCCATAAACAGACCTAAGCCCGTGCCGTCTGGACGAGCTTTTCGGGCGTTTTCTGCCCGATAAAATTTAGCAAAAAGTTTATGCTGTTCATCTTTCGGAACACCCATACCGGTGTCTTTTACCGTAAATTCAACACTATCTTTCCCGTCCTTTAGAGACACTGTTATCTTGCCATTTTTGGGTGTGTAGTAAATTGCATTATCTGTAAAGTTCATGATTACTTGGCGAAGTTTCATCTCATCAAGATTTAGAATTGGGAAAGTTTTTGGTTTATCGAAGGCTAACGTCAATCCTTTAGCTTTGACTCCTTCTTCCAGTTGTGTTATTTCCGACTCAACTATATCTGGTAAGTACATTGGTTTTAGCTCTATTAAAAACTTCCCTGTTTTTAGTCTTGATACATTTAATAGATCCGAGATTAGATAAACCATCCGCTGTGAGCTAAAGAAGGCCTGCCCAAGCATTTGTTTTTGAATATCCGACACACTCCCGGCATCACCTTCCAATACCATGCTAAGGTACCCTTTTATGCTTGTAAGGGGCGTTCTTAGCTGATGTGACGCCATAGAAACGAACTCGTCCTTTGCTTCATCTAATGCTTTCAGCTTATCGTTACTTTGTTGTAGTTCTTTTGTGGCGCTATCTATCTTATTTTGCAGTGTCACATTAAACTGCTCTATTTCCTCAAATCTAAGTACGTTCTCAATAGCAATTACCAGTTCATTGGCAATAATTTCAATAATTTTTACATCCTGGGCCGAGTACTGGTTCCCGCTTTTTTTAGCTCCCATAAATATGTAGCCAATTCCCTTAACTTCATAATCAAGAGTGTTGGTAAGCCTAGCCATTATTTCAACTTCATTCTGTCTTAGGAGCTCCGTTAGTTTTTGGCTATTTTCATCCGATTCACTATTTTCTATATTTATAACTTTAGTTTTTAGACGTGAAGCGTAAGTCTGAATATCTTCAATATTCTCAAAATCAGGTTGTTTGCGATGTGCACCTAGCAGACGAGCTTCAAAATATGACGTTTCACGAATATAAAAAGTACAAAAAGAGGCCTTTAGCTCTTCTTGCATAATTAACGCGCTTTTAGTCAACAGCTCCTCGATCTCTACATTTGTTACTAATGTTTTATTTAAGCGATCGATTAACTCTTGAGCGTCGTAAGCATCCCTATAGAACAATTTATTTGTAACTCGATCAAAACTTCTTTTAAGCAAGACAAGGAGTGGGGCAGATAGTACAGCAATGCCAGCAAACACTAACTGTTGCGAGAAAGAGCTACTACTGGTGTTGAAGAATACATAATTTATAATAACTACCAGCGAATAATAGAAAGCTAGAAAAAGTACTACTGTCAAAGCGTAGGCAGAGGCGCGGGCAACGATTGCTTTAAGATTAAATAATTTATGTTTTACAATCCCATAAGAAATTAGAAGACAGAATAATAATACGTAGAGAGAACTTAGTCTGGCGAAAAAAGTAAATCCAAACAAATTAGGCAGAACGAAGTTCGTTACCGGAACTAATCCCCAAAGTATTAATGAACCATACAACAAGTAGCTCTTCTGCGATTTAATATCGGTTTTAATTTTTGTTAAATTAGTAAACCCGCCAATAACAGAGGTTAGTGCATGTAAAATAAATACAGCTATTAGGGGGCTGACTACTATATTACCGTTTTTAAAGTCAGTAATTACATAGCCCAAAAGTACTAAGGCCACAACCAATAGAGTTGCAAGCGAGTAGAGAAATTTTAGGAGTGAAAATTTTGGTTTTCTGGTTGCTGGATAAACAGAACTGAACAGAAAAAAGAAAGCGTTTTGTAATATAACTGTGATGAATACACCCCGCACGACATATAAAGATATCGAATCGCTGGATGTTCTTAGCGATATATAATTCAATATTGACCAAAATACTAGTGTCAGAGAAAGTAAACCATACAAAATGTGAGTAACACTTTTAGGCTTTCTAGAATATACACTTATGCCAATAAACAAACTGGCGAGACTCGCCGTTATTAGTATAAATAGTTCTATTATTCCCACCTGATTTACTTATCCTCTTATGACTATCTTATATTGTTTTCTGTTTGTATGGTAGACCGGTTCCTGCGTGTCAGATATTCTAAAGACTAAAACCGGGCTAAGTTTTGTCTTATTTATACTATTCAGATACTTATACGCTACTTGATTGCCGAGCATCGCAGCAAGTGGTGTCACCGATAATTTATTAGAACTTGCGAGTAAAGAGAACTTTTCGAAGTTCCTGCCCGCTACTACAAGATCCTTTGGACTAAGACTTTTGGAGCCTATATAACCAACTCCCGAGCTACTACTTACCAAATGTAGGTACTTCTCTGCCATCGGTTTAAGTATTTTTGGTGTTAATTTTAGAATATATTTACCGCTGATAAATTTAGCTCTTTTTATGCCGCTTGCCTGATGATGCATCCCGTCGTTATGTTTCTTTGTAATTCTTAGCCAAGAACTTAGCTCTTTTGCAAAGAATTTATTGTCTTGATAAGAGGCCGATGCCTCGTATTGGTGTTTTGCAAAAGATTTTATGACGCCAGGATCATCGCTGAAAAAACTCACCCCGTCAGCTTTCATCAACTTATTTTTCACCACACTAGACATCTTCTTACTCGCAAAAATCCTTTTTTCAGAATATCGTTTTTCTATTTCGGCGGCATAATTACTTAACACTTCATTCGTTTTCGTGAAATTCACCTCTATATTTGTTCCTTTTATCGCCGTAACTTCCATTTTGAATCGATAAAAAGCGGCAATTTGATACGAGTTTTCTAAAAACGCACCTACTGATATCCATGAAAAGATATCATCTGGATCAGCCTGTTTTAAATCAAGCTCTAACTTATGTAGGATAAATCCGCTGTCGGTAATTGACACTTCCCACGGCTGAGAATTATGGGTGGACGGTGCTAAAATTCCTGCCTTAATTGCTATAACGGTAATCTCACTAATCGATTTAGGTTTATAGCTGAGTAATAATTTATTCATGTTTACTGATGCTGTCTAGTTTAATAGAATATCTTCCACTAACAATATTATTTTCAATAGCAATCCTTCGACAGATATAAGCTGCGATCCCACCATCTAGGGCAACTGTTGAATATAGTTGTGGTCTACCAACAAGTGTGTTGCCTATCTCTTTTAATGAGGTCAATGCCCTCCCCTGAACTAATGATTTATCAACCAACTCAACTGATAGTTCCTTCATTAATTCTTGGTCGATGGTATCTGATTTTATTCTTTTAATAATTTCGTCACTAACTAGCCCGTTGAATGGTTTGGTCTCTGGCTCTGTGTCGTAACGTTCAATGTCAATAAGTACGCTATCACCAAGATTAGTCATCATTACATAGGGTATTTTAAGCTGTTTTGCTTGTTCTCTTAGTAACACTTTCATTTTAAAATCGTCAATCTCTTCAAATACTATTGAAAATTTGAGCTTCTCAAAAAAATCATCTGAATTTTTTTCGTTTATTCGTTTATTTATTACAGAGATGTCTAAGAATGGGTTCATCTCCATTGCTCTTCTATATGCAACCACAACCTTTGACTCATACACGTCTAAGAGCGTCGCCTGTACTCGATTAAGGTTGGCCGTTGAAAGGATATCGTCATCGGCAATAGTTATTTTCTTACAAATTCCACTACCAACGAGGCCATATAAAATCGAGCTGCCGACAGACATCCCTGCTATTGATACTGATAAGTTATATAAAACTTTCTGCTCTTCTTTTGTAAGCAACTGTTTATTTCTATTTGTTTTTATTTCCATGAACTCTGATTCGGAAACGGTCTCAATTACTTGATTTCTCCAGGGGTAATATATGTAGGTTGGAATAATTTTGTCACTTAACTCTTTTGCGCTCGTGCTTAGTTCAGGTTTTGATAATTTAGGGTTTCTGATTTCGGCCAGTTCAAGTAACTGTTGTTGAAATATGGATTTAAATTGAACAATTGAATCAAATTTTGGTTTAGTGGTATAAATTTCTACTTTTTTATCCATTTTTGCTTTGTTCCAGGTTTAAAATAATTATTGTCTTCATATTCATAAAGCTTGATTAGGGGTTTTACGACGTCACCATGAGTCTTATAAATCTCAGGATACTCAGTACTTTCACGCATGAGTGCCTCATGAACAGTTTGTTGCACTAATGTTTCGAGTGACCTTCCAAGGGTAGCTTGTCTTCTACATTCTACATGTATTATCAGATGCTGACGACCTTCGAAATAGGTAGATTCCATAGTGAACTTACCTGTTAATTTGCTTTCTAGTGGTGATGACTGGAGTGCCTTTCTCACTGGATCTGGATAAACGCTAAATGCGTAATAACTAACCGAGAAATCATTTCGCTCATATACATACACAAAAGGAAGTTGGGTTTTTGTTGATGCTAGCCCCGCTTTTTTCATTTCGACGTCTATGTCTATACCGGCTTTTTCTAGCTTCTGCTTCATTTCTTTGAAACTAATTACACCACCATAATCTTTTAGGTTGTATCTGAACAGAGGCAATCCGCTATAAGCCGAACAATAGAGGTTATTATTAGTCTCTTCAAAATAAAACAACTCTGGGTTGTACTGGCATAATGTGGGCTGTTTATAGGCTTCAGGAAATACCGTTGTTTGAATATTGTACTCGAATAGTTTGCGTCTGATTAAAATTGACATTGGAGTCTCGTGAGCCATTGTACCGAGGTCTACCGTGCCGTAGTGATTTAGCGTATCCAGATAGATGTTTCGGAGTCCGGCCTTTTTGGCTACATAATCACGAAATTGTTCACTAAACGCTTCGGCCGAAAAAACAAATTTAATATTAATAGCCTTCCAGTCTATTCCCTCAGCTTCACCATCCTCTAATATGTCTCTTAGAAACGGCGCATAGGCACCCAGGATTATTTGATCAAAGCTACCTGATAACTGCTCAATTGCATTGATAATCTCTATTTTATGAATACCAGGGGTGATGATACTTAAATCGTAACCATTTTCTGCAACTTTCTTAATCGCCTCGTAAGTAAAAACCCCTCCTATCCAGGCTCCCATCGGAAATCCAACGATATATAGAGTTTTATTGTGATCTATATCAAAGTTTGCCAGCAAATATTGCTCGGCAATGACGGCATACTGCCAGTCTTGAGAAGCTTGGCGTGGAAAGTAATAAGGCTGTCCAGTTGACCCTGAGGTAGTTGATATTACCCAAGAGCCGGAACCAAACATTCCATCCCAACAGAGCATTTCTTTTGGATATTTTCTCAAATAATTATCTTTATCAACGGCTGGGATTTTTTTTAAATCAGTAAAATTCTTTATCTCTTGAAACTTTATTCCGTGAGACAGTAAGAACTTCTTATAGGCTGGAACACGTTGGCTCATTTCTTTAAATAGCTTTAAGAAGCGATGCTTACCGGAATTTGTCCAGCTTGTGGCGTCAGCGTTAAGCAGTTTTACCCTGAGTTTTTCTGAGTTTCTATATCCCCTAGGAATTTGAATTTTATTCATAACTTATACTCCTTAAAGAATAGCATGCAGTCAAAATATTAGCATTACTGGGCCCGAACATGGACAAAAGACAAATTCTAAATTAAAATATATCTTAGAATTATAAAAACAAATATATGAAAAAAAGAATATCAGACAGGCTAGAAGTTTTTGACAGTAGCATCTTTAGAGAAATATTTATTAAACAACAGGCCCTTACTAATCCTATTGATCTAAGCGTCGGAATTCCAGAAGATAAAACACCTCTACACATAAAAGCGGCTGGGATAAATGCTATTAAGAATGATAAAACCAGCTACACTCCCGTAAACGGACTACCCGAACTAAGAGAGGAGATACGAAAAAAACTAGCAAAAGAGAACAACATTCATGTTGAGACCAACCAAATAACAACAGTGCCGGGGCTAACAACTGGCCAACTACTGGTTTATATGAGCATTTTAGACCCCGGAGACGAAGTTATCGTAATGGACCCAGGGTATCCACCGTATGTCCAGCTTGCTAAAGCATTAGGGGCCGAGGTGATGCCGGTATTGACGCTTCCTTCATTCCAGTTAAATCTAGCTGAAATTGAAGCTAGTATTACCGATAACACCAAAGCGATTGTTATTAATTCACCCAATAATCCAACCGGAGCTGTTTATCCAGAAGCCGATTTAAGAAAAGTCGCTGAACTGGCAGGTAAACACAACTTCTATATTATTTCTGATGAGATTTACGAACATTTCGTATACGAAGGATCTCACTTCAGTGTAGGTAGTGTATACCCCGACACAATTACGATGCACGGTTTCTCTAAGGAGTACTCAATGACCGGGTGGAGATTAGGATATATCTCAGGCCCCATAGATGTAATAGACGCTATAAACGAGCTTCAACAGTACGCTGTTTTTTCGTCTTCTAACATTGCCCAATATGCGGCCTTGGAAGCTATAAAATCAGTGCATGATGTCAAGAATAAATATTTAAAAAAGAGAAATTTATTGGTAAATGCTCTAGAAGAATGTGGTTTAAAAATTACAGGGGCTCAAGGAGCTTATTATGTTTTCTTTCAGGTTCCGAAAGATATGACCGACTTTGAATTTGCAGATATTGCGTTAAAACATAATCTTATTATTATCCCCGGACGCGCCTTCTCAAGTAGACACGGTTTTGTTCGACTATCTTATGGTGCGCCTATTGGTGTCGTAGAAAAAGGCACAAAAGTAATCACAGACATAATAAATATGCTTAAATAAAGATATGAGTCCCGTTAGAATCCTACATTTCAAGACCAGCTCTTCTAACACTTTGGGGACTGTATCAATTATTTGTATTAATAAACACCTGGAAAGGATTTTGCTAGATGAGTAAAATTGCAATTATTGAAGATGATGTGGCTATTAGCCAAATGTACCGGATAAAATTTGAGTCTGAAGGATACGAAGTAGAGACTGCAGAGAACGGAAAACTCGGGCTTGCACTAATTGAAGAAATGAAACCTGACATTGTACTTCTTGACCTTATGATGCCTGAAATGACGGGCGACCAGATGCTAATAGAGCTTCGGAAAAAGTCCTGGGGCAAAGATACAAGAGTTATTATTCTGACCAATATGGGCGAAAGTGAAGCGCCGGCAATTGTAAAAGAACTTGGTGTAAAACAATTTATCTTAAAAGCCAACATGACACCACGGCAAGTCGCTGAAATTGTAAAAAAAGAACTAAGTTAAAAACGGAGATGAATCCCGTTAGATTCCATTTGGTCTTTAGTTATTTGATAAACTGATGTTGATGTATAAATTTTTGATTATTGTTAAACCGTATTCTCCAAGGGATCTAACGGGATGAAAATTGCACTAGTCGGCTGGGGCATCGAAACCAAAAGCGCTTTTAGCTATTACGGGCCAAATAACGATTATCTTATAGTTTCCGAGGAGCCTCGAGATGACTTTCCGCACGGAGACAACATCAAGATACGTACTTTGACTGATGCAAGAAAACCCGGCTTAACTGGCAATGTAACAGATTATAGCTATCTTCATGGGCTTGAGGAGTTTGGTTTGGTTGTCTATTCCCCGTCGGCACACAAAAATTTGGAAAAAATATATCCCGAAAATTCAATATTCTGGAAAAAGGCAACGACCATTTTAGAAGAGTTTTTTAAACATATAAAAACTAAGAATATAGTTGGGGTTACGGGTACAAAAGGTAAAGGTACAACCACTACACTTATTGCCGAGCTACTAAAGGCAATGGGTAAAAATGTTCATATCGGGGGCAACATTGGGATCCCTGTACTAGATTTATTGCCCGATATTGGCGTAGACGACTGGGTCGTTTTAGAATTATCTAGTTTTCAGCTGTACAAGCTTGATTATTCACCTCATATTGCCGTACACCTTATGATGGTTCCTGAGCACATAGACGAATGGCATAAATCAATTGAAGATTACGTAAGTTCTAAGCGCAATATATTTGCCCACCAGTCGTCGACTGATATTGCAGTTTATAATCCGCAGAATAAATACTCTTCTCAAAACGTATTGACTAGCCCGGGTGCACATATCCCGTACCTTGAAAAACCGGGTGCAGTTATTGAAAATGGTTTTGTTTGTATAGACGGTGAAAAAATTATTGCAACCTATGAAGTAGGCTTACTAGGAACGCATAACCTTGAAAATATCTGCGCGGCAATAACTGCAGTTTGGCAGGTCGAAAAAGACCCTATTGCCCTGCGAGAAGTAGTTAAAAACTTTAAAGGTCTAGAGCATCGATTACAAATGGTTAGGGAGGTGAACGATATAAAATACTACGACGATTCTTTTGGTACAACTCCAGATACTGCCATTGTTGCGATGGATGCGATCAGACAGCCGAAAATAATGATTGTTGGTGGGCACGACAAAGGTAATGACTACAGCGAGATGATTAACAGGTTGGGTGGTGAAGATATCCGTGCTGTAATTTGTCTAGGACCAACCGGAAAGTATATTGCTGAGCAACTGGCTAAAAATGAAAATCCTCAGCGCGAGGTTGTTTCAAAGTCTGATTTTAATAACTGGTCTATGCAAGAAATACTAGAAACAGCTAATAAGTTGGCCCTCCCGAACGATGCTGTCTTATTGTCTACTGGGTCGGCAAGCTTTGGGATTTTTAGTGACTACAAAGATCGAGGCAACCAGTTTATATCTTGCGTTAACTCTCTTTAAGGACTCTTTCTAGTTGATCTAGAACTGGTTCTATTGGCTGGATAACCTGCATGTTTGGCCCGGCAATTTTTCTAAGCTCATCTTCAATCCAGTTGTAATGAGTACAGCCCAAGACAACTACATCAACTTTCTCCTTACGCAGTTGTTGAACAAGTTCTTGCAGGTTAAGCTCACTTTGCAAATTATCCTCTATCATGCTCGCCCACTGGCTACAATCAGGCTCCACTACCCTAACGTTTTCAGCATATTGTGCTTTTAGCCAGTTGTAGCGTTTGCTTTTTAGCGTAGCCGGCGTTGCGCATACCGCAATTACATGCGTTTTTGACATCTTCACGGCAGGCTTTATCATCGGCTCTACTCCTACAAGCGGAATACTCATCATTGCTCTTAAATCATCAATTATGTTAGTAGTTATTGTGTTGCAGGCCACCAAAACCGCTTTACAGCCTTCGGCTTCAAACTGCTTAAATATCGGCACTGTGAGCTTTTTCAGCAGTTCCGGAGTTTTACTACCATACGGAATATTCTTCTTGTCTTCTTTGTATACTATTTCTGCACCTGGGAAACGATTGTGCAGCGTGGCAACATATGATTTGCCACCGACTCCAGAATCAAAAACTCCTATTTTCATCCCGTTAGATCCCTTGGAGAATATATCTTAGTGATAAATAAAAATTTGTACATCAACATCAGTTTATCAAATAACTAAAAACTAAATGGGATCTAACGGGATATTACCCTCAGGTTATTTATAATTTTTTTAAAGTGTCACGGGCGGATGTTATGACGTTTTCAAATAAGGCAGATACCGTTAATGGCCCTACCCCGCCTTTTATCGGCGTTACTATTATTTCTGGTAATTCTCTTACTTCTTTTGCAACATCTCCAACTAAACCATTACTATCGGTAGCAACACCGGCATCTACTATTACGGCATCTGGTTTTACCATTTCTAATTTTATTAATCCTGGTACACCAGTTGCGCAAACTAATATATCCGCTGTCATTGTAAGTTCGGCTAGTTTTTCAGTTTGTTTATCGGCGATCGTCACATCTAAACCAGAGTTTAGCCACATTTTTGCTAGTGGGTTACCTACTAACCGTCCGTGACCAACAATAACGATTTTTTTACCTCGTAAATCTACACCGTAGCCTGCGAGCAACCAGCTTATTGCCACCGGTGTAGGCGCTTCAAAAAGTGAGTTTAGCGAAAGCCCATCTACGTCTTTATTTTCGGCAACAGTGTTTAGTATTTCATCCGTTTGAGATTTATCAGGCAACGGAATCTGTACAATAATTCCGTGCACAGACTCGTCCTTGTTAAGCATCTCAATTGTTTTTTTGGCTTCAGATTGGTCTATAGTATGAACTTCTACCAAGACTTCAATATCTTCTCCATAACTCTGTTTTATGCGCATATAACTATCTACGATTGGGTCGGGGTTAGTGCGAATAATTGCTAGCTTTGGTTGTATTTTCCATTGCTGTTTCAAGCCACGCACTGCTTTTGCCTGTCGCTCTTTTATAAATCCGGCTAGTTCAGACCCGTTTAATTCTTTCTTCATTAAGCAGTATTGTACCAGTTTTTCCCTGTTTTCATGGTAAAATAGTCCTGTTGTTCGTGGCTGTTTTCTCGTTTTGCGCGAGGATTTGTAAAACGAAACAAGGAGGAATTTAGCATTAAGCCGTAGCTTTTGGGCTTGCCCAAAACAAGGTAGATGCGTAATTCTGACGTGCGCCCGTGGTGAAATGGATATCACAATGGTCTTCGGAACCATTATTAGGGGTTCGAGTCCCTTCGGGCGCACCAAACATAATTAAAAAGTTATGAAAGAAATAATACCCACAAAACTAGGAAAACGCTTCGAGCTTTCTGGTGAAGAATGCCAGATATTATTGAGTCGAGCTAAAAAAGCTTTTAAATATACGTATCCGGAACCCGAAAAAGGTTATTCTGTGGCACTTTTAACGAAATCCGGAAATGTTTATGAAGGCGTCTCTTATAACTCTGACACCTACACACTAACAATGCATTCTGAGGCTACGGCCTTAGCAAATGCAGCGATTCACGGAGAAAAAGATATAGTCGCTATAACCGGGCCCAATTGCCATATATGTAAACAATTGATTTATGAGAGTTCACTAAATTCTGGAATTGATGTAACTATAGTTATAGAAGAAGCTAGCGCGATCCAGCAAATCCCTATTTCTGAACTTATGCCCTACCCCTGGCCTGAAAAATAAATAGCTTCCGGCTTTAAGAATTACAGTGAGCCTTTTCTATAGTTTTCGTATGCGAGTTTAATTGCCTTGCTAAAGGCAGCTTTGAGATTAACTGCTCTTTGTTCGTAAAACTCGAGAGTTTCTTGGTCATGGGTAATTGCTGTATTGTATTCGAGCTGTAGTGACTGAACTTCCGCGGTTACTCCGTGTTCTGCAAGCTCATCTTGGTTGCGCAAGGTACTATATCTTCGGCAAATATAACCACCTTTATAAACCAGATTCAGCATCACATCGGTTGGAAGCCCTGCGGACTCTAGAGTTTCTCGGAAGTAATCAGCAAGTAAGTGCATAAAAACCGGATCGCAACTGACACCAGACTCATCAAACGGCTCACTAGCGTCTCCCTGGTGTGCTCGGTTTGATAATACAAATTGAGGCATGTTTGTAACGTTTCCATCTTCGTCATTACCTATAGAATAGTTAGCTGTATTATCCCAGGCAACAACAAATGTAGGCCGGTCCCTTTCTTTAAGCAAATCAAGTATTTTATTGTGATAAGCATCATGATATAAATTTTGGCAAGCTGTTTTTTCTTGTGCTGTCAGTTCTTGCCCAGGAAGCCAAATATCGTGTTTCTGATAAACCCATTGACCATCTACCATTACCTTATGATAGTCCTGAGTTTGAAATCTTCCGTCGTCGTCAGGATTTCTATTTAGGTCACCCAATGCTCTGCTACGAATTGCAACTAGTGTTGAAAGTCCATTTGTGGCTACTGTATGCTCAGTTCCATAATCAGAAAATCTTGTACATTGTTCTGGGGTAAGTGCCACTCTATCAGAAAATTCGCCAAAATCACTGCTTGCGTGATGAGCTGAGAATATTATAGGAACGTCCTGCGAACCTTCGAAAACTAACATAGTTATAATATTATACCGTTTTATTATGGTATAGTCAATACGCTAGAGCGCTCATACTAGCACTAGCATTACGAACAAGTTTTATATAAACTATATCTATGAGAAAAAATCAACGAGGCTTTGGACTACTTTGGATATTGTTAATTATTTTATTACTCGCACTGCTTGGCTTTGCGGGCTGGCGAGTATACGACTCTAGAAATAAAGAGGCTGAAAGCAAAAACTTACCCGCGCCAGCTAAATCTGCCGATGAAACTCCGGCTAAACCTACGCCTGAGAAAGCACCTGCTGACGAAGTAGATAATTCTCAAGCACTAGCTGATCTTAAAGAGAATATTTCTGCCGCCATAGAAAGCGGAAATACTGCCGCGCTTGAAGGCTATATGACTAATCCAATTACAGTTGTGTTTGCTGCCTCTGAAAAAGGAGGGCCAGAAACTCCAACTGCAGCTGTTGCTGATCTTAATTACTTAAGTGGCGCAGTTGCGCCGTGGGATTTTAATTTATCAGAAGCCACATTAAACAGCTATAAGGCTGGTTTTTACTCTCAATTTTTTGAAGATGGAACATACGTCGGTAAATCTTCTGACGATTACGTAGTTTCATTTAAGATTAACTCAGACAACAAAATTGCTACCATTTTTGTAGCTGCCAGTGCCGATTTACTTCTTTAATAGACATTTTGTGTTAAAATAACCTCTGACTTAGTTTTTAATTTGTAGCCATGTAGCTTTACAAATTCGAGAGAGGATTCTCGAATTTGAGAGGAGGCGGCTTGGTTGGATAGCCAACAGTGCCAGGAAACTTGTTTTGCTGGCAGTGTGGCTGGACAACCATCACACGCAGACGAGGGCCAGTAGCTCAGCTGGTTAGAGCACCTGCCTCTTAAGCAGGGTGTCCCGGGTTCAAGTCCCGGCTGGCCCTCCAATTTATGAAGTCCCCTTGTGGGACTTTTTAAATTGGAGTGTTAGCCGTGACTTAACTCCGCGAACACACTCGGTGTCGTGGGTGAGAAATGCCATTCGGCATGTCGCAAGAGAACCTTATTGATTTTCAACTTGTTGAAAGTAAATAAGTTCTGGGGTCGCTGAAAGTGACCAAGAGCTGGCTGGCCCTCCAATGTAATGACCTCACGCAAAGTGAGGTCATTACATTGGAAGAAGATAACGGATTTAGACTAGAACACACCAAGCGTCATTCTTTATCTGTATAGACGACCAGCCTTTGCGAGTAACTTTTCTCAGTCTTATTCCAAACACCCGCACAAGTAATGAGGTTCAGGTGGGATAAATTATCATTGGAAACGAATACTGATTCGACTATCTCGTTAGGGCCGTAATCGCGCAACTCTCTCACTACAAAAATTGTTGAATTGCCAACTTCATCTACTATTTGTACCTTATCACCGGGACGTAATTTACTTAAATCATCAAATACTGCTGGTATATCTCCCTTCCAGCCAAAATGCCCGTCCATAACTGAGCTTCCTATCTGGCCCGGCTTTGGACCAAGGTTATACCAAGCCGCGTTATTAGGGTCTTTCGGAGAATCAACATCACCAGTTGGCGTAAGACCAACTGACTCAATAGCTGCGCTAACATTGATTGCTGAAATCTTAATATACTTCGGTAAGCCAGGCTCTACGGATGCTTGCTGAGAAGCTGGAAGAGATTCATTAGGACTAGGTTGCGCTTCACTTGGATGAAGACCCTTCAAGATTAGTAGAAAAATAACTAACAGCGATAGAATAACTATTGTAGTCGAGGGGCGTAATTTTTTGATTGGTGAAAGATTTGGTAAACTCATATAAGTTTAAAATAGCTAAATAAAAGTAGGCTAAAACTTTTAATTCTAGAACTAAGTTGCTCGTTTCTTGGTGATGAGGTAAAGAGTTACACCTAGCGCTGTGACGAGAGCTACAAAGATAACATTACTTGATTGGGATACAATCGTTCCCTCAGGAGCAATTCCAGTGTTCGGAAGTCCCGGGATTGTAGAAGCTGCCAAGACACTACTTGGATTTGTAGTGGTTTGCGTATTGTTATCCCCTCCCCCTGTCGCTGCTGGAAGAACTGGTGCGCTTAGACATGTTGATGCACTGATTGTATTAGAATCCAGAGTAACTGCACCAGTTTGGGCTAAAGCCCGACCGTTCAGGCTCGCCCCTGTTTGCATAGAAATAGAAGTTAAAGCAAGGATATTTCCGGTAAGTGATGTGTTTGTACCTAAGGATGCGGAGCTAACTACACGCCACCAAACATTGCACGCACTACCACCTACTACATTGGCCGTTCCTGATGTAATCAGCGTGCTGGCTGATTTAAATATCCAAACATCTGAGCTCGTACCGCTTAATGTAAGCGTACCACTTATTTGAAACGCATCTGCGCAGTAAACTCCTGGAACAAGATTCTCCGCAACTAAATCCTTAATACCAGGATAGGTTGTATCACAGCCTTGATCGATGGATCCGAATGCGGCAGTATTAGCGTTTTGCGCAATAAGTGAATCACCGGCATTACGAATAGTGCCTGGAGGGCCGACAATGCCTGGTGGAAAGCCAACTGGAGCTCCGCCGATACTAACACCCAAATCTCCAGGCATGGTAGTAGCACCAGTATTAGTTACTGTTGTGTGTCCTAAAACTGAATAACTTCCTACACTACCAAGAGAGGGTGAAGTAGCAGCAAACACTTTAGGAGAAGCAATCAGGATTAAAGAAAACAGACTTGCCAATATGACTAGAAGTCGCTTGTTAACTTTCACCATAATTTACGTACATCTTAATATTACCTTTTTTTTGATATGTTTGCAAGTTTATCCCCCAATTATTCTATTTTAGGTCTGTTAGTGAAAAAATTGTTATGCCTTTGCGAGTTAAGGTTTCACTAGCCAGCAAAGTGACCAGGTTAGTTGTATTGCGTATTTAAGAGTATAGTAAGCAATAGGAGGACAATTCTTATGAATATATTAACGTGGATAGTGTTTGGTGCCCTAGCCGGCTGGGTAGCCTCAATGTTTATGAATACTGACGCCGAACAAGGTGCTTTTGCTAATATTGCTGTCGGCATTGTGGGGGCGTTCCTCGGGGGCTTCATTATGGAGGCAGTGGGTGAATCAGGTGTGAGCGGATTTAATATAAGAAGCTTTTTGGTTGCAGTGTTGGGATCTGTGGTGTTGCTAGCAATTTTTAAAGCATTCCGCGGACGCGCATAATTTAATACCTGGATTTTCTTGATAACTATTTGTCTGTAACTTAACAAATTAATAAAGTGAGGTATATTATGGGAGAATTCAAAGAAACCGTTACGACCAGAGACGATAAAGGAGTTGACGAAACAGGTGCTCAAGTACAACAACAAACACGCACGGTTGATACGAGGGTGTCTGGCGACGGCAAATCAACCGTGGCGAACGTTGTTTGGTATATAGTGGGGCTAATTGAGGTTTTGTTAGCTTTCCGTTTTGTGCTGAAATTGTTTGGCGCAAACTCTAGCAGTAGTTTTGTAGATTTTATTTATAGTTTTACCGGCGTAATGACCGCACCTTTTGACAGCATATTCGGAGTAACTAAGACGGTGGCTGGTGATACACGCTCTGTTTTTGAGCCATCCATACTTGTTGCAGCTGCAGTGTACGCCTTAATTGGTTGGGGTGTAGTTAAACTTATGGATGTTAATAGCGCAAAATAGTTTTATTAGTTAAGCTTGTAGCTAGTTTTCTAAAGCATCTCTAATTGCAAAGAAAGCTGGTTTTGGGGTGTAGTCACTTCTGAAAAGTAGCGGATCAGCATCGTCTAAGCCTATTCCGTTATACCAACTCTGGCGGTCAACAAGGCCAAGAAAACCAAAGTTTGGGCATACTTTTGGGCCTACCTCTAAACAAGCTTCTAGCATATCAGTATAAATTTCTGCTTGTCGGGCGTCTTTTTCTTCATCGCTACCCTCTGCATCATGCATATTTACATCAAACTCCGTTATGTATATTTTTAGTCCCAGATCAGCAAACCTGCGCATATTAGAGACTACTTTTTCTGTCGATGGAGCATTGGAGCTGCTGATGTGCATTTGCATACCAAGTGCATCTATTGGTATACCGCGCGATTTCGCATCTTTAATATAGTCATACATTGAATTTGATATATCGCCTTCTGTTTCATTGCCAAAATCGTTAAGTATTAAAATAGCGTTCGGATCTGCTTCGTGAGCCCACAAGAAAGCATTGTCAATGTATTCTCTTCCTAACTCTTTTCCCCACCAATCCTCGTTGCCGCCCGTTTTTAACTCTCGACTAAACGCTTCGTTGACTACTGTATACTCGCGAACCTTGCCTTTATACCGTGTGCCCACTGTTTGAATATGATTATGGATAATATCTAGTAGATCTTCCCTACTAAAATTTCCTTGCGTCAACCAATCAGGCAGCCATTTATCATCACCCCAGAGCATATGTTGAACTCTTACTGGCATATCATTTTGATCTGCAAAATCAAATACAAGGTCCATGTCTGTAAAATCAAAAGTATCTTTAGTGGGACGAAGTGCAATATCTTCAAATCGCCAATTTGGCTCGCCATCAATAATTGCGTAATCAAATTCAGATGCAAGAATGTCTGTATAGGCGCGTTCACGTAAGTATTTTAGTGATGCAAAAGAACCAACCTGAATTCCGCGTCTCTCAGCCAACTCTT
Organism: uncultured Candidatus Saccharibacteria bacterium; assembly: GCA_964419675.1. Taxonomy (GTDB): domain Bacteria; phylum Patescibacteriota; class Saccharimonadia; order Saccharimonadales; family SZUA-47; genus CAYQPN01. Next base: position 22,603 of record CAYQPN010000005.1, read on the forward strand.
TAAGGGGCGGGTTTGGTAACTGTGGTGGAGCTTGAGTTGTATAAGGGTCAGGATTGTTCACGATTTTATAAGTTATTGCGCACCCAACAATCAATGCGATAGTAACTGACACAATAATATAAATCTTTTTTGGTACTCTCATTAAATTAAGTATAGTCTTGTATGCCAATATATACTAAATAATAATTTATTTTCTTTTTCAAATCGGTATATTTAGTTGGCTCTAGAGGCAAAAAAATTATTTAAGCAGTTGGAGATACAGGTGGCTGTGCAGATTCATCGGTCGGTGCTGCGGGCTCAGTACTTGCTACTTCTGGCATTGCTGGGGTAGCTGGTTCTGTAGGCACTGCTGGTGTTTCGGTAGCAGACATAGCTGGCACAACAGGAATGGCGGGGCTTGCTGCTGTTGCACCTAGGTTGTTGTACGCATCCTGGCATAGAGCCATCGGAACTAAAGACGTCACAAAAAGACCAAGCACAAACATTAATACAGCACTAACTTTCTTATCTGTTACTTTTTCTGCACCCTCATAATACTTGTACATCCAATATATGTTAACCAGTGGAATAATTAGCAACCAAGCCGTGGGAATTTCCGCCCCTTTTTCGTTTAGCTCGCCTTTTGTTTTAACGAACCAATACAATGCGTATATCCCGAATGTTACAAAAGGCAATAATATAACTGCCGCAATTCCTCTATTTTTCATTTCTATTCACTCCTTATTATAGAACTATATTACCACTGCTTATGCTTTATAAAAAATGCCTTATTTGACCAAGCAAATAAAATGACCCGATAATCAGCTTAATTTTTGATTTTGTGTTTAAAAGTTGGTTAATCGCTTCTTTATTATCACTATAAATTACAGCATCCAGACCTATTGACTGGCAATACTTTCTAAGTTTTTCTGGGTCCTGTGAAACAGACGGCAAGTCTTGGCTAGTATTAAAAGTCGTAATAATCACGCTGTCGGCAATTTCGGATAATTTATCTATTACCGGTGGGTAGTCTTTACCCTTCTTAAGCGCAAGCATAACTGTGGCCTTCTGATTTGGGAATACATATTTATAGCTTTTGATAAATACACCCACTTTTTGTTCATTATGGGCTCCGTCCATCAATAACACAGAGCCATCGCCACAGACCAGCTTTTCCATTCGCCCTGGTACGATGAGCGAGCTAGGGTTAACCTTTGTAAGAGTTAATTTATCCCTTTTACAAACAAATTCGGATACTTTATGGGCAAGCAACCAGTTCCTCTGCTGAAATAACGGTAAATCAGCGACATCAGTATTTGATAAAGAGATGTCAACATTATCGCTTAACATGTTTAGCTTAGCATGTTTATCTCGTACACTGTTTAAAATAGGTTCCATGATTTCACTTGACTGCTCAAACATAAAAACTTCATTTTGGGCGTGTATTATCCCTGCTTTTTGTGTGGCAATTTCTGATAAAGTCTTTCCTAAAACATGCATATGGTCAAAACCAATATCAGTAATTACGCAGACTTTATCTGCTCTTGTAATAACATTCGTCCCGTCCAACAAACCACCCATCCCAGTTTCAATAACGGCGTAATCAACGTTTTTACGAACAAACTCCCAATAAATAAAAACCACCAGTAATTCAAAATAGCTTGGTACGATTTTTGAGTTCTCGACTAAGTCCAAAAAAATGCTAAGTTCGCTTGCAAAAACCTTTTCGTCCAAAGGCTGACCATTAATCTGAATTCGTTCAGCGATTGAATCAACATGAGGCGATACTGTTAAACCAACCTTTTTGCCGGTGCTCCTAAGTTGAGCAGCAATAAAATATGCCGTGGATGTTTTGCCACTTGTTCCGCTAATATGAATTGCTTTTAACTTTTTATGGGGGTTGCCGGCTAGTTTCAACAGAGGCCACATTCGCTCTAAGGACATGCCGTCATACCCGTAACTAGAAACTAATGGCACATAAGCTCTAAGTACCTCTTCAATCTGCTCAAAATTATCTAACGTCATGTGTTTGTTCTTGGAAAAGTGAGTTCTGTTAAGATTTTCTAGGATATCCTCATAGCTATTTACTTTGTTCGTTCGGAGGCGATAGAAGCTTAGGATTATTCTTCTGTTCTGACTGCTCCAGCGTCTTCTTCAACACTTCCAGCACACTTTTAGCATGTTCTTTGCTCATTCCTACTCTAGAAACTGCCATTGGTTGATTACCGGGACCTGCGCCTTGCATAAAATTAATAATCACCCCGTAGTTATTGACCATCACCTGAATCATGTCGGTATAAACTATTCTTGCGTCTTGGGCAGATATCATCACCGTTGTTTGTTGAACATCTCCAAACTCATCATTCATGAAGAACTTTTCTTGGTCTGGAGCTCCATCATATCCTGCCAAGCTCCATAATTCTGTTGCCTGAGAATCTTTCAACTCAAAGTGTTGGATTAGTAGCAATAAGATATCTTCCGAAGGCCGAAGTTCACCGTCTTCAAACTGAGTCAATTTTGTTTCATCTATCTCAACAGCACCCGAAACTTCTGCGACAGATTTACTGGCACTGGCACGCAATTTCTTTAATACTTGCCCAAAATTTCGGTATGGCTGTTGCTTGTTTCCCATTGATAAGATTTATTTTACCCTACAATAAGATACAACAACAACATTAATTACGGTTATACTGTATTTATGGATATTGAAGAAAATGTATCTCTTGCTTCATACAATACTTTTTTAGTTGGAGGTCTGGCCGAACAGTTTGTGGTTGTAAAAAATTCAGATGAACTTTTTGCGCTTCTAGCTTCTAATACAAAACAACCTGTTTGGGTTATTTGCTACGGCAGTAACTGTCTTATTTCTGATAAAGGGCTTCCTGGGCTTGTCATTTGTACTAGAGGTGGTAGTATGAATTTTCAAGATAATGAAGTCGTGGTTGACGCAGGAGTGTGGTGGGACGATGTCGTGAAAGCTTGCGTTGATAGAAAACTTTGGGGTGTTGAGCTAATGAGCGAAATTCCGGGGGGCGTGGGTGGTGCCACATACATCAACATCACCGCCTATGGCCAGTCAATCGGGCCGCTTATTAAATGGGTTGAGGTTTGGAATCCAAAGACTAAACAAAAAGAGCGGATATTACGAGAAAACCTGGTTTGGAGCTATAAAACTTCAATTTTCCAAAAACCAGAGTACATGGATTTTGTTATTTTGCAGGTCTGTTTAAGCTTGTCTACTGAAATGACTAACCAGCTACAATATCAAAAAGCTTTAGACGTTGCGGAGGAATTAAACTTAAATCCTGAAGATCTTGATGATAGAAGAAAAATTATTACAGAAGCTCGCAAAAGATCTGGTTCAATCTGGCGCGCGAACGACCAAGACTCAGCCAGGACTGCAGGCTCATTTTTTAGAAATCCTATAGTAAACGAGGAGCAGGTAAATAAAATAATTGCTACTGATGAATCAGGTAAAACTACCAATCAAATAAGACTTATGAACAAAGTTCACGGAGGTGATTCACGGCGCGTTTCGGCTGCCCATGTAATGTTAGCCTCGGGCTTCAATAGAGGCCAGACTTGGGGAAAAGTTAAATTAAACGACAAAAATCTACTTAAAGTTGAAGCCCTTGAGGGTGCAACCGCGAAAGAAATTTATGACGTATCTAGAATGATTCAAACTAAATGCCTAGATATGCTCGGAATAAACCTAGAATTTGAAGTTCGAATTCTTGGGGATTTTAGTTAGGCAGAGGGAACGCTTTGGTGAATTCGGTGATTTTTTGATGCATAGCTTTTAAGTATTTTTCATCGGTGTGATGAGACACTGCCTCGTCTATCCAGCTAGCTATTTGCTTCATTTCGACTTCTTTCATTCCTCTTGTTGTAAGAGCTGGCGTGCCTAGACGAATTCCACTTGGGTCATACGGAGACCTAGGATCAAACGGTACGGTATTTTTATTGACTGTAATTCCAGCAAGTCCAAGAGCCTTCTCACCCTCCTTACCGCTAATATTCTTGTTATTCAAATCCACAACCATCAAATGATTGTCTGTGCCACCCGTAACTAAATTAAATCCTAAGCTCGATAGTTCTTTTGCAAGAACCTGAGCGTTTTTGGCAATCTGTTTTCCATATTCAACAAAACTTGGTTGCAAAGCTTCTTTCAAGGCAACAGCAATTGCCGCAGTCTGATGATTGTGCGGACCTCCCTGTAGACCTGGAATAACTGCTCTATCAATCAGCGACGGCAATTCTTCCCTGATTCGTTCTGGCTTTTTTAAAGGATTAGACGGGTTGCCATTACATAAAATCATTGCACCCCGAGGGCCTCGCAGGGTTTTATGCGTAGTTGTCATTATTGCATCTGCAAATCCGACCGGGCTTGGGTGTACTCCTGCAACAATAAGCCCACTAATGTGTGATATGTCGGCAGCTAGCCAAGCTCCCACGCTATCAGCAATTTCACGCAATTTCTTCCAATTTATCTCTCTGGGATATGCCGTCGTACCAGACATTATCAATTTTGGTTTATACTCTTGGGCTAGCGCATATATTGCATCGTAGTCCATAAAACCATCTTTGTCAGTCGTGTATTGAACAGAATTGTAATAAGTTCCAGAAAAATTAACTTTTAACCCATGCGTCATATGACCGCCGAAAAATAGCGACATTCCCATAATAGTGTCGCCCGGGTCTACAAGTGCGTAGTAAATTGCTTGATTTGCCGGCGAGCCTGAGTGCGGTTGAACATTGGCGTGGTCTACTCCAAATAGTTTTTTTGCTCTATCGCGCGCAAGATTCTCTACTTTATCTACTACTTCACAGCCTCCGTAATAACGCATTCCTGGATAGCCCTCAGAATACTTATCGCTAAGCCTAGAACCAAGCGCCGCTAAAACTTCGCCTGAGGTATGATTCTCGCTTGGAATCATCTCTAAACCATCTGTTTGTCTTTTTATTTCGTCTTGTATCAACTTTTTTATATCTTCGTCAAAAACAGCCATAATTATAATCTCCCTCTATATTCATTTTATATCTATTGGACTGAATTTGAATCAACTATATCATCAGTCTATTGTACTCTACCTATAGCGTAGAAAGTCAAATTACGCACACAATATACCGCATGTGATATAATGCTAGCCTATGCAGAAAACCAACTCTCGTTTAGGTGAATTAGTTTCTGAAATTCGACAACTTAGAGGAATGACTCAGGCTGAGTTTGCAAAAAAACTCGGTACTAGTCAGTCAGCGGTGAATAGAATTGAAAAGGGAGGGCAAAACCTTAGTTTAGACATGCTCAGTCGTATTGGCGAGGTACTACATAAACCATTAATTGCTGTTGGGAACCAGGGCGTGAACTTGCAGATCGAGGGTGGCCAAAAACTCAAAGGTGAGATAACCCTGAAAACGAGCAAGAATGCTGCAGTAGGACTTTTATGCGCAAGTTTGCTGAACAAAGGAACGACAACTTTCAAGAATTTCCCCCGAATTGAAGAAGTGTTTAGAATTATTGAAGTCCTGGAAAGTATCGGAGTAAAAATTAAATGGCTTCCTGGGAACGATTTAGAGATAAAAAGACCCGCCAAACTTAAAATGGAGAGCATTAACAACTCTGCTGCCCGAAAAACACGCTCCGTTCTAATGATGATTGGCCCGCTAATGCATGAACTTAATGATTTTAAAATTCCCTATGCCGGAGGTTGCAAACTTGGAACTCGCTCAGTACAACCACATTTGTTCGCGCTTGAAGACTTTGGTGTGAATATTGTTGCTAAGACCGGCTTTTACAACGTAACCAGTGATCTTAAACAGCCTGAGCATGTAGTATTGTACGAATCTGGAGATACAGTAACGGAAAACGCGCTACTAGCGGCAAGCAAAACTTCGGGCGAAACAACTATCCAATTCGCAAGCGCCAACTACGCAATACAGGATTTGTGTGGCTATCTTCAAGCACTGGGAATCCAAGTTGACGGAGTGGGTTCTACCGTAATGACAGTGCATGGAAGCAAAAAAGAGATTAAAAAAGACGTAATTTATTACCCGGCCGAAGACCCGATTGAAGCAATGTTTTTTGTTAGTGCCGCAGTGACTACAGATTCAGAGATTACAATTAACCGAGTGCCCATAGATTTTATGGCACTTGAGATGCTGAAGCTAAAGAAAATGGGATTAAGCTATAGCCAAACTAAAAGATATAAGGCCAAAAACGGCTTCACTGACTTAGTAGACCTTACAATTAACTGTCATAACGGTACGCTTGTCGCACTTGAAGACAAAATTCATGCCAATATCTACCCTGCTGGGATAAACCAGGATAACCTACCCTATTTTGTGCCAATAGCAGCTGTTGCAAAAGGGCGAACGTTAATACATGATTGGACTTACGATAATAGGGCAATCTACTACACAGAACTAACTAAAATTGGCGCCAATGTAGAGCTTGCCGACCCACACCGCGTATACATAACTGGCCCAACAAAGTTCACTAACGCCGACCTTGCGTGTCCACCAGCTCTACGTCCTGCAAGTTTGCTACTGATAGGTATGTTGGCTGCACCAGGCATGTCAATGCTCAGAAATGTTTATACCATTAACCGTGGTTACGAAGATTTAGCCGAACGCCTTAATAGCCTTGGCGCCAAGATTACTGTACATTACGAAGTCTAAATCGCATTTTTGCTGGTATTTTAACCTAAATTAAAGTATAATCACCTCTGTTGCTAATGTGCATTACCCGTTTTGAGAGAGGATTCTCAAAACGGAAGAAGCGAAAAATTTAGCATAAATGTCTTAGCATTTGACGTCATTCGTCAAAACAAGACAAATGCGTAATTTTGAGCGGGATTCGTATAACGGTTAATATATAAGTTTTCCAAACTTAGGACGGGGTTTCGACTACCCCATCCCGCACCAGGTACCCAAGCTAATTGTAGCCTTTCCGTTTTGAGAGAGGATTCTCAAAACGGAATAAGGAATAATTTAGCAACAAGCCGAAACTTTTGAGCTTTAGCTCAAAATGAGGTAGGCGCGTAATTATGACGTGCCCCGGTAGCTCAGCGGATTAGAGCGATGGGCTTCTATCCCACAGGTCGGGGGTTCGATTCCCTCCCGGGGTACCAAAATTCCATATCGACATTTGTCTATATGGAATTATGATAGTCACTAGAAGTGACATCGAACGCCCTAGGCGGGTTCGCTAATTCCCTAAACAAACGGGCGAATTACCATACTTCCCTCCCGGGGTACCAAAAATAAATGGCGGATGTAGTTCAACGGTTAGAACGCCAGTTTGTGGTACTGGATACGAGGGTTCGATTCCCTTCATTCGCCCCAGAAATTAAATACTTAAGAAAAATAGATGCAAGAAAATTTTAATGTTTAAAAAAATTATTTCATTTTTCGGTGAATATAAACAATTAGCTATAGTTTTATTATCGACAATCGTTGCCTTAAGTCTTGATATTGCTGGAGCTGATAAAACAGCTCACATCATCTTAGGAATATCGTCTCTAGCTTCTGTATCAATCCTGCTGTACGGGATGTTCCAGACATTGCGTGACGGTAGCTACGGTGTTGACATCCTCGCAGCCACCGCAATAGTTACTTCAGTTCTACTGGGAGAATACTGGGCCGGTATAATTATTGTTTTAATGCTTACTGGTGGTGAAGCACTTGAAGATTATGCAGAAGAAAGAGCCAAGACTGAGCTTAGCGACCTTTTAAAAAGAGCGCCTCAAAAAGCTACAATCCTAAAAAACGGTCAACAGATTGTTGTGCCCGTTAGTGAAGTAAAAGTCGGAGACATAATAATAGTAAAACCCGGAGATGTCGTAGCGGTTGACGCAATAATATTGGAGGGTGAGTCTAGCTTCGATGAATCAAGCCTAACCGGAGAAAGTCTACCTGTCGAAAAAATTGTCGGTGATGAATTACTGAGTGGATCCGTGAATAATGAAGGCTTAATCACTGCAAAAGCTATCCGCATAAGTAAAGATAGTCAATACGAACAAATCATTACACTTGTAAAAAACGCAGCTAACAGCGAATCTCCTTTTGTCCGTTTAACTGATAGATACAGCATCCCGTTTACTATAATATCTTTTACAGTAGCAATAACGATGTGGGTTGTAACCAAAGACCCAACTAGATTCTTGCAAATTTTAGTCGTTGCAACTCCGTGCCCGCTTCTTTTGGCCGCTCCTATTGCGTTAATTTCTGGAATGAGCAGGGCTGCAAAAAATGGAATAATTGTAAAAAATGGAACCGTATTAGAAAAACTTGCGGAAGTTAAATCTTTTGGATTCGATAAAACTGGGACATTAACTGAAGGTAAGCCGACTGTATCTAGTATCACAAGCTTTGATGGTCATAAAGAAGAATATATTTTAGCTCTTGCAGCTGGACTGGAACGTCAATCTACGCACGTGTTAGCTCAGGCAATTGTAAACGCGGCGAATACAAATAAGATTAACATAGAGAAGTTGTCGCATATTAAAGAAAAATCCGGACATGGCATTGAGGCAAGATACAAGGGTAAAACCATCAGGATTGGAAACGTCAGGTTTATCAATGATGAGAATATCATGATGCCGGATAAATTTAACCCTATTAAGATTCAGTCTACCGCTTCTTTTTTATCTATAGATGACAGGGTTGTGGGTGTCATAGAATTCCAAGACGAGATACGAGCAGAGTCTAGAGCCACAGTAGATAGTCTTCACGAAATGGGTGTGAGAAAAACTACTATGGTCACAGGAGACAAACCAGAAGTCGCAGAAATCATAGCTCAAGCCGCTGGTATCGATTCATATGAGGCCGATTGTCTACCGGGAGATAAAATTATCGCAATTGAAAAATTGCGCAAAGACTTCTCATCCGTTGCTTTTGTCGGCGACGGAGTAAATGACGCTCCTGTATTAACTGCTTCTGATGTTGGAATTGCATTGGGAGCTAAGGGCTCTACGGCTGCTAGTGAAGCAGCAGATGTTGTCATCATGCTGGATGATATTTCTAAAGTTGCCCAGGCTAGAGAAATTGCAATGCGTACATTTTCTATCGCTCGGCAGAGTATTCTACTGGGAATCGGCATGAGTTTTGGACTAATGGCTATTTTTTCAACAGGCAAGTTTAGCCCCACTCTCGGCGCAGGATTGCAAGAACTAGTGGACGTAGCTGTTATCATTAACGCCTTGCGAGCCCATTATGGTGGATTTAAAAAAGCACCTCTTAAAAAGCTAGCAAAAAATCAACTACAAACGGTTTAGTAAAAATACGACGACTAAAGGTGTAATTATGTTGTCTACCCCGTAAGGGCTAAAGTTCTCAATTAATGTAGCCACTAAAGGCAATATCACAAATACAAGCAAAGCATTGTTACGAATTACTTCACTTCCACCCGATAACCAGCCCATGTAAGAACAAGCAACTGCGAGCAGGAAAAACGCTAGTGTACCGATAGCGCTTTTCTGTAAATTATTGTAATTAAACACCTTGTAGGCATTTGTTTTTCCCCAAGCGCTACCAAATAGTGCTGCTGCTCCGTCTGCTACTGATAAATACAGAATTGCAACGGTAAAAACCCACGGTTCACCAGCTAATAACGAAGTAGAAATGATGGCTAGAGCATAAAAAATATCGCCGTATGTCTTGCGTTTAACTGCATATATTGCATGTAGCAAGGTTGTAAATCGAGAATAAATTATTAATGTTAGCGCAACACATCCAAGCACAAATATGCCGTCAAAAGGTAAATAATGTGGCCAGAAGGCAATCCATACACCGGCTAAAATATGTATAAACTTTCGAGCAATCTCGCCTTTAATAATTTTTTTACGCCACAAGACTTCGGACAAAAATAAAATAATTCCGACCGGAGCAAGCGCAATAATGAGTTTCAGCATTGAATATCATTATACAGCTAATGGCATAATGCTGACACGGAACGCCCTATCTATAATACGGCTCTGATTTGTCCGAGCGTACCAAAACCGTTATATACTGATCCGATGCCCATCGATGGCTTTTTGGGCTTGTTGGTAACCCAGTCTCCGGCAACAGTTGGTGTGGCGTTCGGCACCCTAGCAGACATTGCTAAGTTATGTAACACCCTAAAAGCTACATCTTCCTCTTTTGGATCTGTTGCAATGCGTCTACGGGTAGTTAAAAACTCTACTGCAGTTGATCCTGACAGAATGCCGACAACAGCGACAGGTACTTGAACAACCTCACCGTTACTAGCCACACCACATTCTGTTGGGTGCCCAATTGTTTTTATTGACCCAGCCATTCCTACTAACCAGCTAAGATCAACTCCCGGTGATTCTCCGACCACGCTCGGTTCACCTACGTTCGTAGGACCTGCGTAAAAAGCAAAACTCGATGCTGGGAGTAGCCCCATACTAAACCTACCTGTGGCTATGGCCGTAAGCCAGCTTGGTTGCCTTTTGTCTAGAGTAGTAAGTACTATAGGTGAACTAACTGGTGGCTCAAATGTCTCAAGGCAAAAAGCCTGGCTCATTATTAGTGGATCATCTATTCCATAGCCCCCTACGCCGAAAGCCGTAATGTTCTGAATTCTCGTCTCAGGAGTCTCTAGACGGGGCACTAAAGTTTGTAACATTTTATCTCCTAGTAATAATAGTAGTTATTTTACATGACAAAATAATGACGTGCTTGATTTAATTATGATATAATAATGACTAATTACACTTTAAAATTATTAGGCGATTAAAATAAATGGATTTTACCGAAAAAAATTTATCAAAAAATTTTTGTAATTCCACACTCAAAAAATGCTTAGATTTAATCCGTTCTTCTTCATCCTTTAATCTAGTAGCATTACCAAGTGTCGGAATATCCTTCTTTGTAAGATATTTATCAAGCAACCCGCGGTTTAAGTTCATAAATATCAACACTTATGAGCTACCAGAGTTCACAAAAGATTATTTTTTTGAACAATTTGCGAAAAAAACTAATGAAAGAATACGTAAAGAAGACTATTTAGATCAAGCTAGAAGCGGGCTAGAAAAGTTAGCTAAAAAAAACGAAAAAATAGTAATAATTATCAATCGTATTGACCGGTTAGCCCCACTTCTTGATCAGAGCTTTTTTGACAATATTCGCTACCTACGCGATGCCGATCGCTCAAAGATTGTGATTACGTTTGTTTCTTCAACGCCTATATTAGAGTTGAGCTCAGGAGTTATAAGCGATAGCTTTAGCGCTAGTACCAACCAAGTATTTTTTAAGCCCTACTCTGTAGATGATATGATTGCTATTACTAGAATAGACGGAACGCTGGCAATAAAACCTAAAGCTCTTGATTTGTGTGGCGGACATCATTCGCTATTTCAAACATTACAGCGTTGCCAAAGTCTAGAGAACCCTATGTCGGATCCCATGGTTGAGTTAGTAATTAAAGATATATACCAAAGCCTAAATGCCAAAAGGCGTGAACAACTTCTGGCAATTGCTATGGGTAAAAAAACCACCGATACAGAGTTCTTATACGACATCGGCCTTATTTATAACGAAAACGGTGATATTAAGTTCTTTTCAGATTTACTGAGAATATATTTAGAACATCACGGAAAACTTATACTTCCTTTGAAAGAAAAAAGGTTACTCGCCTTATTAAAGCGATATCCAGGAAAAATTGTCAAGAAACAAGATATTCTAGATTATATCTGGGGTGATGAAATAGCAAGTGATTGGGCTCTAAATTCGCTAGTGTATCGCCTGCGCAAAAATCCCGCATTTGACAGTAGTCGCTACAGTATAAAATCCGTAAAAAAAGACGGCTATATTCTAGAAGACTCATACAGCTAGTATTGGTCAGGGTAACAAGACTTGAACTTGCGATCTCACGGTCACCTCTGGCGACCCC
>CAYQPN010000006.1:0-28044 GCA_964419675.1 uncultured Candidatus Saccharibacteria bacterium
ATAACGGTCCTAAGGTAGCGAAATTCCTTGTCAGGTAAGTTCTGACCCGCACGAATGGAGTAATGATATGGGTACTGTCTCAACGAAGAGCTCGGTGAAAGTGCATTGACGGTAAAGATGCCGTCTGTCCGCAGCAGGACGAAAAGACCCTATGGAGCTTTACTACAGCTTGACATTGGATCAAGCGTTCACATGTGTAGCATAGGTGGGAGATTTTGAAGCCTCGACGCTAGTCGAAGTGGAATCATCAGTGAAATACCACCCTTGTGATCGTTTTATTCTTAACCTATGCCGTTATCCGGTATAGAGACAGTGTCTGGTGGGTAGTTTAACTGGGGCGGTTGCCTCCTAAAAAGTAACGGAGGCGTTCAAAGGTCGACTAGATACGGATGGAAATCGTATCGATAGTGCATACGCATAAGTCGGCTTGACTGTGAGGCATACAGGCCAATCAGGGACGAAAGTCGGAGTAAGTGACCCGCTGTACTAGCATTTATGCTAATGAACGTGGGATCGACAGCGCAAACGGATAAAAGTTACCCTAGGGATAACAGGCTTATCGGCCCCAATAGTTCACATAGACGGGCCGGTTTGGCACCTCGATGTCGGCTCATCACATCCTGGAGGGGGAGCACCTTCCAAGGGTTCGGCTGTTCGCCGATTAAAGTGGTACGTGAGCTGGGTTCAGAACGTCGTGAGACAGTTCGGTTTATATCCGCTGTGGACGTCAGGAAAGTTGAGAGGATTCGATCGTAGTACGAGAGGACCCGATTGAACGCACCTCTGGTGTATGGGTTGTTTTACCAAAAGCATTGCCCAGTAGCTATGTGCGGAATAGATAAGCGCTGAAAGCATATTAAGCGCGAAACTAACCTCAAGATTAGCTTTCCCTATGGAGACCCCTGAGAGACTATCAGGTTGATAGGCGCAAGGTAGAAGTACAGTAATGTATGGAGCTGAAGCGTACTAATAGGTCCATTGGCTTTTTATGACCTTTTGAGATTAAACCATTGGTTTCTTCTCAAAAGGAGTACCTTTCGACTAGTTTTTGGTGTTAATCACCATCACAACTAGAATTACGTTAGCTAATTTAACTCTTAGATGCACCTGCTTTCCAAGGGCATCGAAATTCCGCCTCACTCCCAAGCCAGTCTCTTTTGATAGAACTTGAGAAAGCGAGCGAGGCCGAATTTCGGTGCCCATGGCGCAAGGGAAACACCTGTTCCCATACCGAACACAGAAGTTAAGCCTTGCAGCGGTTACTATACTGCAATAGCGGGAAAATAGCACGGTGCCGAGTTATATAGGAAGCCTCCGAAAGGGGGCTTTTTATTTTGCCCGCCTTTTCGTAGGCTTCCATTTAAAGAAGGGGCAGGCCCCCTCTTTAGCCGCAGGGAAAAACATTGTGTAGTTTTTCTCTGGGGATTCTCCCCCGACAACTGAATCTGCTTACCGCGGAATAAATCCGACGGACACAGATACTTTAAGGTAATTGGCTACTAGCGACCAGCAGAGTTTGCAGCCTTCTCAACCCAGTCAGCTAATCTTTCGGCTCCTTTATCATGATTCCACTTATATACTGGATATCCAGAGGGTAGAGGATTAGCTCCCAAGCTATCTTCGGTTTTTCCGTACTGATCTTTCAGACCAGTTATATGCACACCAATTAAGCCTTTTCCTTCTGAAATACTTTTTTCGATTTCGTACTTTACCCATTTTCTTGCTGCTGTTTCTTTACCAATTAGTACAACTGTAACTGATGTACCAATAAGTTGAGCATCAATCCAGTTTTTAATTGCCTGATCACCCTCTCTTTTTATCTGCTCCCATTTAGCTTTGTCGTAGAAGGGCGTTTTTTCATATTTTGCAATTACTGCAGAATTACGAACTTGACTCACTCTCCATGAATCTCTTTCATAGTGAAAGCTAAAGAAAATTTTACGTGCCATTTTTTTACCTCGTTAAATAGTTAAATAATAGTAGACCAACCACCATTGATCCGTATGGGATTAGTAGTGTTATTGTAAAAAGTGAACCAAACCAGCTACACTTCCATTCTTTGAAATCTGATATGTTCATTGAAAAATCAGTTTTATTTTGTTTACGAACTTTATCATATAAGGCTCGAAATTTTCGTTCCTTGGAGAAGTAGAAGCCATCAAGAATCCAGAATAGTAATACTGAACCTAAAGCCGCTAGAAATATATCTTCTCTAGACGCGCGGCTTAAACCTGCAAGTCCAACCAATATTGCAATAGACCAAGCTTTAATTTGAAAAGTATTTCTTGCTTGTCTTTCAATTACAGATTCGATGAATTCTAGGTGTTTAATTACATCTTCATTTTTTTTCATGTCTTAGTCTCATTAAATTTGATATTATGGCTGGGACGAATTTATTCGTCCCAGTGTATACTATCGTCGCGTCATCTTTAGTCGGATTAGCGCGACGATTTTCTTTTTGGTGCGCGTTGTGACAATGCGCTCCCAGCTGATGCTTTTGCGTCTTTACGAGAACCCGTTCCACGCAAAACTTTTGATGCTTGTTTAGCAACCTTTTTGCTTGTTTTCCTCTGAGCCATATGACCCCTTTCTTTTTCTAGCCCTTTTTCCACCCAGTGGCTTTACTGGTTTTATTTTCCCTCAAAGAGGTTTTCTCACTTAGCAATCAGTATAGTCGACTGCTAACAGAATGAATACTGTAGAATTTGCAACATTTATCAATACATTATATTGCTTATGTTAAGAAAACACTACTAGCTTTAAATATGCTAGTCTGTATTTATGTTAGACAGCAAAAAAATTACAGAATCCTTTGATAATACAATAGAACTATATCTTATGTTCTTAAGGAGTGAATTTGATAAACTCTGGGAAGATGCAATACTTCGTGTGCTAGAAGAGAGCTCTTGGACATTAACTACTGAAGAAAGTACGAGAAAAACTTCTTTCGTCTGGTTATTTCTATATGATTATACGCATGCCTGCGGAAAGAGTTTGAGGAGTAACACGTTCGCAAAACAAATGTTTAAAAAAGTAACAAAAGAATTAAAAGTTGATACGGAAAGACTTCTACCCGTATTAAATGAGATTCATAGACATACTCCCGATGGTGTTTTTAGGCATATTTATAAAATTGTTGATGATAATTTTGCTTTAGATCAGCATAATAATAGCAATGTGAGGGATGGATTTATCTTTATGCAAAATAAAGTTTATGAAAATGGTTATTTAAATCAAGTTTTAACAACAGAACTTACTTGACGAGGGAAATTGCTTGCGATTATAAATATAGCTTCGAAAGAGGCTATACAATCCAGAGCCCGCAAGGGTTCTTTTTGTTTTACTGTATTTATGCGGCTTGAGAGAATTGGTCGGCAATTGCCCAGGCCATCGACGGAGTATAGATATTTGAATGTCCACCTTCGGTAGGTATGAATGTTATGTGCGGTCGACCTCTTGCAGCCAGTTCAGCAGATTCAAAACTTATTA
Organism: uncultured Candidatus Saccharibacteria bacterium; assembly: GCA_964419675.1. Classification (GTDB taxonomy): domain Bacteria; phylum Patescibacteriota; class Saccharimonadia; order Saccharimonadales; family SZUA-47; genus CAYQPN01. Next base: position 3,490 of record CAYQPN010000006.1, read on the forward strand.
CCATATCATGGGTTGCGTGCATAACAGTAGTATCTATGCCAGTATCTAAAACTAATTCATCTAGTGTGTCCCAAATATCATATGTCTCGATAACTTGCTTTTCTCTTGACCATCGTCGCGGGTGGGTTACAGCATAAGAAGCGCTCTCAATTACACTTGGAATAGCTTCAGTAAGTAGATCAAAACCACTTGCAAAAAATAATTCGTTTTTTCTAAGACTAGACTTTAACTGGCCTTTTGCTCCTTGAGTATGTCCTGCGCCAACAGAATTTGCCACAACTAGTTTGGATGTATGTAGTTTGCTGTGAGGAGCGGACGCAACAAGCGACATTACTCTTCCACCTTCTGAATGACCAAACAGTGAAGCGCTCCGGATTTCTGTATCGTAACGAATCTCAAGCGCTTCGACCAATGCCAGAACAGCCGTCGGTCTTCTGAGACTATATCTGTTTTGCCATTGCGAGCTATCCGGGAAGTACTTATTTTTGCTACCTACACGGTATCTTTGATGTAAAAGCCCCACGCCTGTCGCCTGAGAATCTGCGTAACCGTTGCGAGTATCTAATCCTATTGGCATCTTGCCTCGACGTGCAAGCGCATCCATGATAAATTTCAACATTTCTGGACGTTTGCCCCAGCCAGGGTGTAGCAGCACCACTTCCTTTGCCATGTCATCACGACTATCAAATCTCAGGGGTGTAATAGCGCGATTAGACCACCTGCTGGTCTGTTGACGAAACTCGTCAAACTTAAACTCTTCTGCTCGAATCATATAGACCAACCCCTAGTAAAGTGAAGCTAGGTTTATAAGAGCGGAGACTACTTGTTCTGCTCGTGGTTCGTGATTGAGATCAAAATCGAGGCAAGTGTCTCGTAAAACCAAGGTTCTTTCTCCTGTATTTTCATATCTGTACACAATATTATCGGTTGGGATTGTGAGGTGTTGACCAGGTGTCAGGGGTGTTTCGCTAATACTACCGTCTTTTAAATCAGTAGTTACCAATTTACCAGCTCCTCGAAGCACATCAACAGCAAGCGGGTTTCCGCCCATCAAAACACTATCGCCAGTTTTGGTGGCAATGTTTAGAAGCACTCTGTCTCCTTCTTTCATCCCGGGGCTAGACACAGTCATGATGTCAAAATCTATACCACCCTCTTCAATGAAGGGAGTACTGGCAACAATTTTTTCGTCTACGCCGAGATATTCAGAAAAGGGCAGTTTCATTTTCATAAAGTAAATTATACCACATAACTAAAATATACACAAACAACTTTATTAGAAGACTTGCTTGGGCATAGGCTTTATTTTTTGGCTTGCTGGACACAGTAGAGGGTAATATTTTTGATTAGGTTGTAGGGAATGGGCTTATCCAAGGGAAACTGGACTGTGCCTTTGGATGTTTTGTAGGACTTTAGGTCTTTGGCGAATGCTACTATCGAATCTGCGCCAGGGTAGAAGCCGATGTGTTTGTCGTACCCGCCAAAGTGTACAATGTTACGCTGTTGCCAGAATGTCGGTATGCCGTAGCTAATCTTCTCTTTAGCCTCAGGTAGAGTTTCCTTAATGGCTTTTCGAACATTTTGCAAGATTAACTGATTCTCTTTCGGAAAGGTGCTGATGTATTCATCGATGGTTTTAATTTCAGTGCTCATTCTCATAGGTATAATTATACATAGGCCTGCAAAAGGTGTTATTTAATCTAGCTTGCACAAGAGTTCTTATGTTTAATATCACATTGACATAAGAATTATTAGTGGTATGTTTAGAATGTATTTAACAAAAATACAAACAAAAATAAAATAAAAACAAAAAGAGGAGGATATTAATCATGAAGATTATATCCGTGACTGCACTACATAAAAGAAAATTTAAGACAAGGTACTCTCCTTAAACACTGTTTAAGGAATTTGGAAACTGCACTTAGCCTCTGCATAAAGTGCCCCTGAGAATGGATGAGGACTACTTTCACACGTAGTTCAGTATTCAAATATTGTGTCATCAAAATTGCACAAATTAAGCATACGCTAGTGCGTGCTAGATGTTCGTATTGTGCGAAATTTGATAACACAATCTAAGCACAAATCTATGTGTAGTATATTCTTATGATTTAATGTTGACAACAAAGCTAAAGCGTGATACTATGTTCGTAGTTTCGAAAGAAACAAACAAGAAAAGAGGGTATTTACGGCCGTAAAAAGCCGTAGATTACCCTCTTTTCTATTTGTTTCTCAAAAAAACGGTTCTTGGTGGAAGTTTTATTATTAAAATAATACAGCGTGAAAAATCACGTTGACAGGAGTCTTCAAGATGGCAGGAACTAAAGCAGGCGGCATGAAAGCTGCAGCAAGAAACAAAGCAAAATATGGTGCTGATTTTTACGCAAAAATCGGTGCTGCAGGTGGTAAAAAAGGCACAACAGGTGGCTTTTTCGCTAACCGTGAGCTAGCTCGACTAGCTGGCGCAAAGGGCGGACGTATATCTCGCCGAACCAAAAAGTCAGTTTAATTTAAACAGACCATAAAGAATTAGCCTCTGAAGCGTAGCTTCAGGGGTTTTCTTTATTCTTGTGTGTATTGCTTCGGCAAAATCTGCGAGGCTCGCTCAACGTATTATCATACGTCTCGGCTCACTTCTCGATTTTTTCTTGCACTACACAACAAGTCTGTCTAAATTAATTCAGACTTTATAAAACTGCTTAGCGACTTCACGTCACTAGCAACAACCAAACTCGGCAAAAGCTGAGTTTTTGTTGTTATTTGGTGCTTGGGGTTTCGGATTTCATTCTGTAGGGGCGGCAGAAGCGGGCGGCGCTGACGTGCCAGGTGCCGTTGCAGAACAGGCACGTGTAGGTCTTTTGATCTGTTTGCACACCCCCAAGTTCACATTTTGGGCAAATAGAGCGTTTGTATTGCCAATCTCGGTAGCTATCAAGGCAATCTTGTACATGCTCTTGGTCAATTTTAATGCCCAGACTATCAGCAAGCTCCTCTGCTTTCTCCCAGGCATCTACCTCAAGCTTCACTAACTCAAAATCACTCTGGTAATTTGTATGGTTCAGTAGCCCATGACAGGTTTCGTGTAGAAGAGTCCATTTGCCAACCTCTGTTGGGTCATCAGCTTGGTAGTATACTGCTCTCTCTTTTGGTGACCAAAGATATGAATCAGCGCTTAAAAACTGTATATCTGGGTAGTTTTTTGATAGGTCTTTTAACAATATGGTTTTGGTCACTTCGAATTTTGCCTCGCCAGCAAATAGCCACCATATATTACTGCTTCTTCTGGGTGTTTTGCTTTAAAAATAGGTGGGACTTTTTCAATCATTTTATCTCTGTAAATCTCAAGCTCCTCATACAAATGCTCTTGGAATTTTTCAAGATGAGAACCAACTCCGCCCCCGACCACAATGCAGTCAGGGCTTAAGGAAACTATCAGATTACTTAACCCAAGTGCAATATTTCTAGCAACCAAATACCAGTCACCCTCATCAGTGATTTCGCTTGCCATTTTGCCAGTGCTTGCAACTATCGCTTTTCCGGAAGCAAACTCTTCCCAAGCCATCAGTTTTCCGCGATGCTCAAGCATAATGGCGTGACCACCTGCGTCGCTAACGCTTTGGTCAATTTTGCCGTTTACAGTTAGCCCGATACCAATTCCAGTGCTAACAGTAATGTAGAGCACCCGACTATAGGAGCTTTTATATTCGCTGGCCTCATACAGACCGGCTATCTTGGCGTCATTTTCAAGTATTATTGGGCATTTAACGGTGTCGGACAGGTCGCTAGCAACAGCAACATTCTCCCAAGGTAAATTTCCAAAATATCTTACAACTCCAGTTTCTCTGTCTAGTATTCCAGGGAGTGCGACAGTACAAGCTTTCGGCTCTTGGTCACCTGTTAATTCGTTAATTATATTTTTCAGTTCCTCGATAAAATCGGGGTACATTACCGGAGTTTTGAATTTCTTGCTATCAATAATTTTTCCATTATCTGAGAAAGTCGCAACCAGAACTTTAGTGCCTCCAACGTCAACTGCAAGTATCATGTAGTTTACCCTCTTCTTAAACATAGTTTATCAGAAAAAGCACCTCAAAAGCGACTCTTTACTTACAGATAGCTAACAGGTATAATTAAGTTAAAGTTTGGCGGGAAATCGGTCTACGGGCTGCCGCAACTATATAAGGAGACATAAATTTTATGTCAAAAGAGACAACAATGGATGAGCTATTAGCTAGCTCAGAAGCAACCCAGCTAAAAGCTGGAGATGTTATAGAAGGTAGCGTGTTATCTGTTAAGAAACACGAAGCCTGGATAGATTTAGGTGCAAGTGGCATAGGAATGCTACTGCGTCGAGAAATTGGTTACGGTACGAACCTTGAAAAAGGTGAACCAGTAACAGTAAGTATTATTGAACCTGAAATGGACGAAGGCTACGCGCTACTAAGCATGAAGCGGGCAGCAAAAGACAAAGGCTGGGACGAACTTGAACGTTTGTTTGAAGCCAAAGAAACTGTGGAAGTATTCCCATACGATGCAAACCGTGGTGGACTACTTATAGAACTTGAAGGAATAAGAGGCTTTATGCCCGTTTCTCAGCTATCTGCTGATAATTATCCACGCGTAACTGGTGCCGACAAAGACGAGATTATGCAAAAACTTGGTAGTCTTGTTAAGAAAGGCTTAAAAGTTCGAGTTTTGGACGTAAGCAAAAAAGAGAATAAGTTGATTCTTTCAGAAAAAGAAGCAATTAAAGACGATATGCAAGCTAGGTTCTCAGAACTAAAAGTTGGAGACGACGTCGAAGGTGTTATTACTGGGGTCATAGACTTTGGTGCATTCGTAAACGTTGACGGTATTGAGGGCTTGATACATATCTCTGAAATCTCATGGGAGCGTGTTGAAGACCCTAAGAAATACGTCAAAACTGGCGATAAAGTTAAAGCTAGAATTATTGCTATCGACAAAGATCGATTAAGCCTTTCTTTGAAGCAAATGCAAGAAGACCCTTGGTTAAATGAAGTGAAAGAATTCAAAAAAGGTAGCTTAGTTGAAGGACGGGTAACTCGAATTACTCCATTCGGCGCTTTTGTGCAGTTATCAGCTTCAGTTGAAGCTCTTGTGCATGTATCTGAAATGAGTAATGACGAAGGCACTGATCCTGAAAAAGTGTTTAACGTTAATGAAACCAAGCAGTTTAAGGTGATTGAAATTGATAAGGACGCTCGCAAAATAGCGCTTAGTCTTAAAGAAGCTAAAAAATAGCAATTTAAAAAACGGAAGGGGTTCTCATGGCTACGACTACGATAGAAGTAGATGCAATGATCACAGTAGGTGACTTGGCAGAGAAACTTTCTGTGCCTGTTGCTAAACTTGTTGGCGAACTGTTCAAAAACGGTATGATGGTGACTGTCAACGAAAAAGTCGATTTTGATACAGCTCAGATTATAGTTTCTGAACTGGGTTTAGAGATTGAGTTAACGAAGAAGTCGTCAGACGTGAATCTTCCCAAACGAGAGAAGTCTAGCACCGACCCAAATGCTGTAGAACGTCCACCAGTTATTGCAGTTATGGGGCACGTAGATCACGGCAAGACTAGCCTGCTTGATAAAATACGTGGTGGTAAGGTAGCGGCAGGAGAGTCAGGTGGCATCACACAGCATATATCAGCCTACCAGGTGGTTCATAATGGTCGCGCCGTAACTTTTCTTGATACTCCTGGGCATGCGGCCTTCGCAGCCCTGAGAGAGCACGGAGCACAGCTAACAGACCTTGCGGTTATTGTAGTAGCTGCCGATGACGGGATAAAGCCTCAAACTTTAGAGGCAATCAGGTTTGCCAAAAAAGCTGGTGTTAAAATGATTGTTGCTGCAAATAAGACCGATAAACCGGAAGCTGACATTAATCGTTTGAAGCAACAACTTGCAGAGAATGAAATGATGCCGGAAGATTGGGGTGGCGACATTATAGTAATGCCGGTTTCTGCAAAAACCGGAGATGGAATACCAGAACTACTAGATATGATTTTCTTAATGGCAGACGTTGAAGAGTTGAAGGCTTTGAAGACCGGACCAGCTAGAGGTTTGATTATAGAATCTCATATGGAGGTTGGCAGGGGGCCAATAGCCGTTGCACTTGTTGAGCATGGAACATTGAAAAAAGGTGACTATATTGTTGCAGGTGGCGTTTATGGTAAAGCAAGGACTATTCAGTCAACAGATGGAAACGAATTAGAAGAAGCCGGTCCCTCAACTCCAGCTTTAATAAGTGGATTTAAAGCCTTGCCTGATTTTGGAGATGTATTTGAGGTAGTGAAAGATGAAAAGGTGGCTCGCACAGATAGTAAAGCTGGTGCGGAAGGCAGAGTCTCATCTGGTAAATCTTTGAACGTATCGGATAGTGAGCTACTAAGAATTATTTCCCAAAAAGATAAACTGCAAGAGCTGAATGTCTTGGTAAAAGCAGACGTCCAAGGTTCATTAACCTCAGTTATTGATTCACTGAAGAGCTTGAGCACAGAAGAGGTAGCGATTCGTATCGTAGGCTCCGGGGTAGGCCCAATCAACGACAATGATATTCATATGGCCGCAGCGTCTAAGGCTATCATCTATGGTTTTCATGTAAATATATCGGCTGGGTTGCGTCAAACAGCATCTAGAGACAAAGTACCGCTCAGGCTATATGACATAATTTATGAACTACTTGATGATGCCAAAGAAGAACTATCTAACTTGCTTGCGCCTGAAATTATAGAGACAACAGTTGGCGAGTTAAATGTTAAAAAAGTGTTTAAGACATCCCGATCAGAAGTTATTTGTGGCGGAGAAGTCACAGAAGGTAAATTGGTTATCCCATCAAAAGTCAGAGTTTTAAGAGGTAAAGAGCTGGTCGCTGAAGTAGAAGCAGTCCTTTTGAAGCGAGGACCACAAGAAGTAAAAGAAGTAATAGAGGGCGACTTATGCGGGGTGAGCCTTAATACTAGCTCCAAACTAGTATTAGAAGAGGGCGACAAACTAGAATTTTTCACAAGGGAATTAAAGGAAAGAAAACTATAAGCATTTTGCTAAAGGCTGAGGTATTATAGAATTATGTTTAAGCTAGACAACGCATTTTTAGAAGAATTAGGATTAGGGTCTTTGCCGCCTGCAGAAAAGAATAAGATGCTTGCTCATATATACGAGACGCTTGAAATGCGGGTAGGGATGAGGTTGGCTGAGCAGATGAGCAATGAACAGCTAGATGAGTTTGAAAGCTACATAAATCGCCAGGACGAAGCAGGGGCGCTTAAATGGCTCGAATCGAACTTTCCGAATTATAAACAAGTTGTTGCTGAAGAACTAGAGAAATTAAAATCCGAGATTAGACTAGTTGCTCCACAAATTGTGGCCTCAGCTGCCCAGCAAGTCGGTACACAGCAAACACAGCCACAACCCGCGCAAGCTCCTCAATATAATCAACAGCCTTTTGTTCAACCGCAATCAGGTCCAGATTCAACTCAATATCAACAGCCGCTTTCACCAAGTCAGACCTTGCCACAAGCGCCAATGCCAAACCAACAACCCCAGCCAACAGCACCTCCAACTCAAGACTATGGTCAGCCACAGCAACCGTACCAGCCCCCACAAGACGTCTAACCCTTAACTAAACCTACAGCCCCAGTCGTGTTCTATAACCGGCCAGAAATGCTGTCGAGCTCATCTCTTTTTTACCTGCCGGTTTAAGTGAATTTATAATAAGAGCTTGTTTGCCACAGTGAACCCCCAATTCTTTACCTTGAATAAATAATGTATTCACTTTTCCTGTCTCGTCAACAGGGGTAGCGTGGGTAATTATGCAGTCTATCCCTGCAAGCTTTACTGTGCTTTTTGGCCAATCTGCGTACGCCCTTATCTCTCTTTCTATCTGAATAGCAGGTTTTGACCAGTCTATTAGACCATCACTTTTTGTTAATTTTCTAGTGTAGCTTGGAGTAATAACTGAAGACTCAGACACCGCATCTTGCGACGTTGTCTTAATCTCTCGACTAAGCCATAAAGGCATAATCTTTTTTAACTCCGCGGCGCTTAAGGCGATTAGTTTTTGAGTTAGTGAGGGAGTAGTTTCTCTACCATCAAGGCTAAGACGCACTTGGCTTAGTAGGGGTCCTTCATCCATAGCCTCAACTAGTAGCATTAGGCTGACTCCTGTATGTTTTTTACCTTCCAATATCGCAAACGAGATGGGGTCGGCGCCACGTAATTCGGGCAGAAGGGAGAAGTGGCAATTAATAATTCCGTGCTCAAAAAAATCAATAATCTTTTTACTCACCAATATCCCGAAGTCAATTAGAATGGCCACACTACTTGTAAAATTAACTGTTGTAAATAAGGCATCTAAATCGTTTTTATCAGATACACAGTAGACCGGAATACCTTTTGCAACAGCTTTCAATTCATGTTCAGTTGTAGCTTTAGTTACAACGGCTTCAAATTGAAAACTATCTATAAGAAGCTCTAAACTTGCGGCGGCAACTGGCCCACTACCAAAGAATATTAAAGATGGCTTGTCGTTCTTGGTCATCAATATCCTCAATCTTTCCGTTGTTTCCAAGTTTATAAAAAGCGCCAGGTGTGTCTTTTATATGGTCAACAAACAGCTTGCCATTCGTGTGATCTATCTCGTGTTGGAATACCCTAGCTAAAAACCCCTCAGCCGTTATTCTGATTTGTTTTCCGTGCTCATCTAGCGCTTTAACCTTAACTTTTGTGTAACGAGGTACTTTTCCGTAAACATCCTTAACGCTCAAGCATCCTTCAAAATCAGATTTAATTTCTCCATCTAGCTTTACTATCTCGGGGTTAATAAATACTTGAAAGTTGGTATTTTCTTTATTATCAAAGTCCTCGCGAATCACTACTATTCTGTAGTGTTTGTCTACCTGTACCGCTGCTAGTGCTACTCCGACTTCATGATCTCGGCTATTTTCCCAGTCAATAGTTGCAGTTTTCATGCCATCAATAAGTTGCCGTATCTCATCAGAAATGAACCCTACGCGGGAAGATCGTTGTCTTAGTGAAGCATTAGGCAGAGTGATAATATTAGATTTATCCATGTTTCTTAGAAACCAGTATAGCCTATTTCATAGAAGACCGACAGGGTCCAAGTCGCAAATAAGATCTTTGGGAATAGTCTTGCATATTTCTACTAACACTTTTCTTGAATGAGACTTTAGGACAATCTGCCAGGAGTAGTATCCACCTGGTTTTTCATAAAAACTAGGAGCTGGTCCCAGCACGGTAAGATTATCAGTTGTTTTGAGATTGCCTAGTAGCTTGTCCAGGCTATTCTTTGCCGAGTTACTAGATTTTTTGAGAGACGTAACTCTTAGTAAATACACAAATGGAGGATAGTTACTCTTCCTTCTTTTGTTTATTTCTTCCTCGTAAAATTTATGCCAGTCTTGCATTTCAATAATCTTGAATAGAGGGTTTTCTTTTTGGTAAGTCTGTAAAATCACGCGCCCTGACACATGACCCCTGTTTGCGCGTCCGCTTACTTGAGAAAGTACTTGAAAAGCACGTTCTTCTGCGGCAAAATCTGGCAAACCAAGAGAACTATCGGCCTGGAGAACCCCCACAGTCTCTAGTTTTGGTAAATCAATACCTTTGGTTACTAGTTGTGTGCCAATAATAATATCAACCTTGCCGTTTTTTATATCTCTAAACTGTTCCGTAAATGAGTCTTTTTTCAGGTTGTCGCTGTCGTATCTTCTTATAACTGCTTGCGGGAATATTTTAATTAAATCTTGCTCTAGAGATTTTGTACCAGGTGACTTTAAAAGCAAGCTACTACTACATTTTGGGCAGGTATGAGGAGCTTTATCTTTATATCCGCAAACATGACATCGTGACTCAAAACTATCGTGATGATAGGTTAAAGGCATCTCACATCTTGGACACGAAGCGTGCCAGCCACAGTTTTCACAGTACAGAAGCCTTGCAGTTCCTCTTTTATTAAGAAACAAGAGAGATTGCCGATTATTTTTTAAGCTATCGCCTATAGATTTAACTAACGGTTTTGATAAAAGGTGGTTAGACGACGTGAATAAATTATTTTTGTCAGCCATATCTACCAGCTCATAATTTCGGGAAGCGTCCGTATTTGAAACGGCCAGCTCATGCATGCACACCAGAGATCCGCCCTTACTCAGTATGTGAGCTGTTTCCTGGATTGGAGGTGTTGCACTGCCAAGGATTAGTCTAGCCCCGTGTATCTTAGATAGTGCAGCTGCAACTATTAGGGCGTTATATCTTGATCCACTATCTTGTTTGTATGCGCTGTCGTGCGCCTCATCTACTATTACAGCACCTAAATTAGAATGCGGCAGGAACAGTGCAGACCTCGGGCCGATTGTAATTAATCCTTTTTTAGCACCAAGTACCTTTTGCCAGTTTTGGCGACGTTGTCTCGGAGTTAGTTTAGAGTGGAATACAGCTAGCTTGTCAGCTCCAAAATACTCAGTCAAAGTGTTTTGCAATTGAGATGTCAATGATATCTCAGGATAGAGAATCAGGACGTTCTTGTTAGCTTCAGCAAAATCTTTTGCCAGTTCGGCGTATATTCTGGTTTTACCGGAACCAGTAACCCCGTGAAGAACAACAGAGCCGGAGGTGCCTTTTATTTGCTCATATGCCCTAAGCTGTGATTTCGAAAGCACTTCTAGCTTTCTACCACCGGTGTCTTTTTTTGAATCTTTTGAGATAGAGTCGCTAAGATTTGCTATAAATGATGGCAAGATCTGTTGTGTGTGTGAGCCCAACGAGAACGGATAATTACTAATCATCCAGGTATGTAAACTCATAGCCTCATTCGGGATATTAATACCCTTAATCTGAGTGAAAGGCTTAGTGTTGAATGAAGGTAGTGGGATAGGACCTATCACAAGGCCAAGCTTACTAGTTTTACCGAATGGTGCCAGCACAACATCACCCTCATTAACTTCAGTATTACTGGAATACGTGTACTCGTTTTGGTTCCATGTCCCGTCTAGAGACAGCGTAACCTTATAATAAAACAACTCGTTTTTACTCATCCTATATACCATTGTACGACTTTTTATATAGATACTTTTGTAAATTTCTTGCATGCATTTATAAATAGAGTTATACTTACGTTGTTCTTATAACAATATAAAACTTATGTTAGATACATTCATTACCTCTCGAGTCAGACGCAAAATCGTTGTTGTTTATGCTAAATATCCAGACTTTAAAACACACGTCAGGGGACTAGCTAAATTAATAAAAGAAGATGCAGGCAATATTCAGCGTGAACTAAAAAAACTCGAAAAGGTGGGGTTTTTAATATCAGAAAAACAGGGAAATACAAAAGTCTATTACACAAATAAGCACTTTTTAATTTTTAAAGATTTACAAAGTATTGTTTTAAAATCTCAACGCGCCCTGCAAAAACGACAACGTCCATAAAGTGGCAGTTAGTTTACTCTTTACAGAAACGACACTAGTAGGATATAATTAACTCTATGATTCAAGTAACTAAAAAAGACGCCAAAGAACCTACAGAAAATCTTATTAGAAGATTTACCAGGAAAGTTCAACAATCTGGCGTTGTGGCGATAGCAAAAGAAACTCAGAATTTCGAAAAACCTATTAGCAAACGAGACAGAAGAATTAAAGCAATAGTACGTAAAGAACGAAAAAACGTTAAACTTCAAAAGCTTCGACTCGGTCAAAAATAATGCTTAAAGAGAAGTTAAATCAGGATCTCAAACAAGCAATGCTTGCCAGGGACACTGAAACTACGGATGTGCTTAAGGGTATCAAGAGTGCTATATTGTATGCCGAAGTGGCGCAGAAGAAAAGAGAAATTGGTTTAAGTGACGAAGATATTTTGGTCGTACTTAAAAAAGAATCAAAAATGCGCCAAGAATCTGCAGATTTATTTATAAAAGGCGGTAGCCAAGATAAAGCAGATAAAGAACTACGTGAAAAATCTATTGTAGATTCATACTTACCCACTCAGATGAGCGACGAAAATGTAAACGAACTTATAGATAAGGTGCTTTCAGATCTAGGAATTACAGAACTCTCAAGACAAGATATGGGTAGAGTTATTGGAGAAGCCAAAAAAAGAGGTGGTTCTGAAGTTGACGGATCACTTCTAGCAAGATTAATTAACAACAGGATTGCCTAATTATGATAATCATGATGGGAGTTGCCGGAGCAGGTAAAAGTGTTCAAGGGCGATGGGTTGCTGACGAAATTGGTCTGCCTTGGCTATCGACAGGTGAGTTTTTGAGAATGCTTGTTACTGGGAAGCGTAGGCAAGAAATGCTAGACGGCAAGCTTTTGGATGATTCAGAGATAATTGGACTAGCTGATAAGATTTTTCATATGATTGATGTTCGCCAAGATTTTATTCTAGATGGCTTCCCAAGAACAAAAGCCCAAGCTGATTGGCTATTTGCTCAACATAAAGCAGGTTTACTGCACATCGACAGAGTAATACACCTTGAGGCCAGCGAAGACGTAGTTACTAAAAGACTACTGGAAAGAGGTAGAAAAGATGATACAAAAGAGTCAATTGCAGCAAGATTTGCGGAGTATAAGGCAGTTACTATACCGATAATAAAAGATTTTGAGAATAGTGATGTCAAAGTGCATCATGTAAATGCTGACAATTCTCCGGAAGTAGTTCATGCTGAAATAACCACTTTATTAAAAGCCGAAAAGTAATGCTAAATAAGGTAAAAACAGACAGCGAAATAAAAGCTATACGTGAAAGCGGCAAGATGCTTGCCACAGTATTAGAGAAGCTTGAAAAATCAATCGTAGTAGGTATGACAACAGAAGAACTTGATCAGATTGCTGGAGAGGAACTTAAATTATTAGGTGGTATCCCAGCTTTTTTAGGTTATCAGGGTTTTCCGAATGTATTATGTACATCAGTAAACGATGCAGTTGTACATGGTATCCCAAACAACGTAAGACTTAAAGACGGAGACATAGTTGGACTAGATTTTGGTGTTATATACGATGGGATGATTACTGACGGCGCTAGGACTTTTATTGTAGGAGAGCCAGCCAAAGACAAACAAAGACTTTTAAAATATACTCAAAGATCACTTGATAATGCCATCAATGCAGTAAGACACGGTGCAACGGTCGGCGACATAGCTGCAGCTGCTCAAAAGATCTTGGATGAAGGTGGGTATGGAATAGTCAGAGACCTAGTTGGGCATGGGGTTGGTCATAACGTACATGAAGAACCAGAAATTCCAAACTACGGCGTGGCTGGGACGGGAACGATGTTACGTTCTGGTATGACGATCGCAATTGAGCCAATGGCAACGACTGGCGATTGGAGAGTTGTTATCGATCCCGATGGCTGGACTATTCGCACCAGAGATGGTTCTCTTTCTGCTCACTTTGAAGACACCGTTTTAGTTACAGATAAAGGTGCGGAAATTTTAACAAGGTTATAAATACAGTTGATAAGGAGTTAGGGTAAGCGGTATACTTGGCGTATGCGCGATAAAAGCATTGCTCCTTACTTCGTTGGTGTAGACGTTGGCACCTCTTGTGTTCGATGCGTCGTTGGTTCTGTTGACGAACAAGGTATCCCGGAAATTATAGGCACAAGCGAAGTACCGAATACAGGGATGAGACGAGGGGTTGTTGCCCACACAGATGAAGTAGCGCAGGCGATATCTCAAGTGATTCCACTAGCTGAGCGAGTGTCGGGACGGCATATCGGGAGTGTTACGGTAAACATTAACGGATCTCATGTTGAAGGGTTGAATTCAAAGGGTGTTATTGCAATTAGTGCTGCAAACCGTGAAGTTGACGAACAAGACAGGCTCCGTGTAGAAGAAGCTGCATCAGTAATGAAAATGCCCGCTAATAGAGAAATTATTCAAGTTTTTCCAAAAGCATATAGACTTGACGGACAGGGAAATATTAAAGACCCAATAGGTATGCAGGGTGTTAGATTAGAAGTTGACACTCATATAGTTACGGCCTCAGTCCCTAACGTACGAAACCTAGAACAGGCATTTGAAAAGGCTAGAGTTGGGATAAAGCACAGAACAGTTTCTGGGCTAGCTGCAGCTGAAGCAGTTATGACTCGGCAACAGAGAGAAGCAGGCACAGCAGTTGTCGATATCGGTGCAGGAACGACCAATATAATAGTAATTGAAGATGGTGAGGTTCAACACGTTGCAGTAATTCCTGTTGGTGGGATACACGTTACTAACGATTTGGCTATTGGACTAAAAACTGATTTGGATATTGCAGAGAAAGTCAAAGTTGAACATGCTAGTTTAGAGAAATCAGCAAGATCTACAGTTTCAGTTCATGTTGACAAGCAACAATATACCTTTGATGCTGATGAAGTATTTATGGTGCTTGAAGCTAGAGTTGAAGAATTACTGGAACTTGTTGATAAAGAGTTAAAAAAGATTGGAAAATCTCGTAAATTGCCCGGTGGAATTTTGTTTACTGGAGGGGGCTCAAAGATAAAAGGTTTAGCTGAGTATGCCAAACAACAGCTAGAATTGCCAACTAAAGTGGCCAACACCCTACCATTAAGCGGGCTCAACGATGTAGCAGACGATATTGCCTATGCCACACCCATAGGATTGATGCTACTGGACATGCTACTTGACGGTAATAACATCTCTAACGGACAAAGCGAGACGGTATACGGTGGTGTCCTGGAACAGATGAATAAATTCGTTGGACGGTTCAAAAAAAGAAGATAGTGTAAAATTAATTGCAGTGTTCAAGTAAATTTGGGTATACTTAAACTGTATAAAAGAGTTATAAGAGGTAAAATATGCCACAGGTAGCACCAGCTATAGAAACGTTTGCAAGAATTAAAGTCGTTGGAGTTGGAGGCGCCGGTGGAGCAGCTCTAAATAGAATGATCGATGCCGGAGTCGAGAATGTTGAGTTTATTGCGGTTAACACCGACGCACAAGCTCTCCATCATTCAAAAGCGCAAGTAAAGATTCATATAGGCAAGGAAACCACCAAGGGGCTAGGAGCCGGAGCAGAACCATCTGTTGGTGAAAAGGCAGCGAAAGAATCTGTTGAAGATATTAAGAAAGCACTCGAGGGTGCTGATATGGTTTTTGTAACTATTGGCGCAGGTGGAGGAACAGGGAGTGGTGCCGGCCATATCGTTGCTGAGACTGCAAAAGATGTAGGTGCCCTAGTTGTAGGATTTGCTACCAAGCCTTTTGCCTTTGAGGGTGAAAGACGCAAGAATAATGCCGAAATTGCAATAGAAAATCTTAGAAGTAAAGTTGATACTTTGATAATTGTTCCGAATGATAGGCTCTTGCAGACAATAGACAGAAAAACACCTCTACTAGAGGCATTTAAAGTTGCAGATGATGTTCTGCGACAAGGGGTGCAGGGAATTTCGGACTTAATTACAGTTCACGGATTAATTAACCTAGACTTTGCCGATGTGAAAGCAGTAATGAGTAACGCCGGTAGTGCTTTGATGGGTATAGGAAGAGCATCTGGTGAAAATCGAGCAATTGAGGCTGCTAAGCAAGCTATCGAGTCACCACTATTAGAAGTGTCAATCGACGGCGCAAGAGGAGTCTTGTTTAACGTTATTGGTGGTAATGACATGTCAATGCATGAAATTAACGCTGCTGCTGAAACTATAACTGCTGCTGCCGATCCAAGTGCTAACATTATTTTCGGTGCAACAATCAATGAAGATATAGAAGGTGAAATAATAGTTACGGTTGTAGCTACCGGATTTGAAGCTTCTTACTTTGCAAGAACTCCTATGTCTCGACCAGTCGATAATTTCAACTCAAGCATGTCACAGCAAGATGTTACTGATGACGAGAAAGCCATGCAAGATGTAGACATGGAACTAGATACTGAGAGTGATAGTAATGGTTTAGGAGAGTTTAAGAATGAAGGAAAAAGTTCATCAATATGGTCAATAGATCATAATTCGGAGGATGATGAAGATACTAAAGACTCTGGTAGCACGGATGAAGAAAAAGAAGATGACGATAATGCTTCTGATGATAAAAAAGAAGAAAAATCTGAAGACGAAGAACTAGAAAAACCCTCATTTTTAAGACGCTTCAAACGAAATAAAACAGAAAAAACACAAGAAAAAACAGATGAGAAAAGCGATGAAGCGTCATAAATATTACAACCAAGTTTCGCTTGAAAAGCGCTATAAGTAGCGCTATAGTACATTGTGTGAACGCTAGATATAGCGATCAGAACCTTCAACAAAAACTAAGGAGCTAAAAACTAAATGCGCTGCACTCAATGTCAACAGGCTGATACAAAAGTAATAGAATCTCGCGAGGTATCAGAAGGCGATGCAATACGAAGAAGAAGAGAATGTATTGATTGCCAGAACCGGTTCACGACATATGAGCGTATTGAAAAGCCACAACTTATCATCATAAAAAATGATGGGACAAGGCAACTCTACAGCAGAGAGAAACTACTAGCAGGTCTGTATAGAGCCTGCGAAAAGACACCGGTGACTGCAATGCAGTTAGATAAACTCGTTAGTGAAGTAGAAAAAAAACTCTACGCATGTGATGAGTCGGAGCTAGCTTCACATAAAGTTGGTGAGCTTATTATGGAGCAACTGGCCGATTTGAACGAAGTAGCATACGTACGATTTGCCAGTGTCTACAGAAGGTTTAAGGATATAGAAAGCTTCGAACGTGAGCTATCACAGATAAAAACACTTTTACAAACAAATAAAAAATAAACAAATTATTAGCTCTTATCTGCCAATTTAAAAACTAAATTAGCAGGCAAGAGTTAGTAAACCGTTCCTTTCAAGGAGAGACGAAAGGATTGTCTTACTATCTCTAAACAAAAATAACTAAAAAGTGAGGGTAATAACATGTCACAGATAATGAGTCTTGAGCTTTCAAGGAAGTTCACCAAGCCAAAATCAAAAGCGTATGAATCACTAAAATGGGTTCGAAGAGATTCAATAATTTCTAACCCAATGACATCTAAGCCTGTGTTTGAACAGCTAGATGTTGAATTTCCTGAGGGTTGGTCGCTCAACTCCATTAATATTGTCTCTCAGAAGTACTTCAGCGGTACTCCAGGCACAACAGAAAGAGAATCATCACTAAGACACCTAATTGACAGAGTAGTTGATACGATTACACGCCAAGGGGTTCAAGAGGGATATTTTGAAGACGAAGAACCGGCTGAGACATTTAGAGAAGAACTTAAGTACATCCTAGCCACTCAGAGGGCAGCCTTTAACTCACCGGTGTGGTTCAACATAGGTGCCATGGAGCGTTCACAGCAAGCTAGTGCGTGTTTCATTCTTGGCATTGAAGATACGATGACATCAATATTAAACTGGTACACAGAAGAGGGCATGATTTTTAAGGGTGGCTCTGGCTCTGGAATCAATCTTAGCGTAATACGTTCTTCAGCTGAGGGTTTGAGCAAGAGCGGCGGAACTGCCTCAGGTCCCTTGAGCTTTATGCGTGGTGCCGACAGTTCGGCGGGTGCTATAAAGAGTGGCGGTAAGACTCGTCGTGCCGCTAAGATGGTCATCTTAAACGTAGATCATCCTGATGTTGAGGAGTTTATTTGGTGTAAGGCTAAAGAAGAGCGTAAAGCACGCGTACTTAAAGAAGCTGGTTTTGACATGGACCTTGATGGAAAAGATTCTTTTTCTGTCCAATACCAAAATGCCAATAATTCAGTTAGAGTAACTGATGAGTTCATGGAAGCTGTCAAGAATGACGCCGACTGGGATCTAAAAGCTGTTACATCTGGTAAATCAGTTAAAAAGACCAAAGCCAGAGACATTTGGCGTCAAATAGCTGAAGCATCTTGGGAGTGTGCAGACCCGGGCTTACAGTTTGATACTACGATTAATAAATGGCACACAACTCCTAATGCTGGACGGATAAACGGCTCTAACCCATGTTCAGAGTATATGCACCTCGATAATTCAGCCTGCAACCTCGCAAGTATTAATTTATTAAAATACCTAAGAGACGATGGAACTTTTGATGTTGGGTTGTTTAAGCATACTGTAGAGTTAATTTTTACAGCTCAAGAGATTCTTGTAGGTTACTCATCATATCCAACTGAGAGTATTGGGAAGAATGCAAGGGCTTACCGAGAGCTTGGCATAGGTTATGCTAACCTCGGAGCATTATTGATGGCCCAAGGACTTCCGTATGATTCCGCAGAAGGTAGAGCGCAGGCAGCGGCTATAACAGCTTTATTGACAGGTCACTCATACGCCACTAGTGCAAAAATCGCTAGTAAGGTCGGGCCTTTTGCTGGATTTAGTAAAGATAAAGAGGGAATGATAAACGTCCTTAGAATGCATCGCGAAGAAGTCTCAAAAATTGATGCGACTCTAGTGTCTGAAGAGCTTTTGAGTGCTGCCGCAGCGTCATGGGATGAAGCAGTTGAGCTTGGGATAAGATATGGAGTCAGAAACTCACAGGCATCAGTACTTGCTCCAACAGGAACGATAGGACTTATGATGGACTGTGACACAACGGGAATTGAGCCAGATTTAGGATTAGTTAAAGTTAAGAAGCTAGTTGGTGGTGGCACAATGAGCATAGTTAACCAAACTGTTCCTCGAGCCCTTATTATGCTGGGCTATACTCAAAAACAGGTTGACGATATCATTAACTATATAGACGTAGAAAAGAGTATCATCGGCGCTCCACACCTAAAAGAAGAACACCTTAATGTATTTGCATGCTCAATGGGGGATAATTCAATTCATTACCAAGGACACGTGAAGATGATGGGCGCAGTTCAGCCTTTCTTGTCTGGTGCAATCAGCAAGACTGTAAATATGCCAGAAGAAGCTACGGTAGAAGAGATTGAGAAATTGCACATGGAGTCATGGGAACTTGGGTTAAAAGCAGTTGCTATCTATAGAGACAACTGTAAGGTTGGTCAGCCATTATCTATGGCCAAAAAGGCCGGTTCATCATCTGAAGAAAAGGTTACGGTGTTGTCAAATTCACAAGACAGCAATAGTATCGACCAAGCTGTAGTAGATAGAATATCCAAGGGTGCTATTAGACGAGAGCTACCAAAGATCCGTCCTGCCAAAACATTCTCGTTTAATGTTTCTGATTGCCATGGATTCTTCACGGTAGGTGAGTATGAAGATGGTAAGCCAGGTGAAGTTTTTATCACCGTTGCTAAGATGGGCTCAACTCTTGCAGGCTTAATGGACTCTTTTGCGCGCTCTGTAAGCTATGGCTTACAGTTTGGTGTTCCGTTGAAGGTCTATGTAAAGGGTTTAACGAATATGGCATTTGCACCAGCTGGGATAACAGATGACAAAGAAATTCGAACAGCAAGCTCGCTGGTTGACTATATATTCAGGCGTTTAGCAATTAGTTATTTGTCATATGAAGACAGGCTTGAACTTGGGCTAGCATCTATAGATGATATGCCAACCGAGCAAACAAGTCTTGTAAGTGATATAGACTTGGCACAAACTCAGACAGCCACAGTTAATGTTGCTGTTACCAACCAACAAGTCAACCAATACATATCTGCAGATGAGAATAAAGAGCCGAGTACTAGTAGGGTAGAGCATAGTGATACAACTAACATTAGTAGGCAGAAGAACCAAAGTCATTCAGCCGCACCAATGTGCTATAACTGCGGGAACCAAACACAGCGTTCGGGGAGTTGCTACGTGTGCACCTCGTGTGGCTCAACAACAGGCTGTTCCTGACCTACGGGCTCCCACGGCAATGTCTCTACTATAAATATTCTTACGGAGGTCTGACCTCCGTAAGAAAGATGAAAACAGATAAGAAATTGATTTTTATGCGGAGGTCTGACCTCCGTAAATTCAGCGGGAGGGGATGGGAGATGAGCGAATATGTGCTGGTTGGGGGTGACACGCAGAATGGAGCGGGCTGTTGCATAGTTGTTGGCAGGTGGGTACACTATAGTCATGAGGCTTACGGTTATATATAGAGACAACAGCGAACACGCCAGACCAGTTATTGAATTTTTAGAAATGTTTAATCGTCGCTATCCTGGAAAATCGATTGAAAAGTTGGATATTGACACTAGAGATGGAGCAGCAACTGCATCAATTCACGGTGTTGTACAGTATCCAGCCCTTATCATTACTTCTTTTGATGGTGGCGTTTTACAGCAGTGGGAAGGGATACCGCTACCTTTGATAGACGAGGTTGCATCAATGATGCTTGAACAGCAAGGTGTTACGGTGTAAACTAAATTCATGCACTCAGTAGGAAAAACTGAATAACGGCTATCAACCGTGAAAGCACGAGAGAAGAAAACCATATGTTAAGTAGAACTCTCCGGGTTACTCCGTAAAAAGTATTAAGTAAGCGCTAAATAGCTCAACTAAAGAGATTATTTGGAAACTGGATGGTACCGTCCGCCATATGTGCGGATTCCAGTAGTCAAATAATCTCTTTATTATTTTAAGAAGGATAAAAATGAAGTTCAAAAGCGGAACCAGAAGAAAAGCAGCAGTATATGAGAAAGACATCGTTGAGTATTGGAAAAAGAATAAGACATTCGAAAAATCAATTACAGCGAGGCCAGAAGACAATTCTTATGTATTCTACGATGGACCCCCATTTATAACCGGTGTTCCACACCACGGTACGCTACTCACATCCATTGTAAAAGATGCAGTTCCTAGATTTTGGACTATGCAAGGTAAGCGCGTTGAGAGAGTATGGGGCTGGGACTGCCATGGACTACCGGCAGAAGTTTTTACAGAGAAGAAACTGGGTATTGTTGACAAACGAGACATAGGAACAAAGATTTCTCTGGAGGAGTATATAACTACCTGCAGAGATAACATGGTGCAGACAGGAAGTTTATGGGAAGACACCATTGACCGTATAGGGCGCTGGGTAGAGTTTAAGGGTGCCTATAAGACAATGGATAAAGAGTATATGGAAAGTGTCTGGTGGGCATTTAAAACGTTATATGATAAAGGCAAAATCTACGAGGGTGAAAAGGTATTAATGTACTGTACAAGAGACGCCACTCCTCTTTCTAAGGCAGAGATAGCTATGGATAATTCTTATAAGGACGACACAGATCCGAGCGTTTATGTTAAATTCAAACTACTTAATCAGGATAAGTATCTTGTTGCGTGGACCACAACACCATGGACGCTTGTGTCTAACAGTGCTATTGCTGTAAATAAGACTATAAAATATCAAGAAATAGAATATAAAAACGAAATTCTAATTATAGCTAAAAAGCTCATCGAAAAGGTAATGGTAGACGAGAAGCATCAGCCACTAGAGTACAAAATATTGAATACAATTTCTGGAGCAGATCTTGTTGGTCTGGAGTATGAACCGCTGTTTGATATAGATATAGAAACTACAAATTCGTTTAAGGTGTGGCACGCTGACTTTGTCCATGATGAGGAAGGTAGTGGAATAGCGCACGAGTCACCTGCGTATGGCGAAGAAGATTATGAATTGAGTAAGGCCAACGGTATACCTTGGGTTATGTCTACAGATGAAAACGGAATTTTCACAATGGGAAGATGGAAGAATCATAACGTCTGGGAAGTAAACAAGCAGATAGCAAAGGACTTGTTAACAGATGGCGTAGTACTAAAAATAGAGTACATCACCCACAGTTATCCGCATTGTTTTAGGTGTGACACAAAGTTAATGTATAGGGCTGTTCCAAGTTGGTTTATGGATATAGATGGTCAGCGCAAAGAAATGCTGGAACAGAATAGTAATGTAAACTGGTATCCAGCCCACATTAAAGAGGGGCGCTTTACCAAAACAGTTCAATCAGCGCCCGACTGGAACTTAAGCCGAGATAGATTTTGGGCAACCCCGATGCCGATATGGAAGGGCTTAGACAAGGATGGCAATGAAAAAATAAAAGTAATTGGTAGCTACGAAGAGTTAAAAGAGTTGTCTGGAGTAGAACTAGAGGATTACCACAGACCGTGGATTGATGATGTATCATTTACAATAGAGGGAGTCGATTATAAGAGGATAGAAAAGGTTATGGACTGTTGGTTTGAGTCCGGAAGCATGCCTTTTGCTCAGTTTCACTACCCATTCGAAAATGTAGAAAAATTTGAAAAGAATTTTCCTGCAGATTTTATAGTTGAGTATGTGCCACAAGTTCGGGCGTGGTTCTATTACATGCATAGCGTTAGTGTCGGGTTATTTGGGACTTCTGCATTCAAGAACGCGATAGTGCACGGAACAATTGCCGGGAGTGATGGTCGTAAAATGAGTAAAAGCTTCGGTAACTATACAGACCCAAATGAGTTAATGGACAAGTATAGTGCGGATTCTCTAAGGTTTCTTTTCCTCAGCTCACCACTACTTAACGGTGAAGATTTCGCACTACTGGATAAAGACGTTGCTGATGTTGCGCGAAAATTATCTATGATATGGAATGTCTACGATTTCTTTACTCTGTATGCTGAGGTTGATGGCTGGGAGTGGGACGGTTCAATTGAAGACTTAGGGAAAGACGCGGAAAATGTCCTTGATGAGTGGATTATCTCTAAGCTCAATATATTAACTACAGAGGTAGAAACTAAAATGAAGGCATATGATATCCAGTCTGCTCTTAAGCCAGTATTGCCGTTTATCGATGATCTTAGCAACTGGTATGTTAGGCGCTCTAGAAAGAGATTCTGGAAAACTGAAGACGATGAGGATAAAAAAATGGCCTACCAGACACTTCACTCAGTACTGGTTCAATTATCGCTTGTACTAGCTCCTTTTACACCATTTTTGGCAGAAGAGTTGTATCGTAACCTCACAGGTGATGAATCGGTACATTTGTTAGACTGGCCGAAGGTGGGACATATAAACGAGATAGTTGTATCAGAGATGGATGCGATACGTACCGCCGTTAACGAAGGTTTGTCGCAGAGGTCTAAAGCGCAAATAAAGGTTCGACAACCCTTGCAGATGTTGACAGTAACTGGTGCTAAAGATTTAGGCCCAAACAAGGAACTATATCTTGACGTGCTTAAAGAAGAAGTAAATATCAAAGAAGTTAATTGGTCTACAGAAGGTGAGCCATCAGTTGTTCTGGACTCAAACATTACAAATGAGTTGAAGCTGGAAGGAATTGCTAGAGAGGTTGTTCGTCTTGTTCAACAGGCACGTAAAGAGGGCAGCCTAGAAGTAGATGACAGGATAAGCCTTAGCTTGCATAGTGAAGACAAAGAGTTAAACCAAGCAATTAACAAGTTTGAAAGCTATATTAAGTCCGAAACGCTAGCTTCAAACGTAAAAATGGCTAAGAATTCGGAAGATTATACAGTGACACAAAATGTTTCTGGTAATGAATTGTCTATAGGAATAAGCAAAAACGACAAGTAGAAGAATAATTCTTTACAAACAGAGGTAACTCTGTTAGAATTGAGTTAAATCTAGGAGAAATAATGAAAAAAGCAGTTATATTAAGCGGCGGCAGGCAGTATCTAGTGGCGGAAGGCGACACACTAACCGTTAACTTACTCGATTCAGACAAAAAAACTATTAGCTTTGAACCAATCATGATTGTGGATGGTAAAAATTCAGTCGTTGGTACGCCAACGGTTAAAGACATAAAAGTTACAGCAGATGTAGTTGAAGCAGACTTGCAGGGTGAAAAAGTTATTGCGATTCGTTACAAAGCTAAAAAGCGAGTTCATACTGTACGTGGACATAGACAACGCGAAACAAAACTAAAAATTCGAACCATCAGCTAAGTTATTTAGCGCAACATAAAAAGGACTCCACTGAGGGAGTCCTTTTTAGTTAAAATCTGTGGATAACTATAAGCAGTTCATAATGCTTTTTATCTTGTGTGGTGAATAAATTTGTTATACACTGTGATTGTATCTGTGAATTTTTACAGATACGGGCGCGGTTTCGAAGTAGTCTCGCAACGCTTCGATTCACGCGTGTTGCACACAAATAAAAAGCAACACGTGAAAAAATTTAAAAATAACAAACATAAAAACGTACTATTAATTAAATGTACGCAAGGGATGGCAATGCTATCCCTTGCTGTCGTTTCGGGCCTTAAATCAGCTACTAAAGCTGTTGTAAGGCCTTTTTTGTTTGTTAGGACTAGGCATCAAAATAGCTCAACCTCACGCGCCCGAGCGTTGAGCTATTTTGGTGCCTTAAACATGCAGGGGCTTCGAACAAGCTCAACCTCACGCGCCCGAGCGTTGAGCTTGTTCGGTGCCTTTGACCAAATTATTAACCAATGTGTTGTTGGCTCAACCTCACGCGCCCGAGCGTTGAGCCAACTATGTATTGGTTTCTTTAAGGATCCTGTTGGCTCAACCTCACGCGCCCGAGCGTTGAGCTTACAGGGTATCTTAAAGTTGTTAAGAAGTCGAACAGGCTCAACCTCACGCGCCCGAGCGTTGAGCCTGTTCGGGGTTTTAACTGTTGGTTTGTCACTCGTCGTGTCTCTTGTCTTCAATTCAACCACCCCAGCCCAAGCCGCCACCTCCAACCAACTAAACTTCCAAGGTAGACTCCTAAGTAAC